>CAJUKK010000034.1 GCA_910586985.1 uncultured Christensenellaceae bacterium | reverse complement strand
GAGACCCCACCAAATTTTGTGTAAAAAGAATAAAGCACTTCCAATCAGGCAAGACTTAAAGCAGAGGAAAAACCTGAAAGGAAGTGTTTTTAATATGGAAAAAACATCAAAGGAATTGCTAAAGGAATTTGTGAACAGTCAAAATTTTACGAGCACAGCAGACATTATGAACAGCATGAAGGAGCTGTTCAGCGACGTGCTCCAAACGGTAATGGAGGTGGAACTGGAAGAAAAACTGGGTTACGAAAAAAGCGAGCGCGTGTCGAATACAGGCGAAGAAAATATGTCGAAAAATTATCGGAACGGGTACTCGAAAAAGACGGTAAAAACGCAGCTTGGGGAGGTTGATGTCAAAATTCCCCGCGACCGCAACGGCGAATATTCGCCGCAAATTATTGAAAAATACAACCGAAACGCGGACGGAATGGAAGAAAAAATTCTTGCCTTGTACGCCTGCGGAATGAGTCAAAGCGACATCTCCGGGCAGATAAAAAATCTCTACGACGTTGATATTTCGGACGGACTTGTGAGCAAGCTCGTTGACAAAATAACTCCCGATGTAACAGCATGGCAGAACCGTCCTTTAGACGCTGTTTACCCGTTCGTTTTTATGGACGCGATCCATTACAAGGTAAAGGAAAATCATCAGTATATTACCAAGGCGGCATATGTTGTTTTAGGGATTCAGGCAGACGGACGCAAGGATATTTTAGGCGTTTGGATCGGAGAAAATGAGAGCGCGAAATTCTGGTTATCGGTAATGAACGACCTTAAAAACCGCGGTGTAAAGGATGTTTACGTGTTTTGTGTGGACGGTCTGACGGGTTTCCGCGAGGCAATTAACGCGGCGTTTCCGAAGTCACAAATTCAGCGTTGTATTATTCATCAGATACGTTCTTCAACCCGATATGTAAGCTGCAAGGATATCAAATTTTTGATGTCCGACCTGAAAAAAGTTTATCAGGCAATTAATGAGGACGAAGCATTAAACGCGCTGCTTGAATTCAAAGAAAAATGGCAGAAAAGCTATCCAAGCTGCGTAAAAAGCTGGGAGGAAAACTGGGACATTTTATCAACGTTTTTTGCATATCCCGCCGAGGTTCGGAAGATAATATATACAACGAATATTATCGAGGGATTGAACCGTCAGTTCCGCAAAATTACGAAGAATAAACCGTCATTTACTAATGATGACAGTCTGCGCAAAATTTTGTATCTCGCGTCGAAAAACATTGTGTCGCATTGGAGCGTAACGTGTCGGAATTGGGACGTGGTTTCCGACCAGCTTTCGATAATGTTCGCGGACAGAAAATCCGCGTAACCTGATTTCCTCTCTTAATATTTTTCCCGCAAGGTGAAACGGCATTCACGCCTGCGGCGCGCATACCGCTTCACCCTGCGGGAGTATTGCAACAAGAGGAAATCCCAAATTATGCTTGCCCTTGCAAGCCGTCCTTTTGCCTGTTTGGTTTTGCTTTTACACAAAATTTTTGATAATGCC
>CAJUKK010000033.1 GCA_910586985.1 uncultured Christensenellaceae bacterium | reverse complement strand
GAATTTGAACGCAGCAGTGCTTTGGGCATCGAATTTCTGTGCAAAAGTAAATGCAACGCCCAATTTCATAATGAGGAAAAGTGGATTTCCATTACCGAATTATGCTTTTTTTCAGCAGAGACGGGCGCAGAATAACATCGTCCGGGGGGATTTTCTTCAAGCCAAGCAGTTTAGGCAGTTTTCGCCCAAGAATCTGTTTAGCCGCGTCGAATGGGCACGCCCCGTTTAGGCTGTCACGGGAAAGGCTGTTTATATGGTTCAGCATCAGCGTAATATCCTCTTGCATGAGGTCGTCCATTGAAATACCCTTTGGAATGATCTGGCGGATATATTCGTGGCTGCGCTCAATGTGAGGCTTCTGCCACGAAGCCATTGGGTCGCAGAAAAATACTCTCGTGCGCTGAGAACCATAGCTTGTAAATTCAAGTGTTTCCGGGGCTTTAAATTCTCCGCCGTTGTCCGTAAGAATAACGGGAAATAAACGCTCGAAAATTTCCGAACCGAGTTTGTCGTAAAGCTCGTCAAAAACCTGCTGCACACACTTCTGAGACGCGCTGTCAATAATAAACGCGAGCAAAATGTCGTACTTGACGAAATTTATTGTGAGAAGGCATTTTCCCTTTTCGCGCCGTCCTTTAACAGTGTCCATTTCCACAATATTAAGGTCCGGATTTTGCTTAATAAATTCTTTGAAATCCTCATAAGTTCGACCCTGACGATACCTGCACGGCGCGGGCTCAGCGCGTTTTTTCCTTCGCTTTTTATAGCGAACCTTACGCGGCAGATCGATGTTTCTCACGTCGAAAACGCACTTGTCTATGTAATCGTAGAGCGTTCTTCGCGCAACGCAAATTTCACCGGAATGGTTGGCATAGATATGGTTAAGCGACTGCCCGTTGAGAATAAGCGGGGTGATCAGATCGTTTAACTCCGCTATTTTTTCATTTGGCGTATGGAGCGCTCTTCTGGCGTCGGATAATCGTTCGCGGCTTTTTGCGTCCGCCTTGTGCGCGGAATATACCGCGTGCTCCTTCGGACAGAAATTTCGATTTTCGCAGTCATTGCAGACATACGGAGCATTGTCAAGTCTGCTGCAATGAAACGGCTTGAAATCCTTACATATCGCATGACAATCGTATTCGCGACACGTTTTACACGGATTAAAGCAGGTAGGATTTCCGCAAATTTTTCGTTTCAGACACTCTCCGAAATTTGCGCATTTGGTTTTTGACGAGGTTATAAAAACGCGATTGTTTCGTACCTCGCGCATAACGGTTGACGGGCTGCATTTGAGGCTCGAGGCTATTTCGCGAAAGCTGTGCTCAAGCGCAAGCCCCTTTTCAATTATGCACCTGTCGGTTAAATCAAGATGTTTTCGGCTCATTTTTTTCCTCCTTTTCGTCGTTGTGCCGAGTCCATCTTTATTCTACCTCTTGTGCATTCTTTATTGCAACACTTTGTGTGTGCAATTTTATGCTTTGTGCAGAGGTTATTGCAACACTTTTCTGCTTTGTGTTGCATTTACTTTTGCATTTGACG
>CAJUKK010000032.1 GCA_910586985.1 uncultured Christensenellaceae bacterium | reverse complement strand
TGAAGTGGATATCGTTCTTCAGCAAGCACCGCCACTATTTCTACGACATCATTCTGATCACCCAGCACGACCGAATGCTCGACCGCCAGATCAGATCGCTGGTAGAAACCGAGTACAAACACCGCAAGCTTACAAACTTCGGCGCTAAAGGCTTGCTTATGATCGTTATCTTTCATAAGATGTTCGTCGCGGTTCAGTACTGGTACCCGATACAGGAGAAAGTCGGCAGCGAGTTCTTTAATCTGCGCAAGAAGGTATGCGCGATTTACGATACATTCAAGCGATTTGAAAAGCCCGCCGCCGATCAGCATGACGACTTCGCGGCAATGGCTGCCGAATACAATAAAAAACTAAACGCAAAGGACGGTGAAGCGGTATGAAAAAGCGCATTATTGCAATTCTCCTTTCGGTGTCGGTTTTCTGTTTCTCGTTCGGTCTCGGAAACCGCCCGGCTTCGGCAGCTGTTTCGGGTAGTATTATTGCCGGTGTTACAGTATTTTCTGTTGCACTTCAGCTTTTAGGAATGATGAACGGCAATTTTGATAATACCGCAAATGCTATCGGCTCATTTCTCGGCGGTATTCCCGAAGGTGCAAAACTTACTTTTTATGGCGATGATATAATAAATCCTTTTACAGGTGAAGTTGTTTATCATGAAGACGGACTTGTAAAGCAGGGCTTTGATCAAGTAGTTTCATGGGTTCAAGACTTATTCGACAAAGGTGAGCTTCAAGAGGTAGACGGAAAAGTCAAGTTGACCTACGATCAGTTCAAAGAGATATATGATAAGCTCTGGGAGATCGCGCCAAAGCCCGGTCTTAATTTTGAAAGCAGTTACTCCTCGTTTTTTCTTGACTTCGACGGTATGCCCTATGAATTCCCCATCGGCGCACTTCCTACCGCTTCTTACCTTTTAAACGTTGAACCCGGCGAAGCGTATGCCGCCTGTTATTACAACGACAATCAGATTGTGTTCTCGGATTATTATATTAGTCTGTATTTTAATTCCGAACGCTTTACGACCACTACTTTTTCATTTGAATATTTAAATTCAAATTTTATTAATACACATATTGGCTTTACTTCCGTTAGCGGTTCAAACAGTTTCACCTCTTTTATTGAAAATATAAACAATTGTTTCACGTTTGATTCTCTTTCATCAGCTTCTGTACAAATTCGTGATGATGGTAACATTAAAACTCACAGCACCTCAAATTGCTTTGTGTTTTCAAACGGCGTTCTTACTTATACGCCAATTTCCGACGTTGATCTTGCAGGCTGTAAATTCGGCTTGGTTTCCACCTCTGCGGATTATGCGGGATTTCTCAAATCTCTTGTCGGTTATGCCGCTATTGAAGGCTCGGCGTTGGACGATCTCTCCGGAATACTCCCCACTGAATACAATCCCTCGCTTAGCTTTCCCGTAAACCCCGATCTCTCCCGACCTCTGGATAATCAGATAATCGTCGGCGATGTTCCGGGCGTTTCCGATCTTCCCCTCTCGGATTACAAGGAAAATTTAAAAACGGATATCGAGGTACCGTCTATTATCGCAAGTAAATTTCCGTTCTGCATTCCGTTCGATTTCATACGCTTTCTCGGTCTGCTCTGCGCTGATCCCGTCGCTCCCGTTTTCCGCATTCCCATTTCCACCAACCCCGGAAACCTCGATCAGTGGATAGGTAAT
>CAJUKK010000031.1 GCA_910586985.1 uncultured Christensenellaceae bacterium | reverse complement strand
GGCTAAGCCTATTTTTAACCACGCGACTATCGCGTGGTATTCTTTATACAAAAAGCGCGCCGAGCAAATCCGCCCGGCGCGCTTTCTTTTTCAATCAAGCGTATATTTTATTAAACTCCTTTGCATCCAAAACCTCTATCTCGTCAAAATGATAACCGACATTTGAATGTAAGGTTGTGTTTATGTATTTTTTTAAACGATCCACAATCAAACCGCTTTTCTCGTTTGAATGAGGATTAGCACATGTGCTTTGCATTGTAAGAAAAGCTTCGCTTGCGTCTCCGCTCGTATATTTACAATCAGCTACCAATATAAACTTAAGTTTTATATCCTTATCGCAATCAGGACTGTACGGATCAATATTGCATTCCAAAAATTTTAACGTTTCAAGCATCTTTAGCTGAATTTCAACAATCAACTGTTCGATTTCGGCTTTTCGACAAGATTCAAATTTATTACAGTATTCATCTATCACGCGATTTACTTCTACGCAACATTTTTCTTTGCCGTTTTCGGGACATTGATACACATAGAATTGTTTTATATCATCCCTTGATCTTTTTGTTAAAAAGCCGCTCTTAAACTCAACAAAATGCGCTCCGTCTCCATAAAAAGCAACGGCATCGACCGACCGCCAACGCACGCCCTTTTCGCCGAGAACGACGGCGACGATTTGATCGAAATCATACCCTTTCCTCTTACTTTCTACCAAGTAAACAGGCGGTAACTGTCGATTGCTCGAAAGTTCGCGAAACGTTTTAATATACTCTTCCGTCGAAAAATTGTCTTTGATATATTGCGAAAAATCTTTCGTGCAATGCATCGATTTACTCCTTGGGTTCGGTAATCTTGCGGCGAAGTTCAAACATCTCCGCATAAGGACGCACTAATTCGGTATAAATTTCGTCAATGCAATCGTTTACGCATTCAACCGACGTCATGTACCCGTTCTCTTTCTTTCGGTTGATATAGAAATTACTCTTTGTCTCGATTTGATATTTCCGCATCATCGTCTCCAATGCAAGCATAAAATTTGCACTGTGCGTCGTAAGAAGTACTGTCACGCCGATTTCCTTGACGAGCAACACGATAATCTCCGCAAACAAATTTTGCCAATCGGGATGCAGATGCGCTTCAGGTTCATCCAAGATTAAAAACGTATCTTTGGATATATGTCCTTTTTGAATGAGTGTCTTTAATATCGCAAAAACTTTAGTACCCGTTGCAAGATTTTTTACGTCAAGTTTTTCCTCACCTGTAATATAGCTTCCCTCATGATAAATCAACGTTTGAGAAAATGCCTGCGAAATGAGTTCAAAAATCGCATCTGCATTCTTTTCCTGAACAATAGAATCAAATACTGAAGAAGAACCGCGCGTTAATTTATACATTAAAGACTGTTCCGGAGTGTCGATATCAATCATATCCAAAAAGTCTTCGCTGTGATAGCCTCCATAAATTATACGACTGTTTAAACGAGGATTTCTTCTCGGCGTAAGATTGTCCAAAACATAGGCGTCGTCTACTAAAACGACTTCCTGTAACCAAGAACTATGATATGTTTCTTTACCTGTTGCAATACTGTTATTCTCAAGAGGAACGTCAAAAAAGACCTTTTGATGTTCCGTCAATTTAATCGAAGATTTTAACTTTTTGCCTTTGAATTTTTGCGGAGCAATCTGTCCGTGAAATACTGTTTGCAACGTTTTTTCAATACGCTTATTTGCATAGAGCTGTAAATCGCGATCGGCATCGATATTTTGCAGTACTATTTGGATTCCCTGACGAATACTTTCCTTTTTCTCTAAATTGTCAGAAAATCTCGCTTTACGACTGCGTTTTAATACAGCGCTCTCCGTAGGGAATAACTCGTCGAACATCTCTAAGGAAAGCTCACTAACCGCTTGATCAACTTCTTTAACAAAAGCAATCAACTCGTCCAAATCTTCAAAATGTACGGATCCGACCATTCTGGGAGAACGATACAATAATTCAAATACTCTCCCGATACGGCTGTTATCGTACTTAATACTACCATAATTATAGCGAAACAACTCCAGTGAATCGATCAACATTCTCAGTTCCCGCAATGCATAGTTGGTTTTCTCCAAAAGATTAACCTGTTGCAGATCCTCTACGGCAGAAATCAACGAATATAAAGCCTTTCCGATGGACGATTTACCGGTATTATTGTAACCTGTGATCACCGTCAATCCGTCTAATTTAATTGTCGCATCTTCAATGATTCCAATGTTCTTTAATACCGCGTCCAAAGCCAGAACCTCCTAAATATTACCGTTTAATTATACCACTTATTTTTTGTTTCGTCAATATGAATGACAGATAAAACATTTCATTATCTTTTCGGAATTGTATTTTTTACAAATGAATAATAATCCACCCGCATAGCGGGTGGTATTTCATTTTCGGGCATAGCCCTAAT
>CAJUKK010000030.1 GCA_910586985.1 uncultured Christensenellaceae bacterium | reverse complement strand
ATAGTCCGCGCTTTTTCGTGTGTATAACCAGCCGTTTCGGACGGCGGCTGCAAAGATACGAAATCAAAATGAAGAAATTTTTACTTATCTTCTTCGCTTCGCTGCTCCCGATATTGGGGTACGCTCAAAAAATCAAAGTAGACGAACTCGACAAGTTCACTAACTCGCGAGTTGTTGAAACGTCTTTTGAAAAGATTGTTTCAGACAAAAATCTTATGGGTTCTACAGGCGGCCGACTTATGAAAAATATATGGGTCGCTTTCCGACATCAGGACGGTACGGACTATCTCCGCTTGAAATGGTGTACTAACAACGTATTGGCTCTATCTGACGACGCGGATATTATTCTCCTTGACGCGGACGGAAACACATACACGTTTAAGAACTGCGGCTTTACTGTCGCCGGAAAAGGAGAAGGTACAGTAGGGGCTTTCGGGTCTGCCCTGTATGGCCTGAATATATATCTTACCGGGGACGTGTCCGCCCTTGAAGGGAAAGTAATAACCGATATGCGTATCAATACAACAGACGGCTATATAGACTTTGAATTAGGCAAGAAGAACGGAGAGAAGATAGCCAAAACCTATGCAGTATTTAAAGCTGCGTTAGAAAAATGACGGTACTATGAAAAAGTTACTTTTAGGGCTGCTTATGCTGTTGCCCTTGCTCGCCCATTCTCAAGAAAAGGGAACGGTTGAATACCTCGACGCTAACCCACGCTTCGGCGAAATCCTGTTAGGGGATTCAATCACTCACAATCTACGCAAACTTCACCTTTTGGGCGAAAAACCGGAAAAGGGCGGTTTCAAATGTGAAATATCACAAGCCGACATAGACAACGAATGTTATAAGATGGGAAGCGTTACGCCTTTTGCGGCGTTTGTGGACGTTGACAACTATCTTATAAAAAGTATCCTCGTATTCGTAAAATGCGGCAATCTTGAAGAATTGGAAGTTATAAAATGGCTTTTCGAGAACTACGGCGAAACGAGAAAGGAAGACGGCTTTAATTGGTACGGTAAAAAAGCGGCGGTTATGGCCGGGTATTCCGACGACTTAAAAACGTTCTACGTTACTTTTCGGGATTTGACACAGCCGTAGTATAGTAATGCGTTTTGAGTAGTTTTTGCTATTGCTAATTTGGCGTGGCAATGAATGGTTATGGCTGTTCCGTCCGGCGCGGTTACGGCTGTGCTTATGGAGTTATGCGCGTTCCTGTGTCCGGCTCTGCTTCATTTGGCTGCTTCAACATAAAGCCCTAACTTTGTGGATGTAATGTCAATCTGCAGAGTATGGAAGAAAAGAACTTGACCCCCGAAGAAGCGTTTTATATCGACAAAGTGAATTTAGAACGTGAAATAACAAACCGCGTGAAACAATTCGCCGGAACTCATGCCATTAATGTAGAATTTGCCTGTAAGGTGGAAGTAGAATTTATGAACACCACCGAGGGCGGCGTTGTAGACTGCCGTATTTCCGGCGTTGAACTCAAAACAAATTATAGCCAAAATGGATAATTTATTGCTTCCTCGCTCCGTTATAGACGAAGTAACAGCCGACGCGCTGAATACTTGTGCCGAACTCATGGTAGACGTAGCAAAGGCTATGCCGCCGGAAGAAGTGCGTAAGGCGTTTGTTGCTGCCGCTCTCCGCGAAGTCAAGTTTAGCGGTGGATCCAAACGACGCGCCGCGTTTCGGGAACTCGACAAAGTGGTAAGGCAATACTTCCCCCCGGTGGAAGGTGCGCCGCGTCCGTCTACCGAACTGGCCCACGTTGTCGACGTGTTCCCCGGCTTCGTTCTTCGCGTTCCATCGGAAATATACGAAATATATCCGCAATATATACCCGAATATTATGAAAATCCCCAATATAGACACTGAAAAAGGCATTGAACCTGTTACGGTACTTCCCGATGATATGCTTGTAGAAGCCTATCTTTTCCTACGTCCGTCCGCTGAGGATATGGAATTGGTAAGATTGCTTCAATACGCCGAGCCGGACGCAAAAAAAGCCGGGGCAATACTCCGCCGCTGTTTGGAAGGCAAAGCCCGGCTTATTCCGTTCTATCCCGGTATCAGCAACAAAAAAGAGCCTAACGGCGCGAAGGTCGTAGGCTCAATAAGCGACGGCGTTCTATATATCGTTTAGAACTTAAACGACTTCGCTAACGCTACCATCTCCGCGTATTCGGTTGGCATATACAACTGAAATACGCGGTTTCCTATAAATGCGTTTTCAAAACAATGTGCTAAATATTCGTGTTCCGGGTGTCCGGCTATTTTGAAATATGCCGTAGAATGACCCCAGCCAACGGAATTTATAAGGCTTTTTAGTGTGTCCTGTGCCGCGCAAATCTGCTCTACAACGTCGGCCTTAGTCATTCCATAACGCTTAAATATCGGGTCGCCTTCCGGCTTTTCCTTTATCCGACTATATAAGTAGTCCAATCGGTCGGCTATGGTCTTGGCTCTCATTTGGCTGACTTTTTTTCTAACCTTGACCTTATCCCATTTCCCTGTTTTCGGGTTTGTTCCCCACTCACGCGCCCAAATAGTTGCCTTCTCTCTTGTACGAAGTCGTGCTATTTGCTTCGTGCGTAGGTCGGTAACTTCTTTTGCGTATAATAGATTCCGTTGGTCGGCTATGGCGTGGCCGAACTCATGGTAAGCAATACTTTTACGCATCCACGGCGAAGCGGTAAAGCGCGTATCGTTGTCGAATACTACCAACTTGCCGCGCATACTTTCGTAGCTGCCTTTGTTTTGGTGGCGTATCTCTAACTTCGGCTTTTCTTTCAAAAGGTCGAAAAACTCCCGGCTATATTCGTAGTCGTCGCCGCGTAGGTGTGCCGCTCCTTTCCTCAATTCGTCCGGCATCATGGGCGAATAGGAAGTAGCCGCCTTTGCTTTCGCTGCTGCCAATTTGCCCGGAAGCGACGCGAAGAAGGCTTTAAGGCGGCTTATGCAGTCGCCGTAATAGTTGGTCGTGCGTATCTCGTTGGCATTAAGTATCGCTTCGGCTTCCTTCTGAATATCCGGGAAGCCTCGCGCCTTATCTACGGCGAAGTCCTCTACATCGTTACGGGCCTTATTCCATTCCGCCTGTCGCTTAAACCTTTCGCCCTGTAACCGCTTTAACTCGGCATAAAGCCCGGCGCGGTCGCCCGAAGTGCGTAGCCTATCCAACGCCGACACATCAAGCCCGAAAGTGTAGGCCCACGTCTTATAACTTGCTATCTCCCCGTCGAACTCCGTACAGGGCTGCGGCGGCTTTGCTGTCGTTCCCGGCATCTGCGTTTTCTGCGATATCGACGGAAGAAGCCCCCCGGAAATAACGCCGTTCTTGAAATTGTCGCGTATGTAGTACGGCATAGCCTTCCAATTCTTAGCGCGGTCGGCTATGGTTTCTATATGGCTACGGAACGCCGCCGGAACATCGCGGACGGTGCGCCGGGAAGGAAGGCTTTTATAAGACTGACCCCGAACTATCGCCTTGAGGCGGTTGGCCCGGTCTTTGTTATATTCGTCGTAGTCGGCC
>CAJUKK010000029.1 GCA_910586985.1 uncultured Christensenellaceae bacterium | reverse complement strand
ATAGTCCGCGCTTTTTCGTGTGTATAACCAGCCGTTTCGGACGGCGGCTGCAAAGGTAAGCAATTTTATGAAGAAGTTACTTATTCCTTTTCTGCTGTCCTGTGTGCTTGTTGCCCCGGCTTGCTCTACGGTTGCCGACGAGCCGGAAGATACGCCGTCGTATATTGGCACGACGATAAGGGCTTCCGCGTTTTTTAGTGAAGTAGGAAGCATAAAGCAACTTAACGAAGTCTATGTAGGTAAAACCTATTCTGTTCACTTCTCGCCGTATTCAACGCCGTTAGACAGCTACAAAGACTATATTAACGGCTCGGTCGAAAAAGTTACCTACTCCCTTGACGTGCCATATAAAGGGGTACTTAATATTGGGTCGGCTTCATCAGCTCCGTTTACTATACAATACACACCTACGGAAGTAGGGCTATGTATCTTAACCGCATCTTTTGACCTTTCGCCAAACGACCATAACAATTGGATAGAAGTTGAAAGTTTCGTAAATGTCTTAACGGCTGAATAATGGAAGCTGCGCTTATGTGGGTGGCGGCTGTCTGCATCGGTGCATCGCTCTTTATTGCGGTCGTGGCCTGGGTTACTAAACCGCTACGGAAGAAGAAGCCTACGACGGAACGTTCCACTTCGGTATCTTTTCGGGTGCAGGGCGAAGATGTAGTTACTCCTGTTCCGTCTACTGAACGTCTGACGCAATGGCACGACGAATATACCGCCAATAAATCTAACCCCGATTCTTGCGAAGTTCTGCCAGGTGCCGGGGAGCTGCGTGTGCCTGTTTCGTTCTTTGCTCCGGGTTGTGGTCTTGCCGGGTGGGCGAAGTATGATAATTATTGGTCGGCGTGTAGCCGGGCGAAGTTTCGCGGCTTTTCCTATATCGTTGTGTCGGAAGCGGACTACGCCGAAGCAAACGAATATATAGCCGAAGCCAAACGGAAGGAAGAATTATTGTCGGCCACGGTGGAACTGAATAACAAAGGTATCGCGTTGGAAAAAGCCGGGGAAGTTGAAGCGGCTATATTCACTTACGAGCAATGTATCAAGCTGCGCTATCCGGCTACTAACGCTTTCCGTCGGTTGTGTGTGCTGTATCGGAAACGTAAGGATAAGGTTAACGAAGTCCGGGTTATTGAAACAGCCTTAGAAGTGTTTCCCGGCGACGACTTTTTTACAGCCCGGCTGTCGCGGCTTTCGGGTGGCGTATCAAAGTAATGCGTTTTGAGTAATTTTCGCTATTGATAATTTGGGTTGGTAACGAATAGTTACAAGTGTCCCACCCGGCGCGGTTATGGCTGCGCCTGTCGAGTTATGTCCGTTCTTGTGTCCGGCTGTTCTTCATTTGGATGCTTCGGCATAAAGCCCTAACTTTGTGGGTGTAATCTTAACCCATTGCCGTATGGAAGAAAAGAACTTGACCCCCGAAGAAGCGTTTTATATCGACAAAGTGAATTTAGAACGTGAAATAACAAACCGCGTGAAACAATTCGCCGGAACTCATGCCATTAATGTAGAATTTGCCTGTAAGGTGGAAGTAGAATTTATGAACACCACCGAGGGCGGCGTTGTAGACTGCCGTATTTCCGGCGTTGAACTCAAAACAAATTATAGCCAAAATGGATAATTTCTCCCTCCCGAAGTCCGTTATAGACGAAGTAAACGCTATGGCAAATAAAATGTGTTCCGAACTTATAATAGACGCTGCAAAGACTATGCCGCCGGAAGAAATACGGAAAACTATTGTTGCCGCAGCTCTCCACGAAGTGAAATTTAGCAGCGGATCCAAACACCGCGCCGCGCTTCGGAAACTTGACGAAGTGGTAAGGCAATACTTCCCCCCGGTGGAAGGAACGCCGCGCCCTTCTACCGAACTGGCTCACGTCGGCGACGTATTCCCCGGATTAGTTCCTCGCGTTCCATCAGAAATATACGAAATATACCCGGTATATATACCCGAATATTATGAAAATCCCAAATATAGACACTAAGAAAGGCGTTGAGCCTATAACGGTGCTTCCCGATGATATGCTTGTGGAAGCCTATCTTTTCTTACGTCCGTCCGCTGACGATATGGAATTGGTAAGATTGCTTCAATACGCCGAGCCGGACGCAAAAAAAGCCGGGGCAATACTCCGCCGCTGTTTGGAAGGCAAAGCCCGGCTTATTCCGTTCTATCCCGGTATCAGCAACAAAAAAGAGCCTAACGGCGCGAAGGTCGTAGGCTCAATAAGCGACGGCGTTCTATATATCGTTTAGAACTTAAACGACTTCGCTAACGCTACCATCTCCGCGTATTCGGTTGGCATATACAACTGAAATACGCGGTTTCCTATAAATGCGTTTTCAAAACAATGTGCTAAATATTCGTGTTCCGGGTGTCCGGCTATTTTGAAATATGCCGTAGAATGACCCCAGCCAACGGAATTTATAAGGCTTTTTAGTGTGTCCTGTGCCGCGCAAATCTGCTCTACAACGTCGGCCTTAGTCATTCCATAACGCTTAAATATCGGGTCGCCTTCCGGCTTTTCCTTTATCCGACTATATAAGTAGTCCAATCGGTCGGCTATGGTCTTGGCTCTCATTTGGCTGACTTTTTTTCTAACCTTGACCTTATCCCATTTCCCTGTTTTCGGGTTTGTTCCCCACTCACGCGCCCAAATAGTTGCCTTCTCTCTTGTACGAAGTCGTGCTATTTGCTTCGTGCGTAGGTCGGTAACTTCTTTTGCGTATAATAGATTCCGTTGGTCGGCTATGGCGTGGCCGAACTCATGGTAAGCAATACTTTTACGCATCCACGGCGAAGCGGTAAAGCGCGTATCGTTGTCGAATACTACCAACTTGCCGCGCATACTTTCGTAGCTGCCTTTGTTTTGGTGGCGTATCTCTAACTTCGGCTTTTCTTTCAAAAGGTCGAAAAACTCCCGGCTATATTCGTAGTCGTCGCCGCGTAGGTGTGCCGCTCCTTTCCTCAATTCGTCCGGCATCATGGGCGAATAGGAAGTAGCCGCCTTTGCTTTCGCTGCTGCCAATTTGCCCGGAAGCGACGCGAAGAAGGCTTTAAGGCGGCTTATGCAGTCGCCGTAATAGTTGGTCGTGCGTATCTCGTTGGCATTAAGTATCGCTTCGGCTTCCTTCTGAATATCCGGGAAGCCTCGCGCCTTATCTACGGCGAAGTCCTCTACATCGTTACGGGCCTTATTCCATTCCGCCTGTCGCTTAAACCTTTCGCCCTGTAACCGCTTTAACTCGGCATAAAGCCCGGCGCGGTCGCCCGAAGTGCGTAGCCTATCCAACGCCGACACATCAAGCCCGAAAGTGTAGGCCCACGTCTTATAACTTGCTATCTCTCCGTCGAACTCCGTGCAGGGTTGCGGCGGTTGTGCTGTTGTGCCGGGCATTTGTGCCTTCTGCGGTATCGCCGGAAGAAGCCCCCCGGAAATAACGCCGCCCTTGAAGTTGTCGCGTATGTAGTAAGGCATAGCCTTCCAATTCTTAGCGCGGTCGGCTATGGCTTCTATATGGCTACGGAAAGCCGCCGGAACATCGCGGACGGTACGACGGGAAGGAAGGCTTTTATAAGACTGACCCCTAACTATCGCCTTGAGGCGGTTGGCCCGGTCTTTGTTATATTCGTCGTAGTCGGCC
>CAJUKK010000028.1 GCA_910586985.1 uncultured Christensenellaceae bacterium | reverse complement strand
GCCTGTCTTTTTGTCTTTTCTTTTGCGGCAACGCAAGTTTATTATAAATCGTCCATAGACGACAGCAAAGAATATTTGCGCGTTTATATGAACGGCTTTGACGATAGCTTAACTTTGGAAGATTTGAACGAACAAAGTGCCGCCGCTTTTTCGGAAAAATTGAACGGCGCAAGGGTTACGTTTATGGACGCGCAGGGTAACGTACTTGCCGACAGTATTGCCGAAGACGATTTGGAAAACCATTCAGACAGATCGGAAATAAAAGACGCCATTTTCGACGGAGAAGGCTTTGCCGTGCGCGGCAGTTCTACGCTCGGTAAAAATATGGTGTACTTTTGCAAAAACTTCGACGGACAATATTTGGTGCGGATTGCTATATTTACCGATACCGATTGGAGTATCTTCGCAAAATCGTTACCTATATTACTGTATTTCTTCATCTTGGCAATCGTATTGTGCGCCGTCATAGCCTTTGTATCAACGCACTATATCTTAACGCCCGTAAAAAAACTTGCAAGCGACGCCGCAAACAATCCGCAAGTTACAAGCAAATATTCCGAACTCAAACCCGTAGCCGATATTCTCAACGAGCGCAATCGCAACATTCAAAGGCAAATGAGCGAGATACAAGCGGAAAAAGAGCTTGTGGAAAAAGCGCGTGTTTCAAAGGACGAATTTATTTCTAACGTAACGCACGAGATGAATACGCCGCTTACGTCGATTCACGGCTACGCCGAATTGTTACAGGCGGGCGGTATGAGCGAAAGCCAAACGAAAACAGCGTATAAAACAATACTCACGCAGAGCGAACGCCTTACAAATTTGATTGCTTGTATCATCAATTACAGCGAAATCGACAATGACGATTTACCCCCTTACGAAGTGGACTTTTCCGCGCTTGCAAAAGAAACGATTGCCGCATTGAAACCCGAAGCGGACAAAAGGAATATTACGATAACGGAAAAAATAGACGATAACGTAATCGTAATGAGCAGACACGAACGATTAAGCGAAATCTTCGGAAATCTCGTGCGAAACGCCATTAAATACAATAAGGACGGCGGCAGTATAACGGTTACGCTTAACTATCAAGGCTTGACTGTTGAAGATACGGGAATAGGCATTGCGGAAGAAAATATGAGCAAAGTATTTTCACGTTTTTTCACGGTTGACAAATCGCACAACGGTAAAAACGGCGGCTTTGGTTTGGGGCTTGCCGTTGCCAAAAAGATATGCCAAAAATCTGGTTGGAAAATAAGCGTCGAAAGCACGCTCGGCGAAGGTAGCAAATTTACGGTGGAGTTTTGAAAGAGGTAACAAAATGAAAGCGTATGTTTGTTGTCCGCAATGCGGTTATAAATTATGTAAAGGCGAAAGCGGCTCGGACGTTGATATTCTTTGTCCGCGTTGCGGTAAATTGGTACGTGTAATTATCACGCAAGATGAAGTTCGAGCTACACCCGCCGAGCCACCAAAAAAAGTAAAAGATACATTATAATCTTCACCCGACAGACGAAAACTCGAATGTCGGGCATTTTTTTACGCATTTTTGTCAAATATCAATCATAATTGCTTTATAAATCAACCGCTGTTTCTTGTTTGCAACAGCAGTTGATTTATAATATATGCAGAGGTTGATAATGCTAACTTCAAAAGAACTTTACGATAAAGTTGAGAAAATCCGTATACAAAAAGGTATGCCCGTAGCGCAGTTAAATAGGCTTGCGGGTATTTCTCACGCAACGCTAAATTCTTGGAAAATTCGTGGAACTATGCCAAAATTAGACG
The DNA here is from genome assembly GCA_910586985.1 of uncultured Christensenellaceae bacterium. GTDB lineage: Bacteria > Bacillota > Clostridia > Christensenellales > Borkfalkiaceae > Gallimonas. The sequence continues at coordinate 2,367 of CAJUKK010000028.1, read as the reverse complement.
TTCTCGAAGGTATATCATTAGCATTAGAAATTCCTCTTGCAGCTCTTTTATACGACGTGGAAGTAGATAAACTTACCGGCGAAGAAATCGAACTACTGTTTTATTGGAAAAAAATTGACAACGAACAAAGGAAATCCATTATGTCTACCATTAAGGCTATGTCAAAAACTTAATATTTTCCTGTTGATATAGTAGTTAGAATCTGAAAAGTTTTCTTAAACTATAAACTTTTAGCAGATATAAGCCTGACAGATAAATTAAACCTTTCGTGGGATTATTTTGTCTGTCTTTTATTTTGCCTTATTATAGGCTCTGTTAAATTCCACAACAGCTGTCTGAATACAGTGTAAGCGCGGTATAGGAACATTTTCGGATAAACCATTGGGCTTTGTTTTTATAAACCTTGTCGATCAAACAAGCCATACGGACTAAATAATATAGTAAGTAATACCGTTTTCTTTTCCATAATGAAATAATAGTTTTCTGATAAACAAAGCGGTTGCGATTTACGTAACCGCTGTTATACAATTTTTAGGTTTTTGATCTTCGTCGTAACAGCGGTTTCGTGATCCGCTCTAAAACCGAAATTTAACGAAGGATCGTAACATTGTAGCCGAATCCAGCATAAAATCATATAATATTTTGAATAGACATGCGTTTTCAACGACTTCGAACGCGAAAAACAGCGAAAATATAGAAAAAACATTGACGGGTATGCTTGAAGATGGTATAATACACATAATCTAAATCCTGTGAAAAGGAGACGGACAAGGAATGAAAAAGCAGATAAAGAATAGAAAACCGATGGGGGGGGGTGCTTATTAACAGGGAATAAGACCCGTTTTTTCCATGCAATTTTAATGATCGTATTAAGTGTCTTGCTATGTATAGCGGGACTCTTTTCTTTTGATTTCAATAAGCTGAAATCAGATGCATATACGTCTACCGTGACCAATCAGATTGCGAACCTTTATAATGACACGGACGACGAGTTTAATACTCAGAACTTAAACGCGCTTGCAGCGGCAGCGGGATACACGGGGAACAATTCGTTTTCGGCAATGGTTTCCGCGGTGGAAGCCTCTTCCAATCCTTCTACCCCGATTAAAAAGGCAACCGATTTTGGCATGACAACGATAAAGTTTGGTTCTTTCACTTATAACGGTTCGAAACATGATCTGGAATGGATTCCGGTTTATATGACAAAGAACAATACAACTGATAACGAGGCGGTTTTAACGCTCTTTCTTGCTTATGCCGAGAACAGAGCTATTTCTTCGTTACAGGAAACGGGTACTTGGACGGACGCTACTTATCAACCGAATGGTAATCAAAAGTATACGGAAGACGGCAAGACTTGGTCTGTTCTCGATAATGCGTATTCTTCGAGCTATATCCGTCATATCCTCTTAAACGGAAACAGCGTTTTAAACAGTAGTACGAGCGGTTATACGGGATTGTGGGGGAAGTCGGTGCATGGTGATCAGTTCGCTAACGATAACAGATATGCGAGAACGCCGCCTCCCGCGTCCGATCTTACAAAGTGGCTGATGTTTCAACCGGGCGGTGCGCTTTCCGGTTTTATCGATACGCCGAACGACGTTACGTGGCAAAAAACTTCCACGGTAGATGGAAATGATCTGGGAAATATAACTTGGATGAATTATCCTACCAGCTGGGGAAAGGATAAGGTTTGGTTGCCCTCGCGGAACGAAGTCAAAGCGGGGGGATTGTGGAATACGACGGCAAACATGTTATCGCAACCGATTGATTCAGGTTTGTCGTATCAAAACTATATGTGGACGCGTACCTGCGATGATACAGCGCATACGAGCGATGTGTATGCTATTTCTCGCGACGGAAGCTCTATGGTTCTTAGTATGGTAGGGTATGGCGCAAGAATCAGACCCTGTATCCATTTAAACCTTTCTAAAATAAAACAGTTTTTAGATAAACCGGAGCAGTCCGAAACGAAGAAACCGACGTATACGGGATTGGAGCAGACGATTGATTTAACGGACAGTACGTTATTCACGGGGTTTGACGCGAATACGATGTACGTCAGCAACATCGTGAAAAAGGACGTAAGCGCGGGAACGGTCGCGCCGTCTGTCGATACCACGGAAACGGATGTAACAAAGCGTACTAAAGTAAAAGTAACCGATGCGGGCACCTATAAAGTAACGCTGAAAACGAAAGCTTACCAGAATATTGATTATTTCTGGAATGAAAATATTTCGCAATCCAAAACAGAAACGACAATAGAAATCGTCGTGAAAAAGAAACAGTTGGAAAAGCCAAGTATCACGGCATCGGACGGAACAAAGACGTATAACGGAAGTAAGCAGACAATCAAGGTAACGAACT
>CAJUKK010000027.1 GCA_910586985.1 uncultured Christensenellaceae bacterium | reverse complement strand
TATCGGCTAAGCCTATTTTGAACCACGCGACTATCGCGTGGTATTCTTTATACAAAAAGAGACGGATGGAGCATATACTCCATCCGTCTCCTGTATTTTTAATTTACTTTCTAAGATTAGAGAATCTTGGAAACAACACCCGAACCAACCGTTCTGCCACCCTCGCGGATAGCAAAGCGAAGTCCTTCCTCGATTGCAACGGGTTTGATCAACTCAACGGTAAGATCAACGTGGTCGCCGGGCATAACCATTTCGACTCCTGCAGGAAGCTCGATGGACCCCGTAACGTCTGTCGTTCTGATGAAGAACTGAGGACGGTAGTGGTTGAAGAATGCCGTATGACGGCCGCCTTCATCCTTCGTCAAGACGTAAACCTGCGCCTTAAACTTCATAGCCGTGGGAACCGTGCCGGGTTTTGCGATAACCTGTCCCTTCTCGATATCCGTTCTGTTGATACCGCGGAGAAGGGCGCCGACGTTATCTCCCGCCATTGCCTCGTCAAGCTGCTTGTGGAACATTTCGAGACCCGTGATCGTCGTCGTACGAGGTTTCTCGATAAGACCGACAACTTCTGCAGGATCGCCGACGTGTGCAACACCTCTCTCTACACGACCCGTAGCAACCGTACCGCGACCGGAGATCGTGAATACGTCCTCGACGGGAAGAAGGAAGGGCTTGCTGTCCTCACGCTGAGGCGTGGGAATATACTCGTCGATCGTGTTCATAAGCTCAAGAATGCACTGGCACTCGGGAGCAGCGAGAACTTCATCGTTGGGGCAACCGCTCGCAGCTTTTTCAAGCGCTTTAAGAGCCGAACCTTTGATGATGGGAATATCGTCGCCGGGGAACTCGTACGAAGAAAGCAACTCTCTGATCTCCATCTCAACGAGGTCGAGAAGTTCAGCGTCGTCTACCTGATCGCACTTGTTCATGAATACAACGATATAGGGAACGCCTACCTGACGAGCAAGCAGAATGTGCTCGCGGGTCTGAGGCATGGGACCGTCGGTCGCAGCGACAACAAGGATCGCGCCGTCCATCTGAGCAGCGCCCGTGATCATGTTCTTAACGTAGTCCGCGTGTCCCGGGCAGTCAACGTGCGCATAGTGGCGTTTTGTCGTTTCGTACTCAACGTGTGCGGTATTGATTGTGATACCGCGCGCTCTCTCTTCGGGAGCCTTGTCGATTTCGTCGTACTTCATCTTCTGAGCCTGACCTTTGCATGCCATAACCATGGTGATAGCTGCGGTCAAAGTGGTCTTGCCGTGGTCAACGTGTCCGATCGTACCAACGTTAACGTGGGGCTTGCTTCTGTCGAATTTTGCCTTTGCCATTTTGAAACATCCTCCAAATTTTTTTATAATTTTGATAACTTTCTTCGGGTTTCCCCGAAAACGCAGCTATCTATCATTCACTGATATCAGCCGGTCTTGCATTTCTGCGCCTTTATTATAACCGATTTCCGAACATTTTGCAAATAATTTATAGATATATTTTACAGAATTTCCGTTATTTTCCGCTCTTTCAGGGAAATTATCAGTCCTTTTTCGCGCGATTGGAAATGATCTTTTCCGAAATACTCTTCGGAACTTCAAGGTAGTGGTCGAATTGCATTGTGAACTGACCTCTGCCCTGCGTACGCGAACGGAGCTCCGTCGCATAGCCGAACATCTCGGAAAGCGGAATCTCCGCGTCGATGATCTTCGCGCCGTTACGGTCGTCCGTACCGATGATCGTACCGCGGCGGGAAGAAACGTTCCCCATCAAATCGCCGAAGTAATCCTCGGGCGTGATGATCTGAACTTTCATGATCGGCTCGAGAAGAACGGGTTTTGCCTTCTCCATACCGTTTTTAAAGCCCATCGAACCCGCGATCTTGAACGCCATTTCCGAGGAGTCGACCTCGTGATAGCTACCGTCGTAGACCTGCACTTTAAAGTCAACCATTTCGTATCCTGCGAGATAGCCGTTACGCGCCGCCTCCTGAATACCTTTGTCGATTGCAGGGATATATTCCTTGGGGATGGAACCGCCGACTGTGAGATCTTCAAACGAATATCCCGCGCCCGGTTCCTGAGGGATAAGGTGCAGTTTGCAGTGACCGTACTGACCTTTACCGCCCGACTGACGCTTGTACATACCTTCCGCATCTACCGCCTGACGGAATGTCTCGCGGTATGCAACCTGAGGCGCGCCGACGTTTGCTTCCACGTGGAATTCGCGAAGAAGTCTGTCTACGATAATATCGAGGTGCAACTCGCCCATGCCGGCGATGATCGTCTGACCCGTCTCCGAATCGGTGTACGTTTTGAACGTGGGGTCTTCCTCTGCGAGCTTGATGAGCGCAAGCGTCATCTTCTCCTGTCCGGCTTTCGTCTTGGGTTCGAGCGAAAGCTGGATAACGGGTTCGGGGAACTCCATCTTTTCAAGAACGATCGGGTGCTTATCGTCGCACAGCGTATCGCCCGTCGTCGTATTCTTCAAACCGACGATCGCACAGATATCGCCCGAATAAATGCAATCGATATCCTTTCTCTCGTTTGCATGCATCTGAACGAGACGCCCTACGCGCTCTTTCTTTTCCTTCGTGGAGTTATATACATACGAACCGGCTTCGAGTACGCCCGAATAGCAACGGAAGTATGCGAGCGATCCGACGAACGGATCCGTCGCGATCTTAAACGCAAGACCCGCAAACGGCTCGCTGTCGGAAGTCTTTCTCTCTTCCTCCGCTCCCGTATCGGGGTTTATCCCTTTTACGTGATCGACGTCGACCGGACTCGGAAGGAATGCAACGACCGCATCGAGCAGGAACTGCACGCCCTTGTTTTTGTAGGAAGAACCGCAGAGCATGGGGATCGCTTCCATCTTGATGCAACGCTCGCGCATGCCCGCGATAATATCCTCCTGAGAAAGATCGCCGTCCTCGAAGAATTTTTCCATAAGTGCGTCGTTAGCGCTTGCCGCTTCTTCTACGAGCTTTGCGCGATATTCGTTTACAACGTCCGTCATATCGTCGGGAATGGGTTCTTTGCGGAAGTCCTTTCCCATATCGTCATAATAGACCTCGGCTTCCATACGGATAAGATCCACGATACCGCGGAAGTTATCTTCCTTTCCGATCGGAAGTTCGACGGGAACGGGATTTGCACCCAATCTCTCGCGGATCATTCTCTCCACGCGGAAGAAATCCGCGCCGTTGATGTCCATTTTATTGACGTATGCGATACGGGGCACCTTGTAGGTGTCTGCCTGACGCCAAACCGTTTCGGACTGAGGCTCGACGCCTCCCTTAGCGCAGAACGTTGCAACGGCGCCGTCAAGCACGCGAAGCGAGCGCTCAACTTCTACCGTAAAGTCAACGTGACCCGGCGTATCGATAATGTTAAAACGGTGTCCTTTCCAAATACAGGTCGTTGCAGCGGACGTAATCGTAATACCGCGTTCTTGCTCCTGCACCATCCAGTCCATGGTCGCCGCGCCCTCGTGCACTTCGCCGATCTTATGCGTCTTACCCGTATAATACAGGATACGCTCGGTCGTCGTTGTCTTACCTGCGTCGATATGCGCCATGATACCGAAGTTTCTTGTATGTTTTAAGTCGTATTCTCTTGCCATAACGTTACCTTACCCCTCTCAGAATCTGAAGTGAGCGAACGCCTTGTTCGCTTCCGCCATTCTGTGGGTGTCTTCCTTCTTCTTGACGGAACCGCCCGCGTTGTTATACGCGTCCATAAGCTCCGCCGCAAGTTTTTTGCTCATCTCGCGTTCGCTGCGCTTACGCGTGTTGATAACGATCCAACGGATTGCAAGCGTCTGACGACGCTCGGGTCTGATTTCGATGGGAACCTGATAGTTCGCACCGCCGACTCTTCTTGCCTTAACTTCGACGACGGGCATAACGTTATCCATCGCCTGCTTGAAGATTTCCATCGGTTCCATATTTAATTTTTCTCCCATCATGGAGAACGCATCGTAAACAATCTTCTGTGCAACGCTCTTTTCGCCGTCAAGCATGATCTGATTGATGAGCTTGGTAACGACCTTGCTGCCGTACATAGGATCGGGCAATACTTCTCTCTTGGGAACTTTACCTCTTCTCGGCATAATTGTATCCTCCTTTAAAAATTACTGTTTGCGGAATCATCCGCAAGGGGCTCTTCGAGCCGCCCTTCAGTACAGCTATCGCGCGCCCGCTGTAAATTCCGGACTGCGAACCTTCTTCCCCTTTCGGGAAATACTGCCTACTTTTCGGGGCTGTATTCCGAAATAAGTAGGGACTTCGCTCACTAATTTCCGCTTGGAAAATTATGTGATTGAATGCGACGGGAATTACTTGGGACGCTTTGCGCCGTATTTGCTACGGGACTGTTTGCGCTTTGCAACGCCTGCCGTGTCGAGCGCGCCGCGAATAATATGATAGCGCACGCCGGGCAGATCCTTAACTCTTCCGCCGCGGATAAGTACGGAGCTGTGTTCCTGCAGGTTGTGACCCTCGCCCGGAATATAAACCGTACCCTCCTGCTTGTTGGTAAGACGAACTCTGGCGATCTTACGGAGCGCAGAGTTAGGCTTCTTGGGAGAAGTCGTCGTTACCGAAAGACAAACACCGCGCTTCTGCGGGCAACGGTCTAAGATCGGGCTCTTGGACTTGTCCTTCTGAAGCTCTCTGCCTTTCTTGATAAGCTGGTTGATTGTAGGCATTTTTTACCTCCTGTAATTATTTCGGAATATCCTCGAAACCGCCTTTCGGCAATTTTAAGAAGCGTTTTTAAACCGATTTTCGGCATACAAAAAAACACGCCTTTTTATCGGCAACCGTTATTCTACCAAATTGTAAATGCTTTGTCAAACGTTTCAACGCATAAGTTTTTACTTTATTCGCATATTTTCGCAATATTGTTTCCTTATTTATATATTCTAGAACAAAAAAAGAGAAGGGGGAACGGATACACCGTTCCCCCGTATGGTTATTCACC
>CAJUKK010000026.1 GCA_910586985.1 uncultured Christensenellaceae bacterium | reverse complement strand
GCCCCGTCCACTATCGGCAATTATTACACTTCCCTTGTCGCCCATGACATGGCAAGCGGCGCACTGTCACCGAAGAAGCCGCAGTACGGCGACCCGGACTATTATTCATGCAACGAGGGCGAAAGCCTGTAACCACCCACAACCACAAAAGGAGGATTTTATTATGGCACAGAAAATGACAGGAGCATTGGTATTTGACGAGCGCACCGACCGTTACGACATCCGCTTTGACTTAAACAGCTACTACGGGGGCTTGCATTGCGGCGAGTGCTTTGACGTATTCGTGCGGGGCAAGTGGAAGCCGACCCGGATTGAGTACGGCGACAACTGGTATCTTGTGGGTATCAGAGCCGAGGACTTGAACGGGCTGCGGGTGCGTATCTGACCGCCGCCCCATAAAGAAACGCGAAAGGAGGACGCGAGAAATTGCAGGACGAAGTAAACGAAAAGACCATAGCCCTTTACATCAAGACCGGGAAGCTGACCGCCCAGACGCTCCAAAAGGCAATGAAAGCCATACTGTCAAAGGGCAAAAAGCAGCTTGCAAAACCGCCACAGGGCAAGCAGAGCTTAAAGCAGCTTATGAAGCAGAACGCGGGCGTTTCCAACATTGAGATTACCGAGGGCAATATCAAAGCCTTTGAGAGTACGGCGAAAAAGTACGGTATCGACTTTGCGCTGAAAAAGGACGCGACGGAAAGCCCGCCCCGCTATCTGGTTTTCTTCAAGGGGCGGGACGCGGACGTGCTGACCGCAGCCTTTAAGGAATTTTCCGCAAAAAAGCTGACACAGGAGAAAAAGCCCTCAATCCGAAAGCTGCTCTCTACCCTCAAAGAAGCTGCACAGGGCAGAAACGCGGAACGGGCAAAGGTCAAGAACAAGGACAGGGAGGTATCGCTATGAAGCCGGAAATCAAGAAGCTGCTTATCCTAAATCTCCCGTATCTGCTCTTTGTCTGGCTCTTTGATAAAGTGGGCGCGGCTGTCCGGCTCTCCCCCGGCGCGGACGCAAGCGCAAAGCTGCTACATCTTGGGGACGGTTTTACCGCCGCCTTTTCCAGTATCGCGCCGAGCTTCCACCCGGCAGACTTAGCTTTAGGCATTGCGGGGGCGGTCATTGTCCGGCTGATTATCTACACCAAAGGCAAGAACGCGAAGAAATACCGCCGCGGGACAGAATACGGTTCGGCGCGTTGGGGCGGGGCTGACGACATAAAGCCGTACACAGACCCGGTATTTGAGAACAATATCCCCTTAACGCAGACGGAACGGCTCACCATGAACAGCCGCCCGAAGCAGCCGAAATACGCAAGAAACAAAAATATCCTTGTAATCGGCGGTTCCGGCAGCGGCAAGACCCGGTTCTTTGTGAAACCGTCGCTCATGCAATGTACGTCAAAGGATTTTCCAACGTCGTATATCGTCACTGACCCAAAAGGAACACTGATTTTGGAAACCGGGAAAATGTTACAGCGGTACAAATACCGTATCAAAGTGTTAAATACGATTAACTTCAAAAAATCCATGAAATACAATCCCTTTGCCTATCTGCGGAGCGAAAAGGACATTTTGAAGTTAGTCAATACCATTATCGCCAACACCAAAGGCGACGGGGAAAAATCCGGCGAGGATTTCTGGGTGAAAGCGGAAAAGCTCTACTACACCGCGCTAATCGGCTATATCTGGTATGAAGCCCCGGAGGACGAGAAGAACTTCACGACGCTGCTTGAAATGATAAATGCGTCGGAAGCCCGCGAGGACGACGAGGATTTCCAGAACCCGGTTGACCTCATGTTTGAACGTCTGGAAGAAAAAGACCCGGAACATTTTGCAGTCAAGCAGTACAAAAAATACAAACTTGCGGCGGGCAAGACCGCAAAAAGCATACTTATCTCATGCGGCGCGAGGTTAGCCCCATTCGACATTAAGGAGCTGCGGGAGCTTATGGAAACCGACGAAATGGAGCTTGACACCATAGGCGACAGAAAGACCGCCCTTTTCGTGATTATCAGCGACACCGACGACACCTTTAACTTTGTCGTGAGTATTCTCTACACACAGCTATTCAACCTTTTATGCGACAAGGCAGATGATGAATACGGCGGGCGGCTTCCCGTCCATGTAAGGTGCTTACTTGATGAATTTGCGAATATCGGGCAGATACCAAAGTTTGAAAAGCTCATTGCAACGATACGGAGCCGGGAAATATCCGCGTCAATCATCTTGCAGAGCCAGTCACAGCTAAAAGCAATCTACAAGGACAACGCCGATACCATAGTCGGCAACTGCGACACCACGCTTTTCTTGGGCGGCAAGGAAAAAACGACGCTCAAAGAAATATCGGAGATTTTAGGCAAGGAAACGATAGACAGCTTCAACACTTCCGAAACAAGGGGGCGGGAGCTTTCGCATGGGCTGAACTATCAGAAATTGGGAAAGCAGCTTATGACGGAAGATGAAATCGCAGTCATGGACGGAGGGAAATGTATCTTGCAGCTACGCGGGGTGCGCCCGTTCTTTTCGGATAAATTCGACATAACGAAGCACCCGAAATACAAGTACCTGTCCGACGCAGACCCGAAGAACGCCTTTGACATGGAAAAGCACCTTAAACGCCGCCCCGCCATTGTCAAGCCCGACGAGGTTTTTGACTATTACGAGATTGACGCGGCAGACTTACAGGAGGACGCAGACCATGAGGAAACGTAGCGCAGAGGAAAAACAAAAGCAGCTTGAACGGTTTTTAATGAATGTTGCGGAAGCCGCCGACGCTGCATTATGGGAGTATTGGCGGGAAAAGGAAGCGGAACACCGCCGTTTTGCAACGGAGTATGTCACGCGCCGGGGGCTTATCCCGCAACAGTGACAGCATGGCAGACCGCCGGGGGACAGGGGAAGCTACACTTCCCCTACGCTGCCTTGCGGCAGCTACCCCTTTGTGAACTTGCGGGAAGCGAACACCTTGCTACGCAAGCTATTCACTTCCCGCAAGTCTGAAAAAAACGTCCGGCAGCACAGCGGGACACAGAAAGGAGCGATTGAAGCAATCACATCTATCCATACCGGCTACATGATACGCGCCCCCACTTTCCGGCGCAGTACACAGCGGCAGGAGCCGCACCCCTTACAACTGAATACCGCCGCGCCGCAGAACTTACGCAGCGCGGGGACAGCCGCCTTTACCAGAGGGCGGTTTTTTTATGCGGCGGCGACCATACGCTGACCGCCTTTTGTCCGCTTGCCGGACAGCCGCAGACGCGGCAGAAAGGATATATTTATGGCATTTTTCAATAGCGCAGTAGACGTTTTGCAGACCCTTGTTGTAGCACTTGGAGCCGGGCTTGGTATCTGGGGCGTAATCAATCTGATGGAGGGCTACGGCAACGACAATCCGGGCGCGAATGCTCATGTGCGGTAAAGTAACAAGCAACGATTTTGATAGGCAGCCGCCCGCTATTCCGTAAATATTTCTAAATCTTTATTTCACAAAATGCAAGAAATATGTTATACTTACAAGCGCATGAGAAAATAAAATGGAGAAAGGCGGTGAGCCAGTGGCGAACAAGAACCAATACCACTTTGACAGTAAAATTCATATATATCGAGCCACAAAAAGAATGACACAACAAGAGCTTGCCGATTTGGTGGGCGTTTCAAGACAAACGATTATGCAGCTTGAAAGAAACCGATACAATCCCTCTATGCTGTTGGCTTATGCTATTGCAAGAGTATTTGACGTTTCGATTGAAGAATTATTTGATTTTTGGGAGGACGAAAAATGATTGAAATATTAAATGAGATTGCCAACAGCACAACACTATTCATTGTGGGCGCATGGTTTGGATTAGTAATTACAATCGTTCTAATCATATTGTTTTTCGTTAAATCTTCCCGTGATGAAAGAGGTCGGTCTATTATCGGCAAAGCAAGCATTATTTCTACGATTGTATTTATCGTTCTTGTAAATTTTGTTTGTAAAATATTGGATAATATTGAAATTAACTACGTTACTATGGGCTTTTGTTTTCAATGGATTTATGATATTGTCCTTGCCGTAGAGGTTATTGCAATTCTGATTTACAAAAGAATTGAATAGACGATAACCGAAAAATTCAGCGGTTGCTTTCAAAATGCCGCTGAATTTTTTTGTTTTATAATGTATGAAATACTTTACTTTGAGCAAGAAATATGATATGATAGCGTTGGTCGGAAAGACTGAAGAAATTATGGAGGTAATGATATGATTGAAACGATTATTGAGGTACTTATCATTGCAGGAACATTAGTCTGTGCCAGCCTGCAAATGAGAAAGGACGCACTGAAAGCCAGACGAGTGTACGCCATAGCGTTTGTTTTAATGATTGCCGTCTGCATTGCTTTTGGCATTGCACAGGGCGCAGTTGCCGCAGGAATATTCTATACTACATTGTCCTTTTCTCCTATTGAGGTATTATCTCTCCTTGCAGTTATCTACTGGATTTCCTTAATAACCGAAAAAGGGAAAATGTTCAACAAGGTAATCGGAGAATGAAATAGCAAAACCAGCCGAGCCAGTCAACGACAAGATGAACGGGCTGCGCCCGCCGTTGACAGCCCCGACTGTTTTCGCTGATAGGCAGCTAAGGGGCGACAGCAAAAAGTGCTGCCGCCCTTTACTATCATAAAAATCAAATTTCAATCCACGCATTTGTAGAGGAAAGGGGGAAATTTCCATGACCTGTACAGAAGAATACAAGGAGCCTATCGTTTACACATTCCATGCCTTTTGACAACTGAATAACCGCCGCCAGAGGACGGCACACCGAGCAGGAAATCAGCAACAAGGTTTCCTGCTTTTTTTGCGCTTTGCGGTTGCCGGAATCGCCCTCTTTGCATTACTTATGCAGAGCCAGTCACAGCTAAAAGCAATCTACAAGGACAACGCCGATACCATAGTCGGCAACTGCGACACCACGCTTTTCTTGGGCGGCAAGGAAAAAACGACGCTCAAAGAAATTATCGGAGATTTTAGGCAAGGAAACGATATTGGCGGGAAAAGGAAGCGGAACACCGCTGTTTTGCAACGGAGTATGTCACGCGCCGGGGGCTTATCCCGCAACAGTGACAGCA
>CAJUKK010000025.1 GCA_910586985.1 uncultured Christensenellaceae bacterium | reverse complement strand
CTTGGAGGGCTGAATACAGGTATTGATTGAGAAAAAGAAGAAAAATTTGTTTATAAATTATTTATAAAGCATGCGTTTACCGTGCATCTGCATCAGGTTCGGCTTGACAAAAAATCTCGTCTTGCCGGAGCCGGAACCGCCAATCACAAGGATATTTTTATTCCTTGCATACTTCGGCTGTTTCGGTCTGCCTGACATCATAAGCCTCTCCGTCTGTGTCAGCAGGATATTGTTCTCAAATACGGAATCCATGTAAGGCTCTATATCTTTTGCGTTGCCCCATGAAGCGTTTTGTCAAGTGCTTTTTTGAGTTATTGACGCAAAACTTTTCAGCGCGGCGGGAAACGGGCAGGAAAAGGGGCGCAAAACGCGCCTGTGAACGGTTAGAAGCCGTTTTCGTGGGTAGGTAGTATAAAACCCTTACCCTGTGGATTTTCGCGTCTGCAACGCCTTAAAAATCAAGCCTTTTCAAGCCCTATTGCGTAACACTCCATTCTGTTCTTTGGGAGAGGTCGGGGGCGCGGGGGCAGAGCCACCGCAAAACCTAACGCCAGCCGCCGAAGTAGTGCAGACGGTTTTGCCGTTAGAATGAAGCGGACGAAAGCGGGGCAGGGTTGTCAAATCCTGTTCCCCGTTTTCGGCGGCGAAATGGCAACGGCAAAAATCCAGACGGTCAAGGGTTTAAGAGTGGAGATTTTTTCGCGCTCTTTGCGAAAAAATACTACTCGTCCCTTGACGGTCTGGATAGTCGGAACGGACGTAGAACGGGGGATTGCTTTTCGTAATTGGGTATGGTATAATTTCTCCTAGTACAAACCGATAAATCGGGATTTGGAGGGGCTTGTTATGACAGAAACGATAGGTGTTGCGATTGGAATAGGTGTACTTGCACTTGTTTTTATATATCTTGGTTGCTTGATGTGGAAAAAGGAAAAAATCACTTTGCTTCATAGTTATCATTATGACAAAGTGTCTCCAAGTGATAAAAAGGTTTTTTGTAAAATATCAGGTTGGGGTGTTATTTTTATTGGAATTGGTCTTTTGGCGACTGCTATAATAATCGGTATAACAGATTCGGCATTAAGTTTTATCGCTTTTTCATTGGGATTTGTTGTGGGATTGGCGTTGCTGATTTATGCAGGAGCAAAATATAACCGCTAATAGAGAAGAAACTTCCAGTTTAAAAAATGAGTAGAACAAGGAGAGTTGAAAATAAATATGTCAGAATTAACATCTATGATGAATATTGGTAACGAAATGGAAAAAAAGCTAATATCTGTTGGTATTGAATCTTCCGAGAAACTAATTGAGGTAGGTGCAAAAGACGCATTTCTTAGGTTAAAGCAGAAATATCCAAATGTTTGTCTGGTACATTTATATACGTTAGAGGGGGCGATTCATGATACAGAATATAACAGGCTTTCCGAAGATACAAAAAAAGAATTGAAAGAATTTAGTGATTTTTTGAAAAAGTAACAGCAACGTAAATTCCAGTTTATCGGTCTAATAAAAATCCAAAACAGGGCGGCGGGGCAGAAGCGTTGACTATCCCGCCGCCCTTTATTTTATCGCTCCATATCCTGTTTTCTGCGGGGTTGCTGTTCCCGCTGCTCCTGCCGTAAGATACTGTAAACGCTCTTTCTGATTTTCTCCGCTTCTTTCACTTCCTCTTTCAATGCAAGATACCGCTGATTAAGCGTTTTCCTCTCGGCGGTCAGCTTGGTGTATTCTTCTTTCCATGCCTTTGTCGGGATTGTGGTCTTGCCGTTCATCACGCCTTTGAGATAATCTTTCGCCGTTGTGAATAAGATTTGCTCGGCTTCGGTCAGCGGCTTCTTTCCCTTACACTTGAAATAAATGTCGGCTTGCTCTAAGTGCTTTTTCAGAGTGGCTAACCGCCGTTCAACGGGTTTCAGTTTCCCTTGAATATCCAGTTGTTCCCCTATCATGGACTTGAATTTTTCATCAAGCCCCGCCATATCCATGATGTTATTGGTTTGCAGGAAATTCAGCATTTTTGCCGCGTCTTTGAGGTTATACAGCGATTGTGAATATCCCGCTTTCCCCGCCTGTGCCTTGCGTGACAGTATGCCTTGGATATAGTCGGCAAGGGTGGGCGGCTCGGTGTTCTCCTGTTCCTCTTTCAACCAGTCTTGCAGTTTGGAAATACGCGCCTTTAACTGCCGCAAACGCTTATTTGTCACTTCGATTTCGCGGTTGAGGTCGCCGCGCCCGGTGCGGATGCCGCGCTTTTCCATAGCAGACGCGGCAACGCCTAAATGGACGGTGGGGATTTGGTCTATTCCCTGCCGTTCATAACTGCGGTGGTCTACGCGCTCCGCGTGTCCGTTCTGCTCCAACGCCTGATTGCAAAGCCTCGCCCATGCCGCCCTCCATTCCTCCGCTTTGGTCTGCTCGTTCCAGTCAGTAGCGGGAATGGACTTGCATTTGTACTGCCGCTTTTTCGGGTCATAGATTTTATTCCCGTCCCTGTCAAGAATGTACTCCTTTTTCTGCTTCGCTCCCCACTCGCCGCGCTCGTCAAAAGGGCGCATTGTCAGCATGATATGGGCGTGGGGGTTGCCGCCGCCTGTGTCGTGTAGGCATACATCGGCGCACATTCCCGCCGCCACAAAATGCCGTTTCACATACTCGCGGACAAGGGAAATGCCTTGCTCCCTCGTCAGTTCGCGGGGCAAGGCAATTTCAATCTCCCGCGCAAGTTGGGCGTTCTTCGCTTTCTCGATTTTCTCCACTTCGTTCCATAAAACCGCCCTGTCCGTATATTCAGCGGGGGCGTGGTCGGGTAATAAAATCTCAGTGTGGACGACACCGCCCTTGTGGGTGTAGTCGTGGGTCATTCCGTCAAACTCATTTGTGATTTTTTCCCCCGCCCGGTAAGCGGCGGCGGCAACAGCGGACTTGCCCTTGCCGCGGGATATGACTTTGATACTGCAATGATAGATTGCCACGCGCCGCGCTCCTTTCTGCGGGCAACTCCCGCCGTTTTCTTTTGTGCCGGCAGGCACAAAACGCCGTCTGCAAGACCGCACATACCACAATTCATTGTGGTATATAAGTGCGCCCTTGCTTTTAAGCAAGGGTAGGGGCATAAGCCCGTTACCCTTGCAAGCCGCCCCCGTTCATACTCCCGCCTGCGCCGCCCTCGCGGGCTGTATGGGCGGTTTGGGCGGTGGGTGGCGTGTTACCCTGTGCCGCCGTTTCTGCGCCCTGTGCGGGGGCTGTGGGGGCGTTCTGGGCGGTCAGTCCGTCCAGTATGCGGCGGGCGTGGTCGGTCATTACAGTCTTTTCAAGAAAGGTCTTGAATTGTTCCTCTGTCAGCGGTATCGTGTCGGGGACAAGGCTTTCAAAAAGCCCCATGCGGCGGCATAGGCGTTTTGTCCTGTCCTTGCGCTCCTGCGCCTTTTGCTCCTGCACAAGCTGTCTGCGCCTGTTTTCAAGCTGTCGGATTTCTTCCTCAATGCTCGTGATTTTTTCGGCTTTGGTCTTTGCCATGCGTCAATCGCTCCTTTCGATTTTTGTATGGAATGGATAGGATAGGAATGGATTTTTACAGACAATCGGCTTCCCGTTTTATTCCTGCTTATCGGCAAGTATCATTTTCAGCAGCTTGTCGCGGAATGTTTCTGTGCCGCTGTGGTTGAAAAACAACTCCGCAACAATGGTCTGCCCGTCCCTGTGTGTCGTGATGATACCGTCGGGCTTTCGGGGTGGGGCGGGCGTTTCTTTCTTTTCTGTCAATTCTGTCAATGGGTCGCTCCTTTCTGTGGGCGCAAAAAAGGAATTTCCCGTATTTGGAAAATCCCTCTCTGCTGTCGGCTGTTCGGTTTTATTGTGCGGACATGGCGGCGGCTTGCGCCTTTTTCCTTGCCCGGTATTCCCGCGCCTTGATACGGTCATACTCCCGTTGCTTTTCGCGGTTTCTGGCGCGGTAGGCTCTGGAATATTCACGGTGGTAAGCGCGGCTCTTTTCCTTTTTCGCTTCTTCGATTTCCTCCCGCATTTTTTTGATTTCCTGCTCTGTCGGCTCGGCAAGCTGTGTCAGTTCGTTCTCAAATTTGCCGATATGGTTGAAGTATATCCCGATATGCTGTATGGCGTATCTCGCCCGTTTCTGGTCGCGCTCATGCACTTCAATCCTGCTGATAAACTCGTTGAGAATGGCGGGGGTGAGTTCGGCAAAGTCGGCGTATCGTTCTGTCAGCTTCACAAACCTCTGCGCCCGTCCTCCCGCGTTCTCAAAAGCGGACAACTGCTCTTTGATTTCCGCAAGCTCCGCTTTCAGTGTATAGTATTCTTCCGAATACTTCCGCGACATCTGCTCATAACGGTCTTGCTCAATTACTCCCAGTGCGTTGTCCTCGTACAGCTTATCCAGAACCTTTTCGATTTGTTCAAGCCGCGTTGTGATTTGCGGTACGCGCTTCTGCTGTTTCTTCGTCCGGTCGGTCTGCTGTACGTCAAGGCTCTTTTTCACTAAGGCTTCAAAGTCTGCCCGGTTGCTGATAGAGTATTCCGCGATTTTTTTCAGCACGTCCGAAACGGTCTGCATGAGTAAATCCGCGTCCATGATGTGCGGGGAATGGCACTTCGGATTTTTGGCTTTCCCCTTGTGGTACTCACTGCAATAGGCGATATGCCGTTTGCCGCCGTTCCTGTAATCTATCCGTATGTGCATTTTTGCGCCGCAGTCCTTACAGAAAAGCAAGCCCGACAAAGGGTGGATTTCCCCGTCCCCGTTTGGTCGCTTGACGGGGGCATTTTCCAAAATCCGCTGTACGTTCTCAAAATCGGTGCGGTCAACAATCGGCTCATGCACGTTTTCCGTAATATGCCACTGGCTTCGGTCTACATAGTGGTTTCGTTTGTCGCGGAAATGCTTTGTGGTCTTGAAGTTGACCACATCTCCGCAATACTCCTGCCGTGTGAGGATACGGGTCAGGGTCGCCTTATTCCATTTGTAGCGGTTTTCCTCGTTCAGCGTCTTGTTTTTACAAGTTCCCCGCCCCCGGTCTTTCATGTAGAAAGTGGGCGTTGGAATTTGTTCGTTTTTCAGATATACGGCGATTTGGTTTCGGTTCTTCCCGTCCAGAAACAGGCGGAAAATCAAACGGACAACTTTCGCGGCTTCTTCGTCAATCAACCAAAAATCCTTGTTGTCGGGGTCTTTTACATATCCGTATGGGGCTTCGGTAGCGATTGGCTTGCCGCTTGTCCCCTTTGTGCGGATACCCGTTTTTACTTTCTTGCTGATGTCGCGGGCGTACC
>CAJUKK010000024.1 GCA_910586985.1 uncultured Christensenellaceae bacterium | reverse complement strand
TCTGGATAGTCGGAACGGACGTAGAACGGGGGATTGCTTTTCGTAATTGGGTATGCTATAATTTCCCCCAGTACAAACCGATAAATTGGGATTTATGAAAGTGAGGGAAATATATGTGGTTTTGGTGGTTCATATTTGTTTGCGATTTACTTATTCCAATCACAATGATTATTGCTGGTAATATGATGTGGAAACATGCTCCTAAAAAAATCAATGGAATAATCGGTTATCGAACAGCACGTTCTATGAAAAATATAGACACATGGAAATTTGCACAGGCGCATTGTGGCCGCTTATGGCGGAAAATTGGTTGGGTTATTTTGATACCATCAGTTGTTATCCATTTTCCTTTTTATCATAGTTCAGAGAATATAATTGGAACGGTTGCGGCGATTCTATGTACAACACAATGTCTGATTTTAGTATTAGCTATTTTCCCAACAGAATACGCCTTAAAAAGAACGTTTACTGAAGAGGGAGTACGAAGATAAATTCCAGTTTATCGGTCTAATAAAAGTCCAAAACAGGGCAGCGGTGGCAAGCATTGACAATCCCGCCGCCCTGTCTGTTATCGCTCCATATCCTGCTTTCTGTGGGGCTGTTGTTCCCGCTGTTCCTGCCGCAAGATACTGTAAACGCTCTTTCTGATTTTCTCCGCTTCTTTCACTTCCTCTTTCAATGCAAGATACCGCTGATTAAGCGTTTTCCTCTCGGCGGTCAGCTTGGTGTATTCTTCTTTCCATGCCTTTGTCGGGATTGTGGTCTTGCCGTTCATCACGCCTTTGAGATAATCTTTCGCCGTTGTGAATAAGATTTGCTCGGCTTCGGTCAGCGGCTTCTTTCCCTTACACTTGAAATAAATGTCGGCTTGCTCTAAGTGCTTTTTCAGAGTGGCTAACCGCCGTTCAACGGGTTTCAGTTTCCCTTGAATATCCAGTTGTTCCCCTATCATGGACTTGAATTTTTCATCAAGCCCCGTCATATCCATGATGTTGTTGGTTTGCAGGAAGTTCAGCATTTTTGCCGCGTCTTTGAGGTTATAGAGGGATTGGGAATATCCCGGTTTTCCCGTCTGTACCTTGCGTGACAGTATGCCTTGAATATAGTCGGCAAGGGTGGGCGGCTCGGTGTTCTCGGCTTCTTCCTTTAACCAGTTTTGCAGTTTGGAGATACGCGCCTTTAACTGCCGTAACTTCTGGTTAGTCACTTCGATTTCGCGGTTAAGGTCGCCGCGCTCGGTGCGGATGCCGCGCTTCTCCATAGCGGAAGCGGCAACGCCTAAATGGACGGTGGGTATCTGGTCTATCCCCTGCCGTTCATAACTGCGATGGTCTACGCGCTCCGCGTGTCCGTTCTGCTCCAATGCCTGATTGCAGAGTTCCGCCCATGCCGCCCGCCATTCCTCCGCTTTGGTCTGTTCGTTCCAGTCGGTAGCGGGAATGGATTTGCATTTGTACTGCCGCTTTTTGGGGTCATAGATTTTATTCCCGTCCCTGTCAAGAATGTACTCCTTTTTCTGCTTCGCTCCCCACTCGCCGCGCTCGTCAAAAGGGCGCATTGTCAGCATGATATGGGCGTGGGGGTTGCCGCCGCCTGTGTCGTGTAGGCATACATCGGCGCACATTCCCGCCGCCACAAAATGCCGTTTCACATACTCGCGGACAAGGGAAATGCCTTGCTCCCTCGTCAGTTCGCGGGGCAAGGCAATTTCAATCTCCCGCGCAAGTTGGGCGTTCTTCGCTTTCTCGATTTTCTCCACTTCGTTCCATAAAACCGCCCTGTCCGTATATTCAGCGGGGGCGTGGTCGGGTAATAAAATCTCAGTGTGGACGACACCGCCCTTGTGGGTGTAGTCGTGGGTCATTCCGTCAAACTCATTTGTGATTTTTTCCCCCGCCCGGTAAGCGGCGGCGGCAACAGCGGACTTGCCCTTGCCGCGGGATATGACTTTGATACTGCAATGGTAGATTGCCACGCGCCGCGCTCCTTTCTGCGGGTAACTCCCGCCGTTTCCTTTTGTGCCGACAGGCACAAAACGCCGTCTGCAAGACCGCACATACCACATTTATGTGGTATATAAGTGCGCCCTTGCTTTTTGGCAAGGGTAGGGGCGTAAGCCGTTACCCTTGTGCCGCGCCCCCGTCCGCGTCCGCGTCTGCGCCGCCCTCGCGGGCTGTATGGGTGGTTCTGGCGGCGGACGGCGTGTTACCCTGTGCCGCCGTTTCCGCGCCCTGTGCGGGGGCTGTGGGGGCATACTGGGCGGTCAATTCGTCCAGTATGCGGCGGGCGTGGTCGGCGGCTACGGTCTTTTCAAGAAAGGTCTTGAATTGTTCCTCTGTCAGCGGTATGCTGTCGGGGACAAGGCTTTCAAAAAGCCCCATGCGGCGGCATAGGCGTTTTGTCCTGTCCTTGCGCTCCTGCGCCTTTTGCTCCTGCACAAGCTGTCTGCGCCTGTTTTCAAGCTGTCGGATTTCTTCCTCAATGCTCGTGATTTTTTCGGCTTTGGTCTTTGCCATGCGTCAATCGCTCCTTTCGATTTTTGTATGGAATGGATAGGATAGGAATGGATTTTTACAGACAATCGGCTTCCCGTTTTATTCCTGCTTATCGGCAAGTATCATTTTCAGCAGCTTGTCGCGGAATGTTTCTGTGCCGCTGTGGTTGAAAAACAACTCCGCAACAATGGTCTGCCCGTTCCTGTGTGTCGTGATGATACCGTCCGGCTTTCGGGGCGGGGCGGGCGTTTCGTTCTTTTCTGTCAATGGGTCGCTCCTTTCTTTGGGCGCGGAAAAGGGATTTCCCGTAATCGGAAAATCCCTCTCGGCTGTCGGTTATTCGGTTTTACTGTGCGGTGGCGGCGGCTTGCGCCTTTTTTCTCGCTCTGTATTCCCGCGCTTTGATACGGTCATACTCCCGTTGCTTTTCATTATTTTTAGCGCGGTAGGCTCTGGAATATTCCCGGTGGTAGGCGCGGCTCTTTTCCTTTTTCGCTTCTTCGATTTCCTCCCGCATTTGTCTGATTTCCTGCTCTGCCGGCTCTGCAAGCTGTGTCAGTTCGTTCTCAAATTTACCGATATGGTTGAAGTATATCCCGATATGCTGTATGGCGTATCTTGCCCGCTTCTGGTCGCGCTCATGCACTTCGATTTTGCTGATAAACTCGTTGAGAATGGCGGGGGTGAGTTCGGAAAAGTCGGCATAGCGTTCTGTCAGCTTCACAAACCTTTGCGCCCGCCCTCCCGCGTTTTCAAAAGCGGATAATTGCTCCTTAATTTCCGCAAGTTCCTCTTTCAGCTTATAATATTCTTCCGAATACTTCCGCGACATCTGCTCGTAACGGTCTTGCTCAATCGTGCCGAGGGCGTTATCCTCATACAGCTTATCCAGAACCTTTTCAATCTGTTCAAGCCGCGTTGTGATTTGCGGTACGCGCTTTTGCTGTTTCTTTGTCTGGTCGGTCTGCTGTACGGCAAGGCTCTTTTTCACTAAGGCTTCAAAGTCTGCCCGGTTGCTGATAGAGTATTCCGCGATTTTTTTCAGCACGTCCGAAACGGTCTGCATGAGTAAATCCGCGTCCATGATGTGCGGGGAATGGCACTTCGGATTTTTGGCTTTCCCCTTGTGGTACTCACTGCAATAGGCGATATGCCGTTTGCCGCCGTTCCTGTAATCTATCCGTATGTGCATTTTTGCGCCGCAGTCCTTACAGAAAAGCAAGCCCGACAAAGGGTGGATTTCCCCGTCCCCGTTTGGTCGCTTGACGGGGGCATTTTCCAAAATCCGCTGTACATTCTCAAAGTCGGCGCGGTCGATAACCGGTTCATGCACATTTTCCGTAATCTGCCACTGGCTTCTGTCTACATAGTGGTTTCGCTTGTCACGGAAATGTTTTGCGGTCTTGAAGTTTACAATGTCGCCGCAATACTCCTGCCGCGTGAGGATATGGGTCAGCGTGGCTTTGTTCCATTTGCAACGGTTTTCCTCGTTAAGCGCCTTATTTTTGCAGGTTCCCCGCCCTCGGTCTTTCATATAGAATGTGGGCGTTGGGATTTGCTCATTTTTCAGATATACGGCGATCTGGTTTCGGTTCTTCCCGTTCAGAAACAGGCGGAAAATCAAGCGGACAACTTTGGCTGCTTCTTCATCAATTATCCAAAAATCTTTGTTGTCGGGGTCTTTGACATATCCGTAGGGGGCTTCGGTTGCGATTGGCTTGCCGCTCGTCCCCTTTGTGCGGATACCCGTTTTTACTTTCTTGCTGATGTCGCGGGCGTACCACTCCGACATGATATTGATGAACGGCGCAAACTCCAACGTGTCGGGCTTTTCGCTGTCTATCCCGTTGTTTACCGCGATAAAGCGCACGTTGTTTCTGCGGAAAATCTCCATAGCGTTTCCCACTTGGAGATAGTCGCGCCCCCAACGGGTCATATCTTTCATAATGCACACGCCGACTTTGCCGTTTTCCACGTCCTCAATCATGCGGGAGTAGGCAGAACGGTCAAAAAATCTGCCGCTTTCGTCATCGTCAATGTAGTGCCGGATATTGGTTAATTTTAGCTGTCTGGCATAGCTTTCCAGAAATTTCTTCTGGTTCTGTATGGAGTTGCTTTCGCCGCCGTCCCTGTCCTCGTCCCCCACGGATAAGCGGGAGTAAAGGGCTGTGATTTTGCTGTAATCATTCATGTGCATACCCTCCTGCGTCAATATAGGTGTTGCTTACAGTTAAGATTATGCACCCCACCTTGCAGAGCCATATTCAACGCCCTTGCGGTACTTCTTGGCGTTTTTGCCTTTTAGGTAGACGGCAAGCCGCATAATAACCGCCCCGGTAACGCCGATAAGAAAATCCTGCCCGTTAAGGCTTGGCAATGGATTTTCAAAAGCGGCTGTCACGCCCTCCATGATGTGTAGGAGCTTCACGGAGAGGTCAGCCCCCGGAGAGAGCCGGAACGCTTCGCCAATCTTCATAAAGAGCCATACAAAGAGCAGGTACGGCGCATTGAGGATAAGCAGCTTTTTGATGTTCGGTTTCATCTGTCACGCCCCCTGTCCTTGTTTTTTACTTTCTCCCTGTTCTGGTTCATCTGCTTTGCCTTTTCCTTAAAGGCGGCTAACGCCTTGCGGATAGACGGCTTTTTCTCTCTGGTTAGCTTCTTGGCGGCAAACTCCTTAAAGGCTTCCGTCATAACGTCCACGTCCCGCCCTTTGAAAAAGACAAGATACCGGGGCGGTTCTTCGCCCTTGACTTTCTTTAGGCTGTAATCAATGCCGTATTTCTTGGCAACGGGTTCAAACGCCTTTATGTTAGCGTCCGTGATTTCCATACTGGAAACGCCCGTGTTCTGCTTCATAAGGTGCTTTAGGGTCTGTTTGCCTTTGTATTCCTTTGGTGCTTTGTGCTTCCTTGCGTCAAGCAGCTTTTTCACGGCTTTCTGTAAGACTTCGGCGGTCAGCTTTGCCGTCTTGATTGAGATAGCAACGGTCTTTTCGTTGATTTGTTCCTGCATGGGCGGTCAATCCCTCCTTTCTTGGGTCTGTGCGGGGAAGCCGCCCCGGTTATCGGTTATGCACACGCACACGCAAGCCGTCCAGTACGTCCGTCTTGATACCGACAAGATACCATTCCTGCCCGGCACTCATTTCAATGCGTGTTGGCTTCCATTTGCCGCCTGCGAACACGTCAAAACATTCGCCGCAATGCAAGCCGCCGTAGTAATCATTCAGCCCAAAGCGGATATTATAACGTCCGCTTTCTTTGTCAAAAATCAAAGCTCCCTGTTTCATAAGGTGTCGTCCTCCCTGTCCTGTGATAAGAATACGCCGCTTGCCATATCGTGAGCGACAAGGGCGGTGTAATAGCTGTCAATGGTGTTTGGTGCGTTGAAAAGAACCGCAAGCAGGTACTTCTTGATGTTGCGTATCTTGGTGGTGTTCTGGTGCATACAGTCAATCCTGAAATCCATATTATGGACACTCAAAACCTACTAAAATCAAAGGGCAGAA
>CAJUKK010000023.1 GCA_910586985.1 uncultured Christensenellaceae bacterium | reverse complement strand
CCTCGTCGTAGTCGTCAAAATCGAAATCTTCAAGGTCGGTGCCGCCCTTGACGTTCTGCTTGCGTCTAATAAACTTAAAATAATAGAACGCGCCCCCGCCGCCAAGAAGTGCCACGACAAGGAAAAGCACAAGCCCGCCCGCATTGCCTTTTTCTTTGGGCTGCTCCGGCGGTTCTTCGGTTTCCGGCTCCGCTTCCTTGCCGCTGCAAGCGGTCATGTTGTCCTTGCAGACGGGGCAGCTCACATTTACTTTCCCGGCTTCGCATTTCTCGGTGCAACTGCAAACGGCGGGCGGGGCTGCTTTGGTGCTTCCGTCCTCCATAAGTGCTAAGAGGTCGGCTTCGTCTACTTGATTAAGGAAATGTACAGTATCCTCGCCCTCGTCGTCCCGGTCAATGAGGATATAAAAGTAATTGCCGTTTTTGGTCGTCACTGTGATAAGCTGCTTGTTGCCGCCGAAATCGTCTACAAGGGTCGCGTTCCCGTCCGGGGTGAGGGGTTCTTCCTTTTGGGGTTCCTCGTAGACAACGCCGCTGTCGTCGGTGTCGTCCTGTCCCTCCGGGGTCTGTGCAAAGGCGGTGACGGAAAAGCCGCCCATACAGATAAATGTGGTAAGCAGCACAAAAAAGCTGCGGATAAATTTGCTCTTATTCATTCTCGGTGTCCTCCATTTCTTCGTTGTCATGGTCTGCGGGTTCTGCGGGGTAGCCCGGCGCGGCTTCCATGCCCGGAATACCGCCCCCGGAAAGCATAGCGGAAAGCTCATGCGGGGAAAGGCGCATGGAGCGCACAAGCTGTACGATTTGCAGGTTTTCCGCTTCGGTTTTCTGCGCTTCAAGCCCCCTTAATTTATTCTGGTACTCGGTGATTTTCTCGCGGGTCTTTGCAATCTCCTTGTCGATACGTTCAATTTTGTTCATAGCCATCAATAAATTTCTCCTTTCAGATTTTCATTTTTTTGTTGTCAGTTCCAATTCATTAAGCCGTAGCCCTTGATACAGCCATAATTGACGGGGTAGCTCTTTATCTTGCAGGCGTCGCCGGAATTGCCCTCGACGGTATAGACGCGCTCCCCGTCCGTCCCGATAACAAGCCCTACATGGTCTGCGCTCCCGTCCCCGTCCCAGTCGAAAAAGATAGCGTCGCCGGGGGCGATATTCTCATAGCCCCTCGCGCCCCATTGCCCGCGTGACTGGAACCAGGGTACGCCCTGTGACTGGCACCCGGCAAAGCGCGGCTCGCTTTTCCCGGCTTGATTGTAGCACCATGAAACGAAACAGGCGCACCATTCCACGCGGCTGTTAAATCCGTACCAGCTCCAAAAGGGTCGCCCTCCCACGTTGCCGACTTGCCGCTTCGCAAGGTCTACAACGGCGGTGTTGCCGGGGCGTGTGCCGTTTACAAGCTGTACGCCGCTTAAATCCTCGGACGCGCCCATATCGGGGGAGCCGCCGCCGAAAATCAGCGGTTTGTTGCCGCTTGTTTCCAGATAGACGCGGTACATTTCAAGCTGCTGTGGCGTTAGAAGTTCCTCCGCAATCTCGGAAATGGGCTTGTTCGTCAGCTTCACGTTGAGGATATGGTACTCGTAGGGTACTTCCTCGGTGGTCGTTTCCCCTGTTTCCGGGTCTGTGCTTGTTTCTGTGCGGTAGCGGATTTCCGTTTCTTCCGTCAGCGTCAAGGTGTACTGCATGGCAAAGACGCGGTTTAGTTCTGCCTGTGCGCTCTGCGGGGTGTAGGTCTGTAAAAGGGCGGTGAGGTAGGACGCTAATTCGTGAGGGTTATGCCCGATACTGTCAAGGTCATAGCGGTATTCGTCATAGCCGGGGTGGGTGCTTTCGATATTGTCAATCTGCTGCTGAAGCTCGTTTTCCTTTGCGGCGTAATTGTTCTCCGTCGCCACAAGGTCGCTGTCCTCCGACGTGTAGGAAGTCCCAAGTATGCCGTTCATCAAGCCGGAGAACATGGAACCGCAAGAGGAAAGCCCCGCCGATACCATGATGAATAAGAGCAGCGCGGCAACGGCGATACATACGCCCGCCGGGTGCCGCCCTACAAAAGCGATTGCCTTTTTTGTTTCCTCGGCGGTCTTTTTTGCCGCCTTGCGGGTGTTCTCTGCGGCTTTCTGCGCCGTTTTTGCGCCGCCTTTCCTTGCCGCCTTTGCATACTGCCGCTTGATTTGCTGCTTCTGCATGAAGCGGGAAAGGGGATTGCCCGCAATCTGCGGGTTATCGTGCAGGGCTTTGTGGTACTGGAAATCCACATTCGCCTTGAACGCCGCTTTCTCTGCCTTTGCCGCCGCCCGGTAGGGTTTGAGCTTGTGGCTGCGGTAGCCCTCCTTGACTTTCCGCGCCCCGTACTTTGCGCCGCGCTCTGCCAGTTCTTCGGATTTGTGCGCCCCCTCAACGCCGGAATTGTCCTTTTCAACGGAATGTATCTTGTTGTGGACGAAAATACCCGCTTCCTGTGCGGGGCGGGATAGCGGGTTGCTGTGGGGTTTTTCTTTTCCTATGGGCTTTTCCCGTTCCTCAAAATGTAGGCGGGTCTTGCCTTTCCCGGTGGCTTCGTCAAAGGTGCGCTCCCGTACAAGTTTCTTTTCTTTTGGGATAGCTGCCTTTGCCGCGTCCAGACGGTCGGCGGCTTTGTCCGATTTTCGGATATACCTTTCAAGCTCCGGCGTTGCCCGTTCCTCGTCGGTAAACTGCAAGCGGGAAGATTTTTCTTTTGCTGTGGCTTCTGCCTGTGCTTTCCTCGCCGCCTTTTTGCTCGCCTTTCTGGTACGCGTCCCGTCGATACGCTCCAAGACGCGCTCGGCTGCTGCGGTGTCCTGTTCCCGTTCTGCCCCCGGCGCATGGGGAAGCGGCGGCGCGTCGGCTGTGGGCGCGGGAGCTGCGCCGCCCGGTAGGGTCTGCGCTGCCTGTTCCGGCTGCGGCGGGGCTTCGGTCTTTGCAAAGTCCGCGTCCCTTATCCGCTTGCTGATACGTTTCTTTTTCCCGGTGGCGGCGTTTACCTCGACAGCCCCCTCGCGGGTCATTTTCAGCATGGTCTTGTCACTGGATTTATACTGTTTCATGGTCTGCCACCTCCTTTTCCCAGACGCACCATTCCGAACATTTCCCGGTTTCCATGTCCGCGATATATTTTAAGATTGGGTAAACCTGTGCCGGCACTACGGCGTTCCCAAGCGTTTTTAGGCGTTTTGACCTGTCCTTTGTGTTCGGGGACAGCCGGGGAATATCCGTAGGCTCTATGCACCAGAGGATATTTCCGTCCACCCCTGTGGGAAGCCCATCAGCCATTCCACCCATTCCGGGTTGAAGCGCAGGGACGGGTCTGTTACCGGCGTCAGAAAATAGATTGTTTCCGAAAGCCCCGCCGACCAGTACCTCCCGTCCCGTTTCTTCCGGCGGAACGCCCCGTTTGGGGATATGCTTATCCGTTCCGTCCTTGTCCTTGAGCCTGTGTCGGCGGCAAGGGGAGTAGGAAACATCAATCCCCACGATAAAAGTTCGCTTGCGTTCATGCCATGCGCCGACGGCACAAGCAGGAAGTACGAATGTCCAAACAGCATATCCCGCTTTTGCCAGGTCAATGAGCGTTTTGTGGAACCCCATATTGATGAAGTTAGCAACATTTTCGCCAAGCACATAATGGGGCCGGAGTTCGTTAATGACGCGGCACATTTCCGGCCAGAGGTAACGGGTGTCCTCAAACCCCTTTTTTGGCCCGATACTGGAAAAGGGCTGGCATGGGAAGCCGCCGGAGAGCAGCGTGAGTTCTTTTTTTCCTGTCCGTTCATAGAAAGCCTCCTTTGTCAGAGTGTGTATATCTCTGAAACGTGGAACGTCCGGCCAGTGCTTTTCCAATACTGCGGTTGGGTAATCCGCCCATTCGCACTGGCAGACGGTTGTGAAGCCTGCGGCTTCGGCGGCTATGTCTATGCCGCCTATCCCGGTAAACAGGCTTAAATGTGTCAGTGGTTTTATATTTTTTTCGTTTTTTATCATGCTTCGCCCACTTCCTCCGGCTTCGTCGTCATTACCCGGTAAAGCTCGGTGTCTTTCGGGAAGCGGTCTACAAAGGGCAGAATGACGTTGCCATAGAACAAAAGCCCCTCGCCCGCTTCGGAATGGGTGACGTAGCTCATTTGCTGCGGGGAGATATTGAGCTGCTTCGCAAGGATAGCCCGGTCGCCCGCCGCCTGATTGAGCATGAGGACAAAATCAGAGTTTTCAAAGATATTCTCCACTTCGCGGGAAGCAAGCAAATCTTTGACGTTCTGCGTAATGGCTGTGGGTATGCCGCCCCATTTTCTGAAACGCTTCCAGATTTCAACGGAATAGGCGGCGGTCTGTTCCTCTTTCAAGAGAAGATGAAATTCGTCCATAAAATACCGGGTGGATTTCCTTTCTGCCCGGTTGACGGTGACGCGGTTCCATACCTGGTCCTGCACAATGAGCATACCTAACTTTTTGAGCTGCTTCCCAAGCTGCTTGATGTCAAAGCAGACAAGGCGGTTGTTCAGCTCCACGTTGGTACGGTGGTTGAATACGTTAAGGCTCCCGGAAACATACAGCTCCAACGCCGCCGCAATACGCGCCGCTTCCGGCTCCGGCTGCTTCAAAAGCTCGTTGTAGAGGTCGCCCAAGATAGGCATTTTCTCCGGGTCGGGGTCTGCAAGGAAAGGGCGGTACACGTTCCTAACGGCGCGGTCAATGACGGTCTTATCGACGGGCTGCAAGCCCTCCTTGCCGCCTATGACAAGCTCGCAGAGGGAGAGGATAAAGTCGGATTTCAGCGCAAGGGGGCTGTCGTCCTCGCTGTA
Organism: uncultured Christensenellaceae bacterium; assembly: GCA_910586985.1. Classification (GTDB taxonomy): domain Bacteria; phylum Bacillota; class Clostridia; order Christensenellales; family Borkfalkiaceae; genus Gallimonas. Next base: position 1,341 of record CAJUKK010000023.1, on the reverse strand, counting down.
ATTGAGGTTAATATCCATAGGGTTCACATACTGGGGCTTCCCGTCAATGCCCATGCCCGTAGGCGATAACCGTATCACTTGCCCGTCAAGCCGCTGCACAAGGGAAAAATACTCTGCTTCCGGGTCGCAGATAATTATGTCGTCGTCTGTAATGAGGAAAGCGTTTGTCATTTCCCGTTTGGCGGCAAAGGATTTCCCGCTTCCCGGCGTACCCAAGATTAAGCCGTTGGGGTTCTTTAGCTGCTTGCGGTCGCAGAGTATCATGTTGTTAGACAGGGCGTTTAAGCCGTAGTACAAAGCCGCGCCCGTCTGGAAAAGCTCCTGTGTGATAAAGGGGATAAAGATAGCGGTGCTTGACGTGGTAAGCCCTCTTTGAATGGGGATAAGGTTCTCCCCAAGCGGTACAGAGGACATAAGCCCCGCTTCCTGTTGGTAGTCAAGGCGGGTTAAGGCGCAGTTGTTCTTCTGTGCAATGCCCGCCGCCGCGAATACGTCATTTTCCAGTTTCCGCTTCGTGTCCGCCATGTTCACCACAAGGAACGTCAAGAGGAACATTCTTTCATTCCGGCTCTGCAAGTCCTGTAAGAGGTTCTTCGCTTCGCTGCCGAACGTGGCAAGGTCGGACGGGATTATATCCATGTCGTAGCCGCTGCGTACCGCTTTTTTCTGTTCCTCGATTTTCATTTTGTCAAGGTCGGTGATTTTCCGCTTGATTGTCTTTATGGCTTCGGTCTGGTCGATACTGTGGATATGCAGATTGACGATAACGCCCGTTTCCAAGTCCAGAATGTCCGACAAGATACGGTCGTTTAATTCCGGCGCAAGGATTTCAAGGAATGAAACCGCGCCGATTTTGCGCCCCATGCGGAAATACCGCCCCTCGCCAAAACGGAAAGAGGACGGGGCGATAAAGTCCTTTGTGGAAAGCCCGGACGGGGCAAGCCATGAAAAATCAAAGGCAAACTGCCCGCCCTCCGGGTGGAAAATGCCATGCAGCATTTTAAGGCGTTCATAGCCTGTCATGGGGCGGGCAGACACGCCCAAGAGCTTAAAGTTGTTGAGTACGTCCGTTTCGATACGGGCAAGGCGGGATTTCGCCGCGCCCAGACTGTCGGCTTCAATGGCAAAGGTGATATATTTTGCTTTGACAAGCCCGTTGTTGCCCTTTGCAAGCTGGTTTTTCAGCATATCCCGGTATTCTGTGCGGATAGAATTGAAAGCGTCCTCCTGTGCCGGGATATTGACCGCTTTTTCCGCTTCGCCCCGCTGCGTCCCCTGATTGATGAAAGAGAGCTGCACCGAAACGGAAGCGTCAAAGTAGTTGAGGAAGTCGCACCAGTT
>CAJUKK010000022.1 GCA_910586985.1 uncultured Christensenellaceae bacterium | reverse complement strand
TCCCTTAGCAGGGGAGCCCCTTGAGCCACTTGGGTACTTCTGCAAATGTATCGGGTTTGAGTTTGTTGCCCGAATTTACCTTACAAATATACCATAAATTCATTCGCTTGTCAAAGTAAAATTTCTATAAAATGCAAAAATTTTCTCATAATTTTTCTTTTACGTGTTGCGATACGTTAAAAAGTGTGGTAAAATAAAAAAAATAGTAATTTCGGAGCAAAATATGAATATTTGGCACGATATCGACAAGCAACGGATCAAACCTTCTTCTTTTGAGGCTCTTATTGAAATTCCAAAGGGTTGTAAGGCAAAGTACGAACTCGATAAGGAAACGGGACTAATAAAACTCGATCGCGTTTTATATACGTCTACCGTATATCCTGCCAATTACGGTTTTATTCCGCGCACGCTTGCCGACGACGGTGATCCCTTGGACGTGCTTGTGCTCTGCAACGAAGTCATTTATCCCATGACGTTGATCAATTGTTATCCTATCGGCGTTATCAAGATGATTGACGGAGGGGCGTTAGATGAAAAGATTATCGCAATTCCGTTTAAAGATCCGACTTATAACGATTATTACGATATTCACGAATTGCCCAAACATATTTTTGACGAAATGATGCACTTTTTCGAGGTGTACAAATCATTGGAACATAAAAAAACAACGGTAAAGGAGATTGCACATCGGGACGAGGCGGTTGAAATCATTGCAAAATGTATCGCCGCATATCAAAAACAGTTTGGTTAATGTGATAATTAAGGGGGGAGGGAATGAAAATACTTTTTTTTGGTGATTCTATCACCGAAGGCGGACGTTGTTTGCAGAATCCTGAAGATCTCGGCTACGGCTATGTCAGAATTTTGGCGGGGAAATTGCGCTTGCTCTATCCCGACAGAGAGTTTAAATTTATCAATCGGGGCGTGGGCGGTAATCGGACGGCGCATCTTTTGGAGCGACTCAATGAGGACGTGATTGCGGAGAATCCCGATTTTGTCGTGTTGCAAATCGGGATAAACGACGTGTGGTGGCGCTTTATCGACGGGACGACCGTGACGCCCGAGCAATTTCGCGAGAATTACGAACAGATTGTTACGGCAATCAAATGTACGGGTGCAAAGCTCTTTATCGTACAACCGTATGTGCTGAATATGGGTGATAAGGCTCGGTTTCGTCCGTACTTGAACGTGTTCAATAAGATAATACGCGAGATTGCGGACGAGGAAGCGGATGAGTTTATACCTATGGACGAAATCTTTACGGGACTTGCGCGGGATACGAGGGCAAATCAGTTTACGGAGGACGGCGTTCATCCTACGCATCGCGGATGTCGTTATATTGCCGACAGAATTATTTTAAAATTGGAGAAGTATTTAAAGTGAAAGAACTTTTTGTCGTCGTGGATATGCAATACGACTTTATCGACGGCGCATTGGGTTCTCCCCATGCAAGGCAAATCGTGCCGTATGTGATCAGTGCGGTTAAAGCAGCGCGGGGGCGGTGCGCAGAAGTCGTTTTTACAAAGGATACCCACGAGACGAATTATCTTTCGACGCAGGAAGGAAAATATTTGCCGATAGCACATTGTATCCGCGGTACGTACGGTTGGGATATTTTGCCCGAGGTCTTTTTGCGTGGGGCGCGAATTTTCGAAAAGTCAACGTTTGGAAGCGTCGGACTTGCAGAATATGCCAAGGCAGGTCAATTCGAAACGATTACTTTTTGCGGCGTATGTACGGATATTTGCGTTGTATCCAATGCGTTATTATTAAAATCATATTGTCCTGAGGCGAAAATTGTTGTATTGCCCTCCGCTTGTGCGGGAACGAATGAGGAAAATCATCTTGCGGCGCTGAAAACAATGCGCAATTGTCAAATAAATGTTTGAAAGATATTAAAAAAGCTCCGTTAAGGAGCTTTTTTAATGTTTTTTAGTTAAAAATACGTTCAATATCGATAAACTAATCGCTATGCGTTTTAATATCATAAGGCGGAGACTGTCATTTTCTTATATATCCAAAGATATGTGTTCTCCGCAGACGGGTATTGTCAAAAATGTAAATCCAATCTTTTTGAGTATAGGTGTTAATGTTTCTCTTTTGTCACCGATACGATGAGTATTGTGCGCGTCAGAACCGAACGAAACCTTCCTGCCGCCTAATTCATAATAACGACTGAGAATATCTGTATCAGGCAAAAAGTCGCTGCCGGCATTGCGGGCGGATGAATTAATTTCTAATATTTTCTCTTTTCGTACGATTGTTTTGAGAATACAGTCGTAAAGATCGGGGAAATCCCGATAGCGAAGTTTTGAATCGGGATAAGCAGCTCGGCGTGAAACGTAACCGAGATGCGCGACAATGTCGTAAGGATACGGGCAGTCAAGGCTATCGCGCACACGCTCCAGATAGCGGGCATATGCCGTTTCCTTGCGTTTTCCCGTAAAGTAGTTTTGTTCCATACAATCGGTGCCGTCGCAGACATGCACGCTGTTTATGATAAAATCAGGGCAATATGTTTGAGCGATTTTACAAAATTCGTCCTGTATGCGTTCGTCGCTGTGAAACCCGAATTCCGCGCCCGCAAGCAAACGGAACCGATCGTCGTTCGCTTTTTGTTGCAAAGAGCGTGCCGCCGTAAAATAAGCGGCAGCGTTCGTTGTTTGCGTGATTTCGGTTTTGCCGTAGAAAAAAGGCGCGGCGAGAAAGTCAAGATCAAAGTGTTCGGCAATGCCGAAGTACCTGAGTCCTTTTTTTCTCGCCGCGCGAACCATTTCCGTAAGCGACGCTTTTCCGTCGAAGGAAAAGTCAGAGTGATTGTGAACGTCTGCGAGTATCATGCCCGCATTATAGCATATTTCTTTGTTGATTGCAACAAATCACAGGATTCTGCGCGCCGTAATATAGTAACTCCAACGCGTAGCGGAAATTTGTTCGATTTTGGCAAAGTCGGATGCGGTGTGAAGAATATAATTTTCGCCGAGATATAATGCAACGTGTCCGATCCGTTCGATTCCCTTTTTATCCTTGCGGGATGCATTGGTAAAGAAGAGAAGATCGCCGCGTTGAATGTCTTTTTTTGCAACCTCTTTGCCTTGAGAAACCTGCGTACGGGTAGTGGTGTTGAGCAGTTTGCCCGCGCCTTCGTAAAAGATATATTGCATGAGCGAAGAACAGTCGAATTGTTTGACTGTGAAACCTTTTAAAAAGTTTCCTGCTCCGTCGTGAAGCCGTACGGCTCCGTATACGTACGGCACGCCCAACATTCTTAATCCCTGTTCGATGACGTTTTCGACGTCCGATTGCCCCTCGTCGAGAAGAGTGACGGAGGTATATGCGGAGTCCGCGCTCACATATGCCGTACGATTTTTATATTTCGTTTCATACCAATTGCCTGATTTTCCCGTGTATGCGAGCAGGGTGTTTTTCTGCGCTTTTCCGATAGAAGTATAATCTGTTCCCGCGCCGATACGGACATTGAGTCCGTCGGAACGGATAAAGATATATTTCGCCTGTAAAATCTGCGGCGGTTCGGGTTCGCTCGGAACTTCGGGTTGTTCGGGTACGACGGGCGTATCCGGTTCGCTCGGAACTTCGGGCGCGACAGGTGTTTCGGGATAGATCGGAGCTACGATCGATTCCGAATTTTCCGGCGGAGCAATTACGCTCTCGTCAGTTTGCGTACAAGCCGCAAGGGGGGTAGCAATCAAAAATGCCGCCAGCGTACAAACAAGCGGGCGGGTGTTCTTTTTCATAGGTAGTGTCCTCCTGTTTGTTTGAGTTCATTTTAACAGACGAAAAAACGGAAAAGCAAGTTTTTTATACTGGCGTGTTTTTGGGAAAAGAGGAAAAAAGAGGGAATTCCTTGACAAACGGCGCACATTGCGCTATACTTTGGAACGGAAAAATCCGACAGGAGACGGTTATGCAATTTAAAAGTTTTGACGGTAAGAATATAGAGGTGTACGAATGGACGAACGTGCAAAATCCGAAAGGGATCGTGCAGATTGTGCACGGCATGGTGGAGCATGCCTCGCGGTATGCCGCGTTTGCCGCGTTTTTGAATGAAAACGGCTATATCGTAGTGGCGGACGATCACCGCGGGCACGGAAATACCGATCCCGATACGCTCGGATATTGCAAGGGGAACATGTTTGCCGACACGGTGCGCGACGAAGCGGCGATCACCGATTATTATAAAAAGAAATACCCTGCGCTGAAGTATTTTCTGTTCGGATTCTCGTACGGATCATTTTTGACGCAGAGCTACCTCGGGAAATACGGTTATAAACTTGACGGCGCAGTCGTGGGAGGCAGCAATTACAAAAAAGATTTCGAGGTCTATCTCGGATCGTTTGTAACGGGATTTGTTAATTTTTTCGGCGGAGCAAAGAAATCTGCGAAATTTATCGAAAAGCTCTCTTTCGGCGCATATGCGAAGCACTTTAAAGACGGAGAATGGCTGAGCATCGACGGGGAAAACAACAGCGCATATCATGCCGATCCGTTTTGCAGTTTTATTTGCTCTTACCGCTTTTATAAGGACTTTTTTAAAGGTTTGAAAAAGCTTTATACGAAAAAGTATATCGACGGACTCGATCGGGAATTGCCGTTGCTTCTCGTTTCGGGCGAGGATGATCCTGTGGGGGACATGGGCAGAGGGGTAAAAAAACTTGCGGCATTTTATAAGAAGGCCGGAGTGAAGGACGTCGAGTTAAAGCTGTTCGCGCATTCCCGCCATGAATTTTTAAACGAGAAAGAAAATCGCGACGAAAAGTGGAATACGTTGCTTGCGTTCTTTGACAGAATCGTACGCGACGCAGAATAATTTGCCGTCGGCAGATATTAAAAGAAAAAACAACGCATAAAAATTACGCGTTGTTTTTTGTTTTGTGATAAAAAGTTTTAGTTTAATACTTTCGGATCGAAATTTAACGTGTATTGGTTTGCGCCTCTGTCTTCGGGGAAGAGCGTCGAACCGGATACCACGGGGAGCGTGAGCGGGTTAATGAGCGCGTCTGCCGTAAGATTGGTGATTGCCGAACGCAGATAGGGGAAGATCGTTTCCGTTGCGTTTACGGCGAAGATACGCTTGTCCTCGTCCGTTTCCATGTTCTGTACTTCAAACACGCCGATCATGCGCGCCGTGATATTGAAGGGTTTGGGCGATTCTTCCGTAGACTCGATCTTGCATTCGAGCATTACGATGTTAATCTTCGGATTCTCGTTTGCTTGACGGATCTGACGGGAGAAAAAAGGTTTGATTTCGAATTTCGTATCGGGGGAAGCTTTCAGCGGATTTACCTTAAAGGACAGCTCGTCCGCCGTGAGCGCTTTTAGTGAATATGTGATCATCATTTTACCTCTCTTGGATATCATTATGATAATTTTAACATATTTTCCTATTATTGTCAATGCTTTTTTCAAATGATTCGTTATCTTTAAAAATTTCCGGAAAAAGTATGAAAAAACAGAGTCATATTCGTTGCATTTTTCTGCGGAAAGAATATAATGTCTTTGCTGTAAGAATTTACACGAACAGGTTTCTTATGAAAGATCTTACCGAGGGGAATCCCTTCAGGCTTATTTTGTTTTTTGCGGTGCCCGTATTTATCGGCTGTGTGTTTCAACAGTTGTACAGTATGGTCGATACGATCATTGTCGGCAACACGGTAAACGCCGCGGCTTTTACGGGCGTCGGACTCACGGGGCCGATCACTTTTTTGATCCTCGGGTTCGTCAACGGGCTGACCGCGGGTTTTTCCGTACGAGTGGCGCAGCGCTACGGTGCGCACGACGAAGAGGGCGTACGTCGCGCCGTTGCGGCAAGCTATCTGCTGTGTATCGTATTGACGCTTGTAATGACGGCCGTTGCCGTTCCGCTCTCCGCGCCGCTGTTGCGTCTCATGAATACGCCCGATCAGTACTTTGCCTATGCGCAGTCCTATCTTTACACCGTATTCGGCGGAATCGGCGCGCTTGTGCTTTACAATATGGCGGCAGGGATTCTCCGTGCGGTGGGGGACAGTAAGACGCCGCTCTATTTCCTCGTGTTTGCGTCCGTTCTCAATATAGCGCTTGACTTTGCCTTTATCGTCGGGTTTCGCATGCACTACTACGGCGCGGGACTTGCAACCGTTTTGTCTCAACTCGTTTCGGGCGCGGCATGTTTTGCATATATGCTAAAAAAATATCCCGCGCTACGCGTAAAACGACGCGATTTTGCCGTCGATTGGCGGTTGATCGGCGGGCACGTCTCGCTGGGGCTTCCCATGGCGTTGCAGTTTTCGATCACTGCGATCGGCAGCATTATTCAACAGACGGCGCTCAACGGACTCGACGCAACGCACCCCGGAGTAGTGACCGCGTATGCCGCCGCTTCGAAGATAGACGCGCTTGCAACGCAGGCGTTTGTTGCGCTCGGTACTGCGCTCGCAACGTACACGGGGCAAAATATGGGCGCGCAACGCCTCGACCGCGTCAAAAAAGGCGTACGGGTGAGCGTTGTATACAGTCTCGCGTGGTGCGCTATCGGATTTGCGTTCTGCACGTTGCTTGCCGAACCGCTTATCCGTCTGTTCATCAATACGGAAAAGAATGCGGATGCCGCGTTCGAGTTTTCAGAGGTTTTGGCATACGGGAAAAAGTATCTCCTGTTCCAAAGTAGCAGTTATATTTTCCTCGGCGCGATCTTTGTATACCGCAATGCGCTACAAGGCATGGGCAAGAGCGCTGTGACAATGATCGGGGGCGCGCTTGAACTGGGCGGACGGCTTTTGGCGGCTTTTGTATTCGTAGAACTGTGGGAGTTTACGGGGATATGCATGTCTAATCCCGCCGCTTGGCTTGCCGCCGCACTCTTTCTTGTTATTACATACTACGTAGTGATACGGCGCGCGGGACGCAGCCAAGATTCCGAGCAGTCTGCGGTCGGTCGTCCCGCCTCGGCGCATAGCCGCGTATAACGTTTATTATAATTTTTTTCGAATCACGCAAACTGAACGCATGGGTAATACAAAATCGGTTCGCCGCTCGGAGCGGCTCAGAACCATCCTGGCGTGCGGTTTGCTTTTTTTTGCCGTTTCTTTTTTGGGATGGTGTATGGAAAAAACATATTTTTATCTGGCTTACGGCGTGAATGCGGACAGGGGATTTTTGACGTTGCCGTTTTGCACGATTTACGGTGCGCCGTTGCTGTTGGTACGCGCGTTGCTCGGTATGCCGTACAGCGCCGATACGCCCTATCCCGCAAGTATTTTGCGCGTTATATTGTACGCTTTGCTTGCGTCGCTCATTGCAACGGCGGCGGAACTTCTCACGGGCGTCCTCTTTCACGATCTGCTTGGGATTCGTCTTTGGTCGTATAAGGGATATCCGCATGAATACGGCGGATACATCTGTCTGCAAATGAGCGTCGTATGGGGCGGATTGATTTTGCTTGCCATGTCCTTTCTCTGGACGCCTGCCGAACGGTTTTTGCAGCGGTTGCCGACGGGATTTTCCTTGTTTGCCAATCTGGTGCTGGGGATTGCGCTCGGACTTGATTTTGCGTTGTCGCTCGCCGCGGTTTTGTAATAACAAAATTAAAAAACGGCGCGGATAACCGTAGTTCCATAGGGAATTTTACCACAAGGACAGAATATAAGTATAGCGCACTATACCTTGCAAGCAAGGCAAGTGCGCTTTTACTTTACATTTTAAATTGATTATTCTATAATAACAGAGCGATAAACAGTAATTTACAAGTGAGGCGAGAAATTATGAACACCGAAATTCAGGTTGCTATTGATAAATTTAAAGAGGTAAAAGATATATTAAAAAAATTTGATAGC
>CAJUKK010000021.1 GCA_910586985.1 uncultured Christensenellaceae bacterium | reverse complement strand
TTCCCCGCGCTCGTTGTTATACTCGGCTTTGTCAGCTGTTTCTTTTTCACTTCAACGTCTATCGTTATTTCTGTTCCTGCCGTCGTAGGCGTTTTGTCCCACCAGACGTATTTTCTCTTTACGCCGTTCGGCAATGTTTGTTCCGTCGTCTGCAATTTTACTTCGTACGTTCCCGCATCCGTCAGTTTCACCTTAGACGCGTTCGTTGCAGGCGCCGTTGCCGCAACTACTGACGAAGCATTCGTTGTTTCTCCGCCTGTCCGTGAAATTGACGCCACTTTTACATAATTCGCATTAAAATTTGTATAGCTCGCAAAATCGATCGTCTGTTCCAATCCGTTGTAACTGTACGTTGTCGTTGTCGTAGGTTTTTCTACTACTGATGCTGAATCTGCCGCTACTTTTGCTAAATTTAAGTGTATGGCAGGGCGCACGTAATGAACTTGAGTTGGATATCCTCCAACATTGTGATCTAGAGCATCATGCATCTCTAGTCCATTTGGATTAGAGCTTGAAACAACAACATCCATATTCGCTGAACGCGTCCAAGATTTATCAGCAGATGTCCCAGAAAATTTACGTTGATCGCTCGTTATTCCCCATATACCCCATACATTTTCATACGGTCGACCCGCAGCATATTGAGTGACAAGTCCCATCTCTGTCAAAGAAGGAAGCCAAATATAATCGTCCTTCCAATCCCCGTAGTTTGCTTTGTTATAAAAATATGCAGGATGAAAATTAGCACTTGTTCTCCAATTCGCCTCTTCGGGCGTTCCCCAAGCTTCATTCGCTTCGGTATTCCAAGTAAAATCACTTCCACCATCGCCCCAATTGTATGGTTTATAAGACAAATTCTGCGTTTCCTGATATTTAATTTTAACAGGTTGAATAAGGTAAGTCTGCGCAAACGTACCAGAGGATAAAGCAGGATACAAACTCGGCAATGAACTCGTGCGCAATTCACTCGTACTATACATATTTGAAGGATAAGCCGTTGCACCTGAACCGCCTTTGCTCGTACCAGAGTGAAATCTCTTTTTTTGCGTAGGATTAGCAAGCAATAAAGTAGCAACCGGATTACCGTCACTATCAATTGTAAGCGAAGTTACTATCCAGTCCTCACCTTGTAATTTTAATACAATACCGTAAGTAGGATTTCCTGCATTAGCATTCAAGGTTTTAGCTGTTACCACTTTACTCCCAAATTGTTCGTATCCTTGCGAGAGCGTCAGCGTTTTATTAAATCCCTCATAGTGAGAATTGATATATGCCGTTACATCATCTATATCCGCCGCAGAATTTCCGGTAAGCTTATGGAATAAATCCTCAACTGCCTCTGCAATAAACACACCACGGGCATTATCGTACAAATCAGTCAACGTCGTACCGTTTTTATCCTTACCGACCTGATATGCCTGCGACACATTTGTGAGCGCATCCGACTTCAATTTGTTGAAATCAAAAGAAAAGAGTCCCGCCACGCATAGCAGGACACTCAAAATAACAATTAAAATTGTACGGAGAAAAAATGCCCGATTACCTGTTAATGAGCACCCCCCCCCCCGTGTATTTTTGATTCTTTATCTGCTTTTTCATTACTTCTCCGTCTCCTTTTCACAGGATTTAGATAGTTAAATTATACCACTTTCATCTGTATGCGTCAACGAATTTCCTTAAAACTCCTGTAAATTTGCTACACATACCATTTGTTTTGACTTAAATTTCATAATCTTGAATAAGTTTTTTAGCATTTTGTGCAAATTCATCGAAAAATATCAATTTATATTATTTTATGACGAATCGCATAATTTTGAACGGCAACAATTGTTTTCGCGTCCCGAATTTCTCCCGCGTTGATCATGTTCAAAACAGTTTCTACCGAAAAATATTCCACGTTTAAAAATTCGTCGCAATCCAAACGTTGCGCGCCCTTTTCGGCGTGCTCTGCCTCGTAAATATATATTTTTTCATTGGTATACCCAGGGGTCGGGTACAGCACATATAAAAGGCTTAGCCGATCGGCGCGAAAACCCGTTTCTTCTTCAAGTTCCCTCGCCGCGGCAAGCTTGGGGTCTTCTCCCGTATTCAGCTTACCTGCGGGAATCTCGTATATTTCTTCACCGTAGGCATAACGGAACTGTTTTACAAGCGCAATCTTGCCTGCCGTCACAAGCAATACCGCCGCGCCGCCCGAATGCTCCACAATCTCTCTTTGACATGGATTTCCGTTAGGAAGTTCGGCATCGTCGCACCGTAGAGATAAAATTTTTCCCTCGTATATATAATGCTTTTTCAAAGTCCGCTCTTGCAAATTCATAAACACTCCTTAACCGTTGAGCTTTTCTGCAAGCGCAAATAGTTCTTCGCTATTGGCGTCCGTTGCGCCTATACTATATATATAATAGTGATAACCGACAAGGAGCGCCTGCAATTCCTGCAAATCCTCTCTGCCGACAGCGGCGTACATTTCGGAAAGCAATACTTCGCCCGACGCTTTATCCGCCTCGCCGATATCCAAGCGGGCAACGCGCGTCCGTTCGATTGCAATTTTTTCCGAAAGCGCGGCATACGCGCTTTCCGCTTCCTTCCGCAAATAGCGCGTTTGTCCGTTTTTACTCGCCTCGGGATAACAGCTCTTTATAATATCGCGGAACGGCCGCAACATGCGATCGGCAAAAAGCGCATAACTCGCCGTGTAACTGCCGTCCTCATAAAAATAACGAAGTAAGAAATCGTTAAACCGCATACTCCCGCTGTCAAACTCAACGAGCAAACAGAAGATAAATGCAAGAACGTCGCCGCGTTCGGTCGGAAGATACGCCGCCCCGCGGGAAGATGCGCCCGCAGCAGGATGGACGAGATACGCACGTTTGGCACCCGCATAATCAAAATTTGAAGTGACCGCGTCAAACAACGTTGTGAGTTCTTCACTCGCCGCAATTGCTTTGAGCGCTTCGCTAATCTTAGTATCCGCCATAATGTACTTGCCCGATACAAGCTCTTCGCATGCGTTTAAAAACCGTTCAATCTTTAAATACTTATCCTGCATATATCCTCCGACGGGTAGCAAAATTTACATGTTTTTTGTTTTCTGTTGCTATTATAGCACAAAAATTTAATTTCACAAAGAAATTTGCCGAAAATATCTTGATTTTATTCGGAAATATCGTTATAATAGACACAAATATGATCAGTGGAGGATATCATTATGAAGTCGGTCAAAATTTCCCTTGAAATGGCTCAAAAGGTCAAAGAGTTTGTTGCGGTTACTCAGGAGAGCGAATGCGAAATCGTTTTAAAGAGCGGAAAATACGTGGTAGACGCAAAATCCATTCTCGGTATTTTCAGTTTAGACCTTTCTAAGCCGCTCACCGTTGAAATTTACAGCGACAACTGCGACGATCTTCTTGCAAAGCTCGCTAAATTTGCGGCATAAAAAATTTTTACTCAGCACTACGACAAGCCGCTGGAAATTTTTCTCGGCGGCTTGTTTCTCTCACTCTATTTTGCCCTCAACGGTGGTAACTTTTTATGATGCAGGTTAAAGGCGAAACATCCGTCAACAAGTTAATACTTCTTTTCGTATTCGACAAGATGGAAAGCGCACTATCCGAGCGTACGCTCATCGATATGTGCACATCGTCTAACGATTGGATTAACTATATGGATTGCGTGGTACTCATTCATAAGTTAATTTCCGACGGATTTATCTGCGAAATCCCCAGCGGAGACGATCCGCTCTATACGATTACCCCCGAAGGACGCGAAACGCTCGCAAATTTTTACATCAATATCCCGAGAAGTTCCCGCGAGGAGATTTCCCGCTTTATAAAAAATAACAGCACCAAGTTGCGTAGCCGGCAAGAATGCAAATCGGACTACTATCAGAACAAGGACGGAACTTATACCGTATTTTTAAAGATATTAGCCCCTGTTCAGCCTATGTTGGAGCTTAAATTTGTCGTTCCCGATAAAAAGACGGCAAACAATATCTACAAAAAATGGGCAGACAAGGCATCCGATCTGTATTCCGTCGTCTATGAAACGCTTGTTGACTGATTCGAGGTAGACATATGTACACTTATTCCACACGGGGCACGTGCTCCAAACAAATTATTTTCGAGCTTGACGAGGATCAGAGAATCCACAACGTTAAGTTTATCGGAGGATGCAGCGGAAATCTGCAAGGCATCGGAAAACTTGTCGAAGGCAGAAAGGCGGAAGAAATTATTCCCCTTTTAAAAGGCATTCGCTGTAAACAAAATACTTCCTGTCCTGATCAGCTCGCCAAAGCATTGGAAGAACAGATCAAGTCTTAAATTATTTACGGCATATTATATGCTATATTTTGCGTTGCAAAAACGGCGTTTTTTCGCCGTTTTCTTTTATTACATACGAACGGGGCGCATTGCGCCCCGTTATTTAACATATTTTAAATTGAGCGGCAAGTCCGCCCTCGCTCGTTTCCCTATACCTCTCGCTTAAATCCTTACCCGTTTCATACATTGTCTTTACAATCAAATCAAAGGATATTTTTCGCGTCCCCGCAAGCACGTGAGCGAGTTCCGCGCTATCGAGCGCACGCATCGCCGCTACCGCATTCCGCTCAATACAAGGTATCTGCACGTAACCGTGCACAGGATCGCAAGTCAACCCCAACTGATGCTCCAGAGCAATCTCCGCGGCATATTCCGTTTCTTCAAGCGTATATCCCGTCACCCGACAAGCCGCCGCTGCCGCCATCGCCGTCGCGGTGCCGATCTCCGCCTGACAACCGGCCTCCGCACCGCTTACCGACGCATTTGTTTTGACTATGTTACCGATAATTCCTGCTACGGCAAGCGCGGAAATGATCGTATCTTCGGACAATTTATATTTTTCCGCAAGATACATAAGTACCGCGGGTAAAACGCCGCTTGCACCGCAAGTGGGAGCGGTTACGATCGTCCCGCCGCTCGCATTCTCTTCCGCAGTTGCAAACGCAAAACTACATATCGTCCGCTTTTCCCGTTCAGTCGTCTCTTCGCTCGGCACAGGATGGGAAAGCGTAGGCGCTTTTCTTTTTACATGCAAATCTCCGGGCAACTCCCCTTCCTTTTGCAAGCCTGTGCGAATTGTTTCCTTCATCGTAAGCCATATTTTTTTAAGGTAGTTTTTAATATCATTTCCCTCAAAACGGAACACGACTTCGTCTAAGGAACAGCATTCGATATTGCAATAATGTCTTATTTCTTCAAAATTACGAAACGGGTAAACGCTATCCGATTCTTTAGGATTTTCCTCGGGCGTGCAGACCGTGCCTCCCCCTACGGAAAGATAGGTTTTTTTCAATAACAATTCGCCGCTTTTATTGTATGCAAAAAATTCAAGCGTGTTGGGATGCAACAAATTCGCTTTGGAACAGTCACACTGCACTTCGATTTCATGCGGCGCAAACACATCCTGAATCGCTTTATCGGTTAAATGTCCTTTTCCTGTTCGGGCAAGCGATCCGTAAAGCACGGCGCGATACTTAGCGGCGTTGGCGCACAATGAAAAAAAATCCTGCGCGGCACGCTCAGGCCCCATTGTATGGGAGCTCGACGGCCCCTTCCCAATTTTATACAGTTCCCTCAGTGACTGCATAACCCCTCTTGTGTTTTATTATTTTAGTATCAGCCGTAATCAAAACGCACATAATAATTACGGTATGACCTTTCTATATATTGTTTTAGCGGTCTATATCGCCGCTGTTAATTTTTATGCTTTCCGTTTTATCAAAACACAGCGCGACGCGTACGACGCCGGCGCGGAAGACGTTGCCAAAGGCGACGGCAAACTTATCCTTACCGCTCTGCTCGGCGGATCGATCACATTGTACGTCACAATGTTTGCCATGCGCTATCGCCTCGGAAATCTTTTGCTAATGATTGCGTTGCCCGTGCTCGCGGTCGTGAACTGTTACTGCTTTTTTCTTGCATTCCGCAGCATTTATCTTTTTTTATAAACGCTGCAAGGCATTGGATTCCAACCACTTTGCGACTCCGTCCTCTTCGCAATAGCCGATAACGCCCGTCGCCTTTTCTTTCAGCCATGAATCGGCGTTCATTACGGCATATTTTTCGTCGCACACGTCAAACATATCTGAATCGTTAGATGTATCCCCAAAACAAATTACTCGTTCAAACCCAAGATTTTGCCGCAAAAGATTTACTGCATTCGCCTTACTTGCTTCTCTAGGTGAAATTTCCATCCAAAAATCGCTCTGATACGTCTCCTGATGGAAAATGCACATGAGTCTCGAATCGTATTTAAGAATATTCCAAGCACGCTCAAGTTGCGCCCTAGGCCCGATACATTTAAAATAAAATACCCCGCCGCGCATCAGATCACTATCCGCATGCACGGGACGCAAGCGCGCATCGTTCGTACGGCGCGCGAGATAACGCTGTATGCCGAGCGTCTCGCTGCCCGTGATCCAACTTACGTATTCATGCTCGTTCGCGCCGAACACCAATGGATTAATTTCGTGTCGACGCAGTTCTTCAAGAACAAAATATTTTGTTGCATCGTCAAAACAGACTGCGTTTACAACCTCTTTCGTCTGATAATTATAAATTAACCCGCCATTATATAAAATTGCAGGCGCATTGACAAATAGTCCTTCAACCGCGCTTGCCGCACTGCTTAATGAGCGCGCAGTTGCAAAAGTAAACGTCACTCCCGATGCGATTAAACGATTCAAGCGCTCAAGACTGTAAGGAGAGACTTTTTCATTACGGGTCAGTAAAGTGCCGTCCAAGTCTGACACAAACAAAGTACGCATTGTATACCTTTTTCTATGATATTCTAGTTCTATCCATATTATAACATGCAATCAGACAAATGTTCATTTACGTGCAAGGAAAAAACTTTTCATTCGTATTTGTTTCAATTTCACATTTATAGAAATTTCCGGACATCTAAAATTTTAATTTTTTGAAAGAAAAACATACCGTCTTGTTGCTGGGCTACGGACAAAAAACGATAAAAAATTTTATAAAATCAACGTAAAAACGTTTGACATCTCTGTCGATCTTTGATAGAATATACAAGCGTTGAGCGTGATTTACATGCGGGTGTAGTTCAGTGGTAGAATCCCAGCCTTCCAAGCTGGTCGCGTGGGTTCAATTCCCATCACCCGCTCCACTTTGTAAGGCAGAAGAGAACCTTCGCTTGACATAATTGGGTATGCGCCTGTAGCTCAGGTGGATAGAGCAACGGCCTTCTAAGCCGTGTGTCAGGAGTTCGAATCTCTTCAGGCGCACCATATAAATGGCGGGTGTAGCTCAGTTGGTTAGAGCGCCAGATTGTGGCCCTGGAGGTCGTGAGTTCGATTCTCGTCGCCCGCCCCACTCTCTTTTTAATGGGGTGTCGCCAAGAGGTTAAGGCACCGGATTTTGATTCCGGCATTCGTTGGTTCAAATCCAGCCACCCCAGCCAGCGGCCCATTAGCTCAGACGGTAGAGCACTTGACTTTTAATCAAGGTGTCCCGAGTTCGAATCTCGGATGGACCACCAAACATGCACTTTTAGCTCAGCTGGTAGAGCAATTGACTCTTAATCAATGGGCCCAGGGTTCGAGTCCCTGAAAGTGCACCAAAGACGATAAAGGTTGAACCTTTAATTCGTCAATAGCCTTGTCGTTATCGGCAAGGCTTATTTCTTTAATGTCCTTTTCGTTGCCGAAGGTTAGGTATGTTATAATATGGTCGTCGTAAACAAACACTTTGTAAACAAGATTGTCAATGAGTTGCTTTTGGTATTCCTTGTCTGCGGGGTCGCCTTTCAGCATTTCCGCGATAAAGTCAATTATTGTTTCTTTCGTAAATCTCTTGCCCCGTTCGAGTTCAATTTGCGCCTTGCTTGCAGATAAATCTTTAATCAGAATTTCAATCTCTTGCATTTTCTTTTCTATATTCGCCCGTAGCATATCGTTGCGCGCCAAAATGAAAGCATTTGTAAGTTGTTCCGCCTCGTTCTGCGCGTGGCGTATTCGCGCCTCTATGCTCCGCAAACTGTCCTCGCCCGTGCGCTTTTCGTAATAGTTTATTGTGTCTTGCGCGACAATTTCGGCATTTTCCCGTCTGCTCAAAAAGTCGTAAACGGCGTTCGCAACCGTAAATTCAAGGTTGTTTTTGTTCTCGCTCGATTTGCGGCAACCGCCTTTCCGCTTGCTGTGGCAAACATAATAATAGTGCTTTGCTCCCGTGTGGCTCGTACCGCCGCCCGCCGTCATACTGTCGCCGCAGTAGCCGCAAAAGGCTTTTCCCGT
>CAJUKK010000020.1 GCA_910586985.1 uncultured Christensenellaceae bacterium | reverse complement strand
CTATGTCTCCATAAATCGAAACTTCCGTTCTTGCTATGCAGTTGTCAATCTTCGGATTTCCTTCAAAAGAAGGGCTTTTTAATGAAAAAAGCAAGCTGCCTTGGAGACAGCTTATACATATTAACACTTATCATTTTTTTAGTCAAGCGTTTTTTCGAATTTTTTCGTACTTTTTTTCAGAAATATCAGGAAATTTTTACATGCCTTCTATGTTGCGAATAACGTTGGTTCTTCCCACAATATATAGATTATGCGTTTCATATAAAAAGTCTTTTCGCCGCCAAAACGAAAAGACTTTTAAATTTATTTGCATCCGCCGCAAGTTTTGCAGTTGCCGCTGCAATGCTTGCCAGGCTTCCCCGTTGCAGAAAAAATCTCGCCCGAATAACTGCGTTCTGCTTTTTCTCCGCATGCGGGACAACGCACTTCCTCCTCGTCATACCGTCTGACAAGTTCTTCAAACTCTTTCCCGCATTGTGCGCATCTGTATTGTAATATAGGCATAATCCCCTCCGCTCAGTCGCCGCGACGCCTTTTTCGTTTGATCTGACGGGGCGTTTTGATACGAATAGAATTTGTTGCGCGCACAATGAACATCGCTACGATTCCTGTGATCACAACTGAAATGCCGAGTACGATCCAGAACCCGCCTGCGGTGTCTCCGAACGGCACCCCGACGTTCATTCCCCACAAACTCGCAATCAACGTCGGAATAGAAATGATCATCGTGATGACCGTCAACAATTTCATTACGATATTTACGTTGTTGGAGATAACGGACGCATATGCGTCCATCGTGCCCGAGAGAATGTCGCGATAAATATTACACATCTCCATTGCCTGACGGGTCTCGATGACGACGTCGTCGAATACGTCTCTATAATCCTCGTTTCCGACAACCTCGGGAACGCGTTCAAACTTATTGTATACCTTGATATTGGAATTAAGCGCGGTGGAAAAATAGACAAGCGAATTTTCAAGCGCAAGTA
Source organism: uncultured Christensenellaceae bacterium (assembly GCA_910586985.1). GTDB lineage: Bacteria > Bacillota > Clostridia > Christensenellales > Borkfalkiaceae > Gallimonas. The sequence goes on along the minus strand of CAJUKK010000020.1, from coordinate 7,921 downwards.
ATTGAATAAGTTCGCGGTTCTTCATCGAACGGTGAAGTTCTGCCTGTACGCGGTGAGACTTTTTATCGATCTGCCGCAAATTGGACAAAAACCGTTTCGCATTCCCCATCATAAATTCAAGAATAAACAACACGGGACGCGCCGTATCGATATCTACACGGCTGGACACAAAATCCCCGAGCACGGGATTGCCGCGCAAAGAGACGGTTATTATACAATTTTCATTATAAATGATCGCCATAGGAATCGTCTCATAGGTATCGCCGTCCTCCGTATCGGTGATCGTCGGCGTATCCAGAAGACAGAGAAAATTCCCGTCGTCGCGCTCAACGCGCGCCGTCTCCTCCTCGTCGAGCGCGGCTTTGATCATTTCCTCAGCCACGCCGGTAAGGGCGCAGACGTCCTCTACTTCGTCGTCGGAAGGATTGATCATATCCACCCAACACCCCTTTTCGAACGCCGCAATGCGCGTCGTGTTTTCGTTTTCGGTTGATTTAAAATATTTAATCATAAGCATTTCCGCCTTTGAATTCCGCTCCTTTTTATTTTGCGCAAAAAGGGCAACAAAAAACGCACGGGAAAAACCGCCGTGCGCCTTAGAAATACTTATGCCGTAATTATCTCTTTAAAGTACTCTCATTCCGATCCGCACGGGGATTGTTCCGTTGTAAACAACACATGGGTTGTTTGGCGCAGCGTCCATTTCGAACTCCTTTGTCTTATTATTCCCATTATAACCCAAGAATCAGATTTTGGCAACTGTTTTTCAAAACTTTTTTAGCTATATTACGCACAGTCCGTCGGTAAAAGAGCGCATAAGCGCCGCCGCATTTCCGCCGCCGAAACAGGACGAAAGATCTTCGGGCGAAGCAATCTTGTAAGCGTACGTTTCGTAGTAACGCTTAAGACCGTTGATAAACTTTTTTTCGCCGATTGCGGTTTTAAGACGGTCAAACATGATCGCGCTTTTCCCGTACGCTATGTTCACATATTCGTATTCGCTCGTAAACGACGTGAGCGGTCGCGTCATAACCGTATTCGTCTCGCCGTGCAACTGGGAATAAACGGAGAAAAAATCCCTATAAGATTTTTCCGCGCCGCGCATCAGATCGTCGCCCGTAAATCCAAAGGAAGACGCATTGAAAAACAACGCCGCGGAATAATCCGTAAGCCCCTCGTCCTGCCATGCGTTTTCAAACTGATTGCTGCCGACGACGCCGTACCACCATTGATGAGCCGTTTCGTGCGCCACGGCGACCGTGCGGTCGTCTTCGCTCAATTTCGACGAGATCATAGACAGCGTCGGATACTCCATCCCGCCGTAAGGGAAATCCGTTTCTGCGACAACGTAGCGCGAATAGGGATAATTCCCGAACGTGCGAGAGTAAAAATTAAGGCTTTGCGCGGCGACGGCGAGCGTCTCTTCGGGCGCCTGATCGGCAAAATAGCAGTATTCCACCCGCACGCCTCCCGCATCCGTTTGCACGCTCTTATAATTTTCTCCGAGGACAAATGCGATATCGCGCACGTTTTCCGCTATTACATGATACGTTTTATTTCCGTTTTCTGCAACTTCCGTTACGTTTCCGCAGCAAATCGCCGTATATTGTTCGGGCACGGATAGGTTCACCTCAAAGTCTGCGCAAGCCGTTACGAACGGATCGCCGTTATACGAATAGACGTATTCCTGAAAACCTTCGCCAGAATAATGACACAAAACGGGATAAAATCCCGAAAGATTGACGACATTCTCCCCCACGCCGAGCCGATGATTGATTTTTGCAAGCGTCGTTTCGAATTCAAACGCAATTTCAATCTGTTCGTCGGGGAAAATTTCTTTTTCAAGGCGAACGGAGAGTATGTTCGCATCCTCGCCGCCAATTTCGAACTCGCCGCCGCTCACCGACTTTACTTCGATCCCGCCGTAACTCTTTCCGCTGTAATATGCCGCAGGAGAATAGAGTTCGGAAACGGGCGCATAGGTCGCCCCCTCGCGGTAAGCGTTTGCGGGCAACTGAAACTTCAATTCTGTCAACGATGTATCAAAATCATTGACGAACGTATACGACATTTTAGCCGCAAGCTTTTGCTCTTCGGGAAAATATTCCGCATCAATCCGGTAACTGTCCCGTTCTGCCCTGTCTTCGCATGCTGCCAACACGACTGCCGACGGAAAAACAATCGTCGCCGCCAATATTGTACATATGAATTTTCGCATAAAAAATAACCTCCCGCTTGCCGATATGGGCATGCGACAGGTTATTATATGATCTTTATATTTTAAATATACCGATTGTGTGAAATGAGCGCTTACTCCGTCTCTTCTTCGACCTCGGAGGGCGTTTCAACGGGTGCTTCCTTTTCCTCGGATTCCGGTTGAACGGCAACGTCTACCGCCGTCTCTTCCGTTTTTTTCTCTTCCTGCTGCGGCATCTCCTCTGCGGGTTCCGTTCTGGCAAGCGTCTCCAAAGGCGTTTCGGGAGCAACGACCGTTTCTTCCCGCTGCTCGGGTTGAGGCTGTATCTCGTCCGATTGCGCGGGTTGCGGCAACATTAAAGTGGGAGTGTGCGGCACGCCCTTTTCTTCAGCAATCATCAATTCCCGTACAAGCCGTTTGATCGCTTTGACCTTACCCTGATAACAACTTCCCGCAACGTCTATTGCGTAAAGACGCAGCGTCTTGAGCATTTTCTTTCCGTTCTTTTCAAAGATAACCTTTTTCAGATCATCCGTGCTGAGTTTAAATTCAATGGCGCAACGCGGCTCGATAATAATACGCGCCGAATCGCCAAGACGGTGCTGCGCACGGAACTCCGCTGTAAAAGGAAAGTTTACGCCTCCGTTTTTTACGCCCAATTCGGTAATCCCGAGGTTGTTGATCGACTTGTTTCCGAACGTGAGCTTTGCATACGCTACGCGCGTATTCGGATCGATCGCATACAATCCGAGAAAATTTATCTTTTGCGAAGCAATTTTTTTACGCACATCGTATACGATATAGATCGTTACCGCAAGAAGCGCGATAATGAGTACCGAGCAGATAATAGTCAGCAATCCGCTATGTTCGTTTAACCAATCCATAAAATCCGTCCTTTTCCGCCCTATGCGGCATTTGTTCCTTTATTATACACAATCGCATGCAAAAATGCAAGAGAGAACGTCTATTTTTTTCGTCGTTTTTTAAAAGATATTACGTAAATTTTTCGGCTGCGACGCAGAAAAAACAAACGATCCGAAGATTCACTTCGGATCGCCTGCACTCAATCGGTCTTATTTCTCGGAAAGCGTGAGATATTCCGTCGGATCGGTATTTACATTGTTTACCAAAACTTCGAGGTGCAAATGCGCGCCGTCCTTATACTCGTTACCCTTTCCGTCGACAACTTTTGCAATCAACTGTCCCTTGATGACCTTATCGCCCGCCTTTAAACCGCTGGCAGCCTCCACCTGACAGTACACCGTCTTTACGCCGTTTCCGTGATCTACGATAATTTCCGTAACGACCGTTTCGTCCACCGTAATTTTTTCAATCGTTCCGTCCGCCATTACGAACACGTCCTGACCTGCCGTCGCGGTAATGTCGACGCCTTCGTGTTCATAGAACCAGCCGAGCGTCTTATTTTCGTAGAAACCGTACCCTGTCTGTACCGTAACGGTACTCAGCGGATTGGTAAACGTTACCGTCGTATCGCCGCCCGTAGGCTTATCATCCTCATCGTCCGGTTTGCCGTCGTCGGGATTATCCGGCTTTTTGTCGGGATCAACGGGCTGATTGTGATCGGGATCTACCGGTTGATCCTGTTTGGGAGGCGCTTCGAGCATATCGTTGTTTCCGTTCACAACGAAGTATACCGTAAGAACGGTCGCCGTAATCAGGAGCAGTACGCTGACTCCGAGTACAATGTAGTAAATTAATTTTTTCTTAGCTGTGGATTTTTCTTTCATAATGTCCTCCAAATTTTCTATGTAGATATTTGACGGGAGAAAATAATTTTATACACGTTCGAAAAAAATTTTTTTTCTTATTCCGGATTTTGTCTTTAAAATTCAATCCGTCCGTTTAAAATCCCCCGAAAATCAACGGACTTCCAACCGCCGTTTGTTCCGCGCTGACCGCGACGTGCAGATTCACCCGCTCTCCGTTCAGGTACACGCCGCCGCACAACTGTCCCGAATAGAGATAATAATTCGTAACGCCGCATACCTCTTCCGTAAATAGCAACGTCGCATGAAACCTTTCCTTGATTTCCCGATAAAAATTGCCGTCGTATACGGTGCTCTCTCCCGCAACGTTCTGAAACAGCGTTTTATCCTGTAACGGATGCTCCGTTTCAACGGCAAGCGCGGACGACGAACCGCCCAGATAGAGCGTATAGCTCTCTCCTGCGCGGAACACGGGAGCGGCAAACAATACCATGACCGCTATTACGCAAGCTACCGCCGCCGCAACGACGGCGCATTCCCGCAAAGCCGTACAAAATCTGCGCATAAAAAAATCCTCCCGTCTGATTCGGAAGGATTGTTGACAGATTTTCCACGCTTTATACGCGCAAATTATTCCCAATCGAGCTTTTCGCCGCCGAGGATATGAACGTGCAAATGACGCACCGTCTGCCCCGCAAGCTCGCCCTGATTGATAACGAGCCGATAACCGTCCGCAAGCCCGAGCTCTCCGCGCAAATCGGCGACTTTTTTCAGCATGCGTCCGAGCAGAGCCGACTTCTCCTCGTCAAGTTCGGCAAGATACGCAAAGTGCTGCTTGGGCACGCACAGAAGATGGATTTTCGCCTTGGGTTGAATGTCCTTAAAAATCAGCATCTCATCGTCTTCGTACACCTTTGCGGAGGGAATCTCTCCGGCAATAATTTTACAAAAAATACAGTTCTCCATATTCACACCTCTATCCGTTCGGCAAAAAAGCCGTCACGCTCTCTTTTAACCAGTCTTACGCGCGCGAGTTCGCCCTCGCGCGCTCCTTCCGAATATACGCGGATATAATTTTCCGTATACCCTCCGTCCTCTTCGAAAAGAGCCGTAAGCGTCCGCCCCGCGAATCGGGCAAGATACGTTTCCTCCGCGTCGCCCGCCACCTTGAGTATCCGCCCCATACGCTCCCGCTTGACTTCGGCGGGCAAGTCCTTCATGCGGTAAGCAACCGTCCCCTTGCGCGGAGAGTACGGAAAACAATGCACGTGCGCAAACTTCGCCGAACCGATTATGGACAGCGACTCGATAAAATCCGCTTCCGTCTCGGAGGGGAACCCTACGATTATATCCGTCGTGACAGCCGCATCGGGAAAATATTCATATACGAGAGCGCATTTTTCGAGATACTCTTCGCGCGTATAGTTGCGGTTCATTGCTTTTAACACCGCATTCGACCCGCTCTGTAAAGAGAGGTGAAAATGCGGTGCGACGTTTCCCGCTTCTTTCGCCTGACGCAAAAATTCCCGCGTGATTAGTCCCGCCTCGACCGAACCGAGCCTGACGCGCAAATCAAGCGCGCCGAGCTTTTTTAACAGCCCTCCGAGTCCGTCGCCGCCGCTCCGATAGGAAGAAATATCGATTCCCGTCAGAACGATCTCCTTTGCGCCGCACGAACGCGCCTCAGCAAGAATACTTTCCGAACTCCGCGACCTCGTTCTCCCGCGGAGATACGGAATGATACAATAGGAGCAAAAATGATTGCAGCCGTCCTGAATCCGCACGAACGCCCGTGTTTTTATGCGCTTGGGATCGGGCAGTTCGCAAAAAATTTCGTCCGAGCAATGTAAATGATCAACGCGTGCGCTCAACCCCGCTTTAAATTGCGCCAGAACGCGATCCTTCGCCTGCGCGCCGAACACGAACAATACGCCGTCGCGCGCCTCGAAGTCGCTTTTACTGTGCTCCGCCGCACAACCGAATACGATAACGGGCGCAGTTTGGTTAAACTTCCTCAACCGCGCGATTGCCTGACGGCTCTTTTTTTCCGCCTCTGCAGTGACGGCGCAGGTATTGATCAGATACACGTCGGCATACTCGGGGATATCCGTCGTTTGATAGCCGAGTTCTTCCAACCCGCTCATAAGCGACGCGCTCTCCACCTCGTTCATCTTACAACCGAGCGTAAACACGCACGCTTTCATTGAAGTTCTCCCGCGCGGTACATAACCACAGATAAAAGCGCGATCGCCGCCGTTTCCGCGCGTAAAATCCGCTTTCCGAGCGAAACCCCGCAAAATCCGAGCGACTCTGCAGCATGATATTCCTCTTCGGTAAATCCGCCTTCGCTGCCGACGACAATCGCGTACGAATCTCCCTCTGCAATTTCACCCGAACCTGCAGGCAAAAATTCGCAAGCGAAAAGTTTATTCTTATATTCGTCCGCGCTTTCGAGCGCGGCGGCAAAATTATCGTAATACGCAACCTTGGGCGCAACGGCGCGCATACACTGCTTTGCCGCCTCGCGCGCAACTTTATTCAATCGTTCGAGCTTGTTTTCGTTCAGATACGCCGCGCAGTATCGGGAAGAAAACACTCCGATTCTGTTGACCCCAAGCTCCACCGCTTTTTGTACGACCAGCTCCGTCTTATCCCCTTTAAGCGCGCCGATCAATAGGTAAGCATCCGCTTTCGGCTCTCTGTCCGAAAGGCGCCGACCGGTAACGTGCAAAATCATGCTCGCCTTTTCCGAACGGGCAATGACCGCCGAATACTCGACTCCGCTCCCGTCGAGCAAAGTAACCTCGTCCCCCGCATCGAGCCGTAAAACGCTCCGCGCATGTCTGAGTTCTTCGCCCGTAAGCAGTACTTCCTCCGAAATATATTCTACAAAAAAACGTTTGGGCGCAGCCATACACTTACCTCAAAAAGTTAAAACCAGAGCAAACCATTCGCCCTTTTTACATTGCTTTACGACGCGCAATCCCATCGCCTCGTATGCTTTTTTGACGAGTTCCAAACGGCTTTCGATAATCCCGCTGAGAATCAGCGCGCCGTCTCTTTTCATGTTTTTAGGAATCGAGGGAGCAAGCAGGTTCAAAACCTCAGCCGTAATGTTAGCAAATACTACGTCGCCCTTAATCTCGGCATTGTCAAGCAGATTGGAATGCGCCACCACGACGCGCTCCGAAACGCCGTTCTTCATGCAGTTATGCTTTGCACTCTCCACGGCAATCGTATCGATATCCGTGAGATAACACGTTTTCGCGCCGAGCTTTGCCGCGGCAATCCCTAAAATTCCGCTGCCGCAGCCAACGTCGATACAGACGCAGTCCTCTTTTACGTAATCCTGCAAAAGTTCAAGGCACATCGAGGTCGTCTCATGTTCGCCCGTACCAAACGCCATGTTCGAATCTAGCGTAACAATGATCTCGTCCGTTTGCTTTTTATACTCGATCCATTCGGGCACGATCACGACTCGCGCGCCGATGTGCAACGGACGGAAGTGTTTTTTCCAAACGTCGATCCAATCGTCGCCCTCGATCACCCGTTTGATGGATTCGAGCGTTCCAAAGTCGATTTCTCCCGCGCTGAGTTCCTTTCGATCCCCGATATCGCGCATGATCCGTCTTGCCGTTTCATCCGCGCTTTCCATGGAGAGAAAACACTTAACGAGTACGTCCGTCTTCTTCGGTTCAATGAGAGACTCGTCCATATAGTCCCAATAAACAGTGGAATCGCGCTGCAAAGAGATGATATCGTTGACGTCGCAAACCGTAACGCCGTGCGTCGTATAATTCCACATAACGTCGGCAACCAGCTCGCTGCCCTCGGAGGAAGTATGTACCGTAAGCTCTGTATATTTCATACGGCTATTATACCTTCGGTAAAACAAAATGTCAACCCGTACGGAATATATTCTCGATTCTCATCCCGATAGAAAACAAAAAAAGAGAAGGGGGAACGGATACACCGTTCCCCCGTATGGTTATTCACC
>CAJUKK010000019.1 GCA_910586985.1 uncultured Christensenellaceae bacterium | reverse complement strand
GGGCTATGCCCGAAAATGAAATACCACCCGCTATGCGGGTGGATTATTATTTTTGTATCGATATATAGTGCATTTTTTGTTTATGGCACATTTATGGATCAGAATTTGCCCGAAATTGCCTCATTTATAGCCGAAATTGCGATATTTTCACCGTCCGAATAGCAGTGGGAATACTTTTCGAGCGTCATTTTAATGGAACTATGCCCGAGCCTTTTTGAGATCACGGTAATTGGAACATTTAAGTGAATCAGCATAGAAGCGTGCGAATGTCGAAGATCATGAATGCGGATATGCTTCAATTCCGCTTTTTGTGTATAGTAGTTAAAATAACGCTGATAGGTTCGTTGAGGTATAGGGGAATTTCCGCCAAACAGAAATTTAGACGTGATTCTGTTTTTCTTTTTATAGGCAAAGTATTCTTCAAGCTGTTTTGTCATTACTTCGGGAAGTTGTACCTTTCTGTTGGATGTTTCTGTCTTCGGAGCGGCAATGATATATTTGTCTTGTGTTTTTGCTGTCTTTCGTGTTAGGCTTTTAATTAAATAGAACAATCACAAAATATTGTGGTTTTTGTGTATATGACGGCACGTTGGTAAGGGCGTGTGCCAAAAACGAGTTTGTGTGCCACGCGTGTGCCACGAGGGCAGAATTTGGCACATTTAGAACGATTTAGACCGTCTTTCGGCGGTTGCTTTTTTTTATTCGATTTGATACAATACTAATAAGGTAAAAAACACTTAAAAATACCCTTTGGCACATAATGGCACATTTTTATGTTCGGTGGCACACGAAATCCAAAAACGAAAATTCATAAAAACATACTAAATATGGGGTAAAATAAAGAAAAAACCACCGTATTTGGTGGTATTTTTTGGAGCTGTTAGCGGGACTTGAACCCGCGACCTCGTCCTTACCAAGGACGTGCTCTACCGACTGAGCCATAACAGCGAATGCCATTTTTATTAAGTTTTTGGGGTGCTGCTCGTAGCGAGCAGATAGGGGCTGTTTATCCTTACCAAGGATGTGCTCTACCGACTGAGTCGCGGGAGATACTTGAATGCGTTGGATTCTTTTATAAAGCAACGCGAAAAATCATAACGGAGATAGTATAATAAATTTATTTGCGTAAGTCAAGCGAAAAGTGTATTTAAATAAAAAGATATCGCGGAATTTTTGCAATGTATTCAATATAAATTTTACGGGTTGACAATGGAATATTTATTTGCCTCTTGTTTTACATATGCTTCCGCATTCATTCCGATTACAATTAACGCAATTTCCAGAAGCGCAAGTCCGATAACTGTTCCGGCAATCGTATTGGTAAGCGCGACGACAATAATATAAAGAATCCCCCAGAGCGCTACGATAACAATATTCGTTAAAAATAAGTGTAGGATATTTTTAAAGTTAAGTATTTCTTTTAATTTTATACTTTTGTTGGCGTGTACGAAATAAGCTTCGAAAAGTGCGATTGCGCCGTTGATCAAAACAAATGCAGTGGCAAAAAGCATGCCGCCCGTTAGCCAAAGTGAGGTAAGCCATGCAAAAAGAACGGCGACGCCTGTTGTTAAAATGGCATCGAGAATACCTACAAGTATAAATTTCCAGAACGAACGCTTAGCAATCTCGCGCCGAACAAACGATTTGGTGATAAAGTAGCCGGCAAATAAAAAAATTACGGCGAATACAAGTGTAAAAAGTATAGTTGCAACAATCGAGTAAATTAAACTATCAATCGCTGTCGTAATCTGCGTTATACATGTATCTGAATTATCAACCAAAGCATTGAGCGCGGAAAATATTGTATTTTCGAGCCACGCGCGAGTAAGCATTGTTTTGACAGCGTCGAACGGGGCAGTCCAATCCAGCGAGCTGACAGAATGGACAAGACTGTTTTTAAGCGCTACGGGATCAAGATGCAGATTCTCGGTAATATTATGTAACTCGTCGGATAAACCGTTGATTGCCATATTGATAAGCGGAATACCGATCGAAAGCCCTAGTATAATTCCGAGGAAAAGCGCGCCGAGGGGCACAAAAATATATTTTAAGCAAGACAGATAACTTTTGATCCCCCGCAATATCATGGCGTTGTCCTCTTTTGTGTATATAATTAATTATAGGCTATTATTTTACCCTTTGTCAAGTGGATTACGGTTTTGATTTTATTTTAGCTGTTATTCCAAAAAAAATGTCATTTTACAAAAAAATATTGTCATATAATTATATTACAAGTTGACATTTTATTATGACAATGATATAATTCTTTCATAGGGGCGGAAAGTTCCTGTCGAATGGTTTGATTATGGGTAAAAAATCACGCTTTTTAGCGGTTAAAAAAAGAAATAAAGGACGCAGTAAGAAGGTTGGCGTTGCGCTTACGCTGATCGTCGTAACAATTGTTATGATGATCACTGCGCCTGCAATGTTTTTCAGCAAAGAGGAGACGGGGCGCGAACAGATCGACGGATTTAATACGGTTTCGTACGATTTGCCGACGGACGGTAGTTTGCCCGTTGACCATACGGGACTTGAAAATATAGGATATATGGCGCGCCGCCTTTCCCAACAGACGGACTGGTATTCTGAGATGCACGGTCTTGTCGATACGATGATTCAACAGCGCGTTGAAACTTATAAGCAATTTTCCGACGGCATTTTGGTGTCGGCGGATATTTCTGCAAGTTCCATGATAAAAACTGCAAAACAACTTTGTTATGTGGGTGATTTTGTACTTTGGCGTACGGCGGTGGACGCAGCGAAGGCAGACGGTTTAAATACGGCATGGAAGGACGAAGAACCGACGAAGATCGGGGTTGACGATTTTAAAAACCGTTTCGGACTTCCGGCAACGGAATTTTCCGTATATATTATCAATGAGGAGACATTGATAGGGGCGGACGACGTGATCGATAACGGCGACGGAACGTATTCACAGACGTTTCATCTGAATCCCGCAACCGACAAGGCTCCCTATTATTATTGTCAACAAATGAAACAGACGGGCGGATTAGACGATTGGCCCGTATTTGAATATATTGACGTTACCTATACTTTCGATGGAACGTGGCAGGTATTGCGCTCCGAGATCAATGAGAAGTACAGAGTCAAAATGGTTGTCTCGGTCGGCTGCATGGCATCGTACGTTACAACTTATGAATACAATACGGATCGTGCAAAACATACTGCTTATAACGATTATTTTTCGCACTATGCCGATAAACCCGTTTCTCAATTGCCTGAAGAGGATACGGTCAACGCCGTTAAATGTTTAACGCAGGCGTTCGGCAGCGTCCTGACGGGTCCGGCAACATTTGCGCTTGATCTTGATCTGAACGGAAGTAAAATTGACGGCGCTGTGTTTATCGATATTACAACCATGGACGTGCGCGCTCGCCTAGGCAACATATATATATGGTATATCGATAACGCTGTTTATCTTGAATACGGCGGGGTCAAGGCGCGGATGCGCGTAGAGGACTTGCTCGTGATATTGAGCAGAGTGCTCCCCGACGGAATGGCGGATTTAGGAGCCGGTCTTGATACGGATGCGCTTGTTTCCCAGCTCGGGGAAGGGGAATTTGTCGTGGGGGAAGGGAGTGCAGAGTTGCGCGCCGTGCTAGAATTGTTCGGCATGACGCTCCCCATTGACTTTAAATTCAATCTTGACGAAAACAATCAAGCGACACTTGACGTTGTGCAGGCTAACGTTACGTTCGGAGATTATGCGTTAAAAGCGGGTCTTTCGTTCGGTACGGAAGAATTGATTGCTTTATCCGGTGAAGAAAAGGAAAAATTTATTGATTTTGTGCCTTATTTAAATACGCTTGTCGAACTTTTGACAAGCGATACGTTAAAGGTCGATTTATCATACGCTCAAGATTCGCTTTCCGTTGACGCTGAATTGAACATTTCTTTAAAGGAAATGAAAGTCGCGGGCGACATTTCGGTTCATGTTGGCGAAACAAGCAAAACAATAGAGTTTTCTTATTCCGACGGGATTGTATATGTAAATTTGGATGGGATCAAAGTTTCTGCGGGCATTCAGGATGCGGTTGAATTGATCGGCAAGTATATTACACTGCCCGAGTTAAACGATATTACGCTGGATATTGATCTTGCTAAGATTCTAGAACAAGTTCTTTCTCCCGAGTTTGCCGCGAATTTTTCCGTATCGGAAACCGACGGTCAGCTTGATATTGCATTAAAGGGTACGGAGTTGTTGCGGGCGCTTGGCTTAGATTTTAAACTTGGCGACGTTGCTCTTTCCGTCGGAACGGATGGAATAACTGCGGATGCGCTTGGAATGCAGATCGGTTTAAGCAAGGGAACGGCATTTGAAACCGATACGGACGGCTATGTCGACATCGTGAAGTATGCAGAGGAACTTGCAGACATATTTGCAAGCGAAAATTTGCAAGTGGATATTGTTTATGAGTCAGACGGCATCGGTATTGCGGGTAATGTAAAAATTAATACGAAAACTTTAAATGTCGTTGCGGAAATCGTTCTTACCTATCAATCGGTAATAAAAACTGTAAATATCGGATTCGACGGGAACGCAGTATATGCGGAGATTGACGGGATTAAAGTAAAAGGCGCGATTGCTGATATTCTTGCATTGGTAAAAGAATATATAGGTTTACCTGATACGAATGTCAATGCGGACTTACTCATCGATCGTATTTTTGCTGTAGATTTCGGTGAACTCGTTGCATTAAAAGAAACGGAAAACGTTCTTGTGATTGCTTTGAAGGGAACGGAGTTGTTACAAGCTTTGGGCTTGGATTTTGCGCTCGGCGAAGTTATTCTTACCGTCGGAAACGGTGTAACTGTTAATGTGCTCGGCGCTACTGTCGCCATTAAAAAAGCGGAACCGTTTGAATTTGATACGAACGGCTATGTAGATGTTGTAAAATATATTCAACCTTTAATCGATTTGTTTAAGTCGGACGCCTTGTTCGTTGAGATTGAATACAGTGCGGGCGAGCTCACCGTTCAGGGTGAATTTAAGATTGCAATCAGTGCTTTCGCGTTGAATGGAATTGTTATAGAAGGTAACATTGATCTTACATACGGAAATCTCTTTAAAACATTGCATGTCGCATATTCTGAGAGTGAATTGTATCTTTCACTCGACGGCGTTAAGGTTCATGCGGGAGTAGAAGATATTGTCGGACTGATTAAAGAGTTTGTTGCGATTCCCCAAGGAGACATTGCTGCAAATCAATTGATAGATAAGGTGTTTAATCTCAATCTCGGATCAATCGTTAAGCTGATTGAAAACAGCGATTCGTTGAACGTTGTTTTGAAGGGAACGGAGCTTTTGAATGCGTTCGGAATCGAGTTTGATCTTGGCGATATTTCGGTAGATATTACAAATTCCCAAATCGTCGTAGGTGTGCTGGGAATGCAGGTTGCCGTTTCTTCGGCGCAGAGTTTTACCGTAAACACAGACGGATACGTGGATATTGCGCCCGTTCTGAACGAAATTATAAGTATTGTAAGAGCGCAGGCGGTTTCTTTCCGCGGCACGGTGGATTTTGTTGTGCCGGATTCCGTAACGGGAGAAGAAAAGACTTATTTTAATCTTGATATCAAGCGCGGCGCGATTTCTTGGGAAAATGCAAACGGTAAATTACAATTGTCCGTATTCCTTGACGCAACGTTTAATATAGCGGGAACGCAGCATGATATTTGTTTCGAATATGCAAACGACACGGTATCATTTGCTTACGGAAACGTCGGCGCAAAGGTCAGAACTTCTGAGTTCGGAACAATTAAGGATGCCTTTACGGCAGTGTATAACCGTGTGCGTGTTGCGGTCGGTAAAATAACGGACGAAAATAATCCTGTCCCTGATATTCAACCGTACCTTGAAAAATTTGACGAAATTCTTACGCTGTTAAAAGGTGGTAATGCGCTTGCGTCCGCAGGGGACAATTTTGGCGGATTGGTTGCGGCAATTGGAAATCTGGTACTTGGCGCGGGTAAAAGTGAAAACGGAATTTGCACGTTGGGTTATGGCAATTTTATGCTGGAGCTTGTGGATGCAACGAGCGAAGGAAACGGGTTGTCTGCAATTCTCAGTTATGCCGATTCCAAGTTTAAAGTGCTGGGCGACGCGTCTATAAAGGCGTTGGTCGGGGAGAACCCCAAGATGCCGATCGGGGAATATCTGACGGCAGACGAGCTTTGCGAACTTCTCGATTATGTTGCAACTGCCGTAGAAACGGCAACGGAGCAGAGCCTTACGCTTGATTTAAGCGGTTCGGTTAGCACAAATGATACGGAGACGTATCCGAACGGGAAAAAGTATGACTTTGATGTTACCCTTGGTTATTATTCGGGCGCAACTTTCCCCGTTCATCTTGATACGGAAAACAAAAATCTTTGGCTGAATACCGATATGTATCTTCATGCGGAAGTCAATCTTGTTGCGCAAAGAGCAGAAGATACAAGTCTTTGGATCGACGCATATCTTCTTGATCTGGATGAGAAGGGTGAAACGGACGGAGAACTTGATTTGTGGGTTTCTGTTTCCACATTTGCGAAAGATTCCGAAGGGAGCGCTCCGCTCAAGTTGTATGCGCCTGCAAGCGAATTAATGACGATTCTCTCGGCGGCGTTACCGCTCATTGGGTTCGATTCCGAAATCTTCCGGCAATTCTTGATTGAAAAGTGGTTGGATGTTACGACGGTGGAACAGTTGCGCGCGATTGGAAACAGTCTTTCTATCTCACTCGGTTTCGGCAATATTTTAAGTTCAATCGGCGCGGTTGGCGGCGGAGAAGAGGGAATTGTTTCCGCAAGCACAATGAGAAACGGACTATTTGAGACCGCTTCGATATCGGACGGGGAGAATGAGGATGAGCGTGTACTTCGCGTAGCGTTTAATTCGGAAATGCTTTACGGAAATAAGCATTTGTCACCGCTTAGCGTGTCCGTTACGAAGGCGCTTTATCGTCAAACGACGGCGGATGAGAACGGAATAGAGACAGTTTCAACGCGCAGTTATATTTCCGGTCTTGCGCTTAATAACGTTTGGCTGAGCAAAGAGGGAAAGGAAAAGCTCGATTTGGATTTGGCGGTCAGCTTGGAAAATCCCAAAACAAATCCCGAATTTACCGCGGATTACAACCTTGGAAAAATGGGGATTACCGATCTTTTAAAGGCGTTTGCCGTTTCGGCTACTCACAAAGTTAAGCAGACAGACGATGCGGGTAATGTTATTGAAAAATACGAGATTAACGATAGTTTCTATATCGGCGGCTCGGCAACTATGTCTCTTAAACTTCCCGTTGTAGGTACTTATAACGTTCCCGTTAAAAAGATTGCGCTTAAAATCATACTCGGAACAGATGGCGAAATCGAGGCGAACGTATTGCTGGAATTCGATCAGTTCTCCGCGCTTGGAATCGACGTGTTTAAAGGTAATACGCGCGTGGATCTCAGCTTGAAAAAAGGTATGGCGTATGTCAAACGCACGCAGACAAGCGGGATCGGCGAGTCGGGTAAGGCGGTCAGCGAGAAAGACCCTGAAATTTTGTATCGCGCAATGCCTTTAAAAACGCTTGCAAACGATATGATCAGTCAGATGAAGTTCCTCTTCAACTTCAGCGACACCGTAAGCGGAATTATTGAAAAAGCGATAAACGGCAGTGGCAACACGGGTGGCGGAGAGAGCCAAAAGCTTGATATCGGAGCAATGCTCAACGCGTACCTTTCTTCTTATCGGTTTACGCCCGCAACGCAAACAGAAAATAAAAAATGGGATATAACGCTTAACGGCGCGGCAATTTCCGGCAATATTCTTAAAGATATCAATATTACAGTTGACGTCGATAAAAATGACAATATCAACCGACTCTCGCTTGGAACGGAAATCAGCGCGGGCTCGGCGGATAACATGATCGACATTGGAATTACCGGAAACTTAAAATTTATGAATCCGCAGAACAAACCCGTTAAGGACGAAACTGTTTCCGTTTCGACGCTTTTGATCGGAGCGATGAACAAAAAAATTGAAATTGCAGAGGCTGACGGTTGGAAAGAAACGGCGTATATCGGCGGACAGTGCGCAGTTGTAAGATATTATCTTTCCGATACGCTTTTAGCAAGTCAGGACGTTGTGTTTGATCCTGCTACGGGCGAATTGTTCGCTAAGCTCGAATATCCCGATCTTTCGAATATTCATGAAGATGGCTATACGCTTACGTGGAGCGAGCTTGGGGCGGACGAAAAATTTACCGGTGACAGGGATTTCTATGTGTTGTATTCTCCGAACACATATGCAATAACGTTTAAGAGTGAATTTCCGTTCGATGGCGTTTATACACAGACAGTGCAGTATGTTTACGGCGACAGAGAGTTTGTAATTCCGACGGAGCGTAACGAAACACGCGTTCTTACTTGCTTTACGGATGCGCAGGGAAATATATACCGCACGGCAAGCGATTTTAAGCGTATTCATAGCGATACCGTCTTAAACGCAGTTTGGGATTGGGTAGATTACAAGATTGTTTTTGTATATAAAGATAAGTACGGCGAACAAATTATTGCCGGAGAACAAAACGCACACTACGGCGATACGATTGTATATCCCGAGGTATTGCGCGAAGGCTATCGGCTTGCAGGTTGGAACTTAGTAAACGGCAGTTCGGACGGCAGAATTGTCTCCGCAAATGCTACATTTGAGGCTGTATTTACGGCAATTGAGTATACAGTAACGCTTTCAAGCGAATATCCCATTGACGGATTTGTATTCGATGCAACGAAAAACGCTTATGTGAAGTCTGTCGGATATACCTTTGATTCAAATGCGGCGCTTCCTTCGGCAATCAGATATACGGCGGCAGACGGGTTCGAGTATTTCCTTGACGGTTTCACCATGAACGGTTCGGACAATATATTCGTTGCAATTCCTAGTCTCGATCTGACGGGAAAAACGCTTTTTGCAAAATGGAGCGAAGCGGGATATGCCGTAATATATGAAGTGGACGGCGTTGAAATACTCACGCAGAATTATACGGGCGAATCGGCGCTCAATCTCCCCGAAGTTCCTTACCGTAAGGGACACACAGGCGAATGGGGGAAGGTTGTAAACGATGATTGGCAGAAAGTGACGGAAGGGGAAATTATATCCGAACCCACCTTAATCACTGCGCGTTATACGCCGAATACCTATAATGTAACGCTTTGCAGCGATCAGCCGATTGAGAGTTATGATTTGATCGATGGTGTTTATCGTAAATCTTATTCGTACGTTTACGGGACTATCCTTACTCTTCCCGAAGAAAAGATAAGCCGTTTTAACTTTATCGGTTACTATACGGAGGAGAACGGACAGGGTCAGAAAGTAGAAACGATAGAAGATATAATCGGCGATAAAACTCTGTATCTTTACTTTGTAAGCAACGGTGTTCAAGTAACGCTTAAAAGCGACGTTGGCTATGAGGGCGCGATCAAGCATGCGGGAATCTATGAGCAGACGGTCACCTTGTATGACGATTATACGCTTTCGGATGCGCCCAAGACGAGTGGATATCAGCAGATCGGCTGGTGGTATCATGATTCACTCGACGGTTGGACGCGCGTGACGGACATTCGGAACTACGACGGAAAAGAACTTTGGGCGCTGTGGATTTCGCAGATTGATATTAAGATTACAACGTTTACACAAAAGAAAATAGTTGGAATCCATTATACGACGTTCGGTGGAACAGTGACGGGCGGAGAACCCGTCGGTGAGAACGGAAAGGCAATTTACGCATTGCTCAACGTGACTAAAAATTATCAAGGCGCGTATACGATTTTCAGTAACAGATGCACTGCGGAAAATATCGAATACGATAACCTCAAATATAATAAGGTAATTGAGATCACGGACGGGAAATTCTATGATAAAGATATGACTTCGAGTAAGGCAGGCTTATATTGGAATTCCGTTCCCTACGGTGGTATTGCGCTTACTGCAACGTACAGTTATTCGGGCGGCTCGATAAAACTACAAGACGTATGTTATGTTTCCCATGCTACCTATCGCGCGGAGATTTTGGACGAAAACGGTAAATACATGGAAGAGTATTTAATTCGCCAGAATTTCCCGTATGTGAAAGAATTTATTTCGTTGAAACAACAGAGCGGCGAACTTATGGAAATCAATTTGAATCAGATCGAAAATAAGTTAGTTACTTTTGCTGACTATGCGCCCGAACTTCAGGAAAAGGAAGGGTATACGGTTGCATGGTCGGGTGTGGATATGTTTGCCCCGATCACAGGCGACGTGAAGGCACAGATCACCTATACGCCGAACGTTTATCCCGTCACGCTTTGGAGCGATGCTCCGATTGACGGTTGGGCGCAGGACGAAAAGGGCAGATATATACTCGTTACGGAAATGAATTTCGGGTCGAAAGTGAACGTAACGCTCGGCGGAAATATAATTTCGTCTTACACGGTCGGTATCGAAAATAACGTATTTGAAATTCCTGTAACGCCGGAGGATGCGGAACTTACCGTTTTACTCGGAAAGAACGGCGCGGAATTTATCATGAAATACAATTACGATACGGTAGTGTATCATAGTGGAATCAACTTTACAATCGGTGATTATACGGGCAACCGTTACAGCGATCAGTATAATGACGGTGCGGAAGATTTTACAGAATATACGCTTCCGATTCCTTCTGCGGAACATTATGTCTTCCTAGGCTGGTACAGACAGACGGAAAATGGGTATGAACATGTTGTTTCGCTCGGGAGAACGCAGTCGGTGGACACAACCGAGGTATATGCTCTTTGGGCGCAAGAAGCGCAGACGCGTTTGACGACGGCGCAATTCAATAAATCCGGATTTATCGTGTATTCGTATAAATGGAATTTTGCAGGCAGTGCAACAGGCGGCGAGTATTCCGCAGACGAGTATAGCAGTGCGATCATGGAGAGTCTCGGGGCGAGTGTGCATGCAAACGTAACTTATTATGCGGCAAGCGACAGTACGGGCACGGGTGAAACGACGTTATATACTACAACGGCGAATAATGTTGTAAGTGCGTCCAACCCCGAGTATGCTGGCACGTATGCAAACGGTTTTGATGGCAATAAAGCCCAACAAGATTTAAAATATTGCCGTGCGGTTTTGACTTATGTGTATTTGATTGCAGGCGAACAAGTAACGGTAGAAGTTTCGTCAGAATATATTCAAAGAGCGTAAGCTATATAATAATGTATAGGACGGGCGGAGAAATCCGCCTGTCTTTGTTAATCAGCGTTTTTATTGTTGATTTTTGCAACTCGGTTAAATACGGAGTCGAACAAAATTGTTTTTTATATACAAAAAGGACGTAAATCAATCTTACGTCCTTATTTTTAAAAATCATATAAACCGTTTCTAATTTGCTGTCTCTTTTTATACTCAATAACTTCTTTATATTTTTTTGTCTTAACCAATTTATCTAATAAATTAAGATTATTTTCTAATTTAATATAATGTTCCTTATTCAGACAATGTAAACACAGACTCGCTTGCGTTGAAAAATATGGTTCAAAATTAACCTTGCCGCCTTTTTGATAAATACGTGCAATTATACAAGTTCTATGTTGTCCATCGCTCAAAGAGTAATGACCACATTCAGTATTGAGAATTAACCATACTTTTGGAGAATAATCATACACCAATATTTTTCTTGCCCAATCAGTACAATATTCTTCTGAATTTTCTTTAATACAATATTTATTGATTTCTTGCAGATTTCTGATTTCCTCGAGCGTTAATTTATCTAACGGACATATACCTGTTTTACACTTATTACAATTAAAATAATATGTTTTCCCTAACGGATTAAATTTAACTCTATCCATATCCTTTTTTTATATTATATCTCTTTGCTTTGCTATTTTTTGAACTTCGGTGTTAGTCATTTCAATTCCCCTATATAT
>CAJUKK010000018.1 GCA_910586985.1 uncultured Christensenellaceae bacterium | reverse complement strand
AATGACAGGATAGGGAACAAGGGCATTTTCCGGGTAGCCGGGTTCGTTACCATTCGTCCCATTCATCAGCATTTTCCTCCAGATATTTTCTTAATTTCTCAAAAGAGCTTGTCCGCCTGTACTGTATCGTGCTTCTCGACGTATTGAACAGCTCCGCAATCTCGGTATCGTTCATTCCCTCGAAGTAATACAGCAATATGGCTTTGCGCTTTTCTTCCGGCAAAGTACGGATTGCTTCAAGAAGCAGCTTCGGCGTGATTTTCTTCCCGGCTTTCTCAAAGACGGTTTCGGCGGTTTCCCGTTTGAAATATTCATCAAAGGTATGAAGCTGCCGCGCTTCGTCTAAGGTCATGTCGGAAAAGGTGACTTCCTTTGCCTTGTGTCTGCGAAGCTCTCTATGAGTGTCGCACGCTTCATTGTGCAGCACCGTATTACAAAACTTCTGAAAAGCACACTGTTTGTAAAACTCCCTGCTATTAGGTTCCACATTCTCACCTCCTTTCTCGTTGGAAAGTTGGTGGTGCTTCCCCCTTTTCGCGGGGCAATACGGCGTTTTTCAAAAACGCCGAAGATTTTTTGAAATTTCTTCAAAAAATTTTTTGAGCAGCAAAATACGCCTGTCCGAAAAAATCGGATAGGCGTATAGGTATTGTAAACAGTATTCAGGTGATTAGACAGTTCATATTCAAGGGTAGAGAGATTCCCGGCGGTGGACGGGCTTTTTTTGATAAGTTACCGTTAAACGGCGAATAGAAAATAGTAAAGGGCATGGCGATACCTCCTTGATACCGCCAGCTCCTGTTCAAAAAAGAAAAGGCGGTTCTGATTTCTCAAAACCGCCGTTTCTTAAAAAAGGCGTGACAAAATATCTGCGTTACGACGGTTTTTTTCTTTTGCCGTCGTGCGGCAGTTTGATTTTATTATTAAAAAAAGAGCCGATAACCGTAGCTCAATGTCTACATGTTATCGGCTCTGCGTCTAAGCGTCTGGCTCTTTGATAACGTATATATTGCTCAATTTTACGTTAATTAAAATTTCCTGTTTGCATTTAGGACAGTAAAGAGGAAACTTTTTAAGTTCTGTATCTTCGCGTATTTTGATACGGGTTTTATTGTGACATATGGGGCATAGCAACCATTCCATATGTTTCATGGCTGCACCCCCTTATCTATACAAGGTATTAGTTTTTTCTTTTCCCATGCTTTATTTTTGAAATACAGTAAACCAACTATTGCAGGTAATATCGGAGAAATTGCTTGCCCGATATATACGCCAGAAAATCCCATATCAACCACAAAAGTTAACAACCAACCTACAGGAAGTCGGACAAATACTGCGTCCAAAAGAGCGTTTATCATAGCGATATTTGCTGAACCAATACCAATAGCGAAAGAATCGAATGTATACATAATTGCATAAATCAGACTGTTAATTCCACAACATATCCTTAGATACAATATTCCATCTTTAATGACTTCTGAACTTTCTGGCTCAAATAATGTGATGATTTGCTTCGCAAATAATTGTACGGTTACAATTACGATAAAAGTAATAACCACATTCAAAAGCAGTCCGATTTTTGTTGTCTTTTTTACGCGCTCTATATCATTTGAACCCATATTTTGTCCTGCCATAGCAGTTACAGCCTGTCCGATTGCCCAACAAGGCATACCGGCAAATGTATTGATTTTAAGTCCAACACCAGATGCAGCGGCAACTGATACACCAAAATTGTTGAGCATACCTGTAATCACAAGATAAGAAATATTGACGACTACCATTTGAATAGCGGTAGGCAAACCAACTTTTAGAATAACTAACAATTTATCCGATTTTATAATAAAGTGCTTTGGCTTAAAATCAAAGATAAAGTGTGTCCTTTTTAAGTGAATAATTGAAACCATAAGAGAAATTGCCTGTGCAAATATCGTAGCATAAGCTGCACCCGCAGTTCCCATGCCAAGCAGCCCTACTAAAATCAAGTCCAGAACAATATTTACAATCGTTGCAATCGTTATGAAGTAAAGTGGACTTTTAGAATCTCCAAAACCTTTCATAATAGAGCATATAGCGTTAAACCCAAATACAAATATAGTGCCGTAGCAAATGATTTTCATATATTCGCAGGCTTCTTGCATGGAAGCCATAGGAACATTCAGAACATGAAAAAGGGGATTATACACACACAATCCTATTATTGTAACTATAAGTGAAGCAACAAAGGATATTACACATAATGTCCCTGCAGTTTCGACTTGTGCCTGTTTGTCATCAGCTCCTTTATATTGTGCAATTAAAACAGTACCGCCCATAGTAACGCCGATACAAATAGAATTGATAATAAAACTTATCATTGACGCATTGCTAATCGCGGCAAGTCCTGTTTCGCCGACAACATTTCCAACAACAAGCATATCAACAACACTGTAAAAGGACTGCAGCAAGTTTGCTAACAGTAAAGGAAGCGCAAACATAATGAGCTTTTTGGGTACACTTCCTATTGCCAAGTTTTGTTCTTTTTTCATTTTGTCAAAATCCTTTCTTTAACGCAAAAAAGCAGAGGGAAACACGATAAAGTGCGCCCTCTGCTCAAAAAAACAATCGTCATAAACAAAAGGCAGCAGACAAAACATTGCCAACTGCCTAAACATCAAAATTAACTATGAACACACGAACAAAACTCCAAACTATCAATAGCCAGAGCAAGCCTAAACGTAAATGTTCCTGTGTTCTTTAGGCTCCGTACAATGCTTTGAAATTTCAAATTGTGCGGAGCTATATTCAATACAAAACTTCCCGAATAACACTGTACTCACCCTTTCTTAGAAATTTGTCCTTATTATAAACGCTCTAAGGGTGTTTGTCAATGATGTAGTTAGGTGGGTAGTTGGAATTATGCTCTATTTTGGCTAATAATAGGTACTGTGTAGACATATTCAGATAAAAAGAGGAATTGTAAAATGTAACAGGGTGAATAATTATGGCAAAAAGACCAGTACCAAAATACGACTTCAAGGCTTTTGGGGCAGCGATAAAGGCGGCGCGGACAGGGCGCAAGGAGAGCCGCAAGAAAGTAAGCGACGAAATGTTTATCTCGCCGCGCTACCTTGCGAACATTGAGAACAAGGGGCAGCACCCAAGTTTGCAGATATTCTTTGAGCTTATGCTCCGCTACAATATCTCCGTAGACCAGTTCCTTTTGGAAACGCCGCCAGAGAAGAACACGCAGCGGCGGCAGCTTGACGCGCTCCTTGACGGTATGAGCGATACAGGCATACGGATTGTGACCGCAACGGCAAAAGAGATTTCCGAAGTCGAAAAAGAGGGCGGATAGGAATGTCCGGCTTAAAACTGAACAGGATTTAGAAAGCGTTGTAATCTTTTTTGAGATTGCAGCGTTTTTCTTTTGCGGAAGTTTGGCAAAATCGCTTTTTCTCCGTAGTAGGGGATAAGAGCCTAAAGGATAAAAACATTCGTAGCAAGCATAGGAAGCGGGTACCCACTTCCGTATTTTCCCCCTCCCGCGCTGCGGCGCGTCGGTTGAAAATTGCTTGTTGGGAAGTGTCCCAAACCCTCGGAACGGAAAGGAAAGGAGCGAAGCAATGGACGGACGGAAAAGGACGGTACAAATCAAATTCAGAGTGACGGAAGCGGAACGGGATTTAATACTGGAAAAAATGAAGCTCGTACCCACCCGGAACATGGCGGCATATCTGCGGAAGATTGCCATTGACGGGTATATCATTCAGATAGACCACGCCGATATTAAGGCAATGACCGCAGAGATACAGAAAATCGGTGTCAACGTCAACCAGATAGCACGCCGCGTAAACGCGACGGGGAACGCATACCAAGAGGACATAGAGGAAATAAAGGGGGTGCTTGCGGAAATATGGCGGTTACAAAGATTAAGCCTGTTAAAAGCACTCTAAGCAAAGCCCTTGACTATATCGAAAACCCGGACAAGACGGACGGAAAAATGCTTGTGTCCTCTTTCGGCTGCTCCTATGAAACGGCAGATATTGAGTTTGAATATACATTGTCCCAAGCACTCCAAAAGGGGAACAATTTAGCCTTTCATCTGATACAGTCCTTTGAGCCGGGGGAAGTCGATTATCAGAAAGCCCATGAAATCGGAAAGCAGCTTGCCGACGCGGTAACAAAGGGGCAGCATGAATATGTACTCACGACGCACATTGACAAAGGACACGTCCATAACCATATCATTTTTTGCGCGGTGAATTTTGTAGACCACCACAAATACAATTCCAACAAAAGGAGCTATTACGGCATACGGAACATGAGCGACAAGCTGTGCCGGGAGAATGGCTTGTCCGTCGTCGTCCCCGGCAAGGGCAGCAAGGGAAAGAGCTATGCGGAGTACCAGGCAGAAAAGACGGGTACAAGTTGGAAAGGCAAGCTGAAAACCGCTCTTGACGCGCTTATCCCCCAAGTTTCCAGTTTTGAGGAATTGCTAACGCGGTTACAGGCGGCGGGCTATGAGATAAAGCCGGGGAAATATGTGTCATGCCGCGCCCCCGGACAGGAACGCTTCACCCGCCTTAAAACCCTCGGCGCGGACTATACAGAGGAAGCCATAAGGGAACGGATAGCGGGCAGACGGACAAAGGCGGCGAAAGCCCCCAGAGAACAGCGCGGCGTGTCGCTGCTTATCGACATTGAGAACAGTATCAAGGCGGCGCAGAGTAAGGGCTATGAACAGTGGGCGAAAATCCACAATCTGAAACAGGCAGCTAAAACCATGAATTTCTTGACGGAACACAAGATTGAACAGTACGCGGATTTAGTCAGCCGGATTGAGGAAATGTCAGCGGAAAGCGGACAGGCGGCAGACGCATTGAAGAACGCGGAAAAGCGGCTTGCGGACATGGCGGTGCTTATCAAGAATGTTTCCACCTACCAAAAGACAAAGCCCGTCTATGACGCATACCGCAAGGCAAGGAACAGGGAGAAGTACCGCGCCGGACAGGAACAGGCGATTATCCTACATGAAGCCGCCGCAAGGTCGCTGAAAGCGGCGGGCATTGCAAAGCTCCCGAACCTCGCCGCGCTGCAATCGGAATATGAAGCCCTCCAAGCGCAGAAAGAAGCCCTTTACGCCGACTATGGGAAGCTGAAAAAGAAAGTCCGGGAATATGATATTATCAAGCAGAACATTGACAGCATTTTACAGACAGAGAAACAGCCAGCACGGGAACAGCAGACAGAGCGCGGATAATGCTTAAACTATAAATGAGAAAATCCGAAAGTTGTACAAATAGGAAAACAAGTTCGATTGATTTTTGTGCATATTATGATTTTGCTCATTTATAGTCCTAAAGATATTGAATTTAGAACTTAGAAATCATATAATAAGAACTGTAAATTCATAATTAGGCAAATCGGAATTTGGAGGAGGAAAAGAATGGAATTTAAGCTGATTTCCATAGCAAGCATGATTGCTTTTTATGGATGTTATTTTTTAAAAATGTTTCATCAAAAAAAGCAAGGAATACAAACAGACCAAATTGGAAAGGACAAAATCGGTTTTGTAAAATTTGTGGAAATCACAATGAAGATTGCGGCTATTCTTGTCTTTATAGCGGGACTTGTCAGTATTTTCCTTGAAACGGGGCATAGTCTTACTGCTATTCGAGTTATGGGCGCAATAATAAGTGTTGGAGGAACGGTTATATTTATTGTTGCAGTATGGACTATGCGGGACAGTTGGCGGGCGGGAGTATCCAAAACCGATAAAACAGAACTTATAACAAACGGTATTTACCATATCAGCCGTAATCCCGCCTTTCTGGGATTTGACCTTTTGTATATTGGTACACTATTAATGTTTTTTAACTGGATTTTGTGCTTCTTAACTGTATTTGCGGTCACTATGTACCATTTGCAGATTGTCAACGTCGAGGAAGATTTTTTACTTGCTACATTTGGAAATGAATATTTGAAATATAAGAAAAAAGTTTGCCGTTATATTGGCAGAAGAAGATAAAGTCAAATTTGGAGGAATTATCTATGGCTGACGATAAAAGAAAATTAACAGAAAAAGAATTGAAACGTAAAAATGACTTTGAAAAAATAAGCTCTGAAATGCAACAAAAAGGATATAAAATGAAAAATGTGGTTATCAATACGCAAAAGGCAAAGTATTTAGCTCTTTTAGTCATGTTTCCGTTTATGGCTTTAACATTTTGGCTCTACAATAAGGTGAATGGTTTTAATTTAGATGGTATTTCCTGGGGATATGCTGTGGCGTTGCCTCTGCTTATTTTATGCCTGATTATCGTGCATGAGCTGATACATGGAATTACCTGGGGGATTTTTGCAAAAAATCATTTTCATGCGATTGATTTCGGAATCGTTTGGAGTACATTATCTCCATATTGCACTTGCTTCGAACCATTGAAAAAATGGCAATATCTGTTAGGAACGGCTATGCCTACATTGGTTTTAGGAGGCGGGGGTGCAGCGGCTGCGGTGATGACAAATCAGTTACTGCTGTTTTTTGCGGCAGAATACATGATTTTATCAGGTGGCGGAGATTTTCAACTTATACTGAGAAGTATATTAACTGATAAGCGAGAAAGTTTGTATTGCGCCCATCCTTACGAATGTGGTTTTGTTGTTTTTGAGAAATAGGAACGAATACTACAAATTCACACTTGTAGGACAAAAGAAAATCGGGACGCGGCAGCTATCAGATAGCCACCGCGCCCCGGTTTTTTATGGGTGCAGAGATTGGATTGTTACGCAATAGGACGGCATTTTCGGGGATAAAGGTATAAAGTATCGCCTGTCTAATTTTCCCGCCCGGAAAGCCCTGTAAATCAAGGGATTTTCCGCGCCTACTGCGTAACAGGGGCGCGTCTTTTCCTCATGCGCTCGGCGGCCTGCCTGCGAGTGATACGTTTCCGGCAGTCGGGGCAGTATTTGACACTGTTAGAGGTTGACGCAAAGAACGCGCCGCACTCGGTACACTTCTTCCTGTCCCCTGTCTGGTAAAGCTCCGCATAGAGTAGCCTGTCGGCGGGAAGCACCGCAACCCGGAACCACTTGCAGAGAAGCGAATAGGAAATGAGCTGCGGACATACGCACTCGTCCCCGTCGTCCAGTAAGATACAGTTCCCGTTATCGCAGTTGCAGCACGTCCGGCGCACAAGCGCATTTACTTTCCGGCTCTGGGGCGGTGTCAGCCGCTTAATCCCACTCATGCTTCATCAGCGGCGTAAATGGGAAGCACCGCAAACTCCGCTTCGCCCATGCGCTCCACTTTGGCAAGGGTACGGGCTGCAAAGTCCCGCATTTCCCCGTCCATAAAGGGCAGCGCGGCGTTCATGGCGACGATAAGCCCCTGTCGGCTCCCGGTCTTGTAAATGCTCAAAAGGTTTGTTTCCTCTACGGTCAGTTTTGTCATGTTCACACCTCCAAATCGTGATTTTTTGTTTTCGCCGCCGCCTTTTTCGGGGCGGTCTTTGCTTTGTCCGTTTTAATCTGCGCCCGGATAGAGGGGCGGGGCTTCCTTATCTCCCTGTCCCGGTTCTCCCCCTTGTCAATCAGCGCATACATCCCATGTCTGCCCTCGATTTTGGAAAAGGAAAGTGTCTTGTAGGGCAGCATGGAGAAAAGGCGGTCAGTGTCCTTTGTGGCTGCAAGCCGCATGAACGCCGGGGAAAGCTCTGCCATGAAATGGGTCTTGTTCGGGCTGTTCGGCTCGTAATGCCGCTTCATTTCCCGCACAATGCGCCGCGCTTCCGTTTCAATCAGCCCGTCCCGCAAGGCTGTGATATGCGCCTTGAAGTCCCCCGGTGAAAGCTGCTCCCGGCTGCGCCGTTCTTCCTGTAAGAGCGATTGCAGCGCGTCCGGGTCGTTGGGTAGGGCTTCAAAGCGTTCAAACTTCCCAAGCTGCGGGTCTGGGTTGCCGTTGAAGAACCGTCCGGCGGGTATCTCCCTTTCCCCTCGCTCATAAATCAGCTTCACCGTATCGGCGGGCAGCTCCTTTTCCTTGACGCGCTCATAATGTTTAGAGTAGTCCAGTTCGTACAGATTGCCCTTGATTTTCCCGCGCTCCTTTCCCGTCAGCTCGATTGCATAGGCAAGGACGCGGTCGCTTGTCTGCTCCATGTAGAAACGCCATGTGTTGTGGGGCGCGGTGTCTTTGAGGAAAACGTCGCGCTCCCGGAAACAGTGCGTCCCGGACGGGCGGCAGAACCACAAAAGGGCCTTGTCCTCCCTGTGGGGGCTTGCCGCCGCCTTTGCGATAATCTCTTTGTCAATGTCTAAGTCGCTCTGGTAAAAGCCTGTGTTCTGCTTCATAATCGCTTCAAGGGAAGCAAACAAATCCACGTTTTCAAATTTACTCTGTTCCGGCATGGGTCAGCTCCTTTCCAAGTCCTGTGACTTCTGCTTTGCGGTTTTCTTCTGCGCCTTTTCCTTGTCGGCTCTAAGCTGCGCCCGGATAGAGGGCTTCTTTTCCGGCTTCGCTTCCTTGCCGCGCTCCTTGTCGGCTTTGACAGCGTTAGCCAGGTCAACAAGGGAAATCTGCTCGCCCGCCTTTACCTTTGCTTCCAGTTCGTCAACGGTGGGGGTGTTGTTGATGATACCGTCAATCATGTTCCCGTTCTGCTCTGTGGTCTGCTCGGCGGTTTTCAAGGGATTGTCCCGCTGCGCCTGTTCTGCGGCAACGGCAAACGCCCGCGTCCCATTCCCCATAATCAGATACTTTCCGTCGTCCGACTGGTGGTGAAAGCCATATCCGGCGGCTTCTATCTGCTCCCGGCTCATAGCGGTTACATGGAAAGTCCCTCTCGGTGTTTTGACAGTTTCGCCCGTTTCCAAGTCGTCCGGGGTAAGCTGCTTCTGCTCCTGTAAAAACTCCGGCACTTCCCGGAAACCTACACTGTCAACGAAATGCGCCGCGTCCTGTCCGTCCTGATGAAGCACTACCACGTCCGAAACGGAAAGGCTGTGTCCCTTAAAATCTTTGGGGTGGTCGATATTGAAACGGGTGTAAATATCTTCAAGGGAAGTTTCCGGCGCAAGGGGCGCGGAATAGACAAGCTCATAGTTCGCCCTGTCAACCACATTCCCCGCCGCCTGCAGGCGGTCGTAAGGCTCAAAGCGGAAATCCCTTGTTTCGTCCCCGCCTTTTATCTGGTAAATGGAAAAGGTGTCTTTGTCCTGTCCGGCGGTCTGCGCCGTTTCCTGTGCCTTTGCGTAAAGCTGCTTCACGTCGCCCTCGGTCAGCTCGCCGCTTTTGAGCTGCCCCATAAGCTCGCGGCATTTCTCCGGCGTTCCCGTATAAAGCACGTCGCCCATTTTCGCCCGCCCGTTCTCCTGTGTCACATAGGCTTGCAAGAGGTAGCTGTTTTCCCGGCTGTCGCTGTAAGGGTTCCGGCGCACCTTGTAAATCGTTTCCGGGGTAAAGGCTTCTTTCGGGGCTGCACCCGCCTTTTCCTGTGCGCCGGATTTTCCCGGTGCGGCTGCTTCCGGCTTCTCTTTCCCGGCTGTATCTGCCTTTGCCGGGGCTTCCGGCTGCGGCTGCTCCGGCGGGGCTGCCTGTTCCTCTCTGGTGGGCTGCTCCTGTCCGGCGGTCTGCTCCTTGTCCTGTGCCTTTTGCAGCTCCGCAAGATTTTCGTCTATTGAATTGATAATCTCGGCGGCTGCGCTGCGTATCGTTTCAAGGGAGCTTTTCAGCTCGGACAGCTCCCGCCCGCTACTCCACCCGGCGACATAGCCGAAAGAGTAGTCCGACGTGTCAAGCCCGTAATGTTGGCAGACGGTATAGGCGACGCTTTCCGCTTCGACTTCGCGGGTGCGGCGGTCAATGTGGGGCTGCTGCTCGTCCTTTGGCGCGTTGAGGTCAATGTCGTGCAGCTTCGCATGGGCGATTTCGTGAATGGCGGTCTTTAAGGTCTGCAATTCGCTCATGCCCTCGTTGATAGCAATGCGCTTGTCCTCCAAGTGGTAGTAGCCATGAGAGCCGCCCTCGATATTCTCAAAGGCGATAGGAACGGGGGAAGTCTTTTCAAGGGCTGCGAAAAAATCCTTGTAGCGGTCAACGTCGCCCGGCAGCTCGTCAATGGCAATGTCCGGCAGCTCCTTTCCCTCGGTCTGGGAAACGTCAAAGACGGATACCACCTTGTAGGCGGGTATGGTGACTTCCTTTTCCTCGGTGACGGGCTTCCCGTCCTTGCCGATTATGGGCTTCTGCGTGTGCGGGTCGATTTTCTGCATTTCCTGTTTGATTTTATAGGGCGACGGGGCAATGATTTTAATTCCCTTTTGCCCTTTCATCACGTTTCGCTCAAAGTTGTTCTTCCAAGCGGAAAAGCCCGCCACAAGGGAAGCGTCCGGCTTCTGCATGGCGATAAGGACGGTGTTTCGGAAGCTGTAATTATGGAATTTTGACATGAC
Organism: uncultured Christensenellaceae bacterium; assembly: GCA_910586985.1. Classification (GTDB taxonomy): domain Bacteria; phylum Bacillota; class Clostridia; order Christensenellales; family Borkfalkiaceae; genus Gallimonas. The sequence goes on along the minus strand of CAJUKK010000018.1, from coordinate 3,977 downwards.
TTTCAGATATTCCTTGTAACGCTCGCTGTCAAAGAGTTCCGCAATACCCTGTTCCAGACGGTCGGTAATCTCTTTTAATTTCTCGGCGGGCTTCTCGCTCGTCAGCACGATAGGGATAACCGGGCGCGGCTCCTGTGGCTGCTCTGCGGTCTGTGCGGTTCTCTGTCCCGGTGTGGCTGCGTCAAAATCTGCTTTTTGCGGGTCGGGGCGTGACCGCTGCGGGGGCTGCGGCGTTACCCGGTATTCCTGTGGCACGTCGCGCCCGTCGTACCATTCTGTAAAGGTGTTGCGGTTGTTGTAGATATAGCCCTTTTCGGTAAACATACCGTCGTCGTTAATGGAAGCGTCCCGCCCGTATTCCTCATACATGAAATACCGTTTCACTTCGTCGGATAGTTCCGGTTCTTCCAGTTCATCAACCAGATAATGCCCGTATTCTTCTTCGTTGTGGACGGACGGATAAATCCAGTAGCAGTCAAGGTTCTGTGCAAGGTTGATGATGTCCTGTAAGCTGTCGGCATGGTCGCCGTATTCAATGGCTGCAATGAATTTCTCCCGGTCGTCGTCAAACTGCATTTCCAAGAGCTTCCCTAAATAGTTCAGCTCGTCGGGGTGGGAATACTCGCTTAAATGTTCCGCCAAGCCGGGGATAGGGGATTGAAATTCTGTGAAATGCCATTCCTCGTAATGCTTGAAGTCAATCCCGATACGGTCAAAGACTTCTTTCAGATGTTCGGCAGTCGTGGGGAACGTCACCCATTCGCCCGCGGGTCTGCCCTCGGTGTACTTCCCAAGATTGGAAAGATAGCCGCTTAAAATCGGTTCTGCCATTTGTTCGCTCCTTTCTTTTTCAATCATGCGGTGCATAAGCTCAAAATCCTCAATGCTCATGCTCCCGTCAAATACATAGGGGTTAAAATCCTCTCCGTCCCGGTAGGGCTTTTCGGAAAAGGGAAGCCCCGCTTCATGGGCGGCTGCCCTCGCTTCCTCGATAACCTCCGGGGGAAGCCTGTCGTCATGCGCCCCGATAAAACCGTCAATGTCGTTCATGCTGTTTTCGTAGTGGTAGCGCACTCCGGCGGTCAGCTCGTCAAGGCTCATGTCCTCGCCTAAATGCCCGCAGTAATAGCCGTTTAGGATAACGGCGGCGGGGTCGGTGCTTTTGATTTCCTCTAACCGGCTCCTGTCCTCCGGGTAGAGGGTGTCGTCCATATCAAGATGAAAATATTCCGCGTTCCATGAACGCCCCTGTTTCCAGAACGCCACCCATGCGATACCGTCCCTAAGCTCGTCTTGATAGTCCTTTACGGTGTCCCGTAAACTTGCCATAGTGAAAAACCTCCTTTCTTTGGGGCAGCGTCACAAGCTGCATTTTTGGGCTGCATGGTCTACTACGGGTACGCCCGCATTTCTGCCAAAGATTTCTCAAAAATTTTTAGAGGGTGAAGCCCTCCGCAAAAGAGGGTTTGGGAAACTTCCCAACAAGCAAAATCCCCGTCCGGCGCGTCAGCGGCGGGACAGGGATTTACGGAAGTGGGTACCCGCTTCCTATGCTTGCTATTCAAGTTTTTAGTTCTTCCGCACTTCGATACGGTAGTTGACGTATTTCCCGCCAGTATCGGCTAAAACGATAGTTCCGTCGTAGGTCTTGCCTGTTTTCGGGGAATAGAGCTTTTTCACATTCGCCTTGCCAGATTTAAGGAGCGCGGCGGCAATCTTCGCGGAAAAAGCGGTCTTGCGTTCCTCGAAAAAGCGGTCGTTCTTCCACATGACAAAGGCACATTCTTTGTTGCTGCAATAATAGTTTTTCTTCCCCTCATGGACGGGGGAACCGCAACGGGGGCATTTGCCAATAGAGGGCTTTTCCTCTCGGAACAAATCCTTTTTCCTGTCCAGTGCGGCGTGTGTCTGCACAAGCTCCCGCGCCATAGCTTCAATGCCGGACAGAAATTCGGCGGGGTCTGCGGCTCCCTTTGCTATCTGCGTCAGATTGTTTTCCCATTCTGCGGTAAGCTGCGGGGAAGTGAGCATATCCGGCAAGATTGATACAAGGGCGGCTCCATTCTGCGTAGGGATAAGCTGCTTGCCTTTGCGCTCTGCAAAGCCGCCCTTTACCAGTTTTTCAATGACGGCGGCGCGGGTGGCGGGAGTGCCAAGCCCCCGGCGTTCCGCGTCCGGGTCGGTGTCCCCGTTCCCGGCTCGCTCCATAGCAGAGAGAAGCGACGCTTCGCTGTGGGGCTTCGGCGGCGTTGTGGTATGCTCCGTTACCTTTACGGCGGGGTTAGGAAAGCCCTGTCCCTCGGAAAGCTCCGGCAGCGTCACGCCCTCATTTTCCCCGTCCTCTGGGTCGGGTTTATCTTTCAGCGTCGCCCGGTATCTGTGTTCAATCTCTTTCCACCCGTCAGAAAGCACCGTCTTTCCCCGCGCCGTAAACTCCGTATCAGCGCATGAGAAAACCGCCGTAACCGCTTCATAAATATGCGGCTCGGCGGTGGCAAAAAGCAGACGCGCCCCCGCAAGGGTAAGGATATTTTTCTCGCTTTCCGGCAGCGCGTCCGGGTCAGCCTTTGCAAGCTCCATAGTGGGAATGATTGCGTGGTGGTCTGATACTTTTTTACTGTCTAATACCTTTGCAACCTCCGGCGTGAAGTCCGCGCCCGCCATAAAGGGGAGTTTTTCGCAAAGCAGCGCGATAATGTCCGCTGCGGTGCCGCCCATGTCGTCAGTAAGAAAGCTGCTGTCCGTCCTCGGATAGGTAAGCAGTCTTTTTTCATAAAGGGATTGTGCAAGGTCAAGGGTCTGCTTCGCGGTGTAGCCGAAAATGCGGTTCGCTTCCCGCTGCAAAGAGGTAAGGTCAAAGAGCTTCGGCGGGGCTGCGGTTTTCTTCTCTCTGGTGAGGGAAACGCATACCGCCGTTTGTGTTTCGCAAGCCCCTTTCAGCGCGGCGGCTTCTGCCTTGTCTGAAATCCTTTCGCTTGCCGCTTCCGCGCCGGATAAATCAAGGCGCACATGATAATATTTTTCTTTCTGGAAATGGGAGATAGCCGCGTCCCGGTCGGTGAGCATTTTTAAGGTCGGGGTCTGGACGCGCCCCACGTTCAAAGTCTTTCCATACAGGCAGGAGAAAAGCCGGGTGGCGTTAATGCCGATAAGCCAGTCAGCCTTTGCGCGGCAGAGGGCAGACGCAAAGAGCGCGTCGTATTCCCGCCCGTCTTTGAGGGAAGCAAAGCCCGCCTTAATCGCCCCGTCCTCCATTGAGGAAATCCACAAGCGGCGCATGGGCTTCTTGCAGCCCGCCGCTTCGTAGACAAAGCGGAAAATCAATTCACCCTCGCGCCCCGCGTCACACGCATTTACCACTTCGGAAACGTCGGCGCGGTGCATAAGCTCTTTTAGGGTTTTGAATTGCTTCCCCTTGTCCGGGTCAACGGCGTACTGCCATTCCTCCGGCAGAATGGGTAAGCTCTCAAAACTCCATTTTTTATATTGCTCCCCGTAGGCGGCAGCTTCCGCAAGCTGTACCAAATGCCCGACGCACCATGAAATGAGGTAGCCGCCGCCCTCGATATATCCGTCTTTCTTTTCCTTAACGCCAAGCGCGGCGGCGATAGTCTGCGCCACGCTCGGCTTTTCTGCAATCACAAGTCTAAGTGCCATGAAAAAATCCTCCTTTCAGCGTTCCGGCTCACTTGCCTTTTTCTCCTGTACCTGTTTCAGACAGTAGCCCACACAAGGGAGCTGCCCTTTGTACGGACAGGAAGCGCAAGCCGGGGAATGGGGAACGGGCGGCGCATTGTCACGCCGCCCGCCCGGTCTTTGTATCATCATCTTTTCAAAGGGATTGTCAGTAAACAGGGTCATGCTTCCTCGTCCTCCTGTTCTTCATCAGAAAGCCCGTCCCCCTCGTCCGGCTCCGGCTCGTCCTCGTCGTAGTCGTCAAAATCGAAATCTTCAAGGTCGGTGCCGCCCTTGACGTT
>CAJUKK010000017.1:11975-31514 GCA_910586985.1 uncultured Christensenellaceae bacterium | reverse complement strand
ATTAGGGCTATGCCCGAAAATGAAATACCACCCGCTATGCGGGTGGATTATTATTATAGACAATTTATTTTTCGATGAGTGTTTTGCCCGTCATCTCGGCTGGAACAGGAATTTCCATCACGTCGAGAAGGGTGGGGGCAAGATCGGCGAGAATACCGTCTTTACGAAGTTTGACGTTTTTATATTGGTTTGAAACAAGCACGACGGGTACGGGATTCGTCGTATGCGCCGTAAAGGGTGATCCGTCCGTCTCCAGCATTTTATCCGCATTGCCGTGGTCGGCGGTTAAAAGCGCGGAGCCTCCCATTTCGAGTATTTTATCCGTAACTTTTTTTACGCATTCGTCCACCGTGTGCACGGCTTTGATTGCTGCAGGGATTACCCCAGTGTGCCCGACCATGTCGCAGTTGGCGAAGTTTAAGATCATTACGTCGTATTCGCCCGAATCCAGCTCGCTAAGAACGCGTTCCGTGACTTCGGGGGCGGACATTTCGGGCTGCAGATCATACGTAGCAACCTTGGGGGAGTTGATAAGCACCCGTGCCTCATTCTCGTTCGGCTGTTCGATTCCGCCGTTGAAAAAGAAAGTCACATGGGCATATTTTTCCGTTTCTGCGATCCGAAGCTGTTTTTTACCGATAGACGCGAGATATTGCCCGAGCGTGTTGTCCATGCTCTGCTTAGGGAATGCAATGCGTACGTCCTCAAATGCCGCGTCGTATACGGTGAAACAAACGTATACGGGATGTAAGAATCCCGTTTTTCTTTTGAACGCCGTTCCTTTGGGAACGACAAATTCTTCTTGCGAGAATGCACGGGTGATCTGACGGGCACGGTCGGGACGGAAATTGAAAAACACAATCGAATCCCCATCTTCCACGAGTGCGACGGGTTTTCCGTCTTTCACAATATTGGTGGGGAGAATAAATTCGTCGGTTACGCCTTCGTCGTATGATTTTTTCAAAGCGACAACGGGATCTTCTGCGTGTACACCCATACCGAGGGTAAGCATATCGTACGCTTTTTCTTCTCTGTCCCAATTGTTGTCGCGATCCATTGCATAATATCGACCGCAGAGCGATGCGATCTTGCCGTAATGCAACTCATTCATCTTAGCTTGCAGAGCTTCGACAAAGCGGATGCCTGATGTGGGTGAAACGTCGCGTCCGTCCATAAAGCCGTGGACAAACGCCTCTTTTACGCCGTTCGCTTTTGCCATTTTGAGCAAGGCGTACAGGTGCGTGATGTGACTGTGTACGCCTCCGTCGGATAAGAGCCCCCAAAAGTGAAGTTTTTTATTGTTTTTTGCGGCGTTATCCATTGCGGCGAGCAGGGCGGGGTTACGGAAGAAATCCCCGTCGTCAATCGCTTTTGTGATTTTGGTGAGATCCTGATAAACGATCCTGCCTGCGCCGATATTCAGGTGTCCCACCTCGGAATTTCCCATCTGTCCTTCGGGAAGTCCTACGGAGAGTCCGCTTGCGCCAAGCGTTGCCGAAGGATAATTGTTTCTAAGACCGTTGACGTATTTGCTACCGTCCATGGAGATTGCGTTTCCGTTTCCGTCGGGGTTGAGTCCGTAGCCGTCCATTATAATGATCGCATAGGGGATTTTCTTCATTACATTACCTCTTGACTGTCATTTTTTCTTCTATTATATACTCATTCTCTGCGTTTTGCAAGCATAGAATGCCCCCAAAGAAAAAAAACTAAATGTCGCTGAGTCCCAATAAATAATCCGCGGAAACGTCGAGCGCTTTGCATAGCTTAAAGAAGGTATCGAGCCGCGGAAGTTTTTCGGTCGTGTAGTATTGCGTGATCATTTCGGGCGTTATGCCGACAGCTTTTGCGAGTTCAACGGTGGTTATTCCGCTTTGTTTGATTTCATCATGAAGTCGTTTTTTGAAAATCTGTTCCATCATGGGAAAATTATATAACGTATGGTTAGTTTTTGCTTGACATATAACCGTTGGTTAGTTATAATATTGTCGATTCATGTTGGGAAACTTTTTGTTTTTCAATGATGGGGAAAATTGACCGTCGCAGACAGGGGATATTGGACTAAATATCGGTACGGTATTCAAAGCGGTTGTTTTGTTGCATTTGCATGCAGGTTGTGTGCCATTATGTATTTACGGAAAGAAAAAGCAAATCCCACCGCTAAGGCGTGCACAGGGGGGATTTTGATTTTCGGTTTGATTATTTATCGAAATTGACGATTGCCGCAAAGTCGACGGGTTTTAAAGACGCTCCGCCGATAAGTCCGCCGTCGATTTCCGGCATTGCCATAAGCGCTTTGCAGTTGCCGGCATTCATGGAACCGCCGTATTGTATGCGTACTTTTTCCGCGCATTTGGGGCAGAAAGTTTCGCCGCATTTTTTGCGGATATAAGCAATCGTTTCGTTCGCCTGTTCGCTCGTTGCCGTTTTACCCGTGCCGATCGCCCATATCGGTTCGTAAGCAATGACGACTTTCGAGATATCGTCGATGCCTTTGAGTCCCGTTTCAATCTGGCGGTCGAGTACTGTTTCCGTTTTGCCTGTTTCGCGTTCTTCGAGACTTTCACCGATACAAACAATGGGAATAAGTCCCGCTTCAAGTGCGGCAAGCGTACGTTTGTTTACCGTTTCGTCCGTTTCTCCAAAATATTGACGGCGTTCGCTGTGACCGATAATCACGTATTTTACGCCGTATTCTTTCAGCATTTCGGCAGAAATTTCACCGGTGTACGCGCCCTTGGCGGCAAAGTGTACGTTTTGCGCTCCGAGTTCGATATTGGTGCCTTTGATCACTTCCGCAACTGCGGGGATATCGATCGCGGGAACGCAGACGACGACGTCGCAACAAGCGTTTTTTACGTTGTCTTTGATTGCATTTACGAGCGCGACGCCCTCGCTTGCGGTATTGTTCATTTTCCAGTTTCCTGCAATAATAGGTTTACGCATAGGTAGACTCCTGAATGTTTTCTCTTATTATAGCACAACTGCGTGTCGATTGCAACGCAAGACGGATAATATTTTAAAATTTTATTGTTCGCTTGTGTTTCCTTCAAGTAGTTCTTCAATCGATACCTTTAAAACTTTGGCAAACGTGTATAGCTCGACGTCCGTCACCGTGCGCGAATAGTCCTCGATGCGTGAAATCGAGCCGCGGCAAACATATACCGCATACAATTCAAGTTGTTCGGAAAGTTCGCGTTGACTGAGTCCGCGCAGATACCTGTACTTTTGCAGGTTTGTACCTATTAAATTTTTTTTCTTTCCATCAATAATTCTCGCCATAATATAATACCGTTTCGTTAAATTTGTCTTGACACAGGACAACGTAAATGGTATATTATTTTTATCAAAAATTCGTCTTATAATAAGACAAATATAAAAAAAGAGGACAAAATATGGGGCGAGAAGTGACGGAAACAGAAGCTATGGGCGAAATCGATCTCTTCGTCGGTGTTCCGGATTGTGCGGAGTGCAGGCGGAAAATTAACGACCTTTTGATGGAAATGGGTTGTTGGGTTAAGATCGAGATCGGATATCCCGCGCTTTACGGAACGCGTGTCAGGCTCGCTTACAGGGACTCGGAACCGTACGACTATTGGGAAAAGGGGAAAGAGGCGAAAGAAATATTAAAATCCTATCAGTACCGTGTGCTTTGATCGGGAGATAAATAACAAAAACCGGATGGGGTGATAGCATAAAATACCCGTCTGCGCGATCGCGCAAACGGGTATTTATTTTTAAATTCAGTTGCTTTATTTTTTTTCGTTCAGGCAGGCAATTCCGGGGAGAACCTTTCCTTCGAACAGCTCGAGGGACGCGCCGCCGCCTGTGGAGATGTGCGTGATCTTATCGGCGAAACCGAGCTGCGCACAGGCTGCCGCCGAATCGCCGCCGCCGACGATCGTCGTTGCACCCTGCGCTTCTGCAAGCGCCTGTGCAACCGCAATCGTGCCCTTTGCAAGCGTGGGATTTTCAAATACTCCCATAGGGCCGTTCCAAATAACCGTTTTGGCGTTTTTGACTTTAATTGCAAACAGCGCTCTCGTCTCTTCGCCGATGTCAAGTCCCATACAGTCTGCGGGGATCGTTCCTGCCTTTACCGTGTGTACGTCGATGGGTGCGTCGATGGGATCGGGGAAGTTTTTGGCAACGACGGTGTCGACGGGCAGGAGCAGTTCTTTGCCCATTGCTTTCGCCTTTGCAAGCATTTCTTTGCAATAATCGAGTTTTTCGTCGTCTACGAGCGATGTGCCGATTTCGCCGCCCTGCGCTTTGAGGAATGTATAAGCCATTCCACCGCCGATAATCAGCGTGTCGCATTTTTCAAGCAGGTTCGAGATGACGTTGAGCTTGTCCGCTACCTTTGCCCCGCCCAGAATGGCGACGAAGGGACGCACGGGATGATCGAGCGAATCTGCCATAACGGTGAGTTCTTTTTCGATGAGGAAACCGCAGACGGCGGTGTTTACAAGTCCGTATTCGACGATTGCCGCTGTGGAAGCGTGCGAGCGGTGCGCCGTGCCGAAAGCGTCGTTTACATAGATTTCGCAGAAAGAAGAGAGCTTTTTGCAGAATTCAAGATCCTTTTTCTCTTCCTCCCAATGAAACCGAAGGTTTTCAAGCAAAACGCATTCGCCGTCTTTGCATGCGGCAACTTTTGCCTTTGCGTCTTCGCCGACAACGTCCTTTGCAAATGCGACTTTTCCGCCGAGCAATTCGTTGAGCCGTGCGGCAACGGGAGCGAGCGTAAGCTTTTTGGGTTCGTCTTTGAGAGCTTTTTCGATGATTGCTTCCGCCGTCGTTTCTCCTGCGTCTACCTTCTTTTTGTCCTTCTTGTTGAGTTTTACTTCATCCGAGAAAATGGAGTGCGGTTTGCCCATATGCGAACAGAGGGTGATTTTCGCACCTTGTTCCATGAGATACTTGATCGTGGGAAGCGCCCCGATAATGCGGTTTTCGTCGGTGATTTTTCCGTCTTTCATGGGGACGTTGAAATCGCAACGGACGAGAACGTGCTTGCCTTTGAGATCTTTAAGATCTTTTACGGTCATTTTGTTCATAAAAAAGTCTCCTTGCTTTTATTTTTACCGTACAATATGATAAAACTTTTTTTTTCATTTGTCAATACTTTGGTAAAAAATTCCGCTGAATGTTTTGCATATGCGGATATTTTGCCTCAATTGTCAAACATATTTACTCGAATTAAAAATAAGTTAGATAGCTTTGCAATACTTAAAATGTTAAAATTCTGAATAAGCAAACGTTTCGGAGGAAAGTGCCATGTGTCGGTTTAAATCGGTTAAAAAATTATTCTGTCTGTGCAGCGCAGGCTTTTTTGCTATGCTGTCTTTGATAGCGGTTATTTTTGCGGCGGATATCGCGGTTGCGTCTGCGGATTCGTATGTGGCGAATGTCGCAATTTTTGTGGCGGTTGACGGAAACGATTCAGACGGCAGTTCGAGCGGGATCAATTCTTCGGGACATGCGTTTATCGCCGTTACCAACATATCCATGCGTACGCTTACCGTAGGTAAAAAAGAAATCGGGTTTCAGGGCGGCGTTACGCTCGGCACGTGGGGAAATAGAGATCCGCAAGGCTTATGGTATAATCTTGAAAGTTATACTGTGAATCATTTGAACGGATATCAGAACAGAGTTTCAATCGATGAAAACGTTACGCTGAGCCAATTGCAAACGATCAATACATATATCAATACGCATGAATCGTGGAGCGCTCTTTCGAATTGTTCAACGTTTGCTTCGGGAGTCTGGAACAGCTTTTCTGATACAAAAGTTTCTTGCGGAGTCATAAATACGCCGACCAATTTAAAAAAATCAATCATGCAATATAATTATTCGACAAATAAAGACGTTGTTGTTAATATGAGTATCGGTTATTATATAAATACTAAATTCTATTTGAATAATCCTCTGGCAACAAAAAATTCGTTGGATTGGCAAACAAGCTTTTCTTTCGACGATTTGTCAGTTTTGGAAAAATGTGAGGCGGCATGAAAAAATTATATAAATGGATATTGATCGGTATAATCGTTGCGGCTGCGATTGCGGGGATCGTGCATATAACGTGTGAGTACGTTCATCTTGCCAAGCATGCAGAGTACGGGGCGTCTCCGTCTGTGGCGTTTTTTTTCGCGATACCGTATCTTGCCGTGATCGTTTTGTGTGTTGTGATCGGATTGATTATCGCTTATAAAAAGCGGCGAAAATAACTAAAATTAATTTACAACTTACTATTTTACTATGAATGATAAAAACAGCGAGACATACAGTCTCGGCGAAAGAATGTATCGACTTCGGGAGAAAAACGGGGATTCGCAAGATGATCTCGCGGAAAAATTAGACGTCTCCCGACAAACTATTTCCAATTGGGAAAACGATAAAGTAAAAATCGACGCGTATAAAGCGGCGGAGCTGTGCCGTTTGTACGGCGTTAGTATGGACGAACTGTTTTTTGGTAAGACTTGTACCGCAGAATCGGTTGCGCTCAAAAAATTTTCCAAAGTAAAAGCAGCGATTCTTATTTGTCTTATATTCAGTGTTTTGATTTTGTCCGTTGCGGCGGTGGCGCTCTTTATTTTCAGCGCAGAAGAGACGACGTCGTCCGCGCTTTACTTTGGACGATCGGCGGTCTGGGGAATTGCGGCGTTGATCGGAGCGGTACTTTGCGCCGTATTCGCCGTTTGTCTGTACCGCGAATTGAAAAATAAAAAATAGTTGCATGATTTTAAACCCGTCGGGATTCCGGCGGGTTTTTCTTGTAAACCGCCGCTTGCAATTTCCTGCTATTTATGGGCAAAAAAACGTCTTGTTTCACGCTCTTTGTAAAGTACAATTTGAAGTGTCGTTATATGACGCAAGGAGGAAATTATGAAGAGGAAAAGACTGGGCATTTTTTCGGCTCTGATGGCGGCGCTTATCATGGTGTTGGCATTTGCGGGTTGTTCAGAGGCGGAAGTTTCGTCTACGCTTACGATCTACAGCGATCTGAGCGGAACGAAAGAAGTCGTTGTTCGGGTTTACGGCGACGAAGAGGCGCTCGGCGGAAGAGACTACACCGCGGGGAATAATACGGCGTTTATGCTGTTGCAGGGCGACGCGCTTGCCGAAAAGTTAAAGGAGTTCTGCGCGCTTGACGACGCAAAAATTACCGTTTCAATGGGCGCGGGAAAAAAAGATTCTACTTATCTTCGTTTAAAATTTGATTTTGACGATATTGACGATTATAACGCTAAGGCAAAGACGCTTGCGGGTAAAAATGCGGATTCCTGGATCGACGCGACTCTGACGCGGTCGGGCGATATAGTCACCGTGCGTGAGGCGGCGTCCAATTTGCCGCTTTTATATCTCGATATGCTCGAGCAGTATTTTAACGATTACGATTGTTATCCCGTATACGAGTACGGACCGAACACGCAGAGTCAGACCATTCCCAACGGAATCAAGTTTCAGGGAGACGATATGTACTCGTTCAGTTGGTGGGTTGTTCCGACTTCGGCGGAGATCATCGTCGGGGCGGAGCATTCCAAAGACGTCTATTTCAATCCCGAAGAGAACTATGAGCACCGCGAAGATCTGAGCGGCAAATATACGGAGGTCAGCGGCATTCCCGCCGTTCGCCCTGTGCTTGCGTCGGTTGCCGTCAAGCAGGGGATCAAAACCAATTACGAAAAGGGAGCGGCGTTTGCAGGCGGTACGCTTGTCGTCACCTATTCCGATTCTTCTACGGAGGAGATCGCAATTACGGCCGGCATGCTCTCTGGATTCGACACATCCGTTGCCGGAACAAAAACTGTGACGGTGACTTGCGAGGGAAAGACGACGGAGTTCAGCATTACGGTGACCGATAACGAAGGCGGCGATGAGAAACCCGACGAGACGCCCGATCCCGCGCCTGAAGATTCCGAAAAATCGTCGGGATTGCCGATATGGGCGTACATTCTCATAGCATTCGGATGTATGCTCGCAGTCGGCGGAGTGACCGCAGTGATTATGTGGAGAAAGAAAAAATGAGAAAAAAGAAATTACGTGCGGCGGCATTCGGCGTCGCAATGCTGACGGCACTTTGTTGCGGATTTACGCTTGCGGGTTGCGGAGAAGAGCCGCCCGAGGAACAAACTCCCCAAGAGACGACGCTCTTACTCGACCGTTCGGTCAAATATGATATGGATAAACCCTATCAGGGCGCATGGTATACGATGTTTGTTTATTCGTTTGCCGATTCGAACGGCGACGGTATCGGCGATATTCCCGGTCTCATTGAAAAGCTTGACTATCTCAACGACGGAGATCCGACGACGGACGACGATCTTGGAATCACGGGAATGTGGCTTCTGCCGATCATGCCTGCAAGTACCTTCCATAAATACGATATCGAGGACTATTATTCCATCGATCCGCAGTACGGCACGATGGAGGATTTTGAAAGACTTATCGAGGAGTGCGACAAGCGCGGGATTTCCGTGATCATCGATCTTGTACTCAATTGCACCTCGAATAAGAATCCGTGGTTTTTAGACGCATTGCAAAACCCCGACAGTCCTTACCGTGAATATTACCGATTCTATAACGATATCGAAAACAAAGAGGACGTCAACCTTGATGCCGCCGTTCTCGGTTACGAGAGCTGGAGCAGATACGATAAAAACGGCAATCCTTATAACAAAGATGCGGACGTTCCCGACAGCGAGATGGCGGCAAGTCTGTACGCTGGGTATATGCCCGATCTCAATTACGACAATCAATCCACCCGCGACGAAGTGAAGAAGATCGCCAAATTCTGGTTGGACAAGGGTTGCGCGGGATTTCGTCTCGACTCTGCGCCTCATATCTATTCGAAAGCGGAAATTCCGAAATCGGCGACAAAGACGGTGGAGGAGTACAATTACGAGTTCTGGACGGAATTTTTTGACTATTGCAAGACGATCAATCCCGATACCTATCTTGTGGGCGAAGTGCTCACGAGTAACGTGGATCAGCGGGCGGAATATATGCGTTCGATGAAGTCGGATTTTGATTTCGGACTAATTTACGCTCTGCGCGACGAGATAAAGACGCCTCAAAGCGGTAATTTGCTCGGAGTCAAACTCAATTCCGATTATAAAAAATATAGAAAGGTTACGAACGATAATTATATCAACGCGCCTTTCCAGACGGATGCCGACGTGAACCGCATGGCTGGCGTGTTCGGTAACGATCCCCGCAAAATTAAACTTGCGCAAATGTTTTCGTTGACGCTGGAGGGACTGCCGTTTATGTATTACGGGGACGAGATCGGTATGCTCGGTAATAAGAACAGCGGCGAGATATTTAAACTCTCCTTCCCTTGGGCGAAGGGCGATCCGTTACAGACGACGCGTCTGGACTATTGGAATATTTACGGGAAGAAACCGGACAAGAGCGACTATACGCAGCCGTTTGAAGAACAGAACGTCGATCCCGATTCCGTTTTATCGGCGATCCGAACGTTGATTCATATCCGTTGCGAGAACGAGGCGCTGTTCAAGGGCAGGTTCGAAGGATTCACGGCGGCGGACAACATAACGTCGTATAAAATGGTCTCCGAGCATCAGGAAGCGGTTATGCTCCACAACATGCGCGATGAAACTGTTAAATTTAAATTTGACGTTACGGGCTATAAGTTGCTCTATATGACTTATCATAACGAGCTGAAAGTGGTGGACGGCGAGATCACGTTACAGCCGTACGAAAGCATTATACTTGCAAAAGAATTATAAACGGCACCGGAAAAAAGAACGGGCGGACTGACTGAGTTTTCATGGGAAATTATCGGTAACCTGTTTGACAAAAAAGAATCAGGCGTGGCGTAAAACCACGCCTTTTTTCTTATTTTTGCGTGGTTGAAAAGAAACGCAGAATCAGCATAATTTATGTAGCGTAGCAAAATAGGTGTAGTGAGCTGCATTTATCAACCGCTTGTTTTTTCGCTCTCAATATGATATAATGACTGTGTAATAAACAGTAATTTATCAAGGAACATTCATGAAGGATTGGTTTACGATTGATAAGATAGACGATACGACTTATATCATAAGCGAATATCGTCATTGGGAAGAAACGCATTGCTACCTTTTAATTGGGAGTGAGCGTTGCCTTTTGATTGATACAGGACTTGGTATTTGTAATATTTATGAGCAAGTTCGGAAGCTTGCGGATAAACCCATTACCGCCGTTGGAACTCATATTCATTGGGATCATATAGGCGGACATAAATATTTTCCCGATTTCTATGCACACAGAGCCGAGTTGGATTGGCTGAACGGCAAATTTCCGCTGTCGATTCAAACTATCCGAGATATGGTAATAGACCGTTCCGATTTACCAAAAGGCTTTGACGTAAACACTTATGAAATGTTTCAAGGAACACCGACAATGATATTAAGCGGTGGCGAGATAATTGATATTGGAAATAGGAATATCGAAGTCTTACATACCGCAGGGCATTCGCCGGGACATCTTTGTTTTTGGGAACAAGAGCGCGGCTATATATTTACGGGCGATTTGATTTATAAGGGTACGTTGTTTGCTTATTATCCGTCTACCGATCCCGAAGCGTATTTGCGATCGCTCGAAGTGGTCGCCGCATTACCGTCTAAAAAGTTATTTCCAGCACATCACTCATTGGATATTCAACCTGAAATAGCGGTTAGAATGAGAGATGCTTTCCGTGAGCTGAAAACGCAAGGCAAGCTACATCACGGTGCAGGAACGTTTCGATACGGCGATTGGGCGGTTTGGCTATAAATTATATTTATTAAAAGCTCCCGAACAACTTGTTCGAGAGCTTTTTTACAATTTTTATTTTTTAATTGTTTATAGGAAGTGCGCTTTGTTCCGCCTATCATACTTGTAAAGCACATTCTAAAAGCGAACAAACGCGATTTTTTGTTTGCGCGTTCTTACGGAAATTAAAATTTTGTAAAAAAATATACTTTTTTTCTTTCTTGCAGTTGATTTTTTCATATGTTTGTGTTAAAATGTATGGAATATCAAAAGACAAATACGACAAGGTTGCCTTCCGATGAAAAAACTCGTCTTAAAAACCGCCCTCATTACGTTTATCGCGGCGTGCGTTGTTCTCTTATCGTTGTTCGGAATCATGTCGCTTGCCGCGCCTGTCGCAATGATGAATATCACGGCGTCGTTGGGGCTCGGCGGCATGAGTTCGGATTATGCATACGAGGCTTACGGCAGAAACGAGGAGATTGGATACCTCGCCCGCGCGGCGGAAGTTGCTTATGCAAACGGAAATTATAAAAAAGCGGACGATCGGTTCAAAGAGCTGATCGCCCATCAAAGTTTTAAAGAGTATTGCGAGAGTCGCGACAGGGATGCGGGCGCATTCGAGGGCGCGCATACGGCGGGAACATATCGCGCGTATATCTATTCTTCGGCGTCGTGCGCCAAATATCATCTTGCGGAGACGAAAGAAGAGAAGTCTGAAACGATTAATTTTGCAATCGATAATACGGAAAAGAATTTCCCCGAATACAATGCGGTGATAGCGCTTGCGGTAGAGGCGCGGCGTGCCGAAAACGCTGAATTTTGCGGAATGTTGAAAGAAGCTTTAAAAGACGCCGTGAACAGAGGGCGGTTTGACGGCGACAATACCGATTTGAATAACGTGATAAAATTTTTGGAGGATTTCGAATGAGTAGAATTATTAAGGAAGGGTTGACCTTTGACGACGTCCTGCTGATACCGCAGGCATCCGACGTCTTGCCCAGCGACGTCGATCTTCGCACGGCATTGACAGACGGGATCACGTTGAATATTCCGATTATTTCCGCCGCGATGGATACCGTTACCGAGAGCCGTCTTGCGATTGCAATGGCGCGCGAAGGCGGAATGGGTATCATACATAAAAATATGAGCATTGAGGATCAGGCGAAGGAGGTAGACAAGGTAAAGCGTTCCGAGCACGGCGTGATTACCGATCCGTTCTTCCTTGAGCCGCAGAATCTTGTGCGGGATGCCGTTGTTCTTATGGAGCGTTACCGTATTTCGGGCGTGCCGATAACGCACGGAGGAAAGCTCGTCGGTATTTTAACAAACCGCGATCTGAGATTCGAAACGAACTTCGATCAACCGATCGAAAACGTTATGACGAAGGACAACCTTGTTACGGCGCCCGTCGGAACTTCTCTTGCCGATGCGCAGAAGATTCTCGGAAAACACAGAATCGAAAAGTTACCCATTGTCGATAAAAACGGCTATTTAAAGGGTTTAATCACAATCAAAGATATCGAAAAAGCCATCCAGTATCCCAACTCCGCGCGCGACGAAAACGGAAGATTGCTTGCGGCTGCGGCTGTCGGTACGGCGGCTAATACGATGGATCGAGTTGCCGCGCTTGTCGATGCGAAAGTGGACGTAGTTGCGATCGATACGGCGCACGGGCACTCCAAGATGGTGCTCCAAAAAGTTGCCGAAATTAAAAAACATTATCCGAATCTGCCGCTCATTGCGGGGAACGTTGCGACGGCTGCAGCGACGGAGGCGCTTATCGACGCGGGCGCCGATATCGTAAAAGTAGGAATCGGCCCCGGTTCGATTTGCACGACGCGCGTTATAGCGGGAATCGGAGTTCCGCAGCTTACAGCGGTTATGGACTGCGCGGAGGCGGCGGATAAGCGCGGAAAGCACGTTATCGCCGACGGCGGAATCAAGTATTCGGGCGATATTGTCAAAGCGCTTGCGGCAGGCGGCAGCGCGGTTATGATCGGATCTATGCTTGCCGGTACGGCGGAGAGCCCCGGTGAAGTGGAACTCTATCAGGGCAGAAGTTTTAAAGTGTACAGGGGCATGGGCTCGCTCTCGGCAATGGCGGCTGGCTCGAAGGACAGATACTTCCAAGAGAACGCGAAAAAGTTTGTACCCGAGGGAGTGGAAGGCAGAGTCCCTTACCGCGGAAGCGTGTCAGATATCATATATCAGATGAAAGGCGGTCTGCGGTCGGGTATGGGATATTGCGGCAAGGCGACGATCGAGGATTTGAGAAAAAATTCCGAATTCGTACGTATCACCAACGCAGGACTTTTGGAGAGCCACCCGCACGACATTTCCATCAGTAAGGAAGCTCCCAACTATTCTTCCAGAAATTAAGTTACATTATAAAAACGCCCGTTTTAACGGGGCGTTTTTATTACAAACGTATCTACAGCGTGAAAAAGGAGAAACATATGCAACACGAGAGAGTTTTAGTCCTCGACTTCGGCGGACAGTACAATCAACTCATCGCTCGTCGCGTGCGCGACTTAAAAGTATATTGTGATTTAAAGCCATGCGATATGACGATTGAGGAGATCAAGGCGTATAATCCGATCGGCATCATCTTTACGGGCGGTCCGAACAGTGTGTACGACGAAGCGTCGCCGCACGTCGATAAGGCGATCTTCGACTTAGGTGTTCCCGTGCTCGGGATATGCTACGGCTGTCAGCTCATTGCCTATACGCTCGGCGGAAAGGTTGAGCATGCTAAAACAAGCGAGTACGGCAAGCGCGAGTTTACGTTCGTCAAGGATAGTCCCGTTTCCAAAAATATTCCCAAGACGAGCATTTGCTGGATGAGTCATACGGATCACGTCGTAAAAGTGCCCGAAGGATTCGACGTGCTTGCCACGACCGAGAGTTGTCCCGTGACCGTATTCGGCAGCGAGGCAAAGAGGGTATACGGCATTCAGTTTCACCCCGAAGTCGTGCATTCCGAATACGGCAACAAGATGCTCGAAAACTTCCTCTATGAGGTCTGCGGAGCGAAAGGCGACTGGACGATGAAGAATTTCGTCGAAGAGCAGGTTGCGGCGATTCGGGCGCGCGTGGGCGATAAAAAGGTGCTGTGCGCGATGTCGGGCGGGGTGGATTCCGCCGTTGCGGCAACGCTCATTCATAAGGCGGTGGGAGATCAACTCGTCAGCGTATTTGTCGATCACGGACTGCTCCGCAAATATGAGGCAGAGGAGGTCATGTCCGTCTTTAAGGATAAGCTCCATATGAACCTCATCAAGGCGGATGCGAGCGAGCGGTTTTTAAAGAAGCTTGAGGGCGTATCCGATCCGGAGAAGAAGCGCAAGATCATCGGCGCGGAGTTCATTAAGGTGTTTGAGGTCGAGGCGAAGAAGATCGGCGCGGTGGACTTTTTGGTGCAGGGCACGATCTATCCCGACGTCATCGAGAGCGGCAAGGGCAAGAGCGCCGTCATCAAATCGCACCATAACGTCGGAGGACTGCCCGACGTCATCGATTTTAAGGAGCTCATCGAGCCCCTCAGAGATCTGTTTAAAGACGAGGTGCGTAGGGTTGGTACGGAGCTGGGACTGCCCGAAAATGTCGTACAACGCCAGCCATTCCCCGGTCCGGGGCTCGCCATTCGCATAATGGGCGAGGTTACGCGCGAAAAACTCGAAACGCTGCGCGACGCCGACTTTATCTTCCGCGACGAGATCGCAAAAGCGGGGTTAAACCGCGAGATCTGGCAGTACTTTGCGGTTATCACCAACAGCAAGACGGTGGGTGTGCAGGGAGACTTCCGCACGTACGAGAATGTGATCGCGCTCCGTGCTGTTACGAGTGTGGACGCCATGACGGCGGACTGGGCGCGAATTCCGTTTGACGTTTTGGAGCGTATCTCCACCCGTATCACTAACGAGGTGAAACACGCGAACAGGATCGTATACGATATCACAAGTAAACCGCCCGCAACGATCGAATGGGAGTGATACAGTTCACACATTTCTTTGTGCTCGGCACTAACAGGAAATGCCACTTGTAGTGCTAAGAAGTGTCGTGATTGCTGTTGAATTTCTTCCTTAATAAAAAAGGAGAACACACGATGAGCGACAATATTCGAAAATATTACGAAACCGTACAGACGCCCTGGGGAAAGCTGTTTTACGGATGCCTTTGGGCGCAGTTGTCGCTTTCGGGGAAGACTATTCTCGATTTCGGCAGTGGGTTCGGATTGACGAGCGAGCACTTCGCAAAAGACAATGAAGTAGTCGCCGTCGAGCCCGATCGCGAAATGCTCTCTCTTCGCTTTGGTGAAAATTATCGGCAGGTCTGCGGCGGCGCGGAGCAGTTGAAAGATTTTTCGAGCGGTTCATTTGATGTGATCCTGTGCCATAACGTGCTCGAATACGTGCATGACCGCGACGCAATTCTTTTGGAGTTCTCGCGACTGTTAAAAAAGGACGGAGTGCTCTCCGTTGTAAAACACAATCCAAACGGCAAAATCATGCACAAGGCGGTTTTCAATTGCGATGCGGACGGAGCGATCGCCTTGCTCGACGGCGGAGTGGCGGTTTCCGAAAGTTTCGGCACGATCGGGGAGTACGATAATAAGGAACTGGAAGAATGGGGCGGCGGTAAGTTCTGCATTGAAAGGGTGTGCGGTGTTCGTCACTTTTTCGGTTTGCAGCGCAATGAGGTAAAAAATCAGACGGGCTGGGCAGACAAAATGTTGCGGTTGGAATGTCGGGTAGCCACAATTCCCGCCTTTCGCGATATCGCATTTTTTCACCACGTCATTCTGCGGCGTTCGGAATGAACATTGTATCGATTTTAGCTCTCCATTCATTTCAAACAACACAAGCCATGCAACCCAAACGGAACGGAGTTTACCGCTCCGTTTTTTGTAACTCGTGACGTTGCGGAATTTGCAGAAAATGCATTTCTGAGGTGATGGACAGCCTTCTCTTACTGTGGTATAATAGTAGCAAGAAGTAAAAGAGGAGAGGCAGCTATGAGTCTTGGAAAAAACATTCAATTCCTGCGGAGGCAGAAGAAAATCACGCAGGTGCGGATGGCAGAGATGTTTTCTGTTACAAGACAGACGGTATCGCGGTGGGAGTTGGACGAGATCGTTCCCGAACTCAGTCGCCTTGTCGAGCTGAGCGCGATCTTTTCCTGCAAGCTGGATACCCTCGTTCGGGATGATTTAGTCGATTCGGAAGAGATCTACTCGGAGATCAAAATCAAGCGGGTAAAAGGTTTTACGATGGCGCGGTACGTCATGATTACGCCCAATCCCGAGGACGACGTGAATAGGTACATGGACGCTTGGGCAGAGCGTTCGGGTCTTCTTACAATCGATCCGAACGCGAAGAGAATCGGTTGGGATTTTCCGTTCGTCTCACTTGAATTGCAAAACCGATTTGCACTTCATGGCTATGTCGCCGCCTATATTTTACCGTCTGCATTTGCAACGGACTGTACGGGTGTGGAGTACGCCCTTCAAAACGATGCGGACTATGCGAAACTCACAATCTATGATCCATTTGCAGAATACGAGCGGATAAGGAACGGTTATAAGCGGATACTCGATTACTTACAGGCGAACGGGTTTCGGGAAAAGCCGCAGGAGAATATCCTGTCGTGCTTTGAGTACGTGTACGAAAAAGAAGGGAAAACATGCATGGACGTATATATTCATGTCGATAGCGTCTCTAAATCGGATGCATTCACGAATTTTTCTTAAAATGGGAGAGAGTATATGAGATTAGTAAAACAAGTGAGCTTTACTACATGCGGTCAAGCATGTATTGCCATGATTGCAAATAAGCCGATCGAGACGGTGATTAAGGATACGAAGACGGATGGACCGATGAGCATCGGGCAACTCATCGAGATTCTCGACAGATACGGGATTGCTCATGCGGAGCGGAATATCAGGATTTCCAAAAAGAATCCTGTGCCAAGCCCGTGCTCAATACTCACCGTGCACACGAACAGCGGATATTCGCACTGGGCAGTATTGTATCACGGAAAATATTATGATCCCGAGTTTGGTCTCATCGAGGGTGAATACACGTCTGGTAAGATCACATCTTTCCTGAGCGTTATCCCCGTAGAGGGAGAGATTGATTTTTCTACTCTCACGGCTTGCGGGGAGTGCTGTACGGGTTGCGAGAAGAAAAAGAGCGGACTCTGCGAGGGGTGCATCGAGTCGGACGGACACTGCAAGGAGTGGGAACAGTCGGGAAGATGTCCCGTTTACGCGTGCGCTAAGGCGCACGGAGTACCGTTTTGCGGAATCTGCCCTGCGTTTCCCTGTAAGGAGTTACCCCAAAAGATCCACTGGAATCCGAATATCGTAGAGCGCTTGTACCGTCTCGCCGAGGAGTATCGCAAGTGCATTCATTGAAATGAGAAGCAGATTGTCGCAGTACGCTTGCACTCAAATAAGATGGTTTGAAGATCGACAAAACGAAAAATTTCTCCGAAAAGCGTCAATTTGCGATTGTAACAATCCAAAAGCGGGTATATTAAAGTTAAGAATTTCGGAGGAAAGATTATGATCAACGAAAAAATCGCAAAACTCATCAACGAGCAAGTAAACAAAGAACTCTATTCGGGATATCTCTATCTCGATTTTGCGAACTATTATGCCGACGAAGGCTTAGACGGATTCGCGCACTGGTACGAGATTCAGGCGCAGGAAGAGCGCGATCATGCTTTGATGATGCGCAGATACCTCATCGACAACGGCGTAAAAGTCACCTTTGGCGAAATCGCAAAACCCGACAAAAAGTTTAAAGAACATATCGACCCTTTAAACGCGGGGCTTGAGCACGAACAGTACGTTACTTCCCTCATCAACAATATCTATCGCGAGGCGTTTGCGATCAATGATTTTAAGACGATGCAGTTCCTTGATTGGTTTATCAAAGAACAGGGCGAGGAAGAAAAGAACGCCGAGGATATGGTAAAAAAGATGCAGCTTTACGGGCACGACGCAAAAGGATTGTATTCGCTCAATCAGGAACTTGCCGGAAGGGTTTATACGCCGTCTGCAACAGGCCCTGCGATGTGATTACAGGGAAATTGATACATTGTCGGTATCACTGTAATAGACCTTGCGTTGTAAAAAATTTACGGTTATATACCACGGAGGGGTGCGATTGTTCGCATTCCTCCGATTTTTTATGCCATTCGACGGCGCGAGCAACGTCTCCTGAATGATAACAGCAATATACAAGTTCCAGAATAGGCGTAAGCGATCTATCGTATTTGTCTTCAAAATCGCCTTCCGATAGATGACTGCGGCACCGAATCGCGCTTTCATACCAAAAAATCGCTTCGCGCAGTTTTTGTTCCGATTGATATAACTTTGCGATTTCGCACAGTACGCCCGCCCGCGGTTCGCCGTATCGGAAACTTTGAAACAGTGTCGAGTATGCTTTTTCTTTGCTGCCTTTTGCAAGATAGCAGTTTGCGCACACTTTACACGCTTCTATTTTATTGACATACCAGCCGTTGCTTTGTAAAAATTCTTCGAGAACGGCGATCGCCTCTGCGTAAAGTCGGTTATAGTAGAGTTCGCGACCGTAATAGAACATATCGCGCGGCGAAAGGGTTACCTCTTCAGAAATCTGCCTTTGGTAAATTCTCAGATTGCGCGCTCCGCGTATTTTTTTGCTTCCAAGATGTTGAATGTGCACATCGGCATCGATAATCTTCCCGTGCGGAGCGATACACTCGTGGACTCTGCCTTCGAAACGGAATTCAGTTTCGCGTTTTAAAATCCTTTCCCTCATATACGAATAGGTAGGTTTTCCGTTTGCATCCAATGCCGTGTCGTACGGGCACATGACTACGTCGGCAGGGTTTGCTTCCAATTCATCTTTGAGTTTTAAAAGTTGTGCGGCGGAGCTCGGCGGAAGATAGTCGTCTGCGTCCAGCCACATAAGATAATCTCCGGTCGCTTTGGAAAAGGAAAAATTGCGGGCGGCGGAAAAATTGTCCTGCCAAGTATAAGATATTACGTGGTCTGTATACCGTTTTGCAATTTGTTTGGTTCCGTCGGTCGATCCAGTGTCAACGATTATAATTTCGTCCGCGATAGCGCGTACGCTGTCCAGACAGCGCGCAAGCACGCTCTCTTCGTCTTTTACGATCATACATAGGGAAAGTTTCAATTGGGTCACCTCTTTTCTATTAAAAGGATATGATAATATAGGGCGTTTTGTTTCTTCTCATTGATATCGCGCTATAAAACGCGGTTTTTGGGAAAAAGAATAATGACGCCTGTTTAATATACGCTTGAAACAAAGAATGGAGGAAAAAAATGATTTATCAAAAATGTTGTGTATGCGGATGCTCGCCGTGCTGCTGTCATAACCGGACTTGCGTGATCCGCGGTGCAACCGGTCCTCGTGGAGCAACGGGCGCTACGGGTGCGACAGGTCCTACGGGAGCCTCTCCCGTTACGGTTTCTGTCGGTCAAACGATCACGGGCGATCCCGGAACGTTTGCATCCGTCACGGGTAGCGGCGGCGATAATCTTGTGCTTACGTTCACGATTCCTCGCGGAGACACGGGTCCCCGCGGAGAAACGGGCGCTACCGGCGCACAGGGTATTCAGGGTATACAAGGCATACAGGGTGAAATGGGCGCAACGGGTTCAACAGGTAATACCGGTCCGACCGGCCCGATGGGGGTTGCCGGCGTAACAGGTCCTACAGGAGCGACAGGTGCTGACGGTGTAACGGGCCCTACAGGAGC
>CAJUKK010000017.1:0-11875 GCA_910586985.1 uncultured Christensenellaceae bacterium | reverse complement strand
GCCCTACAGGAGCGACGGGAGCTGACGGTGTAACAGGCCCTACTGGGGCAACGGGAGCAGCCGGTGTAACGGGCCCTACAGGAGCGACGGGAGCTGACGGTGTAACAGGTCCTACAGGAGCGACAGGTGCTGACGGTGTAACGGGTCCTACAGGAGCAACGGGTGCTGACGGTATAACAGGTCCTACAGGACCTACTGGGGCAACGGGCGCTGACGGTGTAACGGGCCCTACAGGAGCAACGGGCGCTGCCGATCTGAATGCTTATGGCGGGTTATATAATACGACGCCTCAAACGTTGAATCTTACGGTAGGTGGAACGACTCAATTGCCGTTACCTTCTACAATGCCTTTAAAAAATGTAGCTTATTCGCCTGCCAATAGTATTACTGCGTCGACTGCAGGAGTCTACGAAGTAAATTATTATACCAACGTATCGGCGGCAATCGGCACAACGGTTACAATGGCGGTGCGCAGAAACGGAACGGCAATTCCGCAGGCAACGGTTTCACGGGTTCTGTCGGTAGGCGTAGGTTCGGTTTACAGCGGAAGTTTTATTATTACGTTGAATGCAGGCGACGTGATCGATATGGCGCTTTCTGCTTTGCTTGCCGTGGGCATAACGCTTGGCGGCGGCGTCAATACTACTTTAACCATTAAACAAATCAGTGTATAACTTTATGTTTTGCACGAAAAAAGCCGACGGAAAAATTCCGTCGGCTGATTTTATTTTGTCTCAAATAAGAATTATTCGTCTTTGTTTTTTGTCTTGCCGCGTTTTGCCGGGGCGGGTTTCGTTTCTTTTTCCGCTGCGGTTTTATCTGCGCTTGTTTTGGTGCGTTTTTCTTTTGATGACGTCGATTCGGTTTGCTTTACCGTATTGCGTTTTGCGTCCGTTGTCGGCACAGGTTCAGCCTTGTTTTCAACCGTGTTCGTTTTGTTGTTTTTTTCCGCGGGTGCAGGACTGTCGGAATTTTCACGTTTTCCGTTTTCGGACTGTTTTGTCGTCGTTTTATGATCGGCTTTGTTACGGAAAAATAGGTTGCGGAATTTCGGAACGCAGAAAAGCACGATGATAAAGGTCAGAAGAGCGGCAAAGAGCAGAACAAAAACAGTCAAAGAAATTGCCAAGGCTCGTTCAGCATAAATGTTGGGCGCGTTGATTAAACTTGCCGTATAGGGGATTCCGATTACGTTTAACATAACTTTGTCGGCAGAAGTCGTTATAATTTCCACGGTGTGCTCCTTATTTTCTAAATTTTCCACATAAATCGCAAGTTTTCGCGCTTCGTGGATTTCACTGTTAAGATTGATTGAGGAATGTTTTTTTCCGTCTACGTAGATGTCTGCGCTACCGTATCCCTCGCCCGTCGCCGCATAGACGCCAATGCTCTCTCCCACAAATCTGATAACGGCTTTTTCGTCTTCGCTTTCGGAAATCAGATAGCCATTCGGTTCTTCTGCAATCGAGTTGGAGTTTTTCCAACCTGAAGTGGTGAAAAGCAAATTGCTCGAAGAGGGCAGTACGCGCTGGGTACTCGAACTGATACCCGCGTCCAGTTCGGATATGATCGTAAAGTTCTGACCGGTTGTTCCCATAACTTCAAGTTTTAAATATCTGCCCGAAGTTTGCGGGAATGTAAGCGTGGCTACGGCTCTTTCGTATTTGAGTTCATCTCCCGCGGAGATTTCCGTATAGTTGATATTGTCGCTGGAAACGGATAGTCTGTACTTCGTGATAAATGCGTTTGCCGTGTTACGGGTAGATATTGAAAAGTAGTTAAACGGCTGTTCGCGCGAAGTGTCGATAACGAATACGTCGGGAGCGGTGGGGGAAGGGGGGCGTACGCCGTTTCCTTTGTAGGCGGTATGGAACATTGTTCCCGTTTGTCCGTCTATGAGCCAAGTCCATTTATCTGTTACAAACTCGGTTACCTGACCCGTTTCTTCGTCCTTCATCATTTCGGTCACATAACGGCCCTCGTGAATACGGTCACCGTCCGGTGCGGTTATAACCGACCATTCGCTTTTGTCTGTTCCCGAATTGGATAATTTTACGTTATCTTTTTTGGAAATCAGATATTGCGGCTCGAATATAAATTCTTCAATTTGGCTCTCGCTCGTGAGACCGGGGTGATATACGTAATCATTCGGCAGATCGGCAAAATTTTCTTCGCCTTCCGCTCTGAGTCCAAGCGCGACGCCGCCCGCTCCGCCCGTATTGAGGTTGTACAGTCGGACGGCATAGGGTTTATTTTCTTCAAGAGAGACCTTATACGCAATGTTTTCCGAATAAGCTCCGCTATAAGCGGGAAGCGTCATAACCTGTTGCAACGTTTCAAAATTTTCTCCGAAATAAGCATAGGCATAATCGTCGCCGCGTAAGGCAAGTTCATAATTTCCGCTCTTTGGAACTTTTAAGTAATATTCTACGATTTTTACTTCGTTTTGTCCCTTTGGCGTATTGTATTTTAACGCGGGAGTGGAATTATCGGAAGTTTCCGAAGTCATAGCGGAAGTTTGCGTCAATGCCTCTTCGAGTCTGCCGACGCCGTCTTTTGCCGTTACCGTGATATCGGAGAACGTCTGTACGCGCGTCCCGCGGTAATTGATGCGAAGGTGTATCGTCAGTTCGTGAATAATTCCGTCAGTCAATTTTACTTTAAAGGAAAACTTGTCGGTTGCGCCGGTATATTCGGGATTGAAAGAATAAATATATTTGCCGTCTCCTGCGTCCTTTATGGTGCCGTGTTCCGGCTTTCCGACAGAGAGTATCTCGAATCCCTTTGTTTCGCCGTTATCCAATGTGCTGATCGTTTTTCCGAGCAGATCAAATTCCACGTCGCTTCCAAAGTTTACTTTGTAGTCGCCCGCAGTCTTTACGCCGTCGATTTCGCCGGCATAGAAACTGGATACAGGCTCGTAGTTGGGTAAACTTTTAATGTATGTCAGCTGTTCCGCCGTAAAATAATCTTCGGGTATATTTGCGGAGTAGAACGTATTAAAGTACTTGATAAAATTCATCCCGTAAATCAGAGAACAGCGGTATGCAAAGTCTGCGCGCTTATATATGTTTTTATCGTCGTTATCTCGCTTGGTAACATAATTGCTTTCTTCGCCGTAGGTATACAGTAGTTCGTAATATTTATCTGCGCCGAAAGAGTGCATAAGATTTGCATACATGCCAAGACATTGGAAATAACCGAATTGACCGTCGTCATAATCGCCGCCCTTGTCTCTGAAAGTCAATGTTTCCGTAAGCACGCTGTAGGGGTTGGCGTATGCGCCGTGTTCCGCGCTGCCGCCGTTTCGTATCGTCGTACCTACGTCGCAGGAAATAATGTATGCGAGCAGGTTTAACGCGTTGTTACGGACTTCGCCTTCCCGTCCCGCGCCGAATCCCCAAATCGAACCGTAAGCCGATCCGTGGTTATGACCGATTTCGTGTAAGACTCCCCAGGTTCCGCCCGCGAGCAGACCGCGATAATTCATTGCGCCGCCGAACCAGCCGGTAGGACATGCATAGGTGTGTCCGCCGAGCGCGACCGCCGCGCCCGCGGGGACGTGCCAATCGAACATAACTTTATTGTATCTGTTGTACACGCCGCCCGTAAAGGATTCGTTCACAGAAAAGAAAGAATGCCAGAGCATTGCAAGTTTGTCTATTTCTTCTTTTTTTACCTGGCGCATATAGCCTGTTGTATCCATTTCACCCGTCGGACCGATGAGCTGACCGTTTTCAGTGTCCATAACGGCAATTACGCCGGGCGCATTGCGCAGGTATTCGTCAAAATATTCCGGAGTTGTCACGCCCAGCACGTAATGCGGCGTTTCGACGGCGCCCGTGATCGACAGATTTACATCGGAATAGCAGTTAAGGGGATTGATATTGATAAGTCCGCCAAATGCAAATCCGATCTCGTATTCGCCGTCCTTATCCAGTGTAAACGATGCGGAGAGCCAAGGCGTGCGCCCGCTCTGTCTTTTCCATTGACTTTGTAAGAACGGAGTATTGTCCCCGTTGTTGTATTTGTAAAAGCTTCCCGCAGCCGTAACGATATCCGCTTTTTTAAAGAACAGGTCGCTTGTACTGTCAAGAAAAGTAACGGTGTTTAATCCGCCGGTGACTGCATCGATTTCCGTTTCCGCCTCTTTAGGAATACCGCCGCGCCATGCGAGCGTGTTCTGTTCGCCCAGATTAACGGTAATTTTTTCGCCTACCTTGAGTCCCTTTATTTTAATTGTTGCAACTTCGCCTGCAGGAAGATACAGTCCCGTAGTATGTTGACCGCGATAGAGAGGGTCGAGCTTGATATTTTTTTTCACCGCGTTATTTTCGCCTTTGACCGCGCCGTATTGCGCGTCTGCGGCAGGATGTTTTTTCAGCCAACCGCTCAGTGATTCCGCTGCGGTTCTCGGCGTGGAATCGCCCTCTGCGCGGTAAGACGCCGCCGATCTTCGGCTTGCTTCGTGCGCAAGGTGCTGTCCCTGCGTCATTAACATATATTTGTAATATGTAAAATAATCTGCCTCGGAGACGCCCGCCTCCGCTGCCTGCGCTGAAAAGTCCTTTTCCTGAATACCGTGTCCGGGAGCAGGATATTTCGTAAAAGTGACGCTCGAAGTCTTCAAGTTTTCGTTTGAAGCGATGCGTTCGTATTCCGCGCGCAGTTCGTTTGAGCCCGTATCGTAAATGAGCGAAAAGTCGTCGGATAATATGTCGACGTTATCTCTCGGTAATCCGCGCTCCACAACGTTCATAACGTCTGCTCGCAGCGTGGCCTGTACGGAGGATACCTCGTCGTAGGTATAACGCGTCAAAGCGTATTTATCCTTGATGGGCAATTTGCTTTCGGGAACGGTAAAGTGGTTTTCGTTGTCATACAAAAGAATGCAGGATAACGTGATTACGCCCGCAAGCAAAACGGCGGTACCCGAAGTAATCAGCGCAACGGCTTTTTTACTGACTTTCTTTTTCGAAGTATTAGAAACTTCAGAAGTCTTTTCGGCTTTTTTTGTTTTCAAAATGATACCTCTAAAAAAATTTTGTCCGCATAAAATATGCTTACTTATTATACAGGCAGATAAAAATAAAATCAACAAATATCCACATGAATTTCAGAAGGATTAAAGGAAATATCTTACAAAACAAATCTTTCATATTAGTTAAATGAGAATTTTAAACGAAGAATATAAAATGACTTGCAATTTTGTTTAGTATGTTGTATTATAATCGATAGATTGTAAAATCAATAATTGTTTCCGTAGTTCAATGGATAGAATAGTGCCCTCCTAAGTGTTCGGTCTATCCACACGAAACAGGAAAAAACAGCCGATTTCGTGGCTAAAATGGCTGTTTTGACACCGATTTGACATCGGCAAATAAAATTGGTATAATAATTGGTATAAAATATTTTGCGTTTGTTCGCGTGGCGTAATAGGATAACGCAATTGCCTCCTAAGCAATAGACTGTGGGTTCGATTCCCGCCGCGAACGCCAAAACCGTTTGACCGAGATAAACACTCGGTCTTTTTTTATGTCGTGATATTGTTCAACGCATTAAGCGCGGTGTCCTGCGTATCGGGTATAAAGTGGCTGTACACTTTAAGCGTTACCGTCGAATCGCTGTGTCCCATATACTTGCTGACTGTCTGTATCGGAACATTCTGCGATAAAAGCAAACTGCAATATGTATGCCGTAAGCCATGACAGGTAACTTCTTTCATCTTCCATTCACGCTCGTAACGTTTCAGATACTGCCCGACCGAGTGCGGAAAGATAGGCAAACGATAAACATTGACGGCTAAATAGTATTCGTCAAGCCGTTCGTCAAATTGCTCGTCTGCCTGTCTAAACCATTCCATATATATTATAAGGTCGCTTATGAGTGCGTCCGGCATTGGAATATCGCGCATTGACGTCGCCGTTTTCGGCTCTTTTTCGTATATGCCAAAATCTTTTGTATAAAGCCTGTTACGTTTAATGTGTATTACTTTTTTGTCAAAGTCAATATCACTCCAACGCAAACCGCAAACTTCGGCTGTACGCAAGCCCATAAGAAGCATTAGTTTTATAGGAATTTTCTTGTAAATATCTTCGGGCGGCAATTCGTTTAGTTTTGCAATAAACGCTCGCGCTTCCGTAAACGAAAACACTTCCTTTTCGGGAACGGAACGCAACGACGTATTGGAACTGCCTGCGCCTATCTTGGTGGAACATACGGGATTTTTGACAATCCATTCATACCGTACCGCTTCATTGAAAAGCGTTCTCAAAACACGCCTATAACCTTTAATCGTTTCGGTGGCGTATGTCTTTTCGTTCGGTAATTCTTCAAAGTATTCGTCAAAAGTAAGTCCGCATTGCTCGCAAATCGCAAGTGCCGTTTGTTTTTCAATGCTGTTTCCTTTACGGCGCATACCGTAAGACGTGCAACGGTTGATAATATGTTCTCTTGCAAGTTCTCGGAAGTTCACGGTCTTGGGAAAATCCTTTTTAACTTTCACCGTCGGAACTGCTTGATAGCCTTTTTGCGCAAAGCCGTTCAAAAACATTTGCACGTCGCGCACGGTGATCGCCGAGATAGGTTTATCGTCAAGGTGCTGTTCGACCAAAAACGCATTGAACTTCTTGCCGACTTCTCGCGCTCGCAGGTAGTAACTTATAGAAAGATTGGCTTTTATGTTTGCCTGCCATTCCTTCATCAGTTCCGAGAACGTAAGCACCTTTGAGCGCAATACGGTCGTTTCTTCTTTGTAAGCCTTCAAAACGTCTTCTTCAAACTCGATAGACAGTTTCTCGACCTGCTTTCTGAACTTCGCTTCCGTCAAGCCGTCGATATTATAGACGCGCTTAACGAACAGTTTGTTTTTGCCTGTGGATAAGTCTTTTCCGCTGACTTGAATTTTGGCTTGTAATTCGCCTTTCTTGTTGGGTGTGATTTTGAAATATGCCATAATGAATTTACTCCTTGATAGCGATATAGTTCATCAGGCTGTCGATATCGACCAAAACTTTGTTACCTGCGGTAAGACATTTAATTTTGCCTTCCTTGCACCACATACGGATTGTATGTACGGTAACGGCGGTTTCGGCGTCCTGCTGACGAACTATGTCATAAGCTTTTTTGATACTCCGTAACATTGTGCTTGCCTCCTTTTTCAGATTAGAAAGTGATTATCTCAAACAGCGGTATAATCCGTTTCGTTCAATCACTTTCCGCAAATACTATAACTTTTATCTTGAAAAATTACGAGTAGCAAGCAAAGTACAAACATATTAGTTTCGGTTTACTTTTTCATTAATCCTACGGTCTGGGGGCGGTAACGGAAAAGGACAGAACAGCGAACTGACTAACATATTTTTCTCTTTGTTTTTTTATTTGTCTTTCGACAACCAAAGAGAAAATCGGGAAAAGCCTACGTTGTCAAAGAATAAGAAAAAAATAGAGAACTCATTGACTTATTTATCGTTGAGCCGCTATATTTTTTCCTTTGATATTATTCAGTTTTAATAATGTCTTGTCTATCAGCGTAGGCTTTTTCCGATATACACCCCTGTCGAAAGACAAATAAATAATCTAATTTTACAAATTTATTGCAACTGACTGACTAACTTTGTTACTTCTTCTTGCTATTCTATACTTGTCAAACGACAAAAATAAAAAATTCAAGGAGAAACAAAATGAAAAAAGTAGGCAAAATTTTGGCAAGTACGCTTTGCGTTGCCACGTTGGTATGCGGAACACTCGGTGCAATGACGGGTTGCGGCAGTAAAAAAGAAAGCATTACCGTTTCGGGTTCGTCTTCCGTTACACCCATAATGGAAAAACTTGCGGCGGAATACGAAAAGACGCACGACGTAAGAATTACGGTAAATATGTCTTCGTCCGGCGCGGGTATAAGTGATACGCAAAACGGCTTAAACGATTTCGGTATGTCTTCGCGTGAATTGAAATCGAGCGAAACGGGCGTTATCGGTACAACTCTTTGTATGGACGGAATCGCCCTTATCGTCAATAAAGATTGTTCTGTTACGGACGTTAGCAAAACTGACGTGAAAGCACTCTATGAAAGCGGTACTGCAATTCCCGACACTACGATAACGGCGGCAATCGGCAGAGATGCGTCAAGTGGAACGCGCACGGCGTTCGACGAGCTTTTGAAAATCGAAAACGGTTACGCTACGAGCGTTGCCACGCTTGCCGAAACGGGTAACGTAATCGAAGCGATACAAGGCTCGACAAACAGCATAGGCTACATATCTTACGGCAGTCTGAAAAGTACGGTTAAAGCGGTAAGTTTAGACGGTGTTGCTTGCACGGTGGAAAACATTATGAATAACACTTATGCTCTGCAACGTCCGTTCGTTATCGTACTCAAAGAAAACGGAACGCTGTCGGCGGCGGCACAAGGCTTTTACGATTATATTATGAGTGCGGAAGCTCAAACGGTTATAACGGGCGCGGGTTATATTTCGGTAAAGTGATATGACTACGCTTACAAAGATTAAAACGGCAAAGTTTTTTTCAAAGGAAAATATCGCAAAGGCAATATTTATAGCCCTTGCGGCATTTTCCATTCTTGCCGTATTTACGATTATCGGTTATTTGCTTTATGCAAGCATACCCGCTTTTCGTGATATAGGTTTTTTCAAGTTTATTTTCGGCTCTGAATGGTCGGCAAAATCGGAAACTTTCGGGATATGGCGAATGATTGTCGGCACGTTCTTTCTTACCGTATGCGCCGTACTGCTCGGCGGTACGCTTGCTGTATTTACGGCGATTTGGCTTGTATTTTATTGTCCTAAACGACTGAAAAAGATATATACGCAGATAGTAAATTTGCTTGCGGGTATTCCGTCTATCGTGTACGGTCTGTTCGGGTATAAATTTTTAATGCCGCTACTCGTCGATATATTCCACCCGAATAATGCGGGTTTCGGACTTTTGGCGTGTACGCTTATTCTCTCGGTTATGATATTACCGACAATAACTTCCATAACCAAAAACAGTTTGGAAGCAGTACCCATGCACTACTACGAAGGCGCGCTTGCGCTCGGCTGTTCAAAAAATCAAGCGGTATGGAAAGTTTTGCTGCCCGCCGCAAAGAGCGGAATTATATCGGCAATCATACTCGGCATAGGTCGGGCAATCGGCGAAACAATGGCTGTTCAGATGATAGTGGGTAACGGTTCGGGTTATCCGTTCGGTGCGTTCGTGCCGTTTACCACGCTCACAAGCAATATCGTACAGAATTGGGGTTATGCAACGCCGTCCGAACAGTCTGCGCTTATTGCCGACGGGTTCGTATTGCTTATCTTTATACTCATACTTAATCTTTGCCTTATGGCTGTAAAAAAGGACAGCAAGGGCGGCAATAAATTCTTCTCTCGTAGATTGAGGGAAAGCGATCAAAAAGATACGTTAAAAAGCTATCGTCGCACGGGTAGCGCTTGCGATGCGCTATGGATAGTTTCTTGGGTTATTTCTTTGCTGGTTGCGTTCGTTCTCGCATTTATTGTAATATTCGTTTTCGTAAAAGGCTTTCCGCATTTGAGTATTGATTTTATGTTCGGGGAAAGCGGTAACGCACACACGACGCTTGCGCCCGCTTTTGTATCAACTACAATGCTTATAGGTCTTGCGCTGTTGCTTGCTTTGCCGCTCGGTGTAGGCGCGGCAATCTTTTTGAACGAGTATGCAAAGAAAGGAAGCATTTTCGTTAAAGTGATACGCCTGTTCGTCGATACGCTTGCCGGTATTCCGTCGATAATATTCGGGCTGTTCGGAATGGTATTCTTTGTAATCGGTATGAATATGGGCTATTCTCTATGGGCGGGCGGTATTACTTTGGCTCTTATCATTTTGCCGACGATTATACGCAGCACCGAACAAAGTTTATCGGAAGTGCCCGACAGTATGCGTGAAGCAAGTTACGCTCTCGGCGCGGGAAAACTGCGGACGATTTTCGTCGTCGTTCTGCCGCAGGCAATTACGGGAATTATAACGTCGATTATCCTTTCAATCGGAAGAATTGTAAACGAAAGCGCGGCTCTCATATTTACGGTAGGCTCGGCATCTACTTTTATTCCGCAAGGTTACGGTGATAGCGCGGCAAGTTTCGCCGTTCTCGTATGGAAGTTTATGAGTAACGGCTTGCAAGTAAACGAAGCCTACGCTACGGCAAGCATATTGCTTATATTCGTCATCATACTTAACTTACTCGTTTCACTTGTGGAATGGTTATTTAATCGGAGAAAAAAGATATGAAAAAACACATTATAGAGCAATTTGATTTGAGCGGCGATATTGCCGTTTCGGTCAAGGAAATGAATTTATACTACGGCTCGTTTCACGCGTTAAAAAGCATTTATATGGATTTTCCGAAAAATAAACTCACTGCTTTAATCGGTCCGAGCGGTTGCGGCAAATCCACGCTCATAAAATCGCTTAATAGAATGAACGATTTAATCGAAGGCTGTAAAATCACGGGCGAAATCAAGGTCGGCGATACGGATATTTATTCCCGCAAGACCGATTTATCCCGTCTTCGCAAAAACGTGGGTATGGTATTCCAACGCCCCAACCCGCTTGCTATGAGTGTTTACGATAATATCGCATACGGACCGCGCACGTTCGGAATACGCTCTAAAAGCGAATTGGACGGGATAGTCGAAAGTTCGCTCAAAGGCGCGGCTATGTGGGACGAAGTAAAAGATAGGTTGAATAAATCCGCGCTCGGTCTTTCGGGCGGTCAACAGCAAAGGCTTTGTATTGCCCGTGCGCTGTCCGTTGAGCCGCAAATTCTTTTAATGGACGAGCCGACGAGTGCGCTCGATCCCATTTCTACCGGAAAAATAGAAGAACTCTGTCTTGAACTCAAAAAGAATATGACCATTATTATGGTAACGCACAATATGCAGCAGGCGTTCAGAATAGCCGACTATACGGCGTACTTCCTTTTGGGCGAAATGATTGAAATGGACGAAACCAAAAAGTTGTTTGCTCATCCGCAGAACAAAAAAACCGACGATTATATCAACGGACGTTTCGGGTGATTTTACGCTTTTATTACAAGTAGCATATTCTCAACACTTTATTTATCTGATGTAAAATGATATAATATAGGTAAGGTGATTTTATGAAAGGCAAAGTATTTATTTTAGAAGATGATACAAGCATTTGCGGACTTATAAAAGTTGCGCTCGAAATGAACGGATTGGAATTTAAGGCATTTTCGACCTTAAAATCTTTTTTGGACGCTCTGAACAATGAACAGCCGGACGTTGCGCTACTCGACATAATGTTGCCGGACGGAAGCGGGCTCGACGCGCTCAAATACATAAAAGAAAAATATCCGTCCGTAAGTTGTATAATGCTTTCCGCACTTTCAAAAGAAGAAGATAAAGTCAACGGTCTGAATTTGGGTGCGGACGATTATATCGCAAAGCCTTTTTCCGTATTGGAACTTACGGCAAGAGTAAACGCAAGATTGCGCGGCAAACAACGGCAAAGCGTTTTGTCGGTTGACTGCGTTACGTTAAACTTGGAAACTTTCGTCTGCGAAATCGACGGCAAAGAAGTATCGCTCAACCATAAAGAATTTGAACTATTAAAATATTTTATGGAAAATCACGGTAGAGTTTTATCCCGTGAAAAACTTTTATGCGAAGTTTGGGGTTACGACGTAGGCGAAACGCGAACGCTCGATAATCACGTTGCCCGTCTTCGCAAGCTCGGCGTGAAGATAGAAACGGTATTCGGTGTGGGGTACAAATTATGAAATGGCGTATTTGGATTTTATCGCTCGGAATTACGGTAGCCTGTCTTTTTGTCTTTTCTTTTGCGGCAACGCAAGTTTATTATAAATCGTCCA
>CAJUKK010000016.1 GCA_910586985.1 uncultured Christensenellaceae bacterium | reverse complement strand
CCCCCCCCCGAGGTGTTTCAAAATATTGTTATTTTTCTTCATATCCTAACCTCCGTAACAAAGGTTCTTATAACCCGTTTATTCCTCGGAATAATTCTTTTTATAGTGAATAAACAAGGCAATAAACGCGGAAATCAATCCCAGACATGCAACGCCGAGCAAAATGCTTGCCACGATCGCCGCAACGCTCTCATCCCCGCCGACAGGCGAAAATACAACAAACGTAACCGACGAATCCAACTGCGTATAATCGTTCGTTCCCTCGACAAACGCCGAGAGGGTATACACGCCCGCTTTGAGCGATGCGAGATCGGTCTGTACAATCCCGTTCGCATCTTTCACGGTAAAAGTTACTTCGCCAAACGCCGACTTACCGTTGATCGCGTTAATTTCCGGATCAAACGACCCCTGATTCCAACGCGTAATCGTGGGAGCCTCCTCCCAATAGTTATTTGCCTGTAAAATCTCAAACTGAATATTCGAATGCAACCCCTCGAAATCTTCCGATTCCGCAAGCACAGCCGAAAGAATATATTTACCCACGGGAACCTTCCCGTCCGCATTGCGCAGACCGTTCATATTATCGGGATATTCGTCCCCCGTCGGGTTTCCGTTTTCGTCCGCAAGATAGAACGAAAACTTTACGTCCTCCGCTTTTCCGTACAAAGGAACGGCATAAGGCGTATTCGAATCCGCCGTATATTGTCCGTAGTGCCAACGTACAATGTCGGGCGTGGTCGTCCACTGATTGCGCGCTTTTAACACGTTAAACGACACCTCCGCATAGAGCGCAGCATAATTACGGCTGTTTTCAACGGACGCGCACATGAGATAGCTCCCCGCGGGAATCTTGCCGTCCGATTCTCTGCGGAATTCATCCAACGAGCTTACGCCCTCGCCAAGCCGATCTCCGTTCTGATCAAGACGGTAAAACGTAAACTGCGTATCTCCGCTGATCGCCTGACCGACGGGACGGTTGATATTATCATCATATTCGCCGAAACGCCAACGCGTAATGTTCGGCGTGACTTCCCATACGTTTGTCGCCTGCGTAATCTGAAAACGCGTTTTTCCCGTAAGGGCAAAATAATTTTTTCCTTCCGCAATCTCGGCAACAAGGTAATACCATCCCGCCTCGGTTGGAATGTTTACCGTCGGTTCGCCGCATTCTTCACCCGCGGCGTTACTCTCGATATAACTGTATCTGACCGTCGCGTCACGATCGAAAAAGCGCGGCGCGGAAACAGGACTGTGAATCAAAGGATCGTATGTACCGTACGTCCAATTGGCAACTGCAAGCGGCACGATCCAACTGTTCTCGGATTTATCGATAGTAAACGATGCGCTCACGCCCGCTACACCAAGCGGTTTACCCGCCCACTTATAGCATTTTGTATCACGGAGAATAAACTCAACGGTATACTCCCCCGCGTCAATGCATCCTTCCTCGGGATACACGGCATAATACAAACGGCTCGACTCAAAGTGAGGACGCAACGCGCTGCCCGTATATGTTTCGTTTTCGATTACAGGCACGGGCAACGTTTCGATTACCGTAAGATCGAAATAACGGCTATAGTCGCTGACGACGGACGGCGCAAAATTTGCCGCCTCCAGACGGTAATATATGCGGTATACTCCCGCATCCTGCGGAACGGTCTCGAATAAATGGTCAACGCTTGTCATGAGCTCGGAATCGTTCAGTTCCGCCGCCGTATGATAGTGAGCGTTTTCGGTACCGTTCACCTTATATGTTACGGTATATCCCGCAAAATATACGTCCGCATCCGCCGTAGCCCAAAAACTTGACTCGGCATTGCCGCGGCTGTAAATAATTTCGTCGAAACGGATATTGTCGGGCAAGAGCGTTTCACCCGTATAATCAAATGAAAACTCACGGCGTTGTAAATGTGAATCAAGCGCGGAAACCTCGTCGCCGTAAGAATGCGCCGCGCTCTGCACTACAAACGAATACTCCGCCGTAAATTCATCGCAGGACACAGCGGAAAATGAGGAATCGTTCCACCAACCGGTCGTGCAATCCTGCACCGCGCCGTAAGACGCCGTAAGACGATATCGCCCCGCGGGCATATATTCGTTCACATAGTAAGTAAATTCGTCATCCGAAAAACTGCCGCAAATTTCCTGTTCCGCACCGTTCATATAACTGAGGTAAAGCGCAAACCGCAAGGTGTTCCCCTCGCCTTCATAGCGCATTCTCGGCAGCGGAACGTCCGTAACGGCAGCATAGGTAAAACTCTCCTGAAGCGCGTATGCCGTCGGAGCTTGCGCGGAGATGCTTGCCTCTCTGTCAAGCAATTCGTTCTGAACAGGCGCGTCCGATTCCGCAAAAGCGGCTTTACTTTCTTGCGGCAATAAGAACCAGCCTAAGACAAGCAACAGCGCGCTCAAAAGAAACGTAATCAGGGCGATCCTTTTTTTATAAGATATCATCATGTTTCTTCGACCGTTTTATCGATATTTGAAAAAGCCCGAAAATACGAACTTTTCACGTATACGAAAATTATACCATGAAGAAATCCATTTGACAACGATTTTTTTAAAGTTTCGTCTTTTTTCCCGCTATATAAAGCAATTTTGGCAAAAAATCAGCTAATTTTTGCCGTTTTTTGCCAAAACCGTCTTGTTTCGATTCAATTAATACTTGGGCGGTTTGGGTGTTCCCGCAGCCTCCCGCGCAGCTTTTCGCCGCTCTGCCTGACGCATTTTCTGGTAAGCGATATCCTCTTGCAACTGTACGAGTCGCAGATCGATCATCTCCTTTGCAGTGTTATATGCGACTTTGTCGGTAATGGGCACTTCCGTTTCCTTCACCTTGACTTCCGCTCCGTCCGAAGTTGCACTTCGGCGAAGTCTGCGCAATCTCTCGTCCTCGAGACGGAACAACGCAACCGTGATCCCGTTTTTGATTACGAACTTGATCACGACCTTCTGTCCGTTCCCGACCGAAAGATGATACTTTGCAGGACATTCCTTCGCGCCGCTCTTTTCAAGCGCATAAGTGCGCAATCCGTCGCAGAAATTCTTCTGTTCTTTAATGAGAAGCGCATAAGCTTCCGCAAACGTCAAACGCTCGTTAAAGGAAATACCGTTATCGATTTCAATTTCTCTTATTATGGTTGCCTGCCCATGGGTGTCCCTCGTCGTCGCCCGATCTGTCATTGTCCTTAGACGAGCTCGACTTGGTTCTTCCTTCGCGGGGAGACGTACGCACATAATCACGGTCGTCTACATATTCACGGGGCGGGTTGTAGGGATAAGCGGGATACGGATAGGGCTCGCGCCTCTGTTGTCCGTCCGTCTGCACAACGATCACCTGCGGCTGTTGAGGTTGCTGAGGTTGCATCGGCTGTCCGTACATCGGTTGTCCGTACACGGGCGGCTGAACAACGGGTTGCATCATTCCCTGATTGGGTTGCGGATACATGGCGTTCGGATAAACGTTCGCAGTCATTCTCTGCGCCTGCTCGCGAAGTTGATTTAAACGTTCTTCTTCGCGGCGGATATTCTCGCGCCTGTATTCATCCTCGCGGCGTTGACGCTCGCGCTCCCATTCTTCGTCCTTTAAGCGCTGATTGCGTTTGCGCTCTTCCTCTTCCTGTCTCTCGCGCTCTTTACGCCACTCTTCTTCGCGGCGGCGAAGCTGACGGTCAAGTTCTTCAAGACGCGCGTCGCGGCTGCGAGGATCCTGCTGAGGCGGCATAAACGGCGCGCCGTAAGGATTCTGGGGATATGCTCCGTAAGGCGACTGTTGTTGCGCAAACTGCGCTGCGGCTGCCGCCTGCTTTACCTTTTCGAGCTCCGCGGCATGGCGGGCCTCTTCTCTGATCCGATCGGCTTCGCGCTCCGCCTGCTCTTTCAGACGGGCAAGATTTTCCATCTCGCGCTTACGGTCTTCTTCGCGACGGCGTTCCTCATCGGCGCGGCGTCTCTCTTCGTCCGCACGTCTGCGATCCTCTTCTTCGCGGCGGCGTTTCTCATCCTCCGCGCGTCTGCGCTCTTCCTCTAAGCGACGGCGCTCCTCGTCCTCGCGGCGGCGTCTTTCTTCCTCCGCATGGCGACGATCCTCTTCTTCACGGCGGCGTTTCTCATCCTCCGCGCGTCTGCGCTCTTCTTCTAAGCGACGTCTCTCTTCTTCCTCGCGACGACGGCGTTCGTCCTCCTCGCGGCGTCTTGCCTCTTCCTCCGCATGGCGGCGTTTCTCGTCCTCTTCGCGGCGGCGCTTTTCCTCTTCCTCGCGTCTGCGACGTTCGTCCTCTTCGCGTCTGCGGTTCTCTTCGTCACGCCTGCGCGCCTCTTCGTCGCGTCTGCGGTTTTCCTCTTCGCGGCGACGCGCCTCTTCGTCTGCGCGACGGCGACTCTCTTCATCGTTCCTGCGGCGAAGCTCGTCTTCGCGTCTGCGCGATTCTTCGTCTGCACGGCGGCGGCTCTCTTCTTCCGCACGGCGGCGAATCTCTTCCTCGCGCCTGCGAGAATCTTCCTCTGCTTTGCGGCGAGCGTCTTCCTCGGCACGGCGGCGCGTCTCTTCTTCGATACGGCGACGGTTCTCTTCGTCCTGACGGCGACGAGCCTCGTCCTCTTCGCGTCTGCGTTTTTCTTCTTCCTCGCGACGGCGCTGTTCCTCTTCGCGGCGGCGGTTTTCCTCCTCCGCACGGCGGCGAATCTCTTCCTCGCGGCGGCGAGCCTCTTCGTCTGCGCGACGGCGACTCTCCGCATCGTTTTGACGGCGAAGTTCTTCTTCGCGGCGACGGCTCTCGTCCTCGCGACGACGGATTTCCTCTTCGCGACGACGGTTTTCTTCCTCGCGTCTGCGATTTTCCTCTTCTTCGCGCTTACGTTTTTCCTCTTCCTGACGGCGGCGTTCTTCCTCCGCACGGCGTCTCTCTTCTTCCTCGCGTCTGCGTTTCTCCTCTTCCTGACGACGACGATCTTCTTCTTCGCGCCGACGATCCTCTTCGCGACGGCGACGGTCTTCCTCTTCCTGACGGCGACGAGCCTCCTCGTCAAAGCGGCGACGGCTCTCTTCGTCCGAAAGACGGCGGCGTTCCTCCGCCTCTTCGCGTCGTCTTGCCTCTTCCTCCTGACGGCGACGATCCTCTTCCTGACGGCGACGATCTTCCTCTGCGCGGCGTTTTTCTTCCTCGTCTCTGCGGCGTTTTTCTTCCTCGTCGCGCTTACGCTCTTCTTCGCGTCTGCGCTCACGCTCGCGACGCTCCTCTTCCTCGCGGCGGAATTTTTCATCTTCTGCCGCACGGCGCGCCTCGATTCTGATACGCTCCGCCTCGCGTTCCGCCTCCGATCTTATTTTTGCAAGCCGCTCTTCTTCTTCGCGGCGTTCTGCCGCACGGCGTTCTTCGCTGCGACGACGTTCCTCTTCGTCGCGTTTACGCTCCGCCTCACGGCGTTCTTCTTCCGCTCTGAAATGCGCGGTATAGTCCGGCATTGCTCCTGCCGGCGCGCCTGCCGCAACCCCGCCTACAACCGCAGCAGGAGCAACTCCTCCGACTACGGCGGGAGCGACTCCTCCTACGACGCCGGGCGCCATAACTCCGCCCACGCCTCCTACGCCGCCGACAACGCCGCCTCCCATCATTCCGGGACCGCCCCCGAGAATCACATGGTTTACGCCGCCGTTACCGCCGTTACCGCCGTATTCGTCGTCATCGTCGTCTCCTTTACGTCTGCGTTTTTTGCCCCGCGACTCTTCCGCGTCGCGTTTCGCCTCTTCGCGAATGCGCTCGGCCTCTTTTTCCGCCTCTTTAATTTTATCCTGACGCTCTTTTTCTGCGTTTGCCGCGGCAATCTCCGCATCCCTCTTCGCTTTTTCTGCTACCGCCTTTTTCTTTTGCTCCAATGCATATTTAAGCTCGGGATTGGAGGAAAGCTTTTTCGCCTCCTTCGCCGCCTTCTTCGCCTTGGACTTTGCTACCAGCATTCCGATGAAAGTGATAAAAGTAGCGCCGCCCGTACAGCATGCGATAATCGTCCAAATGCTGTTGGAGAGAGACAAAAAAGGCACGCTGAAAAATGCCAAAAGCGGCAATACCGTACTCATGGCACGAACCTCCTTATATTCATTCCCCATCCTATTCTTCCTCATATATTACCTCGATTTATCCCGCCGGAAAACGGAAAAATTGAAAATATAACGGCAACCTCCGAAGAGCATATACCGATACAGTCTTGATTCTATCACCTTTTATTGATCTTGTCAATATTTTTTTGTGATTCTATTCATTTTTACGCCATATTTCTCACATTTTTTTTGCAATTCTTACACTTTTTGCCATATTTGTATATATTTTTTATTTTTATTCCGGCAAAACGCGAATTCCGCAATGCAAAACAAAAATATCAGCTCCCGCTGTTGGAAAGAGCCAAGCGGTATCAGCTTGGCTCTTTTCCGGATCAAATATTCTTTTCCAAAAATGCCTGCATGGCG
This sequence comes from uncultured Christensenellaceae bacterium, assembly GCA_910586985.1. Lineage (GTDB taxonomy): Bacteria > Bacillota > Clostridia > Christensenellales > Borkfalkiaceae > Gallimonas. Next base: position 25,126 of record CAJUKK010000016.1, on the reverse strand, counting down.
TTTTTCGGAACAAACCCCAAACTGTGCGTTTTAACGCTTCCGCCTTCGAATACCAAAACGTCGGGAATCGACATAATTCCAAACTCCGCCGCAACGTCGGAATTTTCATCCACATTGACTTTAACGAACTCCGCGCGGCCTTCAAGCTCCGCCGCAACTTCGTCCATTACGGGCGCAAGCATGCGGCAAGGGCCGCACCAACTCGCCCAAAAATCGCACACGATTTTTCCGCCCGCCGCAATTTTTTCTTTGAGTTCCTTTCCATTAATTTCCTTTATGTTTTTCGACATGACTTTCTCCTTATTTTATTCTTTTATTCAACTTTTCTGTGCCGCCGACGCGCCGTTCTCCATCATATATTGTGCAAGGCGATTAAATTCTACGCGTTCCGAAGTGGAATTTTGCATATTTTTTACTTCCGCCGCGCCCGCCGCGCATTCGCTCTCCCCGATCACGACCGTATATTTTACCCCCAGCTTGTCTGCATACTTGAACTGCGCTTTCACCGAGCGTCCCATGAGATCGGTTTCGCACGATATTCCTTTGCAACGCAATTCGTTTGCGAGCGCAAATGCTTTTTCCCTGCTTGCGTCATCCATGCCTGCCAGATAACAAAAAACTTTGTCAGCCTGCGGAACAAAAACGCCTTCCGCTTCCATTACCATCAAAAGCCTTTCGATTCCGCCGCCGCAGCCGACCGCGGGCACGGGTTTCCCGCCGATCTGTTCGAGCAAAGTGTCGTATCTTCCTCCCCCGCAAACGGTACCCTGCGCGCCCGCCGCCGAAGTTGTAAATTCAAACACGGTGCGCGAATAGTAATCCAGCCCTCGCACGATTCTCGGATTGACTTCGAATCCGATTCCCGCGCCGTTTAAAAGTCTTTGCACCTTGTTGAAGTGTTCTCTGCAATCTTCGCAGAGATAATCGAGCGTACTCGGAGCGGATGCGGTGATTTTTTTACACGCCTCTTCCTTACAATCGAGCATGCGCATGGGATTTTTTTCAAAACGGCTATTGCAGTCGGCGCACATCCCGGCAAGGCGGGGACGGAAATATTCTTTCAACGCCTCCTGATAAGCCGTGCGGCATTGCTTGCAACCGATGGAATTGAGTTGCAGCTTTACCTGTTTCAATCCCAATTTACGATAAAAAGTATCTATAAGCGAAATCGTTTCCGCATCCGCCTGCGCGTCCGCCGCACCGTACAATTCGACGCCGAACTGATGATGCTCACGAAGCCTGCCCGCCTGCGGACGTTCGTAACGGAATGCGGGCGAAAAATAATACATCTTCGCCGGAAGTCCTTCGTTTGCCAAACCGTTTTCCGCAAAGCTGCGCGCAACGCCCGCAGTTCCCTCCGGTTTTAACGTCATGGAACGATTCCCTTTATCCGTAAAGGTGTACATCTCCTTGTTTACGACGTCCGTCGTATCTCCAACGCCGCGTAAAAACAACTCCGTGTGCTCGAATACAGGCGTTCGGATTTCACGGAATCCAAACTCATGCGCCGTTTCGCGCGCCGTCTTTTCGACGAATTGCCATAAGTGCGATTGGGCGGGTAATACGTCTTTACATCCTTTGGGAATATTAATCATGATCTTCTCCTATCGATACGCTGTCGCAAAAAAATCAGTCTGTATCTTCAATGTTTACAGAACGTATTTTTTCAGATCACGATCCTTCGTGATCTTTTTAAGATGTTCTTCAACATAAGCGCGGTTGATTTCCACGGGTACGAGCGGATAATCGCCGCCGCCTGCATTGAAACTGATGTCTTCGAGCAGATATTCCATAACGGTGTGCAATCTGCGCGCGCCGATGTCTTCGCTGGTCAGATTGATTTCTTCGGAAATCTCCGCGATCGCCTCAATCGCGTCGGCCGTAAACTTCAGATCGATATTATCCACTGCGAGCAAAACTGCATACTGCTGGGTAAGCGAATGCTCCGTATTCGTCAAAATGTTGATAAAATCCTCTTTCGTGAGGCTCGCAAGTTCCACCGAAACGGGGAAGCGTCCCTGCAACTCGGGGATCAGATCCTCGACCCGCGCAACGTGGAACGCGCCCGCCGCAATAAAGAGCATGTAATCGGTTTTGACCGCGCCGTACTTGGTCATGACAGTACTCCCTTCTACGATAGGGAGAATGTCCCGCTGAACGCCCTCGCGCGAGACGTCCGCGCCCGAAGTGTTCCCCTTTCCTGCGATTTTATCGATCTCGTCAATGAAAATGATTCCGTCGTTTTCGGCGCGTCTCAGAGCTTCTTCCTGCACCGCGTCGTTATCGATCAGCCTGTCCGCCTCTTCGGCAATAAACAGATTCATTGCGTCCTTCACCGCAATCTTGCGGCGTTTCTTCTTTTTGGGAAGCATCTCGCCGAAGATCGAGCCGAGATTGATCGCCGCGCCGCCGGGGACGAGTTCCATCGTCTTCGGCTCGTCGTCCACCTCCGTCTCAACGACAAGTTTATCGTATTTCCCCTTGCGGAGCGCATCCAACAAATTCTTCTCGAAGATTTCCTTGGAAAGTTCTCCCCGTTCCTCTTTCTTTGTCTCCGCAAGAATTTTCAGCATTTTACGCTCTGCCGCGTCCGTCGCTTTGACCTTGACCTCCGCCGTCTTTTCGTCTTTCACGAGACGAAAAGAACATTCCACAAGATCGCGGATCATGCCCTCCACGTCTTTCCCGACGTAACCGACCTCGGTATACTTCGTCGCCTCTACTTTGACGAAGGGCGCCTTAACGAGCTTTGCAAGACGGCGCGCGATCTCCGTTTTACCAACGCCCGTGGGTCCCTTCATGATAATATTCTTGGGCGTGATCTCCTCGCGCAATTCGGGGGAGAGCTGCGCGCGGCGATAACGGTTGCGGAGTGCGATGGCGACAGCCTTTTTTGCCTCCTCCTGCCCGATAATGTGTTTGTTTAATTCGTTTACGATTTGTCTGGGTGACAGGTTCATAAATTCTCCTTTTCACGAAATTCTTTGCCTTCCGCCTTATCGGCTCGCCACGCGCGGCGAGAGAGCGCTCATTCCACGGACTGCGTTCGCGCAATTTCTTACCATTTAGAAGAGCGGGCGTGAGTTGCTTTTGCCATAAAAGGCTGAATAGCGAAATGAATTCGCCTTGCCTTTTTTCGGTGTTAACCGTCGCAGTGTTCCGCGACAGGAATATTCTAAATTTTTATTCACGAGGAAAACCACTCTTTTCCGCTGCGAGCCTCAATTTGCCGAATCCCTTTGGCTTATTGTTCGTCGTCACTCTTTGACAATAGCCTGAGCTCAGCAAAAAGAGTTACATTCCTCGAAAAATTTGTTTTGTCGTTTAAAAACAAATCTTTTGACACTTTTACACGCATTCGCAGATGATGCGGTCGTTTGTATACACGCAGATTTCGCTTGCAATTTTCAGCGATTTTCTTGCGATCTCTTCCGCCGAAAAATCCGTGTTCTGAGAAAGCGCGCGCGCCGCCGCCAATGCATAGTTACCGCCGCTGCCGATCGCGCAGATTCCTTCGTCCGGTTCGATCACTTCGCCCGTACCGGAAAGAATCAAAAGCGTATCCTTATCCGCAGTTATCATCATGGCGTCGAGTTTTCTGCCCACTTTATCCGAACGCCAGAGATCGGCAAGCTCCACGGCAGAACGCATGAGATTGCCGGCAAACTTATTCAGCATTCCTTCGAACCGCTCGGAGAGCGAAAACGCATCCGTAACGGAGCCTGCAAACCCGAGCACCACCTTCCCGCCATAAATACGGCGCACTTTGATCGCCGTGTTTTTAAATACGACCGATTCGCCCATAGTGACCTGCCCGTCGCCCGCAATTGCGGTGACGCCGCCCTTTTTTACGGCGCAGATCGTTGTTCCGCGAAATTCCATTATCTACTCCTTTTCCTCTGCAAGCTGCGCGCGGAATGCCCGTATTTCTTCGAGCGCGCGCTCCGCAAGGAACTTCTTTTTTAATTTTTTATCCCGTACTTCCGCAAATCCTTCCGCAAGAATCCCGAAGTTTGCATTCATCGGTTGATAGTCCCGATTAGGGGTTGCAACATAATGCGCAAGCGCGCCGAGTACCGTCCTGTCGCTCGGAACAAGCGTGTTCTTACCGTTTGCTCTCCGCCACATATTCAGTCCCGCCAAAAGTCCGCTTGCCGCGCTCTCGACGTATCCCTCAACGCCCGTGATCTGTCCCGCAAAAAACAGCGCGGGATTTTCTTTTACCGAAAAATCGGCGTTTAAGATATCGGGCGACGACAGATACGTGTTGCGGTGCATAACGCCATAGCGCAGATATTCCGCTTTCGCAAGCGCGGGAATCATGGAAAAAACCCGTCTCTGTTCGCCGAACTTTAAATTTGTCTGACAGCCGACAAGTCCGTACGCCGTGCCCGCCGCATTCTCTTTCCGCAATTGCAGTACCGCATAAGGACGAGTCCCGTTCCATTCGAGTCCCACGGGTTTCAACGTTCCGAACCGCAGCGTGTCCTTCCCTCGGGCAGCCATCACTTCGAGCGGCATACAACCTTCGAAAATTTCTTTCTTCTCAAAACTGTGCAGCGTCGTCTTTTCGGCGTTTATCAGCTCGGCGACAAACGCTTCGTACTCCGCCTTATTGAGCGGACAGTTGATATAGTCGCCCGTCCCCCTGCCGTAACGGTCTCCCGTAAAAGTTTTGTCGTAGTCGATACTATCCGCCGATACGATGGGCGCGGACGCGTCGTAAAAGTGCAGACCGCCGCCGAATTTTTCATCGATCGCGGATGAGAGCGCGTCGCTTGTAAGCGGTCCCGTCGCGATAATCCCGCTTGCGGGCAACGCAGTCTGTTCCCGCTCAGTAACCGTTATATTTTTACATGCGCGGATTTTTTGCGTAACGTAAGCGGAGAACTTCTCGCGATCGACTGCGAGCGCGCCGCCCGCAGGCACCCGCGAATGCTCCGCCGCTTCCATGGCAATCGAGCCGAGAATACGCATCTCCTCTTTCAACAGTCCGCATGCGTTTCCGTATACGTCGTCGCTCTTCAAAGAGTTCGAACAGACAAGTTCGCACAGTGCGGCGCTCGTATGCGCGGGAGTCATTTTTTTCGGTTTCATCTCGACAAGCGCAACTTCCGCGCCCGCCTTCGCCAAAGCATACGCCGCCTCGCATCCCGCAAGACCTGCGCCGATAACTTCAATCATTTTCGGCGTCCTGACTTCCCTGCGGCGGCACGGGCGCTTTATACGAACAATCCCGATTCGAACATTTTATAACGCCCTTGGGCGTCTTGATCATTGCGCTGCCGCAATCGGGACACTTTTCACCCGTGGGAATATCCCAACTCATAAATTTACATTCGGGATACCCGCTGCATCCGTAATATATCTTGCCCGTACGCGTCTTTAACCGCTTGGCAGGTTTCCCGCATTCGGGACACGTACCCTCGAAAATTTCTTCGGTCTTTACTCCGTACGGCAAAGTCGCTTTACAGTCCGGATAATTGGGACAGGCAAGGAACTTTCCGAATTTTCCGCTCTTTACGATCATGGGCGCGCCGCATTTAGGGCATGCCGTATCCGAAATCTCCGCCTCGCCCTCGCTTACGATATTCGAACATGCAGGATATCCGCTGCAGGCGAGGTATGTGCCGTATCTGCCGTTTTTACGGATCATAGGCTTTCCGCACTTCTCACAGAGTATGTCAGTAAGTTCGTCGCCGTCGCCGCTTGCAAAGCGCAGCTTTTCCTCGAACGGAGGATAGAAATCCGCAATCAGCGCGTGCCAATCGGTACCCCCGTCCTCGATGTCGTCGAGCTTTTCCTCCATGCTCGCCGTAAAACCGACGTCCATGATATCGGTAAAGTATTTTACGAGCATATCGGTAATGCGGTACGCGATCTCGGTGGGTAGCATATACTTGCCGTCCTTTTCGACGTACTTACGTTTATTCAGCACGGAGATGATCGAAGCGTAAGTGGACGGTCGACCGATCCCCTTGTCTTCCATTGCTTTTACGAGCGACGCGTCCGTATAGCGTACGGGAGGCTTGGTAAATTTTTGTTCCGCTTTGAGCGACTTCTCATCGAGCTTGTCGCCCTCTTCGAGCGCGGGCAGGAGCTTGCCCGTTCCCTCCTCCTCGTCTTCCTTCTTCGATTCCTGATAGATGGCGGTAAAACCCGCAAAACGGAGCGTCTTGCCGCTCGCCTTTAATCCGTAATTTCCGTTTTCGATTTCGATCTGCATGGAATCGTACTGCGCCTCTGCCATCTGCGAAGCGATAAAGCGTTCGTAAATGAGCTTATATACATTAAAGTGCTTTTTATCGAGCATCTTTTTGGCTCGTTCGGGCGTGAGCGTCACGTCGATGGGGCGAATCGCCTCGTGCGCGTCCTGCGCGCCTTTCTTGGATACGTACACGTTGGGCTTTTCGGGACAGTATTCTTTCCCGAACCGCTCGCCGATATATTCGAGCGCGGCAGTCTGCGCATCCTCCGAAACGCGCGTGGAATCCGTTCTGATGTAGGTGACGAACGCGCGGTGTCCCTCGTTTTCCACGTCGATACCCTCGTATAAGTGCTGTGCCATGAGCATAGTCTCGGGCGCGGTCATGCCGTACTTATTCGAAGCGTCCTGTTGGAGCGTACTCGTCGTAAAGGGCGCGGGAGCATGCGACTTTGTGATCGTCTTTTTAATGGCGTGCACCGTATATTCGCCCGCTTTAAGCGCGTTCACCGCCGCGTCCGCGTCCTCTTTGTTAGTTATGCGGAGTTTTTTGCCCTCGTACTTTTCGAGCGCGGCTTTAAAGGGAGAAAATTTCCCCGCCTTATCCTGCAACTCCGCCGCAATCGTCCAATACTCTTCTGGCACAAACGCCTGAATTTCGCGCTCGCGCTCAACGACGAGGCGCAGCGCAACCGATTGTACTCTGCCCGCCGACAAACCGCTCTGCAATTTATTATTGAGGAGCGGCGAAAGTTTATAGCCGACCAAACGGTCGAGCACGCGGCGCGCCTGCTGCGCATCTACGAGATTGTAATTGATTTTACGCGGACGCTTTAACGCCCGCTCTACCGCCTTGGGGGAAATCTCGTTAAATTCGATACGGTTCTCCCCGTCCTCGTCCATACCGAGCACCGTCTGCAAATGCCACGAAATCGCCTCGCCCTCGCGGTCAGGGTCGGTTGCAAGATAAATTTTATCTGCGTTTTTCGCCTCGTTCATGAGGCGCTCGATCGTCTCTTCCTTACCGGGAGAGACGACGTAGCGAGGTTCGTAATTTTTGGAGACGGAGACGCCGAGCGTCTTTTGCGGAAGATCGCGGATATGTCCGCCCGAAGCGTCCACACGGTACTTTCCCTTGAGATACTTGGAAATTGTTTTGGCTTTGGAGGGAGACTCCACTATAATCAAATCCATAAAAACTCCTTGATTTCGAATAATCGGTTTCAGATAACGTAAACCAAACCGTTCGACGGATATTACTTTTTTGCTGAAACCTGATGCATTGGCATTTTATAAAAAGCGACAGTCGCAAATTATGATCGGAAATTTATTCGCGCTACGTTGCGCTGTAACGGTTTCCGCCCGACTTTACCGCAAGTCCTTTGAGTTCCAACGCGGAAAGCGTAGCCGCCGCCTCGAAAATCTGCATTCCCGCACGGTCGGCAATCACCGCCAGATGCTCTTCCCCGCATTCTTTTAAGATTGCCAGCAGTCTGCTTTCTTCGCCGTCGAGTTCCGCCTGAGGACGTTCCTCGCACGCAATCCCGAAGTTCCCGAAGATATCGCCGGCACCGCTCGTAAGAAAAGCGCCTTTTTTGATGAGTTCGTTACAACCCTCGCCCTGCGCAACTCCGAGATTATACGGAAAAGCAAATACGTCCCGTCCGTAATCGAGCGCACGGTTTGCGGTAATCAGCGTTCCGCTTTTGATTCCCGCCGAAACGACGAGAACGCCCTCCGAAAGTCCCGCAAGGATACGGTTGCGCGCATAGAAGGAATACTTTTTCGTTTTTTCTTTGGGCGCATATTCGCTGATCAGCAAACCCGTGTTTGCAATCTTGTTTTTAATATCCGCATGCGCTGCGGGATAACATTCGTCCAGTCCGCAAGGCAGAACGGTAATCAGATTTCCGCTCGGCAACGCGCCCTCGACCGCGGCGCGGTCGCCGCCCTCTGCAAGTCCAGTAACGACTGCAAATTTTTGCGAAAGCTCCGCGCTGACCGTTTTGCACTGTTTCTCCGCCCAAGGCGGCGTCATGCGAGAACCGACGATACAAAATTTACGCATCTTCAAAAGTTCCGCATTTCCCTCCGCAAAGAGGACGAGCGGCGGGTCGGGAATGGCTTTCAGCTCTTTGGGATATTCTGCGGTCATGAGCGTGATTGCAATTCTTCCGCGGTCGTCAAGCGATTTCAACAGCCTGTCCGCCTCCCGCTCCCGTTGAGCGCGTTCATTCATATATACACGCGAAGAGAACGTTTTTATCACCGACGGGAAAATTTTTTCAAAATCCGCAAGCAACGACCGCGGATCTTTTGCCGCGCGGAGCAAAGCGACCCGCTCTCGGTATTCGAGCGCAGTACATCCGCACAGCCAAATAATTGCCCTCTCTTCTTCGGAATAATCCATTGCGTCAACTCATTTTGTCGTAAATCCGGTACGACACCGCTTCAAAGACGTGCTTGGGTAAAATATACTGACTACCGTCGAGATCGGCGATCGTCCGCGCGACTTTGATAATACGAGAACGCGCGCGCGCCGAAAGATGCATTTTTTCAAACGCGCCGCGAAGAATATTGTCTCCCTCTGCGCTCAGCGCGCAATAGGCGTTCATCTCGCGTTCTCCCATCTCCGAATTGACGACGATACTCTGTCCCGCAAAACGTTCGCGCTGAACGGCGCGCGCCCTGTCTACGCGCTCCTTCACCGCCGCCGATCCTTCCTCTGTAGCCGACGAAGTAAGCTCGTCGTATGTAATATTATCCACTTCCACTTGAAGATCGATACGGTCGAGCAACGGCCCGGATACTTTTTTGCGGTAACGCCTGATCTCCGAGGGCGTGCACGTACAAGTAAGATTCGCCGATCCGTAATTCCCGCACGGACAGGGGTTCATGCTCGCGCAGAGCATAAAACTCGAAGGATATGTAAACGTGCCGCCCGCGCGCGATACGGTAATTTTTCCGTCCTCGAGCGGCTGACGGAGCGCCTCGAGCGTAGAACGCTTATATTCGGGCAATTCGTCTAAAAAGAGTACGCCGCCGTGCGCAAGCGAAATTTCACCGGGATGCACTACGCGGTTACCGCCGCCGCACATGGAGACGGTCGTCGCGGTGTGATGGGGCGTACGGAAAGGACGCTCTGTAATAATACCCTCCTCTCCGAGCGTACCCGCCACCGAATGTATCTTTGTGATTTCAAGCGCTTCTTCGAACGTCAGATCGGGCATCACGGTGGGGATGCAACGAGCAAGCAACGTCTTACCCGTTCCGGGAGGACCGACCATCAACAGATTGTGTCCGCCCGATACGGCGATCTCAAGCGCGCGGCGCGCCACGGGTTGTCCTTTTACGAATTTCAAATCGGAAGACGACTGCCGCTGTCCGCGCGTTACGGCAAATTCCGCCGTCTGCAACGGCTCGATCGCCTCTATTCCCATGAGATGACGCACGACCTCCGCAAGCGAACGCGCGGGGTAAATCTCCGCGCCGCCCATAAAGCGCGCTTCTTTGGCGTTTTCCGCGGGCACGATAAATTTTGTATATCCCTGCCCCTTTGCCGAGATAAGAATGGGAAGGAGACCGTTGACGGGGCGCAGGTCTCCGTTGAGCGCAAGCTCGCCCAAAAAGACGATATCTTTCACGTCCGCGCCGACGAGTTGTTCGCTCGCTTTCAGCAGACTGACCGCAATCGCAAGGTCGAAAGCCGCCCCCTCTTTTTTAATGTCCGCAGGCGCAAAGTTGATGGTGATCTTTTGCACGGGGAAGAGCATGCCGCCGTTTTTGATCGCCGTACGCACGCGCTCTTTGGATTCTTTCACCGCCGTATCGGGAAGTCCCACCATTTCGTAACAGGGAATTCCCTTGCTCACGTCCGTCTCCACTTCAACGGGAACGCCGTCAAGTCCGTGCAAAGCAAAACAAATTATCTTCGCAATCATACCTTATCTCCCGTCAACCGAACAGTTTTACGCACCATGCCTCGGGCACGGGGATAGAGAACAGGAAGGGAACACTGAGAGCAAAACATACGCCGAGAAGAACTACGCCCGTGATGAGAATTAATTTTCCCGTCTTTTGGAAATCCTCCGCAAGAGCGCGCAACGCCATTGCCGCAAGCAAGAATCCTGCAACGTATGCGCCGAATACGAAAATGCGCGCGTCCTTGGCAAACGCAGCCGTGATCAGCATGAGCGCAAGCGCGCCCGCCGCCACTGCATAGCCGCGCACTTCCTTTATAAGCGCGCCGGCGTCTTTTTTATTTTTTACGGCGAGAATAAGTTTGACCGTCTTTGCAACCGCATACCCGATCCCGAACGCGCAGGCGGTGAGCGCTACGGGGTTGACGACCGCCGCCGTAACCGCATACCGTTCTCCGCTACCGCGGAAGAGAACCGCATCCAAACTCCACGCGCCGGACGTTGCCGCAATCTCGTTGACGCCGACGAATCCGCCGACAAAACTCTTCCAAAGGATATTGAACAGACCGAGCGCGGGCGCCGCAGGATTATCGTAAATTTTTACATAGGTAAAATAGGCGGGAATGACGGCAAACAAACTGAGAAGAAACGCGCCGACAACAAGCATCGAGAAGAACGCTGCAGGCGCAATCGCGTTGCGGTGACGGTAATCGCGGGCGACGGCAAACGCCGACTTGGTCTTTTCTTCCGCAACCGCCTTTGCCTCTTCCTCGTTCTCTGCTGCGGCAACCGCGTTTTCCGCTTCCTCCGCTTCGGCGATCGCCTTATCGAGATGATAACGTTTTGCCGTCTGCTGACGTACCATGCCTGCGGCGAACAAACCTGCAAGTCCGACCACGGGCACGAGAAACGCGCTGTGCACGCAAATTGCCGCAGCGCCGAACAACCCGCCGAGCGCAACGGGAACAGTCGAACGGGCGTTTGCCTTTTTCATGCCGCGCATAAAAAATTTCGCCGTAAAATAAAGTCCTGCCGTAAAGAAGAAAATGCCGATCGTGAGCGGCGTGCCGAGGTGTCCGAGTCCGATCGAAAGACCGCACAGCGCGTACAGGCAGGCGAAGATAAACGCCGCAAACTCATTTTTCGTGAGTAGCCGCACGGTGAGAAAGCCGAGGAGTAATATCCCGAACGACGCAAGAAACGGCATAAAACGCAAGCCGAACGGACTCATGCCGAAGATCGAAACGCCGAGCGCGACGAGATCTGTTCCGAGCGCGTTATACGTTCTCTCCGCATGATACACGTCCTTATCAGAATAGGCGCTGCCGAGCCGCATCTCCGAGATCGTCATCAGAGTGCCGATCTCCTCCGCCCCGTAGCGAACAAACGAGGACTCCGCGACGGAGGGAACGCTCTGACTGTCGATAAGAGCTTCCGCCGCCTTCGCATCGATCCCCGTCGAAAACTCGCGGTTGACAGTCGCGGGAATCACCTTTCCGTCGTTGGCAACAAACACGATCTCGTTGACGAGCAGGTTTCCCTCCGTTACGCTCAGTTCGTATTTATAGGTCGAAACAGACCAGGAATCCTTGGGAATCTCATACGGAGCAATCCAATTGAAGTTAGCGTTTTTGATTACGTTTTCTTCGTTGATCTGATTCTTTTCGTCAAGCGCGGCGTTTGCCTCCGAATCGAAATAAATGCTCGCAAGCATTTTTTCTCCCAGACCCGTCGTGCTGTAATAGGCGTTCGCGGCGGTAGACGAAGACGTTTTGCGCATCTTGATCCGCGTAACCCCGCCCGCCTTACCGTACGGCGTGCCGACGTTGAGATAAATCTGTTTCAACGTGGACTGCGTGCTCGTTCCGCCCTCTTCTTCCGGCGGCGCGGGCGTAAGCTGAAATACGACGGTAGTGCCCTTTTTGAGTTCGTACGCTTTGCCCGTAGACTCAACCGTGCCGAGCGTGCCGAGACCGACGGCGAAGAAAACGAACGCGAGAATGAAAAACGCGAGCGTAAACGCCTTGGGCCTTTTTAAGCGGGGAAACAACTTTCTTTTCATTTGATCATATTTTCCTTATTATATGGTAATTTCTATTCTAACCGAATTGAAAACGATTGTAAACGGATTTGCCGCACTTTTTTAAAAAATTTTTGCCGCAAAACAACAAAAAGAAATATTTCTCCGCCGTTGTTCCACGCCGCCGTTTTCAAAAAAAGCATGACGGCGAATAAAAACACAGTTAAACCAAGGTCTTATAATTTTTACAAACTGCTTTTCCGCTTACAAACACTTTTATATAAAAAAACCGATCCGCCATTGACTCTCGGCGGATCGGTTTTTTGTGATTTGTTATTTTGCTTCCTTGATTTTCGCAGCCTTTCCCGTAAGACCTCTCAGATAATAGAGTTTAGCTCTTCTTACCTTACCTGCTCTTACAACGGTCACGTACGCAACCTTGGGGGAATGGATGGGGAAACAGCGTTCTACGCCTACGCCGAACGAAAGACGGCGAACGGTAAACGTTTCGCGGATACCGCCGTTTTTCTTTGCGATGACAACGCCCTCGAAGTTCTGGATTCTCTCCTTGCCGCCCTCGATAATGCGGTAACCGACTTTAACGGTATCGCCCACGTTGAAAGCGGGTACGGATTCTTTCATCCCTTCTTTCTCGATCGCTTCGATGAGACCCTTCATGACTTTACCTCCTGTTTTACGCGACGTTCATTCCCGCTCAGCGGCAGAGGAACGCCCGAAGTCCTTTGCTATTATAGCGTAACTCATTTAAAAATGCAACCGTTTTTTACAGCCGATTTTGCTTTTTTTCGGAAATTTTACCTATTCGGGCGCGACCTCGTACACCCCTTGCACGGCGGCGTAACTGTCGCGCCGAATGAGCGTTCGGGATACGAAATTGCCCAGAGCGTCGTATACGATCAAATAGCTTTCGCTTGCGATCCCCTCCTTTTCACTGCGGATACAGGCGTTTTCCTTTCCCTCCACATACTTGGGCGCGGGCGGCTTGAGCCGCATCAGCACTTTGCTTTCGGTCTCGTAACGCATGCCGTCTCCAAGACCGAAAAAGGAAAATTCTACCTTTTCCCCCTCCACTTCGGAGAGAATATAAACGGGAAACTCAAAGGGATTTACAAATTTTAAATCGCTGTATTCCGATACCATGGCGTCGAGCGAAGGCGGCACGTACGAGATGGAAAGCGAATGATTCCGACTCTCCGTAATCGTCATACCCGCTTTTAACGCGGCGTTAAAGAGCGTAGTGCTCACTTGACACACGCCCCCGCCGATCCCCTTTGTAAACACGCCGTCCTGTATGACCGTGGACTCCCGATACCCGTTTTCCGCCGTCCGTTTCCCCACAACGGTATTGAAGGAAAATTCTTCGTGCGGTAAGATCGTCGTTCCCGAAATTTTGGAGCTTGCAAGGCGGATATTTTCCGTGCGCGGCTCGTTATTCGCATCAAAATACGTTTCAAATGCAGACATGGGTGCCGTCGCCTTTTTCAGACTCTCCTCCGTCACTGCGGGCGGAATTTCGTAAACACTCAGCGTTACCTCGGTCATGCCCACCTTTAATGCGGAAAATACGTCCTGTTTGAGCCTCTCCATGTCGCAGACGACCGCATTCGTCTCACGGGTATATTCAAATCCTTCCGACGAGAAAAAAAGCGTCGCGTCCCTTCCCTCTTTCGCGTTCCGCTCGCACACTTCCGAAAGCCGTTCCTCCGCATCGGGAAATATACGTTCGGTCTTTGCTTTAAGCCGTTCCCCGTTTCGCGCGGTACGCACGAGCGAGGGCAAGTCGTCTTTGAGCGTAAACTCCGTAAATACGGTATCCCCCGCCGGCGCATGCACGACGAGCGGGGGCATGTCTTTCATCAGAACTTCACGGACGGCGCGTTCCGCCTCCGCATACCGCATGCCGCCCACGTAAACACCGTCGATTTCCACGCCTTCCGCCACGCGGCCGCCCGCGCAACCGCATAAAAATGCGCTCCCCAACACGAGGAGCGCAGCCGTTACCGAAAATAATTTTTTCATACCCGTCTCCTATGACGGGATACCGATCGCAGAAAGAAACCGCTCGTCTGCAAAATACACGGGATTGCCCGGCAAATGTACGTGATCGTCCGTATGAAAATCGGAACCGCCCGTTTCAAACAGTCCCCGTTTTTTCGCAAACGCTTTCAAGTATTCCGTCTCCTTCAAAGTATGCGTCGTATACGTGCATTCTATACCGTCCAACCCGTAGTCCGCAAGCCGCGACATGAGCGATTCCCGCTCGCCGAAGGAAAGGCGTATCCGCCCCGGATGCGCAAGCACGGCAACACCGCCGAGCGCGTGCACGATATCGATCGCATGCTCGGGAAGAGGGCGGAACAAATCGGAATAGGCAGGTTTCCCAAAATCGAAATATTCAAGATACGTCTCTCCCGCCCTGCGGGAGATCTTCGTTGCAAACGCGCGAACTACGTGCATGGTATGGAGCGGCGCGTTCTTTTTCAGACGTTCCCGTTCAATTTCATCCATCGTAACGGAAAGTCCGAAGTAAGCGTTCGCCTTTTTTCGCATATCGTCCGCACGGACGAGCGCGCCTGCGCGGCGCTCTTCTAAAAACTTTTCATACAGTTCTCCGTCCCGACAACCGTAGCCGAGCACGTGCACTTTGCATCCGTCGTAAGAGGAAATTTCCCAACCGCTCACAAATTGCAAACCGTACTTTTCCGCCGCCTCGCGCTTTTCTTTGAGACCGCCCATATTGTCGTGATCGGTCATGGATATAAGTTGCAAACCCGCCTGCTTACAGCGGCGGGCAAGTTCCTCGGGAGAATAACTTCCGTCCGAATAGACGGTGTGCATATGCAGGTCTGCTCTCACAGGATAATTTTTCCCCCTTGGATGCGGATTTTATTCGTCTCCGCGCCGTAAAGAACGCGCTCGGCATGCGTACAGGTGAGAATACACTGTACGCCGCCGACCCGTTTTAACAGCTTTTTACGGCGGGGCAGATCAAGTTCGCTCATCACGTCATCCAAAATAAGCACGGGAGGTTCGCCCGCAAGCTCTTTGAATATTTCCAGCTCCGCAAGTTTTAAAGAGAGCGCCGCGGTGCGCGTCTGCCCTTGCGATGCAAATCCGCGCGCATCCGTTCCGTCGATGGAAATTTTGATATCGTCGCGGTGAGGCCCGACGGAAGTAAATCCAAGGCGAATATCCCGCTCGTAGGCGGCGGCAAGTTCCCGTATCAGTCGCGCTTTGATCTCCTCCTCCGTCTCCTCGCGGCACTTGTCTCCAAGCGAAAGTTTCTCCGCGCCGTCCGTTAAAAATGCATGCGCCTCCTCGGCATACACCGTCAGCCGTTTTAAGTATTCTCTGCGCTTTAAAACGACGACCGCCGCATACGCCGCGAGCTGTTCGTCCCAAACGGGAAGTGTCTCCAAAATCATCGGCACGTCTCGGTCTTTCAAAAGATTGTTGCGCTGATCGAGAATTTTATTATAGCGCAAAAGCGCAGTGCAATAATTCTTCGAGGTCTGCGAGATAGAGAGGTTTAAAAATCTGCGCCGTTCGTCCGGACCGTCCTGAATGAGCCGCAGCTCTCCGGGAGAAAAGAATACGCTGTTCATGTTCCCGAGCAGATCGACCGCACGGGATATCTTATTTCCGTTGACACGGAGCTCCCGCCTGTTTTCGTAAATATCCGCCTCGAGCGAAATCTTTCCGAAACGACTCTGCGTCTCCGCGCAGACGTTTGCACAGGGCGCGCCGTGGCGGATGAGCTGCTTATCGTGCTTGATCCGGAGAGAAGAACCGGTGCAAAGGTAAAAGACAGCCTCCGCGCAGTTGGTTTTCCCCTGCGCGTTCTTGCCCGAGAGCACGTTGATTCCGTCCGTGAACGAAAACGTCTCCTCCTCATAATTTCTGAAATTGACAAGCCGTAATTTTTTTATGACCATTCGTTTAAAAATTCCGCCAAAACACTTTCTTTTTGAACGTTTTTATATTATAATGAGACTGTATCGACATTATATCAAAAAACATCTGAAAGACAAAGCGTTTGGAGAGGAATCGTGGAAAATAATCAGTTTGAATTCTTATGGAACAAAATCAGAGAGCGCGCAAAGAGCCTCGTCAATCCGATTTCGTACAGTACGTTTATCGAAAATCTCGATCCGGTGGACGTTGTCAACAAAAAAATCGTACTGCGCGCGGAGACGGAACTGACCGCCAAACTGATCACCACCAACCACGCCGATAAACTTCGCGAAGCAATCGCGACTTCCGAAACGGGACTTTCCGACTTTGTCATCATCGTCGAGGGCAGCGAGGAATACACTCTGCGCGAAACGCCGGATGCGCTCGAAGAAACGCCCGTCGTGATCGACAAACGGTATACCTTCGATTCGTACGTGGTCGGCTCTTCCAACCGTTTCGTATTCGCCGCGGCAAAATCGGTGGCGGAGGCCCCCGGCGAAAACTTCAACCCCCTCTATATTTACGGCGGCACGGGACTTGGTAAAACGCACCTGATGCAGGCGATCGCCAACGAGATCATGACCAAAAAACCGACGCTGCGCGTGCTCTACACCACGAGCGAGACGTTTTTAAACGACTACGTAAACAGTATGTCGGCAAAAAAAAGCCCCTCTTTCCGCAACCGTTACCGCAACGTAGACGTGTTGATGATCGACGACATTCAATTCTGGGCGGGCAAATACGGCGTACAGGAGGCGTTCTTCCATACCTTTAACGAATTATTCGCCCAAAAGAAACAGATCGTTATTTCCTCAGACTGTCCCGCAAAAGATTTAACGACGCTTGAAGAGCGGCTGAGAACTCGTTTCGAAGGCGGCTTGATCGCGGACATTCAACCGCCCGATACCGAGACGAAGATCGCCATCTTAAAGCGCAAAGCTCTGGAGAAAAAATACGTCGTACCCGACGACGTGCTCGCATTCCTCGTTAAAAATTCCGATAACAACGTGCGCACGCTCGAAGGGCGGCTGAATACCGTAATCTTTGCGAGCAAACTTCACGAAGAACCGCTTTCAATGAAACTTGCGGCAACCGCTCTGCAAGAGGCAATCAACGTCGACGAACAAGAGGAAGTCACGTCCGATTCGATCGTACGCGCGACCTGTTCCTATTTCTCCATCACGAAAAACGATCTGACGGGTAAGAGCAAGCGGCAGGAGATCGTACGCGCCCGACAGATCTGTATCTATCTGATGTGCGAAATGCTCCCCCTTCCGCTTACGTCCGTCGGAAAAGAAATGGGCGGAAGAGACCATTCGACGATCATCTACGCGCGTGATAAAATCGCCGAGCTCATACGCGTCAACGACACGATTTTAAAGGACGTAAACGATATAAAGAGCGCGGTGCTCAAGCAATAGTTATACTTCGAACGATTTGTTTTACAGCGAAAAAACAAACCGTTCGAGCGTAGTTTCTTTTTTGTTCTTAACAACTTTTAGCCGGACAGACAAATCGCCTTGAGACAACAAGCCAAATGTTTTCGGCAAATCGGGGCATGCCGCAGAAAAACGCTGTTCCCTTTGCACCATGATTTTGCAATACTTTTGCGGCAAAAATTTTTAACCGTCATTTTCCGCCCCGCAGAGGCGTGAGAATCCGGATTCTTATTCATACGATTATGTCAAATTTATTTTCCGAAGGCGAAGCGGACGTCGTCGTCATCGGCGCGGGGCATGCAGGCTGTGAAGCCGCGCTTGCGCTTGCGCGCACAGGCTTTCAGACGGTTATGCTTACCCTCAACTTAGATTCCATCGGCTTTATGCCCTGCAACCCCTCCGTCGGCGGTACGGCAAAGGGGCATTTGGTGCGTGAAATCGACGCGCTGGGCGGAGAAATGGGCGTGAATGCAGACAAGACCGCCCTTCAGATCCGCATGCTCAACCGCGGCAAGGGCGCGGCTGTACAGTCACTGCGCGCCCAGACGGATAAAAACGCCTATCACCGCGAGATGAAACGTACGCTCGAGCATACGAAGAACTTACGAATCCTGCAGGGCGAAGCGGCGGAAATCCTGACGGAAAACAGTTGCGTCACGGGCGTAAAAACAACGTACGGCGGAGTTATCTCCTGCCGCGCGGCAATCGTATGCACGGGAGTCTACCTCAATGCGGAAACGATTACGGGCGAATATATCAACAGGAGCGGGCCGAACGGATTTGCCCGCGCGACTGCGCTCACTCAAAATCTGGTCACGCTCGGCTACCGCGTACGCCGCTTTAAAACGGGCACGCCCGCGCGGCTCGACGGACGCACCGTCGATTTTTCCAAAATGCAGATTCAGGAGGGCGAAAGCGACCTTTTCCCCTTCTCCTTTTTGAGCGACGGATTGCCCGCGCAACAGACGCCCTGTTATCTCGCCTACACCAACGAAAAGACGCACGAACTTATTTTGAACAATCTGGACAGAGCCCCCCTCTATAACGGACTCATTTCTTCTGCCGGACCGCGCTACTGTCCTTCGATCGAAACGAAAGTCGTGCGATTCCGCGACAAGGAACGTCACCAATTGTTTTTAGAACCCGAAGGCGGCGACACGACGGAGATTTACGTACAGGGACTTTCCACCTCACTCCCGCACGATCTGCAAAAACAAATGTACCGCACGGTGAAAGGACTCGAGCAGTGCGAGATTGTCCGCTATGCCTACGCGATCGAATACGACTGTATCGATACGCTGGATATACTGCCGACGCTCGAAAGCAAGCAAATAAAGGGTCTGTATACGGCGGGACAGATCAACGGTACGAGCGGATACGAAGAGGCTGCCGCGCAGGGACTCATGGCGGGATTAAACGCCTCCCTCGCTCTCCGCAATATGCCGCCGTTGATTTTAAGGCGGGACGAGGCTTATATCGGCGTGTTGATCGACGATCTCGTAACAAAAGGAACGGACGAACCCTACCGCATGATGACGTCGCGCGCGGAATTTCGCCTTTCGCTCCGTCAGGACAACGCCGATATACGGCTGACGAAAATCGGATACGAATGCGGACTTGCAACCAAAGAACGCATGGAAAGATGCCTTGCGCGAAAAAAAGAAATTGAAGAGACGGTAACATTTTTAAACGCGCGCGCCGAACAAAAGAGCGCCGGCGAACTTGTCGAAAGCCTGGGCTATCCTCCGCTCTCGGGAGGCGTTACGTACGCCGATCTCATGCGCCGCGGAATTCCTCTCTCGACAATCAGAGAAAAATTTTCCATCTTACAAGATACGGACAGTAGCGTGCTGCTCAGCGCAGAGACGCAGATCCGTTACGCCGGCTATCTCGAAATCGGACAAAAAGAAATCGACAAAGCAAAAAAGATGGAAGAAAAACAGCTGCCGCCCGATATCGACTACGAAAAGATCGACGGACTGAGACTTGAGGCTCGGGAAAAGCTGAACCGCATTCGTCCGCTAAATCTGGGACAGGCGGAGCGTATTTCGGGAGTCAATCCCGCAGATATCGCCGTCCTTATGATCTATCTGTCTCTCTCCGAATAATTTTAAATACGTCATAAAAACAACGCCCGTCGGTTTTGCATTTCCGACGGGCGTAATCATATTCAGATTTTTTCTTTTATTTCTCCCGTGCGATACGCTTCCAGAAGCTGTTTGATCTCTTCGATATTTTCCTTCATACGCCGTCCCTCGTCGGTATCGCCTACGCACAGCCGCCTGTCCGCAAGCTGTACGACCTCCGTGACCGAATGAATATCGCTTTCGTTTTTGATTGCGTCCTCTGTGGAAATAAACGGTTCGTACGCCACAAGCCTAAGTCCGTATGAGTTGCCGACGAGCGTATATCCCGCAATCCCCGTCTCTCGTTGATAAGGGCGCGACATACCTCCGTCGATCATCAAGAGCTTTCCATTGCAATGTACGGGCGTTTCTCCGTTTTTCGGATGCACCGGCATATGCCCGTTTATGATGTGCGCATCCGGATTTGCCGCGTCCAAACCAAATTCTTTCATGATTGCGAATATGGTTTCTTCATTGTCCAGCAAGCTGTAATAGGCGCATTTTTCCTCATTCCGGCAAGCTTCGTCTTTAACGAAATACCGCTCGAACGTCGCCATCCGCTCCTTTCCGTAAAGGGGCGAATTTTCATTTGCCCATAAAAACCACATAATGTCCTGCCCAAGCTCGCGCTCTGCAACGTCAGAGGAATAATAACCCTTTCTCACCCATTCTTCTAACACGTCGAAAAGAGCTTTCCCGCCGTACGCGCCTTCGCCCACGCGCACTTTTTTAAACGAACCGTCCTCTTCCATCGGAACGCATCCGTGATATAACAGATTTCCGTTATATACACGATACATACTCCCGCATGAAAAAAGAAATTCGGCATGCCGTTGCAACTTTTCGCTGTTGATAAAACTGTAAACCAGCTTGTCCATCACAAACTTTTCTTCATTCGACAGCTCGTAAGGATTTTTCGGATCAACCGTAGGAAAATTACAGTCCTCAAGCGGAAAGCGTTTTCCGTCGATCGTCACCGTATGCGACAAAAAATCAATTTTGTCGAGCAATCGCCGCGACGACATACCGTATTCGGGATGACGGGCAATCAGCTGACCTTCCAATTTAAAAAGTATAACCGTAATCGCCTTATGGATTTTTTTGTCCATTTCAAAGTCGTACGGTTCATACTCCTGCGAACCGCTGATCGGAAAACAGAAACAGGGATCGTCCGTGTAAGTGTCCATTGCAAACCTGGCAAGCGGCAACAGATTGATCCCGTAGCCGTTTTCAATCGTATGAAAATTGCCGTATTTCACGGATATGCGCACGACGGAAGCAATGCAGACACGACTTCCGCTCGCCGCGCCCATCCAGCACACGTCGTGATTCCCCCAGGTAAAATCCACGTTGTCGTATCCGAGCAACGTATCGAGAATGATATGCGCGCCCGGCCCCCGATCAAAGATATCCCCAAGCACGTGGATGCGCTGCACGGCAAGGCGTCGGATCAAATTGCAGAACACAACAATAAAATGGCTTGCTCTCTGCGTCGAAACGATCGCGGAAATGATACCGTTATAGTACGCCTCTTTATTTTTAACCTCCTCTTTTTCATTGAGTAGTTCTTCTATGACGTAGGCGTAATCTTCGGGCAACATCTTGCGCACCCGCGACCGCGTATATTTGGACGCTATACGGCGGTTGACGCGCACCAAACGATAGATTGTCAGCCTGTACCACTCGTCAATATCTTTTTGCGTTTGGTGAATTTCCGCAAGCTTTTGTTCGGGATAATAGATGAGCGTCGCAAGCGATTTTTTTTCTTTCTCAGAGAGAAAATTTTTAAATTCCTCATCGATCTTTTTCCGGATCGAACCCGATCCGTTCTTCAGAATATGTAAAAACGGCTGGTATTCGCCGTGAATATCGGTGATAAAATGTTCCGTCCCTTTGGGCAAATTTAAAATGGACGAAAGATTAATAATTTCGGTTGCGGCTGCGCCCTCCGTCGGAAACTGTATAGAAAGTCTCTCTAAATAGCGTCTGTCCTGTTTCACGGTTCCGTCTCTCCTTTTACGGGATTTTTACATTATATCGTATAAGAGACTCAAAAGCAACGCTACTTTAACTTTCTGTTTGATTTTGTTTAAAACCGACTTATTTTACGATAAACCGTCATGAGACCGCGCAAAATTATTGATAAACGAATTATTTCTTTTGTCTGCGTTTACGGATCAGGCGAACGCCGCCTACAGATATCATACCGCACAAAATACCCGTTCCTGTCGTCGTTAAAATAATTCCCCAAACGCGCACTGCGCTCGATTTACTTTCCGTCACCTTGTTTTCATGCAACCCTTTCGCCTGCATATAAAGCGCCGTAAGAATTTCATATGCTTCTTGAACAAGTTCGGGAAACTCCACCTTCTCGTATAGTTTCATCGCATACTCCGTTTTAAAAAGCAAAGCATCGTCCGCGGCATTTTTCGCCTGCTCGACCGCTTCGAGAAATAACGTGCCCTGTCCTTCTAACTTAGCAATATCCACATTGATCAATTTGTTACAAGAAGAACAGGTAAAAATACGTTTGCCCGCCTGTGTATAAGTTGCCCGAACAACTAATTCACCCTCTCCCCAAGCATGACCCAAAGCAGATATAGATTCCGGTTCTTTCGTCCACGCATGACAAATCCGACAACGAACGCCCGACGTGGCTCCGTCCATTGTACATGTCGGTGCAACTGCAGATATAATCTCAAAATACATATGTCCCGCGGCGGAGAGAACGCGTGTTTCGGTATGTTCTCTGCAACTGATACAAAATCTCGTCAAAACGCCTTCTTCCGTGCAAGTCGCGGGCGCTGTCTCTTGCCATTCTCCGAACACATGCCCAAGCGCCGCTACGATTTCCGTTTCTATAACCGCACAAACAGAGCAATTTCTGACGCGCTCTCCTTCTTGACTACAAGTTGCCGCCAAAACCTCGTTCCAATTTTCCCAACTGTGACCGAGAGGCGGCAAAGCGACCTTTTCTTCCAAACCACAACTTCCGCACATTCTCTTCAGCTCCCCGCCATCCGTACAAGTTGCGACTGCGGTTTCGCTCCAATCGTCAAACATATGTCCAAGAGCCGGAAATACTTCTTCGATCCATTCATCACCGCATATTTCACAAATACGCATGAGAAAGCCGCCGTCGGTACATGTTGCATCTTTACGCTCGGCTTCACCGTATGCGTGTCCGAGTTCAGACAATATCTCTTCACAAATAACCGAACAGCGTTCGCAAGAATAAATCGCAATACCGCTCTCTGAACAATTCGGAGCTTTTATTTGTACCTTTTCTCCGTAGATGTGTCCCAATTTCGGAATCACTTCGATTTCGTTCAAACCGCACGTTTCACATGCGCGCTCCTCTATACCGTCCGCAATGCACGTCGGCTCCATTTTGTTTAAAACTTGAAATAAATGTCCTGACGCCGCGATCTCCTCTTCCCGACAATCTCCGCACACTTCGCAAGTAAAAATCGTTTTACCGTTTTTGTTACAATCCGGCTCGATTGTTTCTTCCAGATACCGATGTTCCGTTGGGGACAATTCAATTCTCGGCGTAAGCTCCTTTTTACAAACTTCGCAATAACTCCCGCCGGTAAATCCGCCATGCAGACAGTCTGGAGTTACTTCTTCAAAAGGATGCTCGGTATGCCCTGTCCGTATTAAAATTTCACCGACACTGAAATCGCATTGTGTACATATCTTCCCCGCATACCCATCCTTTTCACAAGTCGGTTGCTCGTAAACTTCTGCAAAAAGATGTCCGGAGACAGGCAGTTCTTCTCCAATCCGATAGTCGCAACGTATACAACGGCTACCGACAAAACCTGACTCAACACAATTAGCAGAAATTTCCACTTCAACCATTTCGTGACCCAATGCCGGGATCTCTTCACTGTACAACACATATCCGCAATCAAAACATCTCACATATTCCGTTTTTCCATGTTCGGTACAAGTCGGAGTCACTGCCTCTCTTCTGACCGCATTAATATGCGTACACTCATCCTCGTAAAACGCACAAGAAGCAAAACGCGTTGCCTCTTGATCAACTTCTGATTTCAGACTTTCTTCGCAAACGCCGTGTATCGCTATGCCGCCCAAAAATGCAACGCACATCGATAAGCCTATAACAAAACCGACTCTTTTCATCATTTGTTACTACTTCCTTTTTTTATTTATATTATAACATATTCTTTATAATTTGTCATAAGTTTTCAACATTTCATAAGTATTATGTACAAATTGACAAAATTACAACCTGAAAACATGGTGATATATTCCATAAACGCAAAACGAGAGCGCGCAATTACGCACTCTCGTTTTGTATTCATACCAGCACAACAGGTACGAAAATCATATAATCAACATAATTTACCAAATATTAGTCAGCGTGTTTACCGTCAATTCAAGGAGTCTGTTATTTCGCCGCGCATGATTTAATATTTCCGCCGTAATCACCTGTCCAGCGGCAATAATCGGAAAACCCTGATTATTATAGACCGGACGTTTGACTTGCTTGCCAAGCAAATTAAACCGATTGACATTCGTAGAAATCCGCTCGACGTCAGGCAACGACTCCACTGTTTTCTCCGTCTTTTGAGAAACAGGTTTTTCTTCCTGTTTCGGCTGATTTAAAGATAAATTCAGCGGTTTTTCCTCTTCCATCAATTCAGGTTTTTTAATAGTATCCAAGTTGCCCGATCTTGCCTTTTTGGTTACAATTGACGGCTTACGCAATTTTTCATTGGGATATACAATGACTTTTTCACCGACCGAAAGCTTGTTTGCCGGTTGAGGTGACTGAATCCCGTCCTTTACAAGTATAAAAACCGGAGGCGTCCCTTCATCAAAAAGATAATCGCAAACAACACCTAACTCTTGCCCGAGATGTGAATACGCCGGTTTACCGATAGGGCAGACAACTAATCCCGCAGGCAACGAAACCCGTGACTTTTGTGCAATCATAACGTCGCCAATTGAAACAACGCTGCTTGAGGCAAGAAAAAATTCTTCCTCATCGTCATCGATACAGACAAACATCATCAGTTTTGAAAGAGTTCGGTTTAAATACGCGTTCTTTACGTAACCGAGCAGTTCTCCGGAAGGAGATAAAATTTGTTTTCCAATAATTGTTGAAAGCTGCATAATTTTCACCTCTTGCCCTATGTTATGCTTAAAATGAGTAGAAGACAAACAAATATTTTGCGTTATTAAAGAAAATTTTGTCAAATACTCTTTATCTCACAATAAAGTTATTTCTGAAATGCAATAATTTTCAGACATTCAAATATTTTCTTAAAATACCGTTAAAATTGCTTGATTAATTTTGGTAAGTTTGATAAAATATGCGGGTAAGAAATAAAAATTGGGGTGTCGCCAAGCGGTAAGGCAACGGACTCTGACTCCGTCATTCGTTGGTTCAAATCCAGCTACCCCAGCCA
>CAJUKK010000015.1 GCA_910586985.1 uncultured Christensenellaceae bacterium | reverse complement strand
CTACCTTTTCCGTGCTTCCGTCCGAGAATGCGTATTGCGTTGGATCCGTTACCTTTAACGCCACTTTCGCCGTGTACGTTCCGGCGCGATCCACCTCGTTGTCCGCATATCCGTTTACAAAGTTTCTGTCGTTCTTCTCTGTGTCGATCTCGATATTCGCCGCCGAAAAACTCGAATCGTCTACGAATAATTTATACTTGACCCCGCTGCCCGCGCTCTCGTTATACGCATACACCAAATTCTTTCCGACGGGCATCGGCGTCAACGAGCCTCCGTCCGCCGTGTACTTCCAATCGTATTTGTTCAGACCCGCTCCCGACGCGCCGATCACCAACTTCTCGTTGCTCATCGCATTCAACACGTTCGTAAGATCGTAATTCCCGTCATGCGTACCGCCCGTAAACTCAAAACTGATCGGATAATGCCCCGGAACGTACGCGCCGCCGAAGATACTTGCATCCAACTCGAACTCCTGCGTCCCGTCTCCTTCGTCCGTCAACTGCTTTGTTACGCCGTACGTTGCATCCTCATCCTTCGCGATCTTTGCCTGCAAACCCACGCTGTCGCCCGACACCGCAGGCGTAGCCGTTGCGTCTCCCGAATAAATCCCCGTGATTGTGAACTTCGCCGTCGTCTTGTCGTCCGCTCCCCAGGAAAGCGTTCCCCCCGCCGGATTCGTTACGTAACTTACGCTCAGTTTTTTCTTAACTATCTCGAACTCGATTTCCTTAGTTCCGCTCTCTTTCCACTCATAATTCGCCGTCTCTGATATCGTAAACGTCGCCTTATACTTTCCGGCGTTCCGCAACACGATATCTACGGTTTTATCGCTTTGAGGAAGGATTTTTTCTCCCGCGGAACCGCCCTCCGTTTTCACCACGTCTATCTTTAAATGTTTAGTCGGTAAAGGATTGCTTAAAATAGAAATCGGCACGAAATTAGTTACGGTAAACGTAAGCTCTTCACCGCTGTATTCTTTGCTTTTAACTCCCATTCCGGGGGTCTCTATCTTTGCTTTATCGACTTTTATTTCGATCTTCGTTACGGTAGGATCATCAGTCGCCTCCGTTTCGTTCCAATATAGCTGGCTGTTTTCGACCCCGTTGACCGTATCTTTTTTGGCTTTCAAAAATACGTAATACGTTCCGGCAGAGGTAAATTTGACCTTAGTCGTCATATCCGCAGGCGAAACAACGTCGACCTTGGGCGCAACCGTTCCCGTCTCCCCGTCCGCCTTGCGTTCGATATTCGTTACGTACATTTTGTTTACGTTAAAATCCTTAAACGTTGTTAAATCGACTGTTTGCTCGATTCCGTTAAACGAATAGGACGCCGATTCGGAAACGGACGGTCTGCTTAATCCCGCAGCGGCGGCTTTTGTCAAATTCAGATGCAGCGCGGGGCGTAAGCCCTGCGGATTGGAGACCAAAGCATCCGCGCCTTTATCTACAGTTCCTCCCGCGCTGAAAGCGCAATTGCCGACAGGATAACTCGTATAATCATCTGAACGTGCCGTCCGCGTCCAATAAGTCACAGAACTTATCCGCTGTTCACTATTAACCTTCCACGGGCCTTTATCCGCAAGTTCTTCAGCGGCAGGAACCCAAACATAGTCGTCTGCCCAATCGGAATAATGCGCTTTAGCACGATAAACCTGTTCCCGCCCGTCGGCAGACACTTGGCTCGGAACCCCATAGCCTGCGCCTGCATAATTTGTACTTTGAGTACTAATTCCTTTAGAGTGTAACTTCTCCTGATAAGCTACGTTTCTTGGAGAAACGATATAATCGGTAAGGCTGACAGTCGCCGAACCGGCAGACTGTAATTCGCTCTGCGTCATAGTAAACGCGGCATATTTGTTACTTGCATCTTTTTGCGCGGTAGCCATTTGTAATAATGATGCGGAACTTACGGTTGTCGCCGTACCGTTATACGCGCTGTAAACCCCGCCCGCATTGAGAACAACCGAACGAAGATAGCTCGAACCGTACATATTCGCGGGAGTTTCCCAACTGTAATTGGCGCCTGTACCGCGCCAACCGTCGGTAAACGTATGCGTCGTACCGTCGGTATCAGCCAACCAGAGCGTTAATATAAGATCGCCGTTTGTACTGGACACCTGTCCGTTGAAAGAATTTGCCTTGGTGCGCGTACGCGTTAAATATGTGACCGTCCAATCCAAACCGCCGAATTTAACGGTAACGTTTTTGTTCCCCGCTTTGCTTCTGATAGTTGATGCGCTAACAGCCGTCGTCGAGCCAGAGATCATATTGTTCGCATCTTCATACGATGCATCTTTTTTTCCTGTCAAATATGAATACAGTTCTCCGAGAGAATCCCCGTTAAATGACTTGCTCGTATCGTTCCATAATTCGTCTACCGTTACACTCGATCCGACCGACGCATTCGTTTTAATTTGATTTTGATGAAAAGAAAAATATCCTGCCAATATCAGCAAGATACTTAATGAAATCATTAAAAAAGCGCGCGGAAAAAACGCCCCATTACCTAATAATGAGTACCCCCCCCCCTACGCATTTTTTGTTAAACAAATGTTTCCTCATGTATTAACTCCCGATTTTCAAGTCTGTACATTTGTACCCTTATTATACCACTCGGTTTCTATTGCGTCAACAAATTTTTCAAAAACTCCTATATTTCGCCGCATCTTCCCCATATCTTATGCCAAAAACTTAATATTGTGAATAAATATTATCAATATTTTTCCGATTTCAATTTTATTTGTAGAAATCGGCAGATCACAATCATATCAAAACGAAATAATATATTTAATATAAAAGCTCCCGCTATATTGCGGGAGCGAGAAATTTATGCTGTTTTTTTATATACAACGCGCGGACTTGCGCCTTTGTCAACGCAGTCCTTTGTGATAATCACTTCTTCAATGTTCTTTTCGGAAGGAATATCGTACATAACGTCCGTCATTAAACCTTCGATGATCGTCCGTAGTCCCCGCGCGCCCGTTTTTAAACGAATCGCGGTATTGGCAATCTCCCGCACCGCCTCTTCTTCTACGGTCAGTTTTACCCCGTCGAGTCCGACAAGCTTTTGATACTGTTTAATGATCGCGTTCTTCGGTTTTGTCAGAATGCTCACAAGCGCGTCTTCGTCAAGCGGATTGAGATTGACGACAATGGGAAGTCTCCCCACAAATTCGGGAATCAACCCGAACTTCGTCAGATCCTGCGGCTTAACGTTATCGAGCAGCTTATAATCCACTTCGTTTTCGCCCAGCTTGACTTTGCCACCGAATCCGAGCCCCGAATCGTCCGTTCTCGCTCCGACGATCTTATCCAATCCGACGAACGCGCCGCCGCAGATAAAGAGAATGTTCGTCGTGTCGATGCGCATGCAATCCTGTTGCGGGTGCTTTCTTCCGCCCTGTGGAGGAACGTTTGCAACCGTGCTTTCGATTATTTTTAAAAGCGCCTGCTGTACGCCCTCGCCCGAAACATCGCGCGTGATCGAAACGTTTTCGCTCTTGCGGGCAATCTTATCGATCTCATCGATATAAATGATTCCGCGCTGCGCGCGTTCGATATCGTAATCCGCATTCTGGATGAGTTTTAAAAGAATATTTTCGACGTCCTCGCCAACGTATCCCGCCTCGGTAAGCGTCGTTGCATCGCTGGTTGCAAAGGGTACGTTCAAAATCTTGGCAAGCGTACGCGCAAGCAACGTTTTACCGCTGCCCGTAGGCCCGAGCAAAAGAATATTGCTCTTTTCGATCTCTAAATCGTCGCTCTTGCCCTCTGCAATCGCGTTGATACGTTTATAGTGATTATAAACGGCTACGGAAAGCACTTTTTTGGCTTTATCCTGCCCGATAATGTACTGATCGAGCGCGTCTTTGATTTCCGCAGGCTTTTTCAGCGGCACCTTCTCGGTAGGCGCAACGGGCATTTTACCGAGCATATCCTTGCACAGCTCCACGCACTCGTCACAAATATAAATACCGTCTGGCCCCGCTATCAATTTTTTAACCTTGGATTTTTCCTTTCCGCAGAAAGAACAGGTAGGTTCGTATTTATCCATCCATTACTCCGTTTTGTCGGTTTGCCGGCGGTCAGTCCGCCCCGTTTACCGCTTAATATAAACCTTGTCGATAAGTCCGTATTCGCACGCCTCGTCCGCAGAGAGATAGTTATCTCTGTCGGTGTCGCGGGCGATCTCTTCGACCGACTTTCCCGTATTGGCGGCAAGGATCGCCGTCATTTTAGCTTTGATGCGAAGAATATGTTCCGCCTGAATCTTAATGTCGCTCGCCTGACCCTGCGCGCCGCCAAGCGGCTGATGGATCATAATTTCGCTGTTTTTCAAAGCATAACGCTTGCCCTTTGTTCCCGCCGCAAGCAGGAATGCGCCCATGGACGCCGCAAGTCCGATACAGATCGTCGAAACATCGCTCTTGATATAATTCATCGTATCGTATATCGCCATGCCTGCCGAAACCGAACCGCCGGGGCTATTGATATACAAACTGATATCTTTGGTAGGATCTTTGCCTTCGAGGTAGATAAGCTGCGCAACGACGGTATTTGCCACCGCATCGTCGATTTCACCGCTCAAAAATATAATTCTGTCCTCGAGCAGACGGGAATAAAGGTCGTAACTTCTCTCCCCGCCCGACGTACGCTCCACTACGTAGGGAACGAGTACGTTCTTTGTCATACCGGCTTCACCTCTTTTACCATTTCGTTATTTGCTTTTAAAAACTCGAACAGTTTCGTCACTTTGATATCGCCGTCGATGTATTCGATCTGGCGGGGATCCATCGTCTTTTTATATTCCGCCGCCTCTTTCCCGACGCTCTTCGCCTGTTCCTCGATCTTTGCATCGATTTCTTCCTGAGACGCCGTGATATTCTCAAGCTTAATAATTTTTTCAACGATAAGCTGTTGCAATACGGTATTTCTTGCGTCCTCTTCAAAGTTCTTTTTGTAATCCTCGCGCGTCGAACCGATATACTTCAGATAATCGTCGAGTTTGATTCCCTGATACATGAGATTGTATTCGAGCTTACGAAGAGATTGTTCCTCCTGACGGTCGATCATTGCGTCGGGAATTTCCGCCTTGGCTCCCTTGGCAATTTCGCTCACCATGGAATTTTCCGTCTCGTTGCGCGAACGGCTTTCCGCATTTTTCTGAAGACGCTCTTTTACCTTAACGCGGTATTCGTCCATCGTTTCGCTGCCCATTTTCTTTGCAAACTCATCGTTCAGCTCAGGCAAGCTCTTACCTTGAATGGAGTGCAGCGTCACCTCAAATACGGCGGGTTTCCCTTTCAGATCCTCCACTTGATAGTCGTCGGGGAAAGTAACGTTCACGTCCTTCTTTTCGCCGATGCTCATACCCGCAACCTGCTCCTCGAATCCGGGGATAAACTGATGCGAGCCAAGCGTCAGATCGTATTTTTCCGCACTGCCGCCCTCGAACTCCTTACCGTCGAGCGTGCCCTTGAAGTCGATGTTCACCGTATCGCCCTCTTTTGCGGGACGGTCGGTCACGGCAACCTTTTCGGCAATGCGCTCGCGCGTGGACTCAATATCCTTTTCTACGGATTCGTCCGTAACAGTATACTCATACTCGGTGATTTTTATACCCTTGTACGTCTCAATTTCTACGTCGGGTTTTACGGGAACCTGCGCAACCATAACTACCTGTTTTTCCGAAATGTCCTCAACGGACAGAGCGGGCTCGCCCACTTCGGTAAAATGATCCTTTTCCTTTTCGATGATCGCGCCGAAGTGCTCGCCGTACAATAAGTTGAGAGCGTCCTCATAGAACAAGCCCTTGCCGTAATACATTTCAAGGATATGCTTGGGAACTTTGCCCTTACGGAATCCGTTGACGGCGTATTTCTTTCTGTTCTGAACGTACGCTTTGTCGTTTGCGGCATGCCATTCGTCAGGCGTAAAGGTAATCGTGATCTTCACGGTGCTTTTTTCAGCGGGTTTAACGGTATACTTCATAATACTATCTCCTGTAATGCATGTTGATAACTTTCGTTCAGCGTATATTTTAACATATCGTCGCAGAAAAGAAAAGCGTTTTTATTTACAATTTCGTTTTTTTGGGGTATAATTATATCGACGCGTTTTGTTTCTCTGCGCCTTATCTCCTTCCTGCATTCGGCGAGAGTTTGCTCTCTCCACGGGTTAATTCCGCAAGCGGAAAGCGTACGGCAACCAAACAAAATACCGTGATTGCCGATGTCGCAACATTCTGCGACGGGAACGTTCTAGAATATATTCGCGAGGAAAACCGCGCTTTTATAATTTCTTCGAATCCAAGGAGTTTTTATGCCGCAAGACGCCTTTACCCTACGCCACATTGCAAGAGAGCTGAACCGCGATCTTTCAGGCGGAAGAATCAACAAAATCAATATGCCCGAACGGGAAGAACTCACGTTTCTTATATACACGGGAAAGCGTACGCTTAAACTGACCGTCAACGTAAACGCATCGGACTGCGGAGTATACTTTACACAGGACGAAAAGGAAAATCCGCTGACTGCTCCAAACTTCTGCATGTTGCTGCGCAAACATATACAGGGCGCGGAAATAATATCCGTCGAAACGCTCGGTTTTGAACGGATTTTATCCTTTCGTCTCCGTTGCACCTCCGATTTTTCCTCCTGCGAACGACTTTTGAACGTAGAGGTCATGGGAAAATACTCAAACGCAATCCTGATCGAAAACGGAATTGTACTCGGCGCGATCAAAACCACAACGCTTGACGAGAGCCATAAACGGTTTATTTTATCCGGAGTAAAATACACACTCCCCGCACCGCAGGACAAAACAAACCCCGCCGACTATGCCGCGCTCTCCGCACTGCTGAAAGACCCGCCTGAAGAACTTTCCCGTTTTTTATTTAACGCTGTGTCGGGAATCGCGCCTGTAACGGCGGAACAAATTGCAAATCATTGCAGCGGCAATCACATAGCTAAGTGCGTATACGACTATATTTTCTCTGACGAAACCTCGCCGTGCGTGCTCGAACGGGACGGAGTTCCCGTCGATTTTTTCGCCCGCTCCGTGAAAGGCGCAATCCCCTTTGCAACGCTGTCCGAAGCGCAAGCTTATTTTTACGCCAAACGCAGAGCGAAAAAAGGGTTGGAGGGAACACGCAAAAAACTGTCTGCCGCAATTCAGAACTCGCTGAAAAAACACCGAAAACGTCTGCAACAGACTTTAGAAAAAAGACAGGCATGCATCGGCGCGGAGGAGCTGCGTGTAAAAGGCGAACTTCTCACAGCAAACCTCTATTCGATCAAACGGGGCGACGCGTCTTGCGAACTTTTAAATTATTACAGCGAATCGGGTGAAACGGTAAAAATAGTCCTCGATCCGCGCCTTTCCCCCGCCGACAACGCTCAAAACTATTTTAAAAAATACCGCAAACAGAAACGCACGCTCGAAGTGTTGGCACCGCAGGAAACGGAGACTCAGAGCGAAATAGCCTATCTGGAAAGCCTGCTTGCCTCCGTCAACACCGCGGAGACGCAAGAGGATCTTCGCTCCGTAACGGAAGAAATGACCGCCGCCGGACTCATACAGGAACAAAAAACGCGCTCTAAAAAAGTCATGCCGGAAATTTCCTACCGAACTTTTGAAACGTGCGGATTTCAGATTCGGGCGGGCAGAAACAATCTGCAAAACGACAGACTCGTACGCACGGCGGCGGACGACGATCTGTGGTTGCATACGCAAAAATACCATTCCTGCCACGTAGTCGTTAAAACGCAGGGAAAAAACGTGCCGGACGAAGTACTCCTGTACGCCGCGCGAATCTGCGCAAAATATTCGGACGGCGGAGCGGGCGGCAGTGTCGCTGTAGACTACACGAAGATAAAAAACGTTAAAAAACCGCCCAAAACGAAAGCGGGATTCGTCACTTATACAGATTTTAAAACGGTACTCGTAACTCCGCTTGAATCGGCGTAACGCAATCAGCCTCTGTTGCATACAATGCAATATGAACCCAAAGGTTCTTTACACGGAGGTAACAAATGTCATTTTTTTCCAATTTTTCATCGGATCACTGCCCCGGCACGATCACAGGCAATCCGTTGAACGGTCTTTGCGAAAAGGTGTGTATTCAAGCGGAAAAAATCTTTGACGCAGGCATAATCCAGACGCGTCTCGAGGGCTATTCGGTGGAACTTACCAATCCCACGCCCGCAACCCCTACATATCCGCTTTCGTTTATCAGCGCGCGATCGCTCTCGTCCGAGGGAACGGTTACGGGACTCAACGTGGAGCGTCAGACGGACGGTCAGTTCGCCCGCATACAGGCAAAGGTTTCCATACCCGTCGAAATCGTATACCTTGACGCGGCAGGCGTAGAAGGAAAGGCAACGGGCAATGTATCCATCACCGAAGACGTACTCATGTATGTACCGCCCGCATCGGTTATGCCCTTTACGGTAACGGCAATCGCTTCCTGCGTATCGCCCGAAGGCTCTTGGGACAGCGCAACGAATTCTTTTGTAATATCGGCTTGTCTCACCGTCATTTTAAAGGTCGCCATGCAGGTTGAGTTGCTCGTGCCCAGCTACGGATACTGCGCAATTCCGCCCGCACAGGAGTACTCGCAAGAGGTTTGCTCGGGATTCTTCGAACTGCCGCTCTACCCGCAGGGTAAAGCTTGCAGCCGCAAATAACACACAACGCTTACGGAATCGGACGAGACCCCGACGCGAAAACGTCGGAGTCTCTTTTTTTTAAAAACAAAATCAGCCTCCTGTTTACAGAGGCTGATTTTTTACATTCTTTTTGCGATCGCACGCAAAAAGTTTTCGCTGTTACATTTTTTCGGAACAACGCCTTCGCGGGAAAAAAGCGGAATCAGATCCCCCGTCATCTCTCCCTCTTCAATCGTACGTCGCGTCGCCTCTTCGAGCTTATCTGCAAAAGCAACGAGCTCTAACAATCCGTCGAGTTCACCCCGCTTTCTGAGCGCGCCCGTCCATGCAAAGATCGTCGCGACCGAATTGGTGGAAGTCTCCTCCCCTTTCAGATATTTGTAATAATGCCTCGTCACCGTTCCGTGCGCCGCCTCGTATTCGTATTTGCCGTCGGGCGAAACGAGTACCGAAGTCATCATGCCGAGCGAGCCGTAGGCAGTCGCCACCATGTCGCTCATTACGTCGCCGTCGTAATTTTTGCACGCCCACAAAATTCCGCCCTCGGAGCGGACGATGCGGGCGACGGCGTCGTCAATGAGCGTATAGAGATAATCGATTCCCGCCGCAGCAAACGCAGACTCGTATTCCTTGTAAACCTCTTCGAAAATTGCCTTAAACCGCCCGTCGTATACTTTCGAGATCGTATCTTTGGTCGCAAAAATCATCGGCAACTTCATGTCGAGCGCATAGCGGAAACAGGAATGCGCAAACGATCTGACCGAATCGTCGCTGTTATGCATTCCCTGCACCACGCCGCCGCACGTAAAATCGTGTATATTCTTTTTACTCACTACGTTTCCGTGCGCATCTTCGATTAAAAGATATGCCTTACTGCCCGCCGCCGCGTATTCGTCTACGGCAGAGTATACGTCCCCATAGGCATGCCGCGCAAGCACAATAGGCTTTTTCCAGCTCGGCACATAGGAGCGGATTCCCTTGCATAAAATGGGCGCGCGGAACACCGTGCCGTCTAAGATACGGCGGATCGTCCCGTTTGGACTCTTCCACATTTTCTTTAAACGGTACTCGCTCATACGCTGAACGTTTGGCGTGATCGTCGCGCATTTGACCGCGACGCCCAACCGCTTTGCGGCAAGCGCGCTCTCTTCCGTTACTTTATCGTCCGTCCTGTCGCGGTTTTCAAGTCCCAGATCGTAGTACTCCGTCTTTAAATCGACGTAAGGCGTTATAAGAAACTCCTTGATTTTTGACCAGAGCACGCGGGTCATTTCGTCGCCGTCCATCTCGACGAGGGGGGTTTTCATCGCTATCTTCGCCATACGTTACCTCACTTATGAATTTCCCCCATTATACTAAATTTTACCGCCTTTTGCAA
Source organism: uncultured Christensenellaceae bacterium (assembly GCA_910586985.1). Classification (GTDB taxonomy): domain Bacteria; phylum Bacillota; class Clostridia; order Christensenellales; family Borkfalkiaceae; genus Gallimonas. The sequence continues at coordinate 29,772 of CAJUKK010000015.1, read as the reverse complement.
CCTTTTGGAGAACCGAATATTCCCCCCTCCAAAAGATTCGTCTCAACGACGCTTTTCTCCTCCTCTGCGCAAACTTCTTCGATGAGTCTGACGAGAAAATCTCTCCCTTCGGTGAGCGTCTTCCCGAATAGGTAGAGCGCGAGCGATCCGGGGACGGTATTCAGTTCGTTAAAATACACCTCTTCGCCTGATACAAGAAAGTCCGCGCGCACGATTCCGCGCACCTGAAACGACTTGCACACCAACTCCAGATACGCCTTGATTTTATCTGCAATATCAACATCAAGTTCAGCGGGAATACATGACGTACGTTCTCCCGTTCCCTCATATTTTTCGCTGAAAGAGAGAATGTCCTCCGAAGAAAACACCTCTTCGAGCGGCGAAAATATTATTTTCCCGTTTAAAACGCATGCGGCGCAATTGATGTCGCGCTTATCGGTCAGGTACTTTTCAATCAGCGCGCCATGATCCAACTCAAACGCAAGCGCGAGTGCATCTGCAAGTTCTTTTTCGTCTCTTGCGACGCGTATTCCGATGCTCGACCCAAGCGAACAAGGTTTAACGATTACGGGATATCCAAGAACCTTCGTTTCCGCAAAAACTTCTTCGCGGGCTGTCTCCCATTTTTCTTCGTATACCGTCAAATCCTCTATCACCGGAATATGTAATCCTCTGAGCGCGATCTTCGAGAGCGATTTATCCATAAACATTGCCGACACCGCAGTATCGGGAGAAACGGACAAAACGCCGTTCCAATGCAACAGAGCCGAGAGCGTCCCGTCCTCGCCCTGACCGCCATGGCAACAGTTGAGCGCACAGTCGATACTGAATTTTATCCGTTTGGGTTTTCGGAGATTGATAAGCGATTTTTTGTATAAAATCGCCTCTTCGAATTTTTCGTAGCGATCGCGGCGGAAATCATCCACGCCCCGCGCGTTTTCCGCAATCAGCATTCCGCCCTTCTTGGGCAGGTAAACAGGCATAACGCGATATCCTGCGCCGCGCAAAAGATTAACGGCAAGCATTCCGGTGATAACGGAGACCTCATGCTCATTTGATCGTCCGCCGAAAAAAACGGCTATATTTTTCCTCATAACATCCTCCTCAATTTTGATTTTACAGCTAAAGAAAAAACGACGCCAACGCAAGTTTGCTTTGGTGTCGTTGAGTAGATATTCTCTTTCGCCGTTTAGTTGTAAATATCGGGCAAATCGTTTAAAAACAGCACGCAGTCGCCCGCGCTAAGTTCCGCCGCGATCGCCTCCGCAGCGGCAGACGGCGAAGGAACGATTTTCAAACGCGACTCGTCGCCCCCTGCGGCAAGATACCCGTTCCGTACGGGGAGCACCTGCGTTTCGCCCACAAGAATCACGCCGTCCAACCCCACAAGAGACGCGCCAAGCTTTTCGTTCTCCTCCTGCTCAATAGCGCCGAGCTCGACAAGTCCGGGAGTCACAACATACTTTTTCCCCGAAAAAAGCCTGACTGTCTCTACGGCGTCTCTGGCGCCCTCGACGTTGGAATTGTAAGAATCGTCCAATACGACGACTCCGCCCTTTCCCTGAATGCGTTCAAGCCGGTGCGGAACGGGTAAAATATTTTTGATCCCCTCCGCAATTTCCTCTGCCGTCATCGGAAGCAGACTGCAGAGCGCGGCGGCAAGCGCAATATCCTCCGCCGCATGTCTGCCGAGTAGCTGTGTCCGCACGGGTATTTCGTCCTGTTTCAACCGAAGAGTAAACTGCGTTCCCTCCGCGCTTAGAACAATGTTCTCCGCAGAAAAATCTCTTCCGTATACAAGCGCGTCACTTGCGGGAAGATCGGCGGCAGACGCGCCGAGCACACACTGTTTCGTCCTTTGCGCAAGCACGCCTTTTTCCGCCTTAATGTTTTCGATTGTCAAAAAAGTTTCCAAGTGTTGTGGACAAATTCCCGTAACGACTCCGATCTCCGGCGAAACCATATCGCAGAGTTCCTGAATATCACCGCGTCTGCGCGCGCCCATTTCGACGAAAAACAAGTCGCAATCGAGTCCCTGTTCGAACACTGTCCGAGCAACGCCCATAGGGGTATTATACGACGCGGGCGTTGCCGCAACCCGATACTTACTTCCGGCAATCGCAGCCGCAAAGTGTTTTACGCTCGTCTTTGCAAAACTTCCCGTAATACCGATTTTCAGGCAATTGCTCTCCGCGATTTTTCGCTTTGCGCGGACAATGTAACCGCGGTTACGGGGAATCTCGTATGCCTTCATACAGAAGTTCGCCGCCACTGCGAGAAAGGGAAGTATCAGCGGCACAAACGTGAGCGGCACAAAGCGGAACAGCATAACGTATTCTTTTCCGATTGCCTCCGACGCATAACCGAGTCCTACCAAAATACCCAAACAAACGGCTAACGTAAATATAAAATATGCAACCGCTAATCTGAGCGCCCGTCCCGTACGTTTTAAAGGTACTTTAAGGGCGCGGCGCATGGAATAAAGATAGAGCGCAAGCACGCCGCAAAAGGGCGCCGCCGAAACAAGACCCGCATATCTTGCGCCGAGAAAGGAAAAGCAAAGGCATACGAGCGTTGTCAAAAGAAAGAGCGACAGCGTCAATAAATTATGCCGACGGGGCAGCATATTCCCCTTTCGGCAATACCAACGCACGAACGCTCTGCCCGAATAGCCGCTCTGTTGCAAAATACCGAGAACAGGCAACGTGCACAAAACGAACAGCGCCGCGCTTAAAATACTGCCGAATGCAATTCCGATCCAGAGTCCGAATTCCGACATGACAAAAACTCCTCTACCGCAAGATTAAAAAGATTTGGATTTTCAAGGTGCGCAAAGTGCCCGAGTCCTTCGAATACGCATAGCTTTGAACCGCGCACACATGCATTTAAAATTTTAGCGGAAGCGACGGGCGTCTCCGTATCCCGCGAACCGTTTAAAAAGAGTACGGGACGCCGGATACGCTTTGCATCCTCCCGCAAATCTTCATTGACGATCTTTTTGTAACTCTCCCGCATGATCGGGGAAAGCGAACGGTATTCCGCGCTCCCGAAATGCTTTTCGGCATAGCGAGGCGCGATTCTTTTAATAATTTTATAACTTCCGACCTTAACCCGATAGGAAACTGTGCGTTTTTTTACGATACCCGCGCACCCCGTGAGAATAACGCGGTCAAAGATATCCTTGCGGGACAGACATTTGATCGCCACCCGCCCGCCGAACGAATGAGCAACGACGTGCGGATACACGATCCCGAGCGAAGAGAGCGTCTCCTCCGTCCAATCGGCATAATCGCTCACCGAGTACGCATCCGTAAGCGGCGCGCTCTGTCCGAACCCCAAAAAGTCAAACGCCGTAACGCGGTAGAATTTAGAAAAATAATTTATCTGCGGCATGAAGCTTTCTTTGCTCGCAAGATAACCGTGTAAAAATACGAGGTCTTTCCCCTCGCCGCACTGCAAAAGCGATACGCTCTTCAATCAAGCTCCTTTTTCATGACGATCGCGTCCTCTCCGTCGGGATAGTATCTGGAACGTGCGTAAAGCCCCCTGAACCCGCATTTGAGGTAAAGTAGCTGAGCGGGAGCATTGGAGACGCGTACTTCGAGAAAAACCGTCTTAACGTTTCGGTTTCTCGCCTCGGAAAGCAAGTCCTCCATGATCTTACGCCCGCGCCCGCAGGCACGGTACATTTCCGCCGTTGCAACGAGTTGTATCTCCGCCTCGTCTAAAACAACGCTCATGCCGCCGTAAGCAGTGATAACGCCCTCCTCCTCGAGCAAGATGCCGAAGAAGTTTTCGGACAAAAGCGAGTCGGCGAGCGCCTGCATACTCCACGCCGACTGCGGGAAACATTCTTTTTCCAATGCGCATATCGCATTGATGTCTTCAAACGTCCAACGTCTCCCGTTCATTTTGCGTTTTCCTCCGCAGAAGATTTTCTAATATACAGCGCGTGCAGCATTGCGGGAGATATTTTCTCACCGCATTTCGCCCGCACGGCATGCAGCAATCCCTGCGCCGGATCAACAATCTTTTCCCCGAGTCCGAGCGTCTCGTACGCAACCGCAGAAAACCCGCCTTTTATCAGCCTTTCCGCCTCTTCCTTCGAAGAATACGCGGGCGGAATTAGTATTTCGCGCTCTTCCCCGTATCCGCAGGTATAATAATAACCGTGCCCCGCAGCGACGAGAGCGAGCCGTTTCCCGCCCCTTTCAGCGTATGCGAGCGCATCGAATGAGGTGACTGCAAGCGCGGGTACCCCGCTTGCAAAACACAATCCCTTGACCGTTGCGATTCCGATACGGATGCCCGTAAAAGATCCTGCGCCGACGACCGATGCGATCAGCTCGCACTCACTTAACGAAAGACCCGCGCGCGACAAAACGCCGTCGATCTCATCCATTAATCTGACGGAATGCGCGTGCAGACTGTCGCGGATAAACGCCGTTTCAACCTTTTCGCCTTTTTGCGCAATGACGGTAAGATGCGCCGCGCTTGTATCGATTGCAAGAAAATTCAATATGCGATCTCCCGCGATCCGTCCTTTGTTTTACGGACGGAAATCCGCTTACATCCGGCAGGTAAGAGCCCCTTTATATATTCGCTCCATTCAACGAGACAAATACCGCCTAAATCGAAATAATCGGCAAATCCGAGCGACTCCGCCTGTGCCTCCGAGGCAATGCGGTAACAATCAAAATGAAACAGCCGTCCTTCGTAATCGTTAATATAGGCGTAAGTCGGACTTGTTACCTCGCATTCAATGCCAAGACCCTTTGCAATCCCCTTTGCAATCACCGTTTTGCCCGCGCCCATTTCGCCGTCCAATAATACGGTATCGCCGCTTTGGAGCGTCTTTGCATACTCCGCAGCAAAACGCAGGGTATCTTCTTCCGATTGTGATAAAAAGACTGCCAAACAATGCCTCTCTACAATATAATTGATTTTATTTTAACACATCAAAATGTATTTATCAAGCGATTAAACAATACTTTTATAAATAAGGGAAAGAGACAAACCGTTCAGCTTTGTCTCTTTCTTAAGGAAGATTGATTTGTAAAAAATCGTTAATTTTCGCCGTCGGAAGAAACAGCAACTTCTTTTTGTTCCTCGCTCGGTTCCACTGCGCATTTCGCCTCTTTTTCCGCTCTGCGTTCTTTCTTCAATTTCTCCATTTCTTTTTCGAACTTGGCGGAAGTCATTTTGATAAACCGCGACAGCGGCTTGTAAATAAAAAATACAACGACGCTGATACCTACGCTCTTAATAATATTAAAATAGATAACGAACGGCCACAGCGAATAGAACAGCTCCGCGCCGTCGAAATGGTAGAGCGCGCCGAATACGGGGAAGTTAATGTATCGGTTGACAAGCGCACTCACGCCGATCTGAATTGCGCACGCAATTACAAGCGAGATGGTAACCCACCACTTTCCCTTTTTAAAGCGGTACAGAACGGAAGGTACGATAACGTATGCCGTCGACATAATAAAATTTGCGATCTCCCCAACGCCCGCCGTCGAAGACTTGGTGAGACAAAGCAATTCTTTGACCCCGATGGAAACGATTGCCTCCACCGGCCCGAAGATAAATCCTTCGATCAAAAAAAACACGTTTGCAAAATCAAACTTTAAAAAGTTCGCTTGCGGAAAAATTGGAAACTCCAAGAACGTGACCGCGAACGCAAGCGCGGTGAATATCGCCATATAGGCGATGCGCGGCGCAGTGAAATGCGCACGAATGACAGTTTTTGCCGACATAGAGCACCTCAAAAAAAAATTATTTTCGAGTATTCTTCGGCGTAAAAAAACGCGTCCCAATAAATCGGGACGCGCAAAATACGGCTTTAAAATTCTTTTATCATCCGGACTATACCGTCGGTACGGGAATTTCACCCGTTCGGGAGCTTTCGCTCTTCGCAGACTTTACTGCCGGTGGAGAATTGCACTCCGCCCCAAAGAATATTCGATTGATATTATTATAGCATGCACATCAACAAAATGCAAGCGTTTTATGCATATTTTTCCCAATGCGGTAAAGATTCTCACGCTCCATTTCGCTCCGTTGAAAATGACTGTTTAGAAACGACAGTGTAGTTCCCCAAATGCCACTTTTAGAGAGTCCGCAGAGCGAACGTGAGAATCTCTGCGACATTGCTCACATGTCATGTCAAGCTTATCGAGACATCCAGCGAAACGATACCTCATTTTTAAATATGGTTTCGCTCACTCTGTGCGCTAGATTTTCGATTCCGCTACGATACACTCGAAATGACAATAAAATTGAATCTTAATACTTCTTATTCTCCCAGATTGCCAGCGTAAACGTCTGCCCGCTCGGAAATTTTATCAGAAATCCGTCGCTGCACTTTTGCACGTTTGCCACAAACAGATCCTTTATAATCGGCTTGACCTCCCCAAAAGGCTATCTGCATTTATAATTTCTCTTTTGACCTCTGCGTTTATATATTCCATGATCATTTCCTGAATTTAAGTTTTAAACTTAAACAATTCTATTTTACAGTTTGTAACTGTAAAATGTCAAGTGAATGGAGCTTAAAAAATGCAAGAATTGTATCGTTTGGGAAAAAATTTGAAAACGTTAAGAGAGCAATACCACTATTCGCAAACGTACGTTGCCCGTCAAATCGGCATTACGGCGCAATCCTATCATGCGTACGAATGCGGTGTCACCGTACCGACGCTACAAAATTTTATTAAGCTTGCTGAGCTATATGACGTATCAATGGAAGAGTTGTTAGAGTAACATAAAACCCTCGCGCATCGCGAGGGTTTTACATATCATATTGTAAAGATTCTCACACAGGACTGTCCCGCCTCACTTCTTTGTAAACTAAGGCGGGAGCGGAACGAGTTGAATCTGTTCTTTATTGTTGCCCTCACCCTTTTATATTAGAGAGAAGTAGCGAGTTTACGAGCTGAACGGAAACCGACACCTCATCTCACATTATATCGTTTGCATAGATGGGGAACTTTTCGCAGAGCGCGGCGACCTTTTTCGAAACGGCGGGAATCGCCTCCTCTTTTCCGCGAATGATCTCGGTCACAAGCTGCGCGATCTCGACAGCCTCCCCTTCCTTCATGCCGCGCGCCGTTACCGCGGGCGTGCCGATCCGCACCCCGCTTGTAATAAACGGCGAAGTCGTTTCAAACGGTATCGTGTTTTTATTGACGGTGATATGCGCTCTGTCCAAAAGCGCCTCCAATTCCTTGCCCGTCATGTCTTCGTTCCGCAAATCGACAAGCATCAAATGATTGTCGGTTCCGCCCGAAACAAGCCGCACTCCGTTTTTTGTAAACTGCGCCGCCATTGCCGCCGCGTTTTTAACGATCTGCGCCTGATAAGCCTTGAATTCGGGCGTAAGAGCTTCTCCGAACGCTACCGCTTTTGCTGCAATAACATGCATCAGAGGCCCGCCCTGCGTCCCCGGAAAAATCGCCTTATCGATCGCCTTTGCGTACTGTTCTTTGCACATGATCACGCCGCCGCGCGGGCCGCGCAATGTCTTGTGCGTAGTCGTTGTAACAAAGTCTGCGTACGGTACGGGAGAAGGATGCAGCCCCGCCGCAACAAGTCCCGCAATATGCGCGATATCCACCATCATGAGCGCGCCCACTCTATCGCAAATTTCGCGGATACGCGCAAAATCGATCGTGCGCGGATACGCGCTCGCGCCCGATACGATCAGCTTAGGTCTGCATTCGAGCGCGATCTTTTCCATCTCGTCATAGTCGATCGTCTCCGTGTCTTTGGAAACGCCGTAAGGAACGATATTGAAGTATACGCCCGAAACATTGACGGGCGAACCGTGCGTAAGGTGTCCGCCGTGGGAGAGATTCATGCCCATAATCGTATCGTTCGGTTTGAGCATGGCAAAATATACGGCAAAGTTTGCCTGCGCGCCGCTGTGAGGCTGTACGTTACAGTGTTCGCACCCGAAAATCTTTTTCAGACGCGTTCTTGCAAGCTCCTCCGCAACGTCGACAAATTCGCAGCCGCCGTAATAACGCTTGGATGGATATCCTTCCGCGTACTTGTTGGTAAGGTGACTGCCCATTGCCGCCATAACGGCGGGAGATACGATATTTTCGCTTGCAATCAGTTCAAGATTCCCTCTCTGACGAGAGAGTTCTTTTTCCATTGCGTCGTACAGTTCGGGATCGGCATTTTTGATCGTCGTCAAATCAATCATAAAAATCTCCTACGGATTGTTTTTTATGATTATACCATAATCATAAAAAATTTGCAAGAAAATACAGAAAAAAAGGAACGCAGTTTTGCATTCCTTTTTATGCCCGATAACCGACAACGGGAGGCTTGTAGTCGTAACGCCATTTTTATTTGATATTATGAGATTTTTCCCGATATATTCAATTTGACAGTTGTCCACAGTATAAACGCCGCAGGCGCCTTCGCACGCCGTCGTTGACGTTGCGTACGCACTGTCGTTTCCGCCAATTAGTTTGATATTGTCGCCATAACAATCAGTCCGCACACCATTAACGCCGCCGCAATTCAAATTAAGAAACGGAAAAAACGGGACTTGAAAGTCCCGTTCCCTCAGTTATTTTATTTATATTTTTGCAAAATCGCTCTTTACGACGCCGCACAAAGGACAAACATAATCTTCGGGCACGTCTTCCCACTTTGTTCCTGCCGCAACGCCGTTCATATCGTCGCCTTGCTCCTCGTCATAAGTATAACCGCATACTGTGCACACATATTTTGCCATATCGACCCTCCGTAATCAGTATTACCCAAACGTTACGATCTTATTCGGCAAATTCCGCCGCAATGCTTTGAGCAAGCGCTTTTAACTGAGCTTTCGTATCCTCTTTTACCGATGCCAACATACTTACCGTATCACCGCACTTTAACATACCTTTCAGCGACGAAAGCGTTTCTTCCATCAGTTTCCCCGATTGCGGCGCCCAACTCCCGTTTTCGATAATTGAATATTTACGATTCTGGAAGTTATGCGTCTTTAACTCCGAAAGCAGCCGTTCCATACTCGTAAAAATTCCCGCATTATAGGTTGCCGCGGCAAACACGAGGTGCGAGTAGCGGAACGCCTCGGAAAGCAGATACGACCCGTCGGTTTTCGACGTATCGTATAAGACAACGGGAATCCGATATTCCGCAAGCAGATTTGCAAGCAGTTCGGCTGCGCGCATCGTATGCCCGTAAATCGATCCGCAAAAAATGCACACGCCGCGCTCCTCGGGTTGATACGAACTCCATAGCAAATATTTTTCCAAAAACGCTCCGAACCCCTCGCGCCACACGCGCCCGTGCAACGGGCACACCGCTTTTACCGAAAGTTCCTTTACGCGTTTTAAAACGTTTTGCACCTGTACGCCGTATTTTCCGACGATGTTCGTATAATACCGCCGCGCTTCGTAAAGCTCCTCCGTTTCGAACTTATTGGGATCGGCAAAGATATTTCCGTTCACCGCGCCGAACGACCCGAACGCGTCCGCCGAAAAGAGCGTACCCGTCGTCTCGTCATAACTCATCGTCACTTCGGGCCAATGCACCATGGGCGCGGCAATAAAACGCAAAGTATGTTTTCCGCAGGAGAGCGTATCGCCGTCTTTTACGATCAACGCGTCCTCGGCCGAAAACCCGAAATATTCGCTAAGCAATTGCGCCGCCTTACGCGAAGTTACCACTTTAACACCGGAAAACTCTTTTAAAACGCGCATAATACAAAACGAGTGATCGGGTTCAACGTGGTGTACCACGAGGTAATCCAACCCGCGCCCGCCGAGCGCGCCGTATAAATTTTCGAAAAAAGCCTCTTCCACCGCACGGTCCACGGTATCGAACAACACGGTCTTTTCGTCCTTCAACAAATACGAATTATAGGTAACTCCGCTATCTATCGGATAAATATTTTCAAAAAGCGAGGCTTTTCTGTCGCCCGCGCCGATATAGCAGATATCCTCCGCAACATAAATTTCGTTTATCATGTTCTTCTCCTTATTGCGTGCTCAAAGCCCCTCCAACTCGTCGAGCGTGAGCGAAAATGCGGGTATGAACCGCTCGAAAAAATAATCCACCGCGCGCATTTTCAGCTCGCGGAGCGTCTCACCGATCGTCCGTTCCGCCTGCACAAACTCATTATTGCCCGAACGAAGTTCTTCCAAACACTTAATATAGGCAGAAAGCTTGTCTGCCGCCTTAACGTATTTATATTCCTCGCTTGTTTTATCCGCCTGCAAATACGGGTACAACTCCCCCTTCATTTCCGCAGGGAGCGTATCTGCAATTTTTTCTACGGCAAGCGTTTCCAGCTTTTCATACTCGCCGTGGATGCCCTGATTAAAATATTTAACGGGCGTAGGCAGATCGCCCGTCATCACTTCGCTGACCTCGTGGTAGAGCGCGTAGAAAACAATTTTTTGCACGTCGAGTTTTCCCCCGTACACGCCGTTTTCGATTGCGGCGAGCGCATGAGCGAGCACCGCCACGGACTGCGAATGCTCCATAATATTTTCCTCGCGCACCGAGCGCATGAGCTGCCAACGTTTAATGTACTTCATTCTGTCCATATACGCGTAAAATTTATCCATATCAGTCCTCTTTTCGTGATATCGTTATTACTATACCACAAATTTTATCAAAAAACAATTGACTTTTTGCCAAAAACAGAATATAATTTTTATGTTGAATGCGTTCAACAAATAAAACTGAATTATCCGTCGTGGGTGCCGTAAAAGGCTGAGATGATACCATTTGAATCGGACAAGGTAATACTTGAACGAAAGCACAGGATTTTCTGAGGATATCTACGCCCGCGTATTTTACGCGGGTTGTTTGTTTTTATAAACAAACAAATTTTGCCGTTCTCGGAGACGGGTAACTCAAAAAAAAAATTATTTTCGGAGGTTTCTATGTTACCCTTCTCACTGCTCGCTTCCTATTCGGAAGAAGTTTTCGACGCAGACGGCGAAACGCTCGGCTTTCTTTACGGAAAGGTCTGGACGGAATACGCGCAGAGTTCGCTCATGACCGTGTTCCTCTGGATCGCCGCCCTGCTGTTTGTCTCTCTCCTCGGCGCAGGCATTCTCGTACGGTTTAAAAGGCAGGAATCGCTCAAATCGTACGTTACAGTCGCTCTTTCGCTCGCGGTCGGATTTTCGTTGACCGTTATCATTGCGATGCTGTCGCTCGCTTTTATGGAGATGAACGAAAAAGGACGGATCAACGAACTTTTGCTCTACCCCGCTGCAACGCTTGCGGGAACTGTGCTCCTCGGCGCGGCAGTTACCTACGGCGCGTCCCTTTTCGGAAAAAAACCTTTCCGCATTGCCGCAACCGTAAGCGCCGGTCTTGCCGCGGCGGCGTTCGTCGCGTTACTCGTCTGTATCGGCGTGTATTACGGCAGGAATATCGATGGGGACGGCTACTTTAACTCGGACGCAGCCAAGGTCAATCAGATTGTGCTCTATCTGAGCGCAGCGTTATTGCTCGCCGCAATCTTTGCGCTGGGTTTTGTATTCAACCGCGATAAAAAAGGATTTGACAGCAAATCGATTTCATACGCCGCAATCTGCATTGCGCTCAGTTTTGCGCTCTCATATTTAAAACTGTGGGAAATGCCGCAGGGCGGTTCGATTACGTTCGCATCCCTCCTTCCGCTCATGATCTATTCGTATATGTTCGGCACGAAAAAGGGCGTATTCGCAGGACTCATCTACGGCGTTTTACAGGCAGTGCAAGACCCTTGGATCATTCATCCCGCACAGTTCCTGCTCGACTATCCCGTGGCGTTTGCCGGAATCGGCGTTGCGGGCATGTTTTCGAACGTAAAAAAACTTAAAAAATTGCCGCAAGTACAGTTTGCATTGGGCGCGGTCGCCGCAAGTACTCTGCGCTTTGTGTCGCACGTGCTCTCGGGCGTATTCGCGTTCTCCGCATACGCCGCCGACGCAGGTATGAACGTATGGGCATATTCGCTTGCGTACAACTCTTTCGTATTCGTCGACGTCGCGTTAGTAATCATAGCCGGTGTATTGGCGTTCAGTTCCCCCTCGCTCGTGAAACAGGCACGGAAATTCCATGCGGTTGAAAACGTAAAAAAAGAACAAACTTATCAAATAAATAACGACGAAAACACTTGACAAAGAGCGAATGTCTTTGCTAGAATTAAAAAAAAACAGGAGGAATACGGGCTTGCGTTTTTGATTTCCTGAAAATTTGAGACTGCACGGTAAGGGACGTTTTACAAGCGTTTCCGTTTATTTGTGCGCTCGCAGGAAATCACCCGTTATTTATATCCGAAATAAAACTCCTATCGGGGAGTTTCTGTTCCGCACGGTGATTTCCGTGCGGAATTTTTATTTTATTTCGGAGGAATTAACATGGCATATATACAAATCGAAAATTTAACTTTTATCTATCCCGACGCGGTCGATCCCGTATTTTCCGACTTTTCCCTCGACCTTGAAAGCGATTGGAAACTCGGCTTAACGGGGCGAAACGGCAGAGGAAAAAGCACCCTTTTAAAACTACTTGCAGGAAAATTGAAAGGCGAAGGAAAAATCGTCTGTAATCTTCCTTTGCGTTGCTTCCCCTGCGAGATATCCGACGAAAACAAGTGCGCCTATGCTCTCGCAGAGGAAATTGCGCCCGATGCCGAGCTTTGGCAATTACAACGGGAAGCAAGCCTTTTGGGGTTACCCGAGGAAACGCTCTTCCGCCCCTATTCCACCCTCTCGGGCGGGGAACGGACAAAATTTCTGCTTGCCGCGCTGTTTGCAACCGAGGGTTATCCCCTCCTTGACGAGCCGACCGACCACCTCGATCAGGCGGGGCGGGAAACGGTCGCCGGATATCTTTCGGGAAAACGCGGATTCCTCGTCGTCTCACACGACAGAGCGTTCCTCGACTCGTGCTGCGATCATATTCTTTCGCTGAACCGAAACGGCGCGGAACTTATCCGCGGCAACTACGCCGTATGGAAAGAAGAACGCGATAAAGCGGAACTCAATGACCGAACGCAAAAAGAAAAGTTGGAAAAAGAGAAAAAACGGCTCTCAGCCGCCGCAAAACGTACCGCCGAATGGGCTGAAAAGGCAGAAAAAGCCAAATATAAGAAGAGCGGCGCGGGCGATAGACACGCCATGCTTGACCGCGGCTATATCGGCGCACAGGCGGCAAGACTGCAAAAACGGGCGGGCGTGACCGAGCGACGAATCGTAAAAGCGGAAAACCACATTCGGGAATTGCTTAGAGGTTTTGAAGAAGTGACGGAGCTTAAACTCTCCCCCGCGCCCTTTCGGAAACCCGAATTACTGCGTCTTGAAGGCGTTTGCGTAAATTTCGGCGAACGCACGCTTTTTTCCGATTTCGAACTCTCTATCAATACGGGCGAGCGAATTTTGCTTTCGGGCGCAAACGGCACAGGCAAGAGCACGCTTTTTCAAGTTATTACGGGCAATTTTGCTGGATATACGGGAAAACGCAATATTGCAAACGATTTAAAAATTTCTTACGTTCCGCAAATTTATCACTATCGCGGCAAACTCAAAGACTATGCGGCGGAATTCGGTCTCGACGAAAGCTATTTTAATGCAGTCTTATTTCAACTCGGATTTGATCCGCGCGACTTTATGCGCGACATGTCACTCTTTTCCGACGGACAAAAAAAGAAAGCCGCGCTTGCGCGCAGCCTGTGCGAACGGGCGCACTTATACGTATGGGACGAACCGCTCAACTATTTAGACGTCATCGCGCGCGAACAGCTGGAACGTGCGATCCTCGTTTCGGGAGCCACACTGCTGTTCGCCGAACACGATCGGGCGTTTAGCGATCGGATCGCAACGCGAACAATCGATCTCACTCTTTTGTCCTGAAAATTCAATCAAGAACATAACGGTCTCTTATTCCTATAAGAGACCGTTATTACAAGCGAATTTTAAGTTCTTTCAGATAAATTGCAAAAAATCGACAAGCACGGCAAATCCCAGAAGAAGAATAAACCCGACCGCATGAATAATCGCCTCTACCTTGCGGCTGATCGGCTTTCCCCGCACCCATTCGATTGCCGTAAACACCACCTTGCTCCCGTCGAGCGCGGGGATCGGCAATAGATTGAACACGGCAAGATTGACGCCGATAAAGCTCCCGATTTCGAGGAAAGAACGGAACCCGCGCGATACCATCTGCGAAGTCATGGAAATCGTCGTGATCGGACCGCCGAGCGCGGAAATACCAAGCTGTCCCGTCAACAACTCTCCGAGCACTTTAAAAATCGATCCTGCGATCTTAAACGAATAGGCAAAAGAACGCCCCAGCGTTTCAAAAAAACCGAATTGATAATAGGTTGTTGCAAGTTGGTCTACCCCCTCCTCGTTGGCGATGCCAAGCGCGCGCCATACGCTATTTAAATCCGCGCTGTTTTTAACGGTTACGTCCTCGCGTAACATAACGCTGACCGTCATTTCTTCGCGGATATTTTTATCATCGTCCGTCTTACCCACCACGCGCGATACTTTCATCTCTACAAGATCGCCCGCTTTTTTTCCGTTGAGCGCTTTAGCAATATCCGTTGTAAGGTACAGATTTCGCCCTTCCGCCTCAAGCATAATATCCAGATCCTGCAAGCTGTATTCCGAACGGTACTCCTCCGTCGGCGCGTCCATTTTCCATACCGCAATCATCGACTGCCCGTAAGCAAAAAAGCCGATAAGTATCATCAACAGAGCGAGCACATAATTCATGAATGCGCCTGCAACCAGAACGATAATGCGTTGCCACGGTTTCTTTTTTGTAAACGCATCGGGAGAAACGCCTTTAACGGGCGTTCCGACCGCGCTTTTTTCCTCCGTAACAGTCTCTTGATTTTCGGATGCAACGGCAATGTCAGGGAAAACTTCCGCCGTCTGTACCTCCGCAGAAATTTCTTTTTCGGGCGCGGGAGACTCCTCGTCGAGACCGTCCTCCCCTTCGAACGCACAGTAACCGCCAAGCGGAATCAGGCGGATGGCAAAAAGCTCATCCGTCTTTTTGTGTTTCTTTTTAAAAAGCGCAGGTCCGAACCCGATCGAAAACTCGTTGATTTTAAACTTAAAAATTTTTCCCGCTATATAGTGACCGAATTCATGCACCGTGATCATCACAAGCAACATGAAAATAGCAAGCATTACCGAGCCGAACGTACTCCAAAATCCCAAAATATTATTTACCATAAATCAATTCCGATGCTTTGCGGCGGGCAAAGGCGTCCGCCTCTTGGAGCGCCTCGTACGAATCCGCTTTTTTTACGGGTACGCAGTCAAGCGACTCTTCAATAGTCTCCGCGATTTTTATAAAAGGTATACTTCCGTTTAAAAACGCGCGCACTGCCTCTTCTCCCGCGCCGTTTAAAATCGTCGGCGCAGTGCCGCCTGTCTTACCCGCCTGCAACGCGAGCGTAAAACAGGGGAAATTCTCCGTTTTCAACCGTTCGAAATGCAGCGTTCCAAGCTCTGTGAGATCGAGCTGCGGCGCGCAAGGCAAACGTTCCGGATAGGTTAGCGCAAGCTGGATGGGCACGCGCATATCCGGATAACCGAGTTGCGCCAAAGCCGCTCCGTCCTCAAAATAGACAAGGGAATGTACGATGCTCTCGGGATGCACAATCGCCTCGATTTTTTCAAACGAAGTATTGTACAGCCACTTTGCCTCAATTACTTCGTAACCTTTATTAAGTAACGTTGCGCTGTCGACCGTAATTTTCGCACCCATATTCCAGGTCGGATGATTGAGCGCGTCCTTCGCGGTTACGCAGGCGAGTTGTTCCTTTGTATAATTTTTAAACGGGCCGCCGCTCGCCGTAAGAACAAGACGGTGAAAGGGCGTATCGCGGCGGAACATGAGCGCCTGAAAAAGCGCAGAATGCTCGCTGTCCACGGGCACGAGGTCGACATTTCGTTTTTCGACTTCACGCATCACGAGCTCGCCCCCGCAAACGAGCGATTCTTTATTGGCAAGCGCAATTTTTATACCGTGCTCCGCCGCTCGGAGTGTGTATGCAAGCCCCGCAAATCCGCTCGCGGCAATCAGAGCAACGTCGCAACCGTCGAAACAGTGGTTTAAAATTTCCGCTTTCCGCAACCGCCGCGTGCCCTGCGGAAGATCGGGACAATCCCCTTCCGCAACCGCCGCAAAATCAGGTTGAAACTCTTGAGCAAGTTTTGCAAGCGTTTCGCCGTTTCTGCCTGCGACAAGCGCGGAAAAACGGAACCGATCGGGAAACCTTCTAACGATTTCCGCCGCCTGCAACCCGATATTTCCGCTGCAACCGATAAGACAAATATTGATCATCTGTCACCCTTTGTATCCTTTTAATAAAAAGCGTCCGCAGCGCGCGGACGCGTACATCTATATTTATGCGCATCAACCCGTCGTCATGATTCGAATTACCATAACAAAACAGACAATCAGGCACGCATATAAACTTGAATCGATCCGATCGAGAATCCCGCCGTGTCCCGGCAAAATTTTCCCCATATCTTTAATCTGTAATTTGCGCTTAATCGCGCTCTCTACAAGATCGCCGAACTCCGCAAACAGCGCGGTAAGCACGCCGAGCCCCACAAAAAAGATAAGATTCGTCCACTTTGCCGAAAAATCGGCAGGTTGCACAAGTCCGTAATAGGCGAAGAAAATAGCGACTGCGGCAAGCGCGCCGCCGACGAGAGAGCCGATCCCCCCCACTACCGTCTTGTTCGGACTGACCGTAGGCGACATCTTTTTGGGAAATTTTTTCCCGAGCGCCATACCTGTGAGCTGAGCGAAACAGTCGGCAACGGGGCAGACGGCAAATACGAACAGAATAGAAATTTCCGAATAACGCGGCAGATGGTTGCACCCCATGAGCACGAGCAGAAATACGGAGGGAAAAATAAGCGAAAAGAGCGAATACGCCGTCGATTCGAGCGAAGTTTTTTCGTGCGAAAACACAAGCAATCCGAACAAGAGCGCAAGTCCCGCCATGAACACAACGCATGTGATATGCACGGAATAATTGAACTGTTCAGGCGAACTTTCCTGTATATAACGGTATACGATATCACTGATGGAAAAACTGACGAGTATCGCGGTCGAAAAGAACATCACAATCCACTTTTGCACGGAACGGATTTTATCGCCGAGCGCACGCGTCATTTCAAACGTGCCGATGACGGAAAACAACACGATCAGCGCGTCGAAAAACGCCATGTGTACAAATATTTTCAGGAGAAAAAATCCGATCAGGACGAGCACGTACAACGCCGCCGTAACGGAACGTATTTTCATATTATCACCTCGCTTTCGGGAGTAAGCTTGCCGTAACGCCGATCGCGCTCCAAAAAATCCGAAACAGCGCGATCAAAATCAGCCGAAGTAAAATCGGGGAACATCTTATCGGAAAAATACAGCTCCGTATAAGCGGATTGCCATAATAAAAAGTTTGAAAGCCGTTGCTCTTTCCCCGTACGAATGAGCAAATCGGGATCGGGCACGCCGTCCGTTTTTAGCAGGGACGAAAACTGCGCCTCGTCCACTGCCCGCCCTGCGCTCACCGCGCGGTTTACGGCGGCGACGATCTCCTGACGCGCCCCGTACGCAATGGCAAGGATCAAAAGTCCGCCCTTCCCCGCCGCAGTCTCCCGTTCGCCGTTTGCGATAAGTTCGACGATATCGGGCGGGAGCAAAGACATATCCCCTATCACTTTAAGCCGTATTCCTTTTTTTATAAGCGTCGACACGTTTCCCGAAAAATAATCGCGGAAGAGCGCGTACAACCCGTCCAATTCTTCTTTCGGTCTCTGCAAATTTTCCGCCGAGAGCGCGTACAGCGTCAGATAGCGCGCACCGGACAAAAACGCATGTTCCGTAAGTTCGAGCATACGTTTCAAACCGGCGCGGTGTCCTGCGCCCCGCGGCAGCAAGCGTTTTTTCGCCCACCTGCCGTTGCCGTCCATGATAACGGCGATATGACGGGGATATAAAATCTGTCCCCGCGCCTTGCGCCCTTTCATCACACGGTCATAAGCTCCTTTTCTTTCGCCGAAACAAGCTTATCGATACTTTCGATGCTCTTTACAATCTGCTTTTCAACGTCGGTTTCGCAATTTGCCGCCTCGTCTTCGGACAATTCTTTGCCCGTTTTCATCTTTTTGATTCCTTCCATCGCTTCGCGGCGAACGTTGCGCACCGCAACTTTGCTGTCCTCGCCCATCTTCTTGACCTGTTTTACGAGATCGCGTCTGCGCTCTTCGGTAAGTTCGGGAAAAACAAGACGGATAAGATTTCCGTCGTTTGTGGGATTGAGTCCGAGGTTGGACGAAAGTATGGCTTTTTCAATCGCTTTGAGCAGCGACTTATCCCAAGGATTGATCACCAGACAGCGCGCGTCGCTCACCGCAACGTTACCGAGCTGATTCAAGGGGCTCATGCCGCCGTACGCCTCTACCTGCAACTTATCGAGAACGTGCGGATTGGCGCGCCCCGCGCGAATGGAAGTAAATTCTTCCCCAAGTACGTTTACCGTCTTTTCGAGCTTATCTTCGAGCACGAGAAACAGCTCCTCTACCTTTTCATTATCTATCATAACCGACTCCTTTTTAATTATTCGAAATGAGCGTACCGAGTTTTTCTCCGCAAACGGCGCGGACGAGCGAACGGGGTTCGTTGAGCGCAAACGCAAGTACGGGAACGTCGTTTTCCATACACATCGTCGCCGCCGTCGCATCCATCGCCTTTAATCCTTTATTGACAATATCTCCGAATGTTAAATGCTCGTATTTTTTTGCATTCGGATTTATAGAAGGATCGCTGTCGTATATCCCGTCAACGTTCTTCGCCATGAGTAAAACGTCGGCGTTGATCTCGCAGGCGCGCTGTGCCGCCGCGGTATCCGTAGAGCAATACGGGTTGCCCGTGCCGCACGCGAGAATGACGATTCTCTGTTTTTCAAAATGATGCAACGCCTTTCTGAGTACGTACGGTTCGGCAACCGAGATCATATTCAGCGCCGTCTGAACTCGCGTAGGAATTCCGCGTTGTTCGATCGCGTCCATCATCGCAAGCGAATTCATAACCGTTGCAAGCATACCCATATGGTCTGCGGTCGTGCGATCCATCTTCGTGCCCTGCCTGCCCCGCCAAAAATTTCCGCCGCCGATTACAAGCGCGATTTCCACGCCCATATTGTGTATTTCAACCAGTTGATCGACGACCGAAGCAATAACTTGTTCGTTGAGACCGAATCTCTGTTCTCCGGCGAGCGCCTCCCCCGACAGTTTAAGCAAAATGCGTTTATACTTGGGTTTCATAAAATAATTCCGTACCCCCATGCGTTTGTTTTTAACAGTATACCATACTCCGCAAAAAAAAGCACGCAATTTGGAAATTTTTCCAAAAAAAATTTCCGCTCAAACAATACGCTCTTTTCCGCGCGTCTGATTATCGCGCGTTCCTTCAACAATATATTTACATTCAAAAGAATAGCTCACATTCTCCGCATACGGGAACGTGAGCTATGCCTTATCATATTTTTAATTTTAAATAATTAAATGCGCTTATCCATGGTTCGGGGGGCAAAGCATATTATAAGCAAATAATTTATAACCCTTCGCCGCAGTCATTATAGAAATGCGGCAAATTTTTAATAAACTTACCGTTACAACAGCACTTCCTGTAAGGGATAAATACAGTCCGTACCGTTGCGCCTGACAAAATTTTCCTTTGAGCCGCAAAGAAACGTCATGCTCTCGCCTCCCGCAATGCGGTATAAATTACCCTGAACGGCGGGAATCCGCAATATCTGCCCTGCAACCACTTCGTCCTTTAATCCGTTCTCTTCCGCCAATACGCGCGGCGGCATTCCGAACGCACGCGCAACCGAGCATAGCGTCTGTCCGCGTTTAACACTGTAATATTCACATGAGACAAGTTCGAGTTTCATGTTCCTATTCTATGCGCAAAACACATAAAACAGACTATAACACGAATAAAATACGCTATGCAAAATCTCTATCGTACGGCAGCCGTCGTCACCGTTTTTTCGGCATTC
This sequence comes from uncultured Christensenellaceae bacterium, assembly GCA_910586985.1. GTDB lineage: Bacteria > Bacillota > Clostridia > Christensenellales > Borkfalkiaceae > Gallimonas. The sequence continues at coordinate 9,704 of CAJUKK010000015.1, read as the reverse complement.
GAACACTGTCTCGGATTTCTTTACCGCATCATTTTATCCCGCACGCTCGGTTCGGAAGGACTTGGCGTATATCAGATCGCGCTCACTGTCTTCGCCGTATTTTTAACGGCAACCTCGAGCGGACTGCCGATAACGCTCTCTCGCGTGATATCAAAACACCGCACGCGCGGCAACAAAAAGGGAGAACACTCCGCCACCTCTGCGGCAATCCTCATTACGCTTTTATTCAGCGTCCCGATTACCGTACTTCTCTTTTTAATCAAAACGCCTTTCTCGCGCGTTTTTTCCGATCCGCGCTGCGCCGATCTATTTTACATTCTCATTATCGGACTTTCCTTTACCTCGGTATATGCAATCATCCGCGGTTGTTTCTGGGGAAACAAGCGCTTTTTTGCATACTCCCTCATCGAGCTGATCGAAGAAATAATTATGATCGTCATCGGCGTCATTCTAATCATCGGAATCAAGACGGGCGTTGCCGACGTAAATAAAGCGGCGATTGCCGTACTCATTTCTTACCTGTGTTCCTTTGCGATCGCCGTATGTTACTTTTTCTGGAAAGGCGGTAAACTGCGCTCGCCCAAGGGTGAATTTCTTCCCCTTCTCAAATCCTCATTGCCTATAACCGCCATGCGGACTTCCTCTTCGCTGATGAGCTCGCTCATTTCCGTACTCTTTCCCCTGCGGCTCATGGCGTCGGGAGTCACCGCATCGCGCGCGATGAGCGAATACGGCGTCGTATACGGCATGGTTATGCCGGTTCTCATGATCCCGTCGTCGCTCATCGGCTCGATCGCGCTCGTGCTTGTTCCGGAACTCGCCGAATGTTTTTACCGCAAAGAAAAAGAAAAACTTGCCGCGCTCGTCGAAAAAGCGCTCAATGCCACGCTGCTCATTGCAGGTATGCTCATTCCGTTTTATATCGTATGCGGTGAACATGTGGGAATTATGCTCTATTCGAACGCGGACAGCGGGAAATATATTGCACGTTACGCGCTCATACTGTTGCCCATGAGCATTACGCTTATCTCCACCAGCCTCCTCAATTCCATGAATTGCGAAAAACAGACGCTTTTATTCTTCCTTGCAGGCGCGGCGGCAATGCTCGCATGCGTGTGGTTTTTACCGAAATATCTCGGCAGCGGCGCATTGCTCATCGGCATGGCGGCAGACTTTGTTATTACAGCCGTCTGTTCGCTTGTTCTTCTCACGAAAAAAACGGGAAAACTCCGTTCCGTTTCTTACTTTATCCGTCTGCTTCTGGCGGCGATTCCGGCAACCGCACTTGGATTCGCCGTCCGCGCGGGCGCAATGCGCGTCTTAAGCTATATTCCCGCGCTTGCCGTTACCATGCTCTGTCTGCTGATTTTCGAGGCAATATTCTTCTCACTCTTCCGTCTCATTTCAATCAAAAGCATTGTCGGCAGATTTTTTGCAAAACACTCAAAAAAACCCTCCACGCCCTTGACAAGCGACGCAAAGTGATTTAAAATAAGAATATCGGCTATCTGCCGAAAACGGAGGAGGCATATCATGAAACTCAACGAAAACGAACGCAATGCACTGAGAGTTACCGTCGACTATACCAATATGACGGACAAATATCTCGGTAAAAAGGGATTTTCAAAAAAACAACTCGACGGCTACGAAAAGGCGGCAAAAGCGGCGCACGCATACGTGAGCGAAAACCGCGGCAAAGACGAGCTTTTTATGGGTTGGACGGAGCTCCCCTATAATCAGGACGAAATCGTCGCCGATATATTAAAGACGGCGCAACACGTCAGAGAGAATTTCGAAAACTTCGTCGTGCTCGGAATCGGCGGTTCGGCGCTCGGCCCGACCATGGCGTTCAACGCGCTTTGCCATCTGCACTATAACGACCTGCCCAAAGAAAAACGCGGCGGCCCGCGCTTTTTCGTTGAAGATAACGTCGATCCTGTAAGAATGAAAGAACTTTTAGACGTACTCGACGTCACAAAAACTTGTTTTAACGTCATTTCAAAGTCGGGTGCGACCAGCGAAACAATGACACAATATTTGATTGTTGCCGACCTTCTTAAAAAAGCAGGGAAAGACGTTAAAGAGCACGTTATTTTTACGACGGATGAAAAACGCGGCAATCTTGTTAAAATCTCCAACGAGCTCGGCGGCGTAAAGTCATACGTTCTGCCCGACGGCGTAGGCGGAAGATTTTCCGAGCTTTGCCCCGTAGGTTTGCTTCCGGCAGCAGTGCTTGGAATCGACATCGAAAAGCTGTTGCAGGGAGCGGCATATATGGACGAACTCTGCAAAGAAAGCGATTTCCGTAACAATCCAGCTCTTCTCTGCGCGACCCTTCAAATAGCCAGCATGGAAAACGGAAAAAACATCGGCGTAATGATGCCTTATTCGGATAATCTGCGCTTTGTCTCCGATTGGTACGCACAGCTCTGGGCTGAATCGCTCGGTAAAAACGTAACGCTCAAGGGGAAAGCCTGCAACGTCGGACAAACGCCTGTAAAAGCGCTCGGCGTTACAGATCAGCACTCGCAGGTTCAACTCTATACGGAGGGCCCTTACGATAAAGTCGTCACGTTCCTGTCCGTTACCAATTATAAAGAAAAATCCCCTATTCCTCACGGCTGTGAAAATATACCCGACGTTTCATTCCTTGGCGGACACACTATGGAGGAGCTCATTCAAGCGGAGAACAAAGCAACCGCTTACGCGCTCACCAAGGCGGGACGGCTGAATTATACGATAACCTTGCCCGAAGTGAACGAGTTTACTCTCGGACAGATTTTGTATTTATTTGAACTGCAAACCGCTTATGCCGGCGCAATGTTAGATATCGATACGTTTAACCAACCTGGCGTTGAAGCAGGAAAAAAGGCAACGTTCGCCCTGCTTGGAAAACCGGGCTATGCGGAACAGAAAAAAGAGCTGGATCAAGCAGACAGCGATCCGCAATACGTAATTTAAATAATGAAAGAACCCCGCAGCATTGCGTGCGGGGTTCTTATTTTTTTGTAATAATAAAAAACGCTTATTCGAACAATTGAAATGAAAGGCGTTGCAAACCGACAACGCCTCTAAAATTAGAATCGCTCAGATTACGACAAAGCGTTGAGTTCCGTTTGATATTGTTGAATTTCTTTACGCTTTAATTCAATCAGATTTGTAAATACTCTGAAATACTCAACGTCGGTCTCATTGATCGGCGTATTATTGAGTTGCGCGGCAAAAATAGCAGACTGCGAACGCATACGCTTTCTCTCTAATTCAGAAATTTCCGCTTCGCCGTCCTGAATTTTCTTCTCCAATTCGCTTTTTTTAGACATAATATTTCCTCCGACAATTACTTGTTTTCATCTCTTGTCGTACCGCTTACCTATATATAATAGCACAAACTTATCAATTTGGCAAGAAATTTTATACAACTTCTATTGATCTATCAAATTTGTGCAATGTTTTACAAATCTATACAAAACGTTTTATTTACCCGATAATACCGAATACGCCGCATGAGCAGACAAAACATTGTATGCTTTTTCAGTTGATTGTGTTTCATATCAAGTAAAAACACAGTTTACGAATTTATGAAAACTTTAATATAGTAAAATAGTCTGCAAAAACTTTCGTTTTCGCAGACTATCGGCAATGGTGAAGCGGATTATTGCAAATAAGAACATAACAATATTCAAGGTGAACAATACGGAATTATTCTGCCAAGTGGAATTGCTGTTGTCGGATTACCCGCTTTACGTAAAGCAAATAGCCGCAAGTTAATCTTGCGGCTTATCGGCTGTCTTTTCGGTGCTAATGGCTGTCATTGCCTCGCGGTAAACGAGCCTTGACAGCTTTTTTGCTTGCTCTTTGTCGGGCGGTAGTTCCGCATATATATTTTTGTCCTTATCGTCGAAATAAATGACGGTTAAGCCACTCGGTATTTTATTCATAAAATGCTCCTTGATTTTCCCACCCATACCCACCCTAAATGGTACAACAAGGCATAAAGAGTATTTTGTCATTTTTTATTGAATAATAGCCGTTTTTACATTAAACGCAAAAAATCACGTTACACGTTACGGGGTGGCGTGGTAATACTATACGCCACTGCGGGCGGCTTCGCCGCCCGCAGATTGCCGTTTATACATCAAAAGTGTGACAGTGTGACATAGTGGACTATAAAAGTAATACTAATGATTACTTATTATCGGGTGCTTTTTGCACACTGACTTTTCCGTCCTTTACGGCGATAAGCATTTTGCCCTTACATTTCGGGCATAAGATTTCTATTGTTGAGCCGTCGCCCGCTTTTAATAATTTATACCCGCATTCGAGACATACAACATAATAGGTCATAAATTATTTCTCCAATTTCTAAATTAAATCATATTATATCTCTAACTCATATCCCTGTTTTTCACTATTCGATGATAAATCTTTGCCGTTAAAAAATATACAAACACATATATAAGTGAGAATGCGGCAAAACAGCCGAGCGTACAGAGCGCAAATAATTTTGTGTTCAAAAGTGCAAGCAAACTCATAATCTTATTTATCATAGGAAAAGCAAAAGCAACGTGAATTCCTGCCATTATTAAAGGCAAGAAAAACACCATAAGAATTTGTGTGTTAATAGACTTTTTAACTTCGGCATAACTCATTCCGACCTTCTGCATAATCTCAAAGCGTTTCTTATCTTCATAGCCTTCCGAAATCTGTTTGTAATAAATAATGAGAATAGCACCCATTAAAAAGAGAAGTCCGAGATATACGCCGAGAAAAAATATCCCACCGTAAAGACTCATAAATTCTTCGGCTTTAATAACGCGAATTGAATAGCGTGCGTTATAATTCTTTTCCTGCAACATAGCCGAGAGCGCATCCGAAAAAACAATTTGCTGTTCTTTGGTATTCTTAAAATTCACCCCGTAACTAAACTGTATCGTCGGTGTATTTTCGCCATATTCGGTTTTATATTTTTGATAGATCGCATTTAACGCAGTTTCGTCGGACACAACAAGATACATTCCGTCGGAGACTCCGGCGATATCGTTTGCCATTAAACCGTCTTTAACAAAGTTATCAACTTTCTCTTTTACAGTATAATTTGTATCAAAGATATTAACTGCTTCGTAATTGAATTTTATATTGCTTTCGCTTATTATAATTTCGTCGTTATCGAGCTGTTTTTGCGAGCCTGTAATGTCATTATACGTTTGCGCGGTAACAAACAATAATAATAACGGATTTGCGCCCGTTGATTTTTGAAGATTTATTTTGTTACCGTCGGAAAATGCCGCCAAAGGTAAATAATTGCATAGTATTTCTTGTTCTGTCGTCATACCGTTTTTTTCGATTTCCGAACGGATATCCGCCGTTAATGTGCTGTTGGCATTTTCGCTTACGTTTGCTTGCACAATTAAATCGTATGGGTATTTTTGTGCTATCATATCATTTCTGCCGAACATAAATGAGGTCGTCGCCGATATTGTAACAAGCAGCATTGTAGCGAGAATACATATACTTGCAAGTCCGACCGAGTTTTGTTTCATTCGATACGTCATACCGGAAACGCTTGTAAAATGGTTTGGCTTATAATAATACTTCTTGTTCTTTTTCAAAACTTTCAAAAGAGCAATACTGCCTGCCGTAAAGAGAAAGTACGTTCCTATAATCACTAAAATGACGGCAATAAAAAATAATAAAACAGCGTCAACGGCGTCCTTTGTAAAAATAGCCAACGCATAGCCGGCAGCGAGCGTAATAATACCTAATATCGCCATTATGTGCCGCGTTTTCGGTTCTTTTTCGCCTATATTATCGCCCTTTAATAATTCGACGGGTTTTGATATATTGATACGAATAAGAGAAAAGATATATATACCGGCAAAGATACACGCAAATAACAAAGTCGTAAACAGCGTTGACTTCCACGAAATATAAAAACCTGCGCCGTAGTTTGCATGTAAAATACGCGCAATAATCAAATACATCAGCTTATCCAATAACATTCCTAACGCTATGCCGACTATAATTGAAAATAAGGCAATGTATAAAACTTCAAACAGCAAAACAATACCTAAATGCCGTTTTTCCATTCCGAGAACGTTAAATAGTCCAAACTCTTTTTGACGGCGTTTGATAACAAAACTGTTTGTATAAAACAGAAATATAACGGCAAATATCCCGACGATTACCGTACCGAAATTCAAAGTATATTGAATTGTTTGACCGCCGTGCATTGCCGCAATACTCTCATTGATGTAAAGAGAGTAAATCATATAAAACATCATAACCGTAATGATACAGGTCAATATATACGGCAAATATATTCTGCGGTTTTTCTTCAAATTTCCGAACGCAAGACGGGCATATAAGTTTTTAACCATTTTTTCGTTCCCCCGTAGCAAGCAATGTCAGCGTGTCCGAAATTTTGCAGTACAATTCTTCGTTATTGCTTTCACCGCGATAAATTTGGTGAAAAAGTCGTCCGTCTTTAATGAACAATATTCTTCCGGCACGGCTTGCCGCTTTCGTGGAATGCGTAACCATTAGAATTGTCTGACCGTTTTTATTGATTGTTTCAAACACATCCAAAAGGCTGTCGGTCGAGCGCGAGTCCAATGCGCCCGTCGGCTCGTCCGCAAGAATTAGTTTCGGATTGGTTATGATCGCCCGTGCGACAGCGGCGCGTTGCTTTTGCCCGCCCGAAACTTCATAAGGATATTTTTCCAAAATATCTTTAATGCCGAGTTCGGTCGCAATAGGGGCAAGACGATTTTCCATTTCTTCATAACTTTTTTTTGCAAGCACAAGCGGCAAGAAGATATTGTCTTTCAAAGAAAAAGTATCTAATAAATTAAATTCTTGAAAGACAAAACCGAGATTATCACGTCGAAATGCCGCAATTTCTTTTTCGCTAATGTTTGAAAGAAGTTTACCGTCTAAATCAACCGTTCCGTTTGTAGGCTTATCGAGTGCGGCGAGAATATTGAGCAGAGTTGTTTTGCCCGAACCCGATTCACCCATAATCGCAACGTATTCACCGCATTCAACCGAGAAAGTAACGTCGGAAAGAGCGGTAACCTGATTGCCGCCTAAACGCGAAGAATATACTTTACTTAAATTTTGTACCGATAAAAGAGCCAAGTTAAACTACCTCCGAATTTTAAGATAATTTAATTTTATCAAAACAGCCGAAATAAACACAATTACACGGTGTTACATTTCGGCTGAAAGAAATGACATTTTCGTAAGATCATTCAACTTTAAGATTATAAGTATTCGTATCAATATAAAACTTACTACCCGTTCCGATTTCGGAAGTAACGGAAAGTTTATGTGAGAGCTTGTCCGCCGCCCGACGGGATAAATATAATCCTATTCCCGTTGATTTTTTTTCGATTCTACCGTTATAACCCGTATAGCCTTTTTCAAAAATTCTCGGCAAATCTTCTTTTCTGATACCTATACCCGTATCTTCAATGATAATCACTTTGTTTTCTACGGTAATTGTAACGCTGCCTTTTTCGGTGTATTTGATTGCGTTGGATAAAATTTGCTCGATTATGAAAGACAGCCATTTTTTGTCCGTAATAACTTTACAATTCGCCGGCGAATAATTTACTTTGATTTTTTTGCTTATAAAAAGCGGCGCATATTTTCTGACGGCTTCTTTTATAATTTCGTCTAAATCATAGGACTTAAACACCATATCCGTCATATCGTCCATTCGTAAATACCATAATGCCATTTCTACATACTGTTCTATTCGGAAAAGTTCTGCGGCAAGCGCACGACTTTCTTTCGTATCGGAGTTTTGCAGTATAAGCCCCATTGCCGAAATAGGCGTCTTTATTTGGTGCATCCACATAGTATAATAGTCTAAATATTCCGAATGTTCTTTTTGTTTTTTGCTTATATCGTTTTTATATTGTTCTCTGATTTTTTCGATAACCGCATACAATTCCGCTTCCGTCAGATTTTGGGGAATAGGTAATTGCAAAGTCAAAGGGTAATTCAAGAGCCGAATACGCTCGAAATGCTTTTTACAATATAAATAAAAGTGTATCGCCACCAAAATGATTATAATGACAAAACACAGCGCAAATGCGTATAAAATCGCTTCAACCGCCATTTGATATAGATATGCAATCAACGCAAAAACAGCCGTAAAAACAAAAAGCAATGCTATTACGAATTTATATTGCCATAGATATTTCGGAATGAGTTTTAGTGCTTTCATAATTTTTTCTCACAGTTCAATGATATAGCCGCAACCGACTTTTGTTTTGATAAAATCGTCGATACCTAAATCTTCTAATTTCTTCCTAAGCCGCGTTACGTTTACCGTCAACGTATTTTCTTCGACATAATTATCGTCTTGCCACAATTTCATCATCAACGTATCGCGGCTTACTATTTTCCCCTTATTTACAAGCAATGTTTCCAATATACGAAACTCGTTTTTTGTAAGTTCCATACTCTTATCTCGATAAGAAAGAGTAAAATCGTTCAAGTTCAAAATTATACCTTTATGTTCGAGAATGGAAATGCCACTCGGCATATCGTATGTTCGTCTTAATATCGCTTGAATTTTGGCAAGAAGAACGCTTACGTTAAACGGTTTGGGAATGAAATCATCACCGCCCATATTGACAGCCATAACAATGTTCATATTATCGGAAGCCGACGATAAAAACACGATAGGTACGTTGGAAATTTTACGAATTTCTTTACACCAATAAAAGCCGTCATAAAACGGTAATATTAAATCAAGTAAAACAATGTGAGCATTGCACTCGGTAAACTCATTTGTAATATTTTTGAAATCCCGTGCTGTTATTACTTCAAAATCCCAATTTTCAAGGTGTTGCATAATTGATTTTGATATTATTTCGTCGTCTTCTACAAGTAAAATTTTATACATAAAGAACTCCCGATTTTGAAAACATTACATATCTATTATACTGTAAATTGCGTTAAATAGCAAGAACCTGAAAGTAGCGAATGACGATAAGGGCAACAGTGTTCTGTTTCATTCAAGTTTCGACAAAATCATTAGTTTTATAACAGCATAATCAAATAGAACGCCATATTTACCGTGATATAATTATCGTGTATGATTATATTCTTTTCTATAAGAATTGCATAGTTTTGTTATTCGCTTGTGCTTACCGTCTGGGGGCGGCATTTTTTGCTTGTTAAGACGGTATGCACCAAAGCGAACAACAAAATTTTTAAGCCGCCGTCCGCACACCAAGCAGACGGCGCAAAGGAGCAACACACTATGAAAAAGCAGTTATATACGCCCGTTTCAGTTCACACGCGCAGAACGAGCAATCAATCGAGGGGCAACTTGCCGAGTGCTATAATTTCGCACAGCGCAACGATTTGCGCATTACGCACGAATACATAGACAGAGCTTTAACGGGTACGACGGACAAACGCCCCGAATTTCTGCAAATGGTTGAGGACAGCAAGCGCAAAGGCTTTCAATATGTGCTTGTCTATCAGTTAGACCGTTTCGCCCGTAACCGCTACGACAGCGCAACCTATAAAGCAAAGCTGAAAAAGAACGGCGTACGCGTCCTCTCGGCAAAAGAGAATATCACGGACGACGCCAGCGGCACTTTAATCGAGGGCGTACTTGAAAGTATGGCGGAATACTATTCGGCGGAGCTGTCGCAAAAGGTCAAGCGCGGCATTGCTATGTC
>CAJUKK010000014.1 GCA_910586985.1 uncultured Christensenellaceae bacterium | reverse complement strand
GGACGGAGAGCGGAGAAGAGGCGGAGAGTCTCGAGAGCATGTTCACGGTACCGGGAAGAAACACGTTAGCGAACATGATAGGCTTACCGGAAGATTTCCCTTTGATACAGGTAGCGTTGACGGTGATCTTCTTGATACTGTTTTTAATCTTCCTGATCATGTGGATCAGATACCACAAGCAGAGGAAAGCAGCGGAAGAGATCATAGAAGAATACCAGAATCTCGATTTGTAAGATTTCCCGCGGGGGTTATCTTATTCTAAACAAAGGGTTCTTTGCGAAATAAATTTTGGAAAGACAAGTAAAATCCTTTGACAAGACTGGGGAATTATGGTATTCTTATAAAGACGTACGCGACGAGATGCGAATCTCCACGTATCCCTTGGCGTATCGCAAATAATTCCATATCGGAGGATAAACAAAATGGAAAAGAAAGAAATCATTGCAAAATTTGCTGCCCATGAGGGTGACACGGGTTCTCCCGAGGTTCAGATCGCGCTTTTGACCGAGCGTATCAACCATCTTACGGAGCACCTTAAAGAGCACAAGCAGGACAACCATTCCCGTCGCGGTCTTTTAAAGATGGTTGGTAAACGCCGCGGACTTTTGGATTATCTCAAGGCAAAGGATATCGAGCGTTACAGAGCAATCGTTGCCGCGCTTGAACTCAGAAAGTAAGGAACTTGAAAGAGCGGTTTCGTCCGCTCTTTTTTGTGTATATCTCTTGCGTCAGGTGGCGTATAAGGGAAAAGAAATCAGGAGCGATAAGGAGTAACTATTATGACACAGAATTACAAAGAATTCAAATTCAACGTCGGCGGCAGAGAAGTTGTTGTCGAGACGGGCAAGTACACGGAGCAGGCGAATGGCGCATGCGTCGTAAGATGCGGCGAAACAGCTGTTATGGTCACCGTATGTATGTCTGCAACGCCGCGCGACGGCATGGACTTCTTCCCCCTTCAGGTGGATTATGAAGAGAAGATGTACGCGATCGGAAAAATCCCCGGCGGGTTCAAGCGCAGAGAGGGCAGAGCGTCGGATAAGGCAATTTTAACTTCCCGTCTCATTGACCGCCCGTTGCGTCCGCTCTTCCCTAAGGGGCTTTTTAACGACGTTGTGGTAATCGCAACGGCAATGTCCGTGGAGCCCGACGTTGCACCAGAGCCTCTCGCTATGATCGGTTCGTCGATTGCACTTGCGATCTCCGATATTCCTTGGGCGGGACCTACAGGTTCGGTTGTCGTTGGCCTTGTGGATGGTAATTATGTAATCAATCCCGACGCAGGTCAACGCGAAAAGAGCACGATTCATTTGAATCTTGCCGGCACGAAGGACGCGATTCTCATGATCGAGGCGGGCGCGGACGAAGTTACGAACGACGAGATGGTCGGTGCGATCATGTTCGGTCATAACGAAATTAAGGGCATCTGTAAATTTATCGAGGAGACGATCGTTCCCGCAGTCGGAAAAACGAAGAGAGAAATCGAGCTCTATCATATTCCCGAAGAGCTTGACAAAGAAGTTCGCGCGTATGCGTCTGAAAAAATAGATTGGGCGATTGAAACGTTCAACCGTCAGGAGCGCGAGGCGCGTCAGGCGGACGTTGAAAAGGAAATTCTCGAGCACTTCCTTGAAATTTATCCCGAAAACAAACGCGAAATAAAAGACAGCATTTATTATCTTACCAAAGAGAAAGTCCGCGCAAAGATCTTCGATAAGGGCATCCGTCCCGATGGAAGAGGATTAAAGGACGTGCGTCCCATCTGGTGCGAGCGTAGCGTGCTTCCCCGTGTTCACGGTAGCGCAGTGTTTACAAGAGGGCAGACGCAGACGCTTACAACCTGCACGCTTGATATGCTTGCGGCGGCGCAGAAACTCGAAGGATTGGACGACGAGACGCAAAAACGCTATATGCACCAATATAATTTCCCCGGCTACTGTACAGGCGAGGCAAAGGCATTGCGTAGTCCCGGCAGACGCGAGATCGGTCACGGTGCGCTTGCAGAGCGCGCGCTCATTCCCGTAATTCCTGCCGAGGCGGATTTTCCTTATGCGATTCGCGTCGTAAACGACATTCTTTCGTCCAACGGTTCTTCGTCGATGGCATCGGTGTGCGGTTCTACGATGGCGCTCATGGACGCAGGCGTTCCCATTAAAGCGCCCGTTGCAGGCGTCGCAATGGGACTTATCAAGAATCAGGAGACGGGCGAGTTCCGTGTCATGACGGATATTCAGGGATTAGAGGACTTCCTCGGCGACATGGACTTTAAGGTAGCAGGTACGACGAAGGGAATCACCGCGATTCAGATGGATATTAAAATCAAAGGTATTTCCGAAGAGATCATGCATACGGCGATTGAGCAGGCGAACGAGGGCAGACAGTTTATCCTTTCCAAGATGCTCGAATGTGTTCCCGAAGTTGCTCCCGAGCTTTCGAAGTACGCACCGAGAATCATTTCCTTCCAGATTGATCCAGAAAAGATCGGCGATGTGGTTGGAAAACAGGGCAAGGTCATCAATTCGATTATTGCCGAGACGGGCACAAAGATTGATATCGAAGAGGACGGCACGGTATGCATTGCGTCTTATGGCGAACCCGAGTCGGCGGCGCGTGCAAAGGCGATTATCGAAAGCATTGTGCATGATCCTGAAGTAGGAGACCTGTTTATCGGCAGCGTTGTTCGCATTCTCTCTAAAGTGGGTGCGTTCGTGGAGTTTGCCCCCGGTAAGGACGGTATGATTCATATTTCCAAGATGAGCGATAAGCGCATTGATTCGGTCGAGGACGTGCTTGCAATCGGCGATACGGTAAAGGTGGAGATTATCAAGATCGGCGAAAAGGGCATAGATTTCAGATTGCTCGAAAAGCTAAATTAAAAAATAATAACAAAGAGATAAAACAAAAGGGCGGTGCAATTTAATTGCACCGCCCTTTTATTTGTGATAATTTATTTTACTGCATTTGAATTATTGTAGTGAATATTGAATTTAGTTTCATTATCCCAATTATAGCGTTTAGAAATTGTATCCCATTGTTCTTTTGTGCCTTTGAATGTTATATCATTAAGTTGCTTACAATCCGAAATTGCAAAAGAGTCGATAACTGTTATACTTGTTGGGATTTCAATTTTTTTAAGTGAACTACAGTTGGAAAATGTAAATTTCTCAATTGAAGTTACAAAATTTGGAATAGATATGGTTTCTATAGTATTATTCCATAGAAATGCACAATTATAAATTTCGTAAGGTTTGCGATTGTATTCTTCAGGAAAGTCTGGTTTTTTATTATTTCCGTTATATCCTACTAAATATACTATATCGTTGGAGTTAAAGAAAATGAAACCGTCTTCCGTTTGAGTGATGCAACTATGTAAATTATTTTTAGATTGTACATTCAACGCATAGTAACCAATCTTTCCATGTTTTTCTGATTTAACAGCAATGGGCAATTCTGATAGATTAAATATTTCAATAAGTTTATAGCAATTATCAAAAGCGTTTTCTTCGATTGTTGTTACTGAATGCGGAATTGTTAGACGCATAAGATTATAACATGAATCAAACGCTCTAGATTTGATCGTGCTAAGACTATTAGGAAACACTAAATTAGATAGCCTTGTACAACCGCTAAAAGATTCAGAGCCTATTTGTAAAACGTTTTCGCCGCCTGAAATATCTGCTATAAACGTATTATTAAAAAATGCCTTATCACCAACTTTTATTACGCTACTTGGTATTTGATATTCATCGTTGTTTTTTGATTGAGGATATAGCAATATTTCAGTTTTATTTTTGTCGAATAAAACGCCTTCTTGTGAAGAATAATTGGGATTATTATCAGCTACAGAAATTTCCGTTAATTTGACGCAATTTGTAAATGCATTATTTGCTATCTGTTGAATGTTTTGTGGGATTTGAATTGCAACAAGATTATTACATTCCAAAAATGCTGAATCATCAATCATCGTAATTGGATGACCGAGATATTCGTTTGGGATTTTCACGTAAGGTCCGGTATCCTTTGCCGCGGTAATACTAAATTCGACGATTTCACCGTTATCGTCGTATTTTGCACTATAAATTAAACCTTTGCTTGAAAAGGATCTGCTGTCGCAGCCGGCAGATACAATATTTATAGAGCAAATTAGTAGCATTATAACGAAATATTTAATTATTTTTTTCATAAAAACTCCTGTAATTAATTTTTTTGTGCAAATAGAAATTAGAGCAAAATATTTTAAAATTTATTTTGCAATATCTCCATCAGTACAATGAATTGTGTAATAGCCTGTACTCTCATTCCAAGCTAAGTCTTTAGAAATACGACACCATTGGTTTATTGTCCCTTTGAAAGTAATGTTTTTAAGTTTGTTGCAATTGAGAAACGCATACTTCTTGATACTTGTAATGCTATTTGGAATGATAATACTTGTAAGATTACTACAATCCTCGAACATACGATATTGGATACTTGTTATGTCGTTTGGAAGGTTAATGCTTGTAAGCTTGCTACAACGGGCGAACGCATTATCTCCGATATATGTAACGCTATTCGGAATATAAATGCTTGAAAGATTAATGCAACGGGTGAACGCATTATCTCCGATATATGTAACGCTGTTTGGAATGGTAATGCTTGAAAGATTACTGCAACCGGAGAAGGCATTATCTCCGATATATGTAACGCTGTTTGGAATGGTAATGCTTGAAAGATTACTGCAACCGGAGAACGCATCATCTCCGATATATGTAACGCTGTTCGGAATGGTAATGCTTGAAAGATTACTGCAACGGGTGAATGCATATTTACCGATACTTGTTACGCTACCATCAGATGGGATAATGCTGTTTTCACAACCTAAAATAAGAGTTTTCGATGTGGTTTCAATTAAGCAATTATTTTTACTACGATAGTGTGTATTCTTATTATCAACGGTAATGCTTGTGAGTCCGCTACAATCACGGAACGCCCCATAGCCGATACTCGTTACGCTGTCGGGAATGGTGATGCTCGTAAGTCCGATACAATAGGAGAACGCATAATCTCCGATCTGCGTAACGCTGTTCGGAATAGTGATACTTGTAAGTTTGCTACAATTTCTGAATGCGTCTTCTCCAATATTCTTTATGCCGTCAGTAATGGTAATGCTTGTAAGTCCGCTACAACCGGAGAACGCACTATTGCTGATCCCCACGGTGTCGGCACGGAGAGTAATTGAAGATTTTGAAGTATCACAAGTTATAATCCATTTGTTAACGTATTGCACTCCGTTTTCTTGACGTATTAAGTTATAGCAACCGGAGAACGCATTAGAATTGATAATGGTAACGCTGTCAGGAATAATAATGCTTGCAAGTCTGTTGCAATTATAGAATGCGTAATAGTCAATTTTAGTAACTTTGTCGGGAATAGTAATACTTGTAAGTCCGCTACAACCGGAAAATGTAGCACGGTTTATGATTGTTACACCGTCCGGAATAGTGATGTATGTGAGGCTACTGCAATTTCTGAATACTTCTGCTCCGATATTCGTTACGCAATTGGGGATAGTAATAGTTTTAAGTCCGATGCAATCAGCGAAAGTATAATCGTCAATGCTGGTAATGCTGTCAGGGATGGCAATGCTTGTAAGCTTGCTGCAATCGGAGAATGCAGAACGACCTATAATAGTCACACTGTTTGGAATGGTAATGTTTGTAAGTCCGCTGCAATCGGAGAACGCATTATCTCCGATAATAGTAACACTGTCAGGGATGGTAATGTTTGTAAGTCCGCTGCAATCGGAGAACGCATTATCTCCGATAATAGTAACACTGTCAGGGATGGTAATGTTTGTAAGTCCGCTGCAATCGGAGAACGCATTATCTCCGATAATAGTAACACTGTCAGGGATGGTAATGTTTGTAAGTCCGCTGCAATCGGAGAATGCAGAACGACCTATAATTGTTACACTGTTTGGAATATGTATGCTCGTAAGTCTGCTGCAATTTCTAAATGCATAATTTTTGATTCCTACAGTGTCACTGCGAAGAGTCGTGGAGTATATCGATGTATCGCAACTTATAACCCATTTGTCAACATAATACACTCCGTTTTCTACCTGAATTATTTTGTTGCAACCATTAAACGCATTTGAGCCGATATTAGTAACGCTGTCAGGGATGGAAATGCTTGTAAGTTTATTACAATCCTCGAACGCATAATCACCGATACTTATAAGGCTGTCGGAAATTATGATACTTGTAAGATTGTTACAACCAGAAAATGCATAGTTTCCCACCCTTGTGACGCTGTCGGGAAGAGTGATGCTTGTGAGTCCGTTACAATCGCTAAATGCATAATCGCTGATCCCCACGGTATCAGTACGTAGAGTAACGGAGGATAATGAAGTGTCACAATCAATAATCCATTTGTCAACATATTGTACGCCATTTTCTGTCTGTATCAGTTGGCTACAACCGGAGAACGCATAACGGTCGATCTTTGTAACACTTTCGGGAATGATTATGTTTGTGAGTCCGCTGCAGTCTAGGAATGCATTGCTTGTTATATACGTACCACCTGTAATGATAACCGATTTTAAGGTGATAGGGACGTAGAGTGAATTATTATAAGATGAGCTTGTGCCAAATATAGAACCGAGATGCCCATCTAAGAACGGAATGGTGATACTCGTAAGTTTGTTGCAATCTTTAAATACAGAGCTAAAAATATATTTGAGGAAAAACCTTACGACACGATACGGGTCATTGAAAACGATAGATTCTCCTCAACGACAATCCCTTTCGATTACCAGAATGGATTCGAGTTCGACAAACGCATTTATTTCAACCGCACTCGGATTGAAGAAAGAAAACTTTTACTATCACATCCGAAAGCTGAAAAGGTTTTTAAAGTGTGAATAAATATGCAAATTCGGTATAAAATATGACAATTTTTGCAAGATTGTGAAAAATAACGTAAATTTATTCGTATTCGGGCGGCTTTGCTTGACAGATAGAATATTATTGTGATATGATAAAGATATTACCCGTAAAAGAGGACGCTGCATGATTTTTTATAACAACAAAACCAATCAACTCGAGGATGCGATTTATCATTATGAATTACAGGACGTTGCCGAACCGGAACTTTATCGCGAGCTTTTCGATTATAAGAGTATTCCGAAGATTGCGTTTAACCATCGTAACGTGCCCATGAACACGCCCGAGGAGATATGGATTACCGATACGACCTTCCGCGACGGGCAGCAATCGACCTCGCCTTTTTCGGTCAAACAGATCGTCGATCTATATAAACTCATGTCCCGTCTCGGCGGAAAGAAAGGTCTTGTCCGTCAATCGGAGTTTTTTATTTATTCGAAAAAGGATAAGGACGCGCTCCGTGCCTGTCAGGACACGGGACTCAAATTTCCCGAAATTACCACCTGGATCCGCGCGAACGAAAAAGATTTCGAGCTTGTCAAAGAGGCGGGCGTTGCTGAAACGGGTATCCTCGTGAGCTGTTCGGACTACCATATTTTTAAAAAATTAAACTTAACGCGCAGGCAAGCGCTCGATAAATATCTCGGGATCGTTAAAAGCGCGCTTTCGCACGGGGTACGTCCCCGTTGCCACTTTGAGGATATCACGCGCGCAGACTTTTACGGGTTTGTCGTACCGTTTGCAAGCGAGCTGATGAAACTTTCCAAGGAGAGCGGCATTCCTATAAAAATACGTATGTGCGATACGATGGGGTTCGGCGTGTCATTCCCCGGAGTGTCTTTGCCGCGGAGCGTACAGGGGATTGTATACGGATTGCACCATTATGCGGGCGTGCCGCACGCGCTGCTCGAATGGCATGGGCACAACGATTTTTACAAAGTGGTTGCCAACGCTACGGCGGCGTGGCTTTACGGCGCGTCGGGCGTCAATTGTTCGCTGCTTGGAATCGGCGAGCGAACGGGAAACTGTCCCTTGGAGGCGATGGCGATCGAGTATGCGTCGCTCAGAGGTACGCTCGACGGCATGGATCTTACTGCCATTACCGACATTGCAGACTATTTCGAACGGGAGATATGTTATAACATCCCGCCCAAGACGCCGTTTGTCGGGCGTGCGTTTAATTCGACGCGTGCCGGTATTCACGCGGACGGCATGCTGAAAGACGAAGAGATTTACAATATATTCGATACCGCGGCGATTCTCAACCGTCCTGCGCGGGTTGCCGTCAACAAGACGAGCGGGCTTGCGGGAATCGCATTCTGGATCAACGATTTTTACAAATTGCCCGATGAGCATAAAGTAGATAAAAGCGATCCGCTTGTCGTTAAAATGAAGGAGTATGTCGATGCGGAGTACGAGGAGGGGCGCAATAATTCTTTCGGGGACGATGAACTGATTAATCTCATTTATATGATCGACTCGCACCGTATCCGCGAACTTGAATCGTACAGTTTGTAAATTTTTTGAAAAAAGTATTGACTGTCAGGTTTAAATAATGTATAATCCTCTATGAGCCGGAACAAAAAGAAATGGCTTTAAAAGGAGACGGTTATGCAACTAAAGGGGACAAAGACAGAGGCGAACTTAAAAGCAGCGTTTGCAGGAGAATCCGAAGCGAGAAACAAGTATTCTTATTTTGCTTCTAAAGCAAAAAAGGAAGGGTACGTGCAAATTGCGTCTATTTTCGAGGAGACGGCAAATAACGAGAAAGAACACGCGAAACTGTGGTTTAAATTGTTGAACGACGGAATCGGTTCGACGCCGGATAATTTGCGTGCGGCGGCTTACGGTGAAAATTATGAGTGGACGGATATGTATTCGACGTTTGCCAAAGAGGCGCGCGAAGAGGGATTCGACGAGATTGCAAAACTGTTCGAAGGCGTTGCCGCAATTGAAAAGGAACACGAAGAGCGCTATAAAAAATTGCTTGCCAATATCGAGGGAAAACTTGTGTTCTCGAAGGAGAGAGACGCAGTATGGCAGTGTGCGAATTGCGGACATATCTGTGTCGGAAAAAATGCTCCCGAAGTTTGTCCCGTTTGCGCGCATCCGCAGGGTTATTTTCAAGTTAAAGCGGAAAATTATTAATTTTTCGGTATCAGAGCGGGGTATTGAACCCCGCTTATTTTTTACGGTGCGGATAAATGTAAGCGTGATGAGATGATAGTAAATTTTGGTTTGATCTTTTTAACGCGAATTTAAAAAATTCTCGGGAAAAGGGTTGAAATTTTTATTACTTCATGTTATCATGATTGTAGTATCACAGTTGAGAGAGTGGAAGATGAATCAACGCGCCAAAGCAGTTTGGGGAATTTTACTGAGAGGGTTTGTATCCTCTGTTTTACCCGTTCTCGTGTCGGGTATTGTCAGAGCATTTGCGATTTACATGTTCGTTACGCCGAATGAGTTTGCGCCGGGTGGAATTAACGGCATTGCCGTTCTGCTTGAATATGCAACGCCGCTCAATTCGGGATGGTATTTACTTATGTTGAATATCCCGCTGTTTTTTGTGGCGTTTTTCCTGCTCGGAAAGCGTCAGGCGATCATATCCACAGCGTCTATGCTCTTGACGTCGGGACTGTTGATCGTGCTCGATTATATTCCGCATATCGAAAAAATTATCTATAAACCCGAATATGCATTTTTAGCGGCGATCGCTGGCGGGATTTTGCTCGGGGCGGCGCTTGCAGTTATGCTTAAATGCTGCGGGACTTCGGGCGGGACAACCGTGCTTGCGAGCCTTGTCAATAAGAAATACCGCAATATCAGCGTGAGCGCGCTTACGTCTGCGTTTGACGCGTGCGTGGTATTAGCATCGTTCTTTGTATACAATCAGGGCGCGAGTTTTACGGTTAAGCTCGATCCCGTGCTTCTTGCGCTCGTCTCCCTGTTTGTGACGAGTAAAACGTGCGATGCGATCATGCAAGGTTTTAAAACGGCATATAAGTTTGAAATCGTTACCAACGATCCCGAAACGCTCTCCAATGAAATCATGCAAAAGCTTCATCACGGCGTAACGAGAATTGCGGCGGAAGGCATGTATTCGCACGAAGGCAGAAGCGTGCTTGTTTGTCTCATCCGTAAACGTCAGATTGCCGAATTGCAAAAAATTATTAAAAGCCATCCCGATACCTTTGCGTATTTTTCGTCTACGTCCGAGGTTTTCGGAAAATTTTTGAAATAACCGATAAATTTTCGCTTAAAAGGCATGAGTTTGCGGTACAATAAAAGTGAAAGAAAATTAAAGGAGAAGATTATGGCAAAAAAGATTACGGCGGATACGCTCATTTCCGAATGTCTTGAACTCAATCCCAACGCTGCGGAAATTCTGCTTGCGACGGGAATGCACTGCATCGGTTGCGCAATGGCGCACGGAGAGACGATTGCCGAGGCGGTTGCCGTGCACGGTGAGGATCTCGAATCATTGCTCTCAAAGCTCAACGCAGGCGTGGAATAATTGTTCCGGATATTTATCTGAAACATCATAGAGCAAATTATTTAAAAAGTAGCGTTTAACAAGTGATAAAAGTCGTGTAAAGCGGCTTTTTTTCATAGCGGGGTCAAGATGAAAAATATCTATTTGCTTGGAAGTTTAAATATCGATCTGACGATCCGAGCGCCGTACATGCCCGAATCGGGTGAGACGCTGAAAGGCAGCGATTTTATGATGACGGCAGGCGGAAAGGGCGCGAATCAGGCTTATGCCGCAGCCGCGCTCGGCGGAAATGTTAAAATGGCAGGTTGCGTCGGTAAAGACGCGTTCGGTGATTTGTTGATAAACAGTCTCCGCCGTGTCGATACTTCTTACGTCCGCCGTACGGATGCTTTGACGGGAGCGGCTCTCATTACCGTGATCGACGGCGATAACCGCATACTTTTGCACGAAGGCGCGAACAGCGAAACAGGCGTTTTGGACGCAGAAAATCTTTTGTCGCACGCGGCGGCGGACGACATTTTTATGACGCAGTGTGAAACGCCGATTGACGGCGTGATTAAGGCGTTAAAGCTTGCAAAGAGTAGGGGACTGTTTACCATGTTCAATCCTGCTCCCGCCCGCAGCGAGGCGCGCGGTGCGGTCATGTACGCCGATCTTATTACGCCTAACCGCAAAGAATTAAAACTTCTCAGCGGGAAGGATGATTTGGAAGAGGGCATCGTCGAACTTCTACGCCTCGGTGCGGGTGCGGTGCTTGTGACGCTCGGGGAGAAAGGGTCGCTGTACGTTTCGGCGCGTGAACGTATCGAAGTTCCATGTTGCAATATGGGTGCGGTAGTTGATACGACGGGCGCAGGTGATACCTATTGCGGAGCATTGGCGGCGGAGCTTGCGCGGGGAGTTAAGATTGCAGACGCCATGTCGTTTGCATCGCGCGCGGCGGGCATCACGGTTACAAGACGAGGCGCAATGGTCTCGATTCCGACGAGAGAGGAAGTTTTGTAATTCCAATGAGAATGTTTTACACTTATAATTTTTCAGATAAAAAAATCGGCTGATTTCTCAGCCGATTTTTTGTTTGCCTCAATTACTCTTTGCCGGCCATTTTCTTGTAGCCTGCAAGGCGCTGTTTGGAGCTCTCTTCCGTCTTTTTGAAGAGTTCGTCCGCGAGTTCGGGCTGCGTCTTTTTGAGCGATGCGTAACGCGTTTCCCCCAAAATGAATGCCTGATAGTCTCCCGTAGGATCTTTCGAATCGAGCGTGAAAGGATTTTCGCCCTGTTCCGCAAGAACGGGGTTGTAACGGTACAGGTGCCAATATCCGCAGTCGACCGCATTCTTCTGTTCGCTCTGCGACTTCGTCATGTTGATGCCGTGATTGATGCAAGGAGCGTAGCAGATAATCAGCGACGGTCCGTGATAAGCTTCGGCTTCTTTGAGCGCCTTAACGAGTTGCGTTTGATTCGAACCCATTGCGCACTGTGCAACGTACACGTAGCCGTAGCTTGCCGCGATCATACCGAGATCCTTCTTTTTGATACGTTTTCCGCTCGATGCGAATTTTGCAACCGCGCCGATGGGGGTGGACTTACTAGCCTGACCGCCCGTGTTGGAGTAAACTTCGGTGTCGAGCACGAGCACGTTGACGTCCTCGCCGCTTGCAAGTACGTGATCGAGACCGCCGTAACCGATATCGTAAGCCCAACCGTCTCCGCCGATGATCCAGAAGGATTTTTTGACGAGGCAGTCCTTATCCGCATAGATTTCTTTTTCAAGCGCGTCGCATTCGCAGCCGCAGTTTTTGCATTCTTCAATGCGCGCGATCAGCTCTTTTGCCGCGGTCTTGCTTGCCTCCGCGTCGTCCATGCCGTTGATCCAAGCTTCGCATGCCGCTTTGCCTTCCGCCCATTCTTTCCACATATCGGCAAGTTTTGCAACCTTTTCTCTGATTGCTTCTCTTCTTGCTTTATATGCGAGATTCATACCGAATCCAAACTCTGCGTTGTCCTCGAACAGGGAGTTTGCCCAAGCGGGACCGTGACCCTGTTTGTTGGTCGTATAGGGGCAGGTAGGGGAGGAACCGCCGTAGATGGAGGAACAACCCGTAGCGTTTGCAACGATCATGCGATCGCCGAAGAGCTGAGTCAGAACCTTTACGTAAGGGGTTTCGCCGCAGCCTGCGCATGCGCCCGAGAATTCGAAGAGGGAGGGGGTAAACTGTGATTTCTTCACGTCGCCCATCTTGATTGCGGAAAGGTCGACTTCGGGGAGTTCAACAGCGTATTCCCAGTTCTTCGCCTCGACTTCTTCAAGTTCTGCAAACGGCGTCATAACGAGCGCCTTATTTCCCTTCATGCCGGGGCAGACTTCTGCGCAAACGCCGCAACCCATACAGTCGAGCGGGGATACCTGCATTCTGAATTCATAGCTAGCTACGCCGGTTGCGGGTTTCGTTTCGAAATTTTCGGGTTTATCCGCGCCGTTTGCTACAAGAGCGGGGCGAATGCATGCGTGCGGGCAGACAAAGGAGCACTGGTTGCATTGGATACAGTTTTCCTTAATCCACTTCGGTACCATGACGGCGACGCCGCGCTTTTCATACTTCGTTGTGCCTGTGGGGACGGAACCGTCTGCATTGAATGCGGAGGAGGGAAGTTTGTCTCCTTCGAGCGCAAGGATGGGAGCAACGACGTTTCTGAAGTATTCGTTGTCTGCAAGTTCGATCATGTTCGCGCCTTCCGTAGTCGTTGCCCACGATGCGGGAATATCGATCTTGATGAGGTTTTCTTTTGCCGAATCGATCGCGTTATAGTTCATCTGAACGATCGCGTCGCCCTTTCTTGCGAAGGACTTGTACGCCATCTTCTTCATAAGTTCGACTGCATCCGCATAGGGCATGATCTGTTCGTTTATGAGGAAGAACGCCGATTGCAGAATGGTATTCGTTCTGCCGCGCAAACCGAGTTTTGCCGCAATCGAGATTGCGTCGATAACATAGAGATTGGCGTGTTTTTTTGCAAGCGCGTTTTTAACCTTTGCAGGGAGGTTTGCCTCAAGCTCCTCCACCGTCGTCCAAGGCGCGTTGAGGAGAAACGCTCCGCCGTCTTTCAGATCGCTCGTCATATCGTAGCGGATGATGTAGGAGGGATTATGGCAGGCGATGAAGTCCGCCGAGTCGATGAGGTATTCGCTTTGAATAGGCGTTTTACCGAATCTGAGATGGGATACCGTGATTCCGCCCGATTTTTTGGAATCATAGAAGAAATATGCCTGCGCGTACATGTCGGTATGGTCGCCGATGATCTTGATCGAGTTCTTGTTCGCGCCGACCGTTCCGTCCGAGCCGAGTCCGTAGAATTTGCACGAAGTCGAGCCTGCGGGCGCAGCGTCGAATTTTTCCGAGAAGTCGAGAGACGTATTCGTAACGTCCTCGTAAATGCCCACGGTAAAGTGGTTCTTCGGCGATTTGCTCTCGAGATTCTTGTAAACGGAAAGCACCATCGAAGGATTGAATTCTTTGGAGCCGAGTCCGTATCTTCCGCCGACAACGTCGATATTTTTAAGTCCCTTTTCAAGGAGCGCGGTGCATACGTCGAGGTAGAGAGGTTCGCCCAAAGAGCCGGGTTCTTTTGTTCTGTCGAGTACGGCAATTTTTTTGCACGTCTTGGGAATCGCCGCAACGAATGCGTCGGTGACGAAAGGACGGTACAGGCGGACTTTGACAAGACCGTACTTTTTGCCTTGCGCGTTGAGCTTGTTGATGCTCTCTTCCACCGTCTCCGCGCCCGAACCCATAATTACGATCACTTCCTCTGCCTTAGGGTGTCCTACGTAGTCGAAGAGGTGATAATTTCTGCCCGTTAAAGCGGAAACTTCGTCCATCATTTCCTGAACGATTGCGGGAGTTGCGTTGTAGTAGCTGTTTGCCGTCTCTCTGTTCTGGAAGTAGGTGTCGCCGTTCTGCGCCGTGCCGCGCTGTACGGGGTGTTCGGGATTGAGCGCGCGCGACTTGAATTCCGCAACGTCCTTTCCGAGTCCTTTCTTATCGAAGATCGCCTTCATTTCCGCATAATCGATCGCGTCGATCTTGCTCACTTCGTGGGAGGTTCTGAATCCGTCGAAGAAGTTGATAAAGGGAACGCGGGAACGAAGCGTCGAAAGATGCGCAACGAGCGCGAGATCCATAACTTCCTGTACGGAACAGCCTGCGATCATCGCAAAACCCGTCTGGCGGCAAGCCATTACGTCGGCATGGTCTCCGAAGATATTCAGCGAATGCGCCGCAATCGCGCGCGCCGAAACGTGCATGACCATGGGCAGAAGTTCGCCCGAGATCTTATACATATTGGGGATCATGAGGAGCAAGCCCTGCGATGCGGTATACGTTGTCGTGAGCGCGCCGGCGGAGAGCGAACCGTGCACGGCGCCTGCCGCGCCGCCCTCCGACTGCATTTCCGCAATGCGGAGTTTCTGCCCCCACATGTTGAGTCTGCCCTGTGTCGCCCATTCATCCGCCGATTCAGCCATAGGGGAAGAAGGGGTGATGGGGTAGATCGCCGCTACTTCGGAAAACGCATAAGCAACGTGCGAGGCGGCTGTATTGCCGTCGATTGTCATCTTAGTCATCTAAGAACCTCCATTAAAATAATATTTTTTTGTGTTATGGGCAAGCCAAAAGAACGCCGTCTTTCCGCCGCCGTTTTCTATTATATAATTATTTTTTAATAAAGTCAATATACAAACGCAAAAAACTTGTCCCATGCGGGTAATTTTTCGATAAAAACAAGTAAAAGTTATGATTGTAAAATATTTAGCGCGATCTTGACGTATATAAACTTTTTCAAAGGTCGGGCGAGAAGTTGACAGTATATAAAAAATATGATACAGTAATAAAAGCGATAGCGAAAATTTTATAACGAGTAAAAAAATGAAGAGGTTTTTAACTGCTTTCGCCGTTTTTCTTTTCGCGGCGGTTGCTTTATTCGGTTGCGCGGGAGATCCGTTCGGCGGGGAGGGCAAACGTCGTTTAAAGGTAGTCGTCGGTAAAGATGCGGAGACGGCGAACGGGACGTTTTGTCTGAGAGAGATCGTCGTTGCGGACAGCATTGAATTTGATGGGGAAATTATCGGAAACGCAGAATCCGGATATCTGGTCGTGCTGCTCAAATTGGATATGCTAGACTGGAGATTGGCGGATTTGGGCGTATTCAGCGCGGAAAGATCGTCGGACGGGGAGTCGGCGGTTTCCTTGACCTACGGGTTTAACGGACGTCGCGATCGTTTGGATACGAGTCTGACAAACCGTCTCAGTTGTAATCTGAATTTAAACGGCGCGGCAGGTACGGTGCAGGGATTCGCGTTTTTATGTTTTCCGCTGACTTCGGTAGAAAAAGATTTTCTTATGCAGAAAACGCAGAAAGGGGGACTTGATTTTAAGGACGAACCCGATCACGCAACGCCTGATTTACAGATTCTTTCGGGAAATTTACAGGCGAAAGGTTTTGACAGTACCGTAATCGGTTGCAATTACGGCGAGGTGAACGTCTGCGAAGTTTACCGACTGTAACATTACGAATGAGTTAAAGCGTCCGTAAATTTGTCGGACGCTTTTTTATTTCTTGTTCCGTTGTTATTAAGTAAAAATAAAACTGCAAATATCAGATGTATAAATTTCGCTTATATTTTATATTATTATTTCAATAGACAGTGAAAGCATGAAAAAGGCGAAGTTTTATTTGACTTATACAAAAAAAAATCATATAATAATGCCGTTGTAAGGCGCGTTGCCATGCGCGCGAAAATTTATTTTCAAAAGAAGATTAATATAATAAGGAGCGTCTCTTATGAACATAACCGAACTATTCGGCAGTAACGTGTTTAACGACGAGGTAATGAAAAATTCCCTTCCCAAGGAAGTGTACAAATCTCTCAGAAAGACGATTGACGAGGGGAAACCGCTCGACGCGTCCATTGCAAGCGCGGTTGCCAACGCCATGAAGGATTGGGCGGTTTCTAAGGGCGCGACGCATTATACTCACTGGTTTCAGCCGCTTACGAACCTCACGGCGGAAAAGCACGACAGCTTTATCGAGTCTTCGGGGGATAAAGTGATCATGCAGCTTACGGGAAAGAGTCTCATTGTCGGCGAGCCGGACGCGTCTTCCTTTCCTTCGGGCGGAACGCGTACGACTTCTTCTGCGCGCGGTTATACCGCATGGGATCCGACTTCTCCCGTGTTTGTCAAAGAGGGGACGCTCTATATTCCTGCGGTATTCGTTTCTTATACGGGCGAAACGCTCGATAAGAAAGCGCCGCTTTTAAAGTCGATGACCGCGCTTGACACGCAGACAAAGCGTCTTTTGCGCCTGTTCGGGATTAGTTGCCGTAAAGTTTTTACGACGGTCGGGCCGGAACAGGAGTATTTTATCATCGACGAAGAGGAGTATTTAAAGCGAAAGGATCTGATCTTAACGGGCAGAACGCTCTTCGGCGCGCCGCCTTCCCGCGGACAGGAACTCGACGATCACTATTTCGGTGCTTTGAAGACGCGCATTTCCGATTTTATGCGCGATCTTGACGAAACGCTCTGGAAATACGGCATCTTTGCCAAGACCAAGCATAACGAAGTCGCGCCCGCGCAACATGAGCTTGCGCCTGTGTTTACGACTTCCAACGTCGCCGTGGACGACAATCAGCTGACGATGGAGCTGATGAGAAAAATTGCGCAGAAACACCGTCTCGTTTGTCTTTTGCACGAAAAACCGTTTGAGGGAGTCAACGGTTCGGGAAAACACAACAATTGGTCGCTCTCGACGGACGACGGTCTCAATCTGCTTGATCCCGGAGAAAATCCCGAAAACAATCAACTTTTTATGCTCGTGCTGGCTTGCGTGATTTCTGCCGTGGATAAATATCAGGGGATTTTGCGCGCGTGCGTTGCATCGGCAGGGAACGACCACCGTCTCGGCGCAAACGAGGCTCCTCCCGCGATTATTTCCGTCTATCTCGGAGATCAGCTCGGCGCAATCGTAGACAGCATCGTTTTGGGTCGGCAGTACGTTCCCAAAAAGGCGGTGCCCGGATCGATCGGCGTACCAGAATCGCCTATTTTCCCCATTGATACGACTGACCGTAACCGAACGTCGCCGTTTGCATTTACAGGCAATAAGTTTGAATTCCGCATGCTCGGTTCGATGGCAAGCGTCGCCGATCCCAATATCGTTCTCAACACGATTGCAGCCGAGGCGTTCTCCGAGGCGGTTAACGCGCTCTCGGATGCGAAAGACTTTTCCAAGGCATGCAAGAGTTATACGGAGAAGTTGCTGAAAGAACACCACCGCATTATTTTTAACTATAACGGTTACGGCCCCGATTGGGAACCCGAGGCAGAGAGAAGGGGACTTCTCAATAATAAGAACACGGCTGACGCAGTTCCCGAATTTTTTAAGCGCGAGAATATCGACGTATTCGTGCGTCAGGGCGTGTATACCGAAAAAGAGGTGATCGCGAGAGCAAACATCCAGCTCGAAACGTACGTAAAGGTTATCAACGTTGAGGCGCTCACGATGGCGGAGATGGCAAAGCAGGACATTTATCCTTGCGTCAACGGATATATTGCCGAAGTATGTTCGGTCGTCGGTGCAAAGCGCGCGATCTCCGATAGAGCTGTCTGCAATTACGACGTGTTGCTCATCGAGCAACTTTCGCGTATGAACGACGCGATGATGGAAGCGGTGAAAAAACTCGAACGCGATCTTTCGGAAATGCCCGCAGGCGAAGAGGCGTCGGCACAGAAAATGGCGCACGTTATCGTTCCCGATATGGACGAGGTTCGCCGCCTTGCCGACGGTATGGAGAAACTGTGTTCCGCGGACTATTGGCCGTATCCTACGTACACGGATTTACTGTACAGCGTAAAATGATATTGCCGCCGCTTTCTTAAAAGCGGCGACTTTTTTTGCACCGATTTTTCACAGAAGAGCGTTTTTGAATTTTCAACGGGCGTTGAGTTCTATACCGAGTGGAAAGAATGCGTGAATTTTGGCGCTTTGGGCAAAATATACATAATGGCGTGGCAACTTTGTTATAAATGCCTATTGTATTTTTTATTAAAATCGTGTAAAATGGTACTATAAAATCCAAATATGTTTGGGAGGAAAAAATGTCCGGTCTTTTATTAAAAGGTATTAACAAGATCTATCCCGGCGGTAATCAGGCGGTTTTTGATTTCTGCCTTGAAATTCGGGATAAAGAATTCGTCGTATTCGTAGGACCTTCGGGTTGCGGTAAGTCTACGACGCTCCGTATGATCGCAGGTCTCGAGGAAATTTCTTCGGGCGAACTCTATATCGACGGCAAGCTCGTCAACGACGTCGTTCCCAAGGACAGAGATATTGCAATGGTATTCCAGAACTACGCGCTCTATCCTCACATGTCCGTTTACGATAACATGGCGTTCGGTTTAAAACTGAGAAAAGTACCCAAGGAAGTTATCGACGAGAAAGTTAAGGCGGCGGCGGAGATTCTCGGAATTACCGATTATCTTTCCCGTAAACCCAAGGCTCTTTCCGGCGGTCAGCGCCAGCGCGTTGCGCTCGGTCGTACCATCGTCCGCGAGCCGAAAGTATTCCTTCTCGACGAGCCTTTGAGTAACCTCGATGCAAAACTCCGCGCGCAGATGAGAACGGAAATTTCCAAATTGCACGCACGCCTTGCTACGACGTTCATCTACGTTACGCACGACCAGATCGAGGCTATGACGATGGGTACGCGTATCGTCGTTATGAAAGACGGTTTCATGCAGCAGGTAGATACGCCCCAGAACCTCTACGATTATCCCATCAACCTGTTTGTTGCGGGTTTCATCGGAACGCCTCAGATGAACTTCTTTAAGGAGTCTACGCTCACCGAGGAGAAGGGTAAAGTTTATATTAACTTTATCGGCGGCAATAAGATTGTTTTGCCGAAGTCGATGGTCTCCAAGATCAAGAATCTCGACGCTTACGTTAATACGGGCAAGACGGTAACGCTCGGCGTTCGTCCCGAGGATATCCACGAGGACGACCTGTTTATCTCCAACTCGCCCGATACGATCGTTAAAGCAAAGATCGAAGTTATCGAAAAACTCGGCGCAGAGACGCAGATTTATTGCGATCTCGACTATGAGAACGACAGAAATACCGTCGTTGACAATGCTGCGCAGATGATTGCAAAGATTTCTTCGCGTGCAGTCGTCAATCTCGGCGAAGTTGTCGAGCTTGCATTCGACGCGCATCATATTCACCTCTTTGACGGCGAAACGGAAGCGACGATGCTGGAGCGCGACGAGCACTACGACGTCATTCCCGAAAATGCGGAAGGCGCGGCGTTTGTGCCTCCCACACCGCAGGAGATGAGAGCGCAGATCGAGGCTGCCCGCGTCGTCACGAAAGAGATGAAAAAGCAGGCGAAACGCGACGAAAAGATGGCTCGTCTCAACGCGGCGAAGAAAGCGGAAGAGGGCGGCGAGCCTGCTCCCGTAGAAACGCCTGCGGAAGAGGCTCCCGTTGAGGAAGTTGCAACACCGCAAGAAGACAATAAAGACGAATAATATATTCAAAACAAATGATGAGGGACGCTAAAAACGGCGTTCCTCTTTTGTTATTAACCGACTACGTTTCAGGACGGCGTATGATTTTTTTATCGATAGCGTGCGCGCAAACTTACGCTCATTTATTTGACAAATCGCGTTAAATACGCTATGATATAAATTCATTAAAACATAAAAGAGGAGCGGATTATGGTTGACGTTTTAGTTGATGCGATATTAGATACGTTAAAGCTTTTGCCGTTCCTCTTTATACTCTATATTTTAATTGAAATACTCGAACATAGAACGCAGATCGGTCGTCCGCTAAAAGCTTTGAACGGACGCGGCGCGCCCGTCGTGGGAGCGGCAACGGGACTTATTCCGCTATGCGGTTTTTCGGTAATGGCGGCGAAACTCTATGAAAATAAATATATTACGACGGGCACGTTGATTGCCGTATTTCTTGCAACCAATGATGAGGCGTTACTGATCTTGCTTGCGTCGCCCATGCCCTGGACTGCCAAAGGGGTTGTAATCGCTTTACTGTGCGCGATCAAATTCACAGTGGGGCTTGGCGTCGGTTATCTGCTTGATTGGGCGATGAAACGTCGTCGTGTACCGATTGAGAAATTGGAACAACCGCATCACGCGCATGGTGAGGGTGCGCACGAACACGGCGGTGAGCAGAATGAATTTCATACGTGCGAACATAAACATGCGAGTAATTTTCGCTTTTACTTTTTATCGCCGCTATTACATGCGCTTAAAATTTCTCTGTTCGTTTTCCTCGTCAATTTTGCATTCGGTTCGTTGTTTTTGCTTGCAGGGGAAGACAACGTGATTTCGTTTTTAAATGCGGGATTATGGTTTCAGCCGCTTGTCGCATCTGCGATCGGAATGATTCCCAATTGCGCGTCGAGCGTCGTCATTGCGGAAACGTACGTAATGGGCGGGATTGCATTCGGAACAATGGCGGCGGGATTGCTCACCAATGCGGGGCTCGGATTTGTCGTTTTGTTCCGTCGCGCCCGCGCTTGGCGCGAAAATATTTTTTTGCTCTTTATAACGTTCGGCATCGGCGTGGCGGTAGGATACGTTAGCAACGCCGTTTTGCTGTGTTTTTAAAAAACAGAGGAGAATAACCGTGCAATTCATCAGTAAACTTGCAAGCGGGATAGAGCCTTATACGGCGGGAGAACAGCCGCGGGAGAGATTTGTAAAGCTGAATACGAACGAAAACGCTTATCCGCCTTCTCCGCTTGTAAAACGCGCAATAGAGTCGTTTGACGCGGATACATTAAAGTTGTATCCAAGACCTGACTCTGCGCCGTTGAGGGCGGAAATAGCGCGGGCAGAGGGCGTTTTGCCCGAAAACGTGTTCGTCGGAAACGGATCGGACGAGGTACTTGCGCTCAGTTTCCCCGCTTTTTTTGACAGAGACGGAAAAGGCGTCTGTATCGGAAAATATACTTATTCGTTTTACGAGGTATTCGCAAAACTTTTCGACGTTTCGGTAAATAAAATTGCTTTAAATGAGGATTTGTCGATCAACCTTGCGGGTATGTACGGCGATGATTGCGCGGGATATCTTATTGCCAATCCCAATGCGCCGACGGGCGTAGGAATCGGGCAAACGAAAATGCTGGAGTTTGTAAAATCCGTGCCCGACCGTTTGGTCATAGCGGACGAGGCGTATATGGATTTCTTCGGCGAGAGTCTTGCGCCTTACGTGAACAGATTTAAAAATTTGCTTGTCGTAAAAACCTTCTCGAAGAGTTATTCCTTAGCCGGAATCCGCTGCGGATATGCAATCGGCGATCCCGCCCTTATTTCCGCTCTGACTCGGATCAAAGATTGTTTTAATTCCTACCCCGTCGATTCGTTGTGTTCGGCGGTATGCATTGCGGCTTTGCGCGATCGGGAGTATCACCGCAAGACGGTGGAGGCTATCGTTGAGGAGCGGGAACGGCTGTGTGCGGAGCTGAAAAAATCAGGACTTTTTGTCCCCGAGAGCAGTGCGAATTTTTTGTTTGTAAAGATAAAGAACGCAGGAGAAGTTTATCGGAAACTCAAAGCTCGCGGCGTTCTCGTGCGCTATTGGGACAAGACGTTTCTTAGCGATTTCTTGCGGATTACCGTGGGATTGAGAGAA
The DNA here is from genome assembly GCA_910586985.1 of uncultured Christensenellaceae bacterium. Classification (GTDB taxonomy): domain Bacteria; phylum Bacillota; class Clostridia; order Christensenellales; family Borkfalkiaceae; genus Gallimonas. The sequence goes on along the minus strand of CAJUKK010000014.1, from coordinate 27,172 downwards.
GAAAACGACGTATTATTGAGAGAACTTAACAAACTGTTATAAAGAGTGAGGCGCGTATGCAGGGAACGACGACGTACGCACCAAAGAAAAAGAGCTTACCCGCTTTGGAAAATCTTTGTTTTTCTGCTTGCGGCGCGGCAATTGAAAAAATATTTCGGGATTATCCCGTGGGGAAAATTCTGTTTATATCGGACAGCGGTTCGCTCGGCGTATTTTCCGCAGCTGCTTGTTCCCCGCGCGCCGTTGCCGTTGTGCTTGACGGCGAGGACGTTTTACCTTTGTTTACGATGCCGGACGGAATCACATGCGTAGCGGCGGCAGGAAAGCGAGAGACGTTGCTTGCGGCGCGCGGATTTGCGGCGATTAACCGATTGCCCGCTGTGCTCTTCCCTCAGGATGCGTCTCTATACGGCGTACTTGAACGGGAAACGCGGCTGTTGACGGGTGGCGTTCGCGGCAAAGTATGCCTTGAGCCTGCTCGGATTGTGTGTGATCCGGCGTTGCTGCGTCCTACTCTCGGGCGTACGCTTGCAGGTCAGTATTTGAGCCGTCTTGCTCTGTTTGAAACACGTGCGATCGCGTTTTTGACACGGCGGGAGGTGACGTGCGCATACGAAGATGCGTTTCGTATTCTTGATTGTATGACAAGCGGGGAAGAGGAGATCGTGCGTCGCAGCGCGGCATTGAGAGTGTTCGAACAGGACGGTTTGCCATGCGGCGAGGGATTAACGCTTGCAGATGTTCTTCGTTTGCGCGGAGATACTTTGCCGCAATGGAAAGCATATTTGCTTTTATTGTCGTTGTACACGGCGTTTTTAAAACGCGGTAAGCCGCGCAAGTACCGAATTGCAGATTATTCGGCAAGGTTTTGTTTTGCGGGAGTCGGCGATGCAGGATATCTTGCGGCACAGATTCCTACTGTGGAGGAATATTCAAAGCGGGCGTTTGCGCTTGAGCGTTCGCGGGGGATTTTGTTGCGGGAATTAAACGTTTTAAACGCGCGCCGTATGCAGTATCTTTCCCGCATACGGACATATGCGGCGGCGGTGGATATTGCGGACGGTTGCGCCGTGTTGAAATGTTTGCCTGAATTAAAGCCGGACGGACTTTGCGCGTTGATCAGAGATTTCGGACTATTGGAGGAATTATGACAAAGGAAGAAATATTGGCTAATACTCAGTTGTTTTTACTTGATCTGGACGGAACGGTATATCGGGATGAGACGCTCATCGGCGATATGAAAAATACATTAAAAAAGCTCAAAGCAGTCGGAAAAAAGGTCGTCGGTCTCACCAACAACTCCTCAAAATCCGCGCGCGAGTATCATGAAAAATTAGATAGACTCGGGATATCCGCTATGATAGACGGAGTTATGACATCGGGAATTGCCGCGCTGGATTACGTGAAATCTCTTGGAGCGGGTACGCGCGTGCATCTGCTCGCAACCGACGGAGTCAAGCGAGAGTTTCAGGAGGCGGGCGTATTGCTTGTGGATGAGAATCCTGACGTATGCGTTCTTGCGCTCGATACGGAGATTACATTCGGAAAAATCAGACTTTTTAACAAACTGCTTGTCGGCGGAGCGAAGTTTGTCGCAACTCATCCAGATAATAAGTGTCCGACGGAGGACGTGTCGATGCCGGACGTCGGTTCGTTTATCAAGCTTTTCGAGCATTCTTCCGAGCGTAAGGTTGATCTCGTTTGCGGCAAGCCTTTTACCTTGATGAGCGAACAGGTTATACGTGAGTACGGCGTTCCTGCGGAAACGATATGCATGGTCGGAGATCGAATTTCCACAGATATTCTGTTCGGGAAAAACTGCGGAATGATGACTTTGCTCGTTCTTTCGGGAGACACTACGGAAGAGATTTTAAACGGTTCGGACATTGTGCCCGATCTCGTTTTACCGACACTAAACGAACTGCTTTAAAAAATCCCGCAATGCGGGTTTTTTTATATAAAAAATTCCCGTTGACGCAGAAAAATTTATAAAATGCGTTTGAAGAGCTATAAAAATGTGTTACAATAATATAGAACAGAAAATATCGGAAAAATGCCTGACCAGAGGCGGCGGAGGATAATATGCAGGAAGTAACGGTTGCGGAGCGCGGCGATGCGCTCGTTATCAGACTTGCGGGAGAGATCGATTCCCGTAATGCAGACGACTTTTTTGAAGAGGTGATGTCGGCTTACCGCGTTTCGCCCGTCGATCTCGTGTTCGACTGCGCTGCGTTAGAATTTATCGATTCGACGACGCTCGGTACGTTTGTAAAAATTTTAAAGCGCGTTAAAACGGACGGGCATTCGGTCAGACTCGAGTCTCTTCAACCGCGACTGAAAAAACTGTTTGTCATTTGCGCGCTTGATACGATCATGGAGATAGCGTGATATGGACGAGAAGATTTTATTGCGTTTTCCCTTAAAAAACGACTATCTGACTACGGTACGGCTGACCACGGGCGGCATGTGTTCTCTTGTCGGGATCGACGTTGAAACGAGCGAGGACTGTAAAGTTTGCGTGACAGAAAGCCTGTTGCTCTTAAAGCGTAGCGGCTATACGGCGGCGGAGATTGCGTTTTCCTGCGGCGAAGGTTTACGCGTTGATATTGCGGGAAAGGATAAGAGCGGCGCGCCTGCGCCGTCGGAAGAGGACGAGATATCGTGCGTGTTGCTTGGCGCGCTCGTCGATAATCTGAATATGGAACACGACGGCGGCGTAATTTCCGCGCTTTCGTTCGGCTTTGGGATTTGACATGGAAGATCAGGCACTGTTTGAACAATACAGGGCGACGGGCGATATTTCGATCAGGAACAAAATCGTCGAAAAATATCTGTACATAGCCTCGGTGATCGCAAAAAAATTTGTCGGTCGGGGCGTGGAGTACGACGATTTGTTTCAAGTCGCGTCTCTCGCGCTGATAAAAGGCGTGGATCGGTTCGACGTTTCCAAAGGGTTGCAGTTTTCAACCTTTATCACACCGACTATTACGGGGGAGATCAAGAACTATTTTCGCGATCGCTCCCGTCTCGTGCATCTTCCCCGCCGTGTGGCGGAGCTTCGGGTAAGCGTTAAGCGCGCAGCGGAAGAACTTACAGCCGAAACGGGGAAAAAACCGACGGCGAAGGAGCTTGCGGCGCGCCTTTCCGTTTCGGAAGAAGAAGTCGTTTCCGCAATGGAAGCGGGCAGCGTTGTATCGCTCGATCGTTCCGCTTCGGGGGAAGAAGAGGGAATGAGCTATTACGACGTTCTTCCCGCAGAGGATATGGATATCGAGGCGTTAGAACAGCGCGACGCCGTTTCCTCGGCGCTTAAAATACTTTCCAAAGAGGAGCGCGCGCTCGTGAGATATCGTTTTTCGGAGGAACTTTCCCAGACGGAGACGGCGAAGAGACTCGGCGTTTCGCAGATGTACGTTTCGCGCATGGAGCGCAGGGTATTAAATAAACTGCGCGAAAATTATAAAAACAGTATGGCAGACTGATATGGATTTTGAAATCGACGATTACAACGCGCTGCATGATGCGCTGCAAAAACTGTGCCGCGCGCTCGTTGCAGAGTGTGTGCCGGACGACGCCGTTTTTTCAAGCAAGCTTGTAGCGAGCGAACTTGTGAGCAACGTTTTGCAACACGGCGGCGGGCATGCCCGCTTTGCAGTTGTACGGGAGGGAGATATGATCCGTATGTGTGTTAAGAGCGCTTATTCTTTTTGTCCTCCCGAAAAGAGCGTCTGTTCGAAAGTGGATTCGGAAAGCGGAAGAGGTTTATTTCTTGTGGACGAATACTGTGAAACGCGCACGTACAGCGAGAGGGAAGGAATTTGCGTCGTGATAAAAATCAAAAGATGATTAGAATTGTAAGCCCCCGACTTTTGGGGTGTATCTCATATGATAAAAGCAAGGAGAGATATCATAATCGTTCCTTGCTTTTTTTGCAATATAAATTTCGATTATCGTTATAAATGCGGAGAAAAACAAAAAGCACGTTATTTTTCGAAATCGAAGATAGCGTGCTTTTTGTTTGTCCGAAAAAATTTTCGGTATTAAACACCCGTCAGTCGGGTTGTTTTGATTTTAAAATGAATGCCAATGTTTCAGTGTGGAAAGCTGCGCTTTAATAGTTTTACGCGATTCTTCCTTCGGTTGGTCGGCGGTAAAATGCTCCACGAGAAAATCAGTTAGTTCGTCGATAGAGGAGTAGACGAATTTGCCGTCCGTATAGCACCATTTACAGTATTCCTCGTTGAAAGTGCCGTCCGTTTCCCGACTTATCGAGTCGTCGTCGAGCGGCATTCCGCAACATTGGCAGAAAAGTTTTCTCGGACTTCCGAGCAATGTATTGATGGATACCTGGTATAATTTCGATAGCAGTTTCAATGTTTCCGTATTTGGAACGGTGTTTCCGTTTTCCCAACGAGATACGGCTTGCCGCGTTACGAAGACTTTTTCGGCGAGTTCGTCTTGCGAGAGTTTATTTTTTTCACGCAATTCTTTTAAAATGTTACTTGTTTCCATATATACCTCTCTGTTGTTTACCTATACAAACAAAACGGTTTGCTTGCTATTTAATTATATAATACAAAAACGGTAAAGTAAAGCAACTGTTTGTTGCGGGGTATGAAAGACGGGGACGGCTGATTGCCGTCCCCGTAGCCGTCAGTGTTTGGTGCTGACGTAGAGATACATTTTGTCGAGCAGATCGGAGGAAATATTTCCGCGGTACCTGCCGAGATAGATGAACACTTTTTCGAAAAACTCTTTGTTTTCTCCGCCGATCACATACAGAGGCAGATAGGAGTGCGCGCCGAATTTGTTGGAGATGAACAGATCTCCGAATTCGTTGCGTTCCTGAGGGGTCAGCGTGATAAAGAACGGGTCGTACGTGTACTGCGCGTCGATATAAGTCGACGGTTGGTTCTGCGGTTGCGGCTGCGCTTGTTGCTGGTAACCGTTGAAATAAGGTTGCGGTGCGGGCGAAGGGGGCGGTTGATATGCGGCAGGTTTTGGCTGATATGCATCCGCTTTAGGCACGCTTGTAAACGTGTTTTCAAAAGCGGGTTTTTGCTCGCTCGTTTCCTCTGCCTTTTCGGTCTTGGCGGGTTGTGCCGCCGATTTGGCAAGCGCTTCCATTTCGCGCATAAAATCCGTTTTAACGAGTTCGGCGGGTTTCTTTTCTTCCCGCTTGATTGTTTCTTCCTCTCTGTCGTCCTTAAATTCGTCTTTGTAGTAGTAGATTTCTCGGATGCGTTCCGTCTTGGGAACGTCTCTTACCGGTTCGTAGGACTCGGATTCGGCATCGCGGTCGGATTCGTCTTTATCTGCCGGATTTGCGTTTTCCTCCGTTTTCGCTCGCCCGAGCCGCTGTTCGTCGGCGATGGATATGGGCGTTTCGTTCACGTCATAGGGGATTGGCCCGAGTTCTCTTTCGGCATTGTCCGTCTCGGTCGGTTCGTTGGTAATATTGGTGACGTATACAATGGATTTGATGACTTTCTCGCTCTCCGTCTCGGCGGGTTTTGGTTGTTCTTCGGGAATGGTATCCACTACTGTTTCCGATACGGTAAACGATTCGTTGATCGGTTCTTGTCCCGCGGGGATAAATTCCTCGGTCTCTTGGTAAGACCCCGTCTCCTTGTTCTCGTCCGTCTGTTCCGCAGGACGCTCGACAAAGATGGATACGTTTGTCGGAAGAACTTCGGTCTCCTGTTCAGTGGAAACGTAAGGGTTTGTTGCAGCGGGCGCGGCAACGCTCATAGCCGTGTTCATAACCGAGTCGTCCGTCTTTGAAATTTCTTCAACAACAATGCTTGCGCGTTTCATGACTACGATCATCGTAAACAGTGCGAACAGGAATGCCGTCAGCGACGATGAAAGGAGAAGAATAGCGGGTAAACTTGCAAGAAAGCCGAAGTCGGGCGCATCTGCCGCCGCCGCGGGCAGTGCGATATAGAACGAAAAGAGAGTAATTGCCGCAATGAGCTGAAGGGCAAAGCGGGACGTATCGAAAATGCGTCCGCGTTTTGCGCGCATGCGGAAGAGCGATACAAGCAGATTGAAAACGCAGATAACGACAAGCGCCAGGATCATGATGCGGATGCCGATATTTAAAGAAGTTCCGCTGACAAAGGCGGAGTTTAAATCTGCGATCATGCGGAACGTGGGATAACCGATCGCAAATACCGCGGCGCATGCAAGCGCAAAGAGAATAAAGTCGATTACGATATGGCTCATCTTTTCATCCCGCTTTTTTGCGCCGGCAAGCGCGATAAGCACAAGTGAAATTGCCGCCAATGAAGATACAAGCAATGAGGGCATGTCTACCGTGTCGGCAAGAGGAATAACGATCGTACTAAAATTATTGATTGTCAAAAAAGTCGAGGGAACAAAGAAATATTCGATTGCGAAAAGCCCGCCGTAACCGAGTACCGTCAGGAGCGCGATACCGTATGCGCAACGCTCTGCGCGGGAAGGACGGATTTCACCCTCTTTTACCCGTTCGGGCATGAGAGCGATAATTGTGAGAATGAGGGAAACGAAGATACACGCCGCAAGCACGAAGAAATAGTAATAATGCATTGCGCCGAGAAATGCGGCGAGTCCGTCTGTGAAGGAGAGGGAAGTAACGGGGCGAATTCCTCCGTCGGTGAATAATCCTTTGAATATCTCGATGTATACGCCAATGAGCGAACGGTTGAGCGCGCCGTCCGTTCCCGCCGATACAACGGGCGCAAAAAAGGACGTCCACTTAGAAAGCAGACCGAGAAAGAGACCGCCGACAGCGAGAAGAAAGAGAATAACCGCCGTAATGCGGAAACCCGTGGCGCGTACGGTTTCCCGTTCGCGCGCAACTTCTGCCTCTGCATTCCCGTCGAGTTCCTCAAATCCGTCGTAATCGTCGGGCAACTCTTCGTCGTATAGTGTGTTATTTCCCATGTTAAAACTCCTGTAACCTTCGCAACCGTCAAAAAGAGACAATACTACATAGTACTGCTTATCGCATATTATAGCACGAAATCAAGTCCGTGTCAATAATTGCTTATAAAAATACGCAATTGATAAGGAAAATTTTGTAATTATTTCTATCAGTTTGGGCATGGTGCGTTTCTTTTATAAATTATTTTCCGAAAAATCCGTAAAATAATCAGGAAATTAAGTTTTACCGTAAAAGCTCTTGAAATTTCACCTCGGACATGGTATAATTTTAAATAAACGAAACGATACCAAAACGGCAAGGGGTAAACTATGAACGAAGCGCATTTGCAGTTGAGACGCATACTCGACGACGTACGCGATAAAACGGGGCTTGAGGTAAGGCTTATGGGCGGAAAAGATAACGAAACCGCCTTTACGCTCGAATATTGCGGAGAAAAAATCAGGGCGTATCTCGACGGATCGGGCGAAAATACCGAGCGGAGCGCGCGGCTTGTAGCTTATCTTGTCGCCAATTCCGACTTTAAGACGATCATGCCCGAAAAAGAGGATTATTTAAAAAATATTCTTCTCGGCGAGGGCGGGGCATGGTACGTGTATCGTTTTATGACAAAGTACAATCTGCCTGCGGGCGCGTGTTATGCGTTGGAGCTTTCTTGCGAGAAAAAGATATCCGAGATTCTCCAACATATCGAACGTTGTATTACGGATACGAAGGACATGGCGGTCGCAATGGACGATACCCGCATTGCCGTCGTAAAATTTAAGGAGGAGGGGCAGTCCCCGCGCGATTTTGCGCAATTTCTCAATCAATCGGTATACGAAGAACTCGGACTTTCCGTGTCCGTCGGATTCGGTTGCGAGACAGGTAGTTTTTCCGAGATCGCTGTCTCTTATCATCAGGCGGCGACGGCGGTCCGCATGAGTAAATTGTTCGGAGCAAAGGGAGAGGTGCATTCCTATCGGGAGTATCTGCTCGTAAAGATGCTCGAGGAAGTACCAGATTTAAAATTACGCGAATACATGGAGCAATTCGGTACGGGCGACGGGAGCGAGGTGTTCGAGGATGAAGACATGCTCTCGACTGCCGAGGAGTTTTTGGAGAACAGTCTGAATATTTCCGAAACTTCGCGCAATCTCTATATGCACCGGAACACGCTCATGTACCGTCTCGACAAAATCGAGCGCATCACGGGGTTGAATATCCGGAAGTTTTCGGATGCGGTCACTTTCCGCATTATCACGGTTTTATATAAGCTGTTACAGCGTTAGGAGATACTATGGATCAGAGACAGGACGATTCGCACGATGAATTTTTTGATTTTGACGCCGATTTCGGGACTGCGCCCGTGAACGACGGAAACAAAGCGGACGCGGCAAAAACAAAGCGCCGCGTCCTTGCCGCCGTGCTTGCGGCGGTCATGCTCGTTATGGGGTTTCTCATCGGTTGGTTCGGGTATTATTATTCGCTTGACGAGGGGCTTCGTACCTTCCTTTGGGCGAAAAAGATGACGGAGCGTAATTACTACAAGGATATCGACGAGGAGAAATTGTACGCCGATCTCATCGCCGCGCTCGAAAGTCAGCTCGATCCTTACTCCTGTTTTTACACTGCGCGGGAATACGAGCGTATTTTACGGGAAAGCGAAGGGCAGAACGAGGGATACGGGTTTGCCGTAACGGAAGAATCTGCGGGCGATTTTCATGCCGCCCAAGTCGCTTACGTCGTTGAAAATTCTCCCGCTCAGCTGGCGGGACTTAAAAAGGGAATGTATATTCTCGCGTTCGGTGCGCAGGAAAACGCATTGCAGACGGGAGATATCGACGAATTTTTATCGTTCGTCAGCAAGAACGACGGCGCGTTTTTTATGCGGTTCGGTTACGATGTGGACGGTTCTGACGGCAAGGTAGCGCGCGTTGAGGCAAGCGATTATCTTGCAGCCTACTGCTATTACCGCGACAGTGAAACTTCGTTTGCGTTCCGCGGCGGGGAGCAATTGAAGCTCGTTGAAACCCACGATCCGATCGGGGAATTGCCTGCCGACACGGCGTATATCCGTCTCGACGAATTTAACGGAAATGCGGCGGATGAATTTAAAGGCTGTTTGAATATAATGAAAGAACGCCGCAGGAGCAATCTCATACTTGATTTGCGCTCCAACGGCGGCGGATATCTGAATATTTTAACGGACATTGCGGGGCATCTTTTGCGTAATGCCGCGGAAAGCGATCCGATCGTCGCCACGGCAAATTATAAGAGCGGGAAAAAGACGGCTTTTGCGGCGGAAGAAAACGATTTTTCAAGTTATTTTTCGGCGGACGCGCGCGTAAGCGTGCTTGCGGACGAAAACACCGCCTCCGCATCCGAATGTCTGATCGGCGCGCTTGTCGATTACGGTACGATCGGTTACGGGGATATCTATCTTCGCCGAGATAAGGATAGCGGCGAAGCGCGTTCGTACGGCAAGGGCATTATGCAATCCTCTTTTCCGAGTTTGTCGGGCGACGTGATGAAACTGACGGTCGCAACCGTTCACTGGCCGGTAACGGGAAAGTGCATTCAGGGAGTCGGCGTGACCGAAAAGGACGGCGCGCATGCGATTACCGCGCCCTTGGTCTGGGGCGCGGCGGATACTTTTCTCGTTGAGGCGATCGCAGAAATCGCGGCAAACAATTAAATTGCGTAATTGGATAAGAAAGATTCGACGGCGCGGTAAGCGTTGTTCGATTGACCGACCGTTTGCGGTCGGTCTTTTTCTTGTTCGTTTTCCGCTGCTTTTTGTTCCGATTGCGGTTCTTGTTGCGCCGCGGGGAAACTGCCGTTTGCAAGCATGGAAATAAGTTCGCGGTTTTCGCGGTAAAAGGCAAGCGCCTTTTTCAGCGTCTCGTTCAGGTCGTTCGACTTATCGTTGAGAGAGAGTAAAAACAGGATAAGAATAAGTTGCATGTTCTATCCTATGCTCCGAACAAAAAACGCGTTCCCTTCATAGAATGATAAGAGACGCCGAATAAGGAGAACGCTGTATGGGCGATTTTAAAAGTTTTCAAGGAAAAAACAACGGAAGTTTCGAGCAGGAGGCAAAGAAGGTGGCCGCGCGTTGTAACGGCAGGAGTGAAAACGACATGCTGAAAGAAATTTACGCACGCGCGCTGGAAGGGAAAAAGAACGGAACGCTTTCGAACGAGCAGATCGACGCGTTCTATAAACAGTTTTCGCCTATGCTCGACGGGGCAAAACGCAAGAAGTTGCAAAAAATCGTCGAACAGCTTAAAAGTATGTGAGCCCCGACGAAAAACGCGGGGCTCGGAGGCTAAAAAATATTCAGTGAATGTTGCGCAGAGTACGGAGCAATGCGTCCGCTTCCCGCATACCCTGAAAGGGCGAGAACGAAGCGCGCACGAGTCCCGCAGGGAACGTGCCGAGCGCTTTGTGTGCGAGCGGAGCGCAGTGCAGTCCGCCCCGTACGGCGATCGCGCGTTCGTCGAGCATGCCCGCAACCTCTTCCGAGGCGAGCCGTTTGTGCGCAAACGCGGCGATACCCGATTCGTTCGGTAAAAAGTACGCCGTGTATTCGGGCAGATTTTTTAACCCTTCGTATACCGCGGCAGTGAGCTTTTTAAGCTGTGCGGCGTGTTTTTCACGGTTGCACTTTACAATGAGCGCGCCCTCGTACAGCGAGACGATCGCGGGGTACGAGACCGTTCCGCTCTCCAGCTTATCGGGATAAAACTCGGGCATGCCGAGGTTGTAACTTTCGCTGCCCGTTCCGCCGAACGTTACGGGATCGGGATTAAACCGCTCGGAGAAGAGGAGCGCGCCCGCGCCCTGTATTGCGTGCAAACCTTTGTGTCCCGCGAGAGCGAGCGCGTCGATTCCCGTTTCGTGCATGCGGAGGGAGAGATGTCCCGCGCCCTGCGCGCCGTCTACGACGAGTAAAACGCGTTCGGGCAGGGCGGCGCGGATTGCTTTTAAATCGGGCGCGATTCCGCATACGTTGGACGCGGACGTGACGATGCACATCTTTGTGTTGTCGCGAATAAGCGCGGCGATTTCCTGCGGGGAAATCTGTCCGCCTTTAAGCGGTGCGACGGAGTAATCTACGCCGCGTTCCCGTTTTAAGTGCTCCAAGGGGCGTAAAACGGAATTGTGTTCGAGGCAGGTGGCGATCGCATGATCGCCCGATTTCAATCCGCCGAGAATGGCGATATTCAAAGCCTCGGTACAGTTTTTCGTGAACACAACGCGGTCGAAACCGTACCCGTCGAAAATTTCGCTTAAAAGATTGCGGCAGGCGTTTACGCGTTCCGAACAAGCGACGGCGAGGCGGTGTCCGCCGCGACCGGGGTTGGCGCAGAATTTGAGTGAAGAAAGAGCGGCGGAAACGACGCTCGGGGGTTTTAAGCCGCCTGTGGCGGCGTTGTCGAGATATATCATATTTTATTATACGAAGGCAGGGAAGAATTATGACGGTATTGGCAGTTTTTAAATCGCGGGCGCAGACGCTCGACTTTGTGTCGCTTTTAAGGAGCGGCGGCGTTGTCGCTTCGGCGGTGAACACGCCTAAGGAGGCGGGCGTGGGATGCGGGATTTCGGCAAAGTTCGACGAGCGGTTTTTTCCGCGCGTCAGGCTTATGCTCTCTAAGAGAAATTATACCTCCTTCGCGGGTTTTATGCGCCGTATGGGCAACACGTTTGTTTACGTGCGTTAATCGCTTGCAATTTCCGGCGCGTTCGGATATAATAAAAACATGCAAACAAATGAAGTTTTATCAGAGCTTGCGCGCCTTTATCCGGACGCGAAACCCGCGCTGGAATTCCGTTCGCCGTACGAACTATTGGTGGCGGTCATTCTATCAGCGCAGTGTACGGACGAGCGCGTGAACAAAGTGACGCGAGTGCTGTTCGAAAAACACGCCGCCCCGCGGGACATGCTGTCGCTCTCGCAGGAGGAACTCGAAAGATATATTTACTCCTGCGGATTTTATCACAATAAGGCGCAACACATACTGTCCGCCACGCGTGATATTCTCGAAAAGTTCGGCGGCGAAGTTCCCGCTACGCTCGAGGATCTCCGCACGCTCGCGGGCGTTGGCAGAAAGACGGCGAACGTCGTTTATGCCGTCGCGTTCGGCGGGGATGCGATTGCGGTGGATACCCACGTGTTCCGCGTGAGCAACCGTTTGGGGCTTGCCCATTCGAACACGCCCGAAAAAACGGAGCAGCAGCTTATGGCGGCGATTCCGAAGGACGATTGGTCGAAAGCGCACCATTGGCTGATTTTCCACGGGCGGCGGGTTTGTCATTCGCAAAAACCCGATTGCGCGAATTGTACGCTCGCAAAAAAATGCGAATTTTATCAAAAAACAAAACCGACAGTATAAATTATCCCTCTTCCGTCAAAAACAAGACGGAGGAGGTTTTTTATGACCAATTTAACGGCAAAAGATTTAGACGTTTTGTGCCACGTACTCACGGGAGAGGAAATGGCGTGCAAAAAAGCGCGCCTGTACGCAAACACTTTAACGGACGCCGCGCTTGCAAGCGAGATGGAGCGCATCGCCATGGCGCATGCGGAGCGGTTTAACGCGCTGTATGCTATTTTGAACGGAGGGAAATCATGAAGGGATCAAAACAGGAAACGACGCTTTGCGAAAAGGACGCGTTGCAGGATTTACTCGATTGTGAAAAGCTGCTTATGAATTACTATGCCGCCGCTCTTACCGAAGGCAGCTGCAAGGCGTTCCGTAAGGAGATTTTAAAGCACTATACTTCGAATGCGGAAACGCAGTTCAGCGTGTACGAGCAGATGCTTGCCCGCGATTATTACGAAGTACAGCCTGCGGCAAAACTCATGATCGACAAAAACGCCGATACGTTCGGAAAAGTCAAAAAGCAGATATCCTGAGAAGTCTGCGCATTTTAAACTACAGGGAGGAAGTAAAGTGGATACGAAAAAGAAGGACTTAAACGGAAAGCGCGACGACGTAAAGTACGCGCACAATCCGCGCTATTGCATGATTTTGCCCGATGCGGACGACGCGGACGAAGAAAACGTCGTTTCAACGGGACAATCGTAAAAAACAGCTCCGCAGTTCGGCGGAGCTGTTTTCACATATTTTGCCGCGTTACCATACAATGCGCTATGACGGAAAATATGTTTGATTTCTCCCGTACCTTAGCGGGAGAATATTTAAAAGGTTTTTCACATATATGGGAATCACTGGACGGTTTAAAAGAATTTTTGTACGCGCTCGGCGGTACGCTCGATGACGATTATATCTTGCAGGAAGAGGGCGTCTGGGTGCACAAAAGCGCGCGTGTTGCAAAGAGCGCATGCCTTGCGCCGCCCTGTATCGTATGCGCGGGCGCGGAAGTGCGCACGTGCGCATATGTGCGCGGATGCGTGTTGATCGGCATGGATTGCGTTGTGGGCAATTCCACGGAGCTGAAAAACGCGGTGTTGTTCGACGGTGTGCAGGTTTCGCACTTTAATTACGTCGGCGACAGCATTCTCGGGTTTCGCTCGCACCTCGGCGCGGGCGCGATTACCTCGAACGTAAAATCGGATAAATCGCCCGTCGAAATCACGTTCGGCGGCGTACGCTATAAGACGGGGCGCAAAAAGCTCGGCGCGCTGATCGGCGACTACGTTGAAATCGGTTGTAATTGCGTGCTCAATCCTGCAACGGTGATCGGGCGCGGGACGAGCGTTTATCCGCTTTTATCCCTGCGCGGGGAATATCCCGCAGACAGCATTGTGAAGTCGGCGGGGGAGATGATTAAAAGGGAATAAAGTTACCGCTGCGTATCTTCGCACGATTTGATAATTGCCGTATATCGTTGATCGCTTGCTCCAATCTTTGCGTGGAGAGTTCGCATTTTTGCCGATGCTCGCACGCATAGTCTCTTTAAATAATCATTTTTCCGGAGGAACAACTGTACATCATTTCTGCCCGATAGAGATACACGCGTAGAACATTTCTCTTTGGTTTGCATTCACTCTCCTTAATATGTCTGTCGGCGACAATATCATACTATGCCTGTTAGCGATAAGTCAGGTAATTTATCGCTAACAGGCATATAATTTATAAAAATGGAAAAAATTATGATTACAACGTTGCAAATTCAGAAAAAAATTGCCGAAGCGATTCAACAAAGCGGATTGACACAAACAGAGATTGCTCGTCGTTTGAACATAAGCCAATCTAATATATCACATTATGTAAAAGGGGACAAAATGCCTTCGCTTGACACGTTTGCGAGCTTGTGCAGGATACTAGACGTATCTTCCGACGATATTCTTGGAATCAAGTGAAATATTCGTCTTGATCCCTTATTCTGTATGAGCCGTAGGTAAATTGAATCTCTGTCTTAAACAAAAAGCGCGGCGTTTCAGCCGCGCTTATACTCATTATTTAGAATCAAACGTTAAAGCGGAAGAGGACGACGTCGCCGTCTTTCATTACGTACTCTTTGCCTTCGGAGCGAACCTTTCCTTTTTCGCGCGCACCCGTAAGTCCGCCGCATTCGAGTAGCGTCTCCCATTCGACGACCTCCGCGCGGATGAATCCCTTTTCGAAATCGGTATGAATTTTTCCCGCCGCCTGCGGCGCTTTCGTGCCCCGCGCAATCGTCCATGCGCGCGTCTCTTTTTCTCCCGCAGTCAGATAGGAGATAAGTCCGAGCAGGGAATAGGATGCCTTTATCAGCTTATCGAGTCCGCTCTCTTTGAGTCCGAATTCTTCAAGGAACATCTCCCTGTCCGTTTCCTCCATCTGCGAGAGTTCTTCCTCCGTTTTGGCGCAGATCACGATAACGCCCGCATTATGTTTGCCCGCGTATTCCTTTACTTTTTGTACAAGGGAAATATTCTCCTCGTTTTCGCCCATGTCCGCCTCGGAAATATTCGCGCAGTAGATGACAGGTTTATACGACAGAAGGAACAGATTCTCCATAAACGGCATCTCTTCGTCCGTAAGAGGGTAGGAATTGGCGGGGCATTCCGATTCAAGGTGCGCAAGCAGTTTTTGTAAAAAAGCAAACTCTTGCGCGGCGTTCTTATCCGAACCGCCCCGCGCGGCGTTTTTAATACGGTCGGCACGCTTGTTCACCGCCTCGATATCGGCGAGAATGAGTTCGAGATTGATCGTCTCGATATCGCGGACGGGATCGACCGAACTTTCGACGTGGGTCACGTTTTCGTCCTCGAAACAGCGTACAACGTGCACGATCGCGTCTACCTCGCGAATGTGCGAGAGGAATTTATTGCCCAAGCCTTCGCCTCGGCTAGCGCCCTTTACAAGTCCCGCAATATCGACGAATTCGATCACGGCGGGGGTTATTTTTTTGCTTTGATAGAGCGCGGCAAGCTTATCTAACCGTTCGTCGGGAACGGCTACTACGCCTACGTTGGGTTCGATGGTGCAAAAGGGATAGTTTGCCGCTTCCGCACCCGCATGTGTAATTGCGTTAAAGAGAGTGGATTTGCCTACGTTGGGCAGTCCGACTACGCCGAGTTTCATATTTTATCTCCGTATCCGGTGGAATTTTTTGAATACTCATATTATATAATATTTCTTTTCAAACGGCAAGTCTTTCATTTGCCAAAACGGCAAAAACATGTTAGAATTATCATATTAAAAAAGAAAGGAAAAAAATATGGATTACAGGTCTTACATTGCGGAACGTATTCCCGTGGACGGAATTTTGCGGGAGGAGATTGCGGAGAGCATCGCCGTCCCCCCCGATAGTGCGATGGGCGATTTTGCGTTGCCGTGCTTTAAGTTTGCAAAAGTTTTGCGCAAGTCTCCCGCGATGATTGCAGAGGACTTAAAGGCGCAATATCCCGTCGATCATGTCGTTTCGGAAGTTTTGGCGGTCAACGGTTATCTGAATTTTAAAATCAACAAAAGCGCTCTTGCGCGCGAAGTGCTCGAAAAGATCGGCGCGGAGGGTGAAAGATACGGCGCGGAAAATATCGGCAACGGCAGGGTGATCTGCCTCGATTATTCGTCCGTGAATATTGCAAAACCCTTTCACATAGGACATCTTTCCACAACGGTACTGGGCGGCGCGCTCTATCGCATTTTTAATTTTCTCGGCTATAAGGCGGTGGGTATCAACCATTTGGGCGACTACGGCACGCAGTTCGGCAAGTTGATTTCCGCATATAAACGCTGGGGGAACCGCGAGCTTGTCGAACAGGGCGGGATACGCGCTCTCAACGAGCTGTACGTGCGTTTTCACCGCGAGGCGGAAACAGACCCCGCGCTCGAGGACGAGGCGCGCGCCTACTTTAAAAAGATCGAAGAGGGAGACAGGGATTGTCTTTCGCTCTTCGAGTGGTTTAAAGAACTTACGCTCAAAGACGTAAAGAAGATATACGACCTTTTGGATATTCGTTTCGATTCCTACGCGGGCGAAAGCTTTTATCAGGATAAAATGCAGCCCGTTCTCGACGAACTCAAACAAAAAAATCTGCTTGTCGAGAGCCGCGGCGCACAAATCGTCGATCTCGAAGAATACGGAATGTCGCCTTGCATTATTTTAAAGTCGGACGGTTCGTCGCTGTATGCAACGCGCGATATGGCGGCGGCGATCTACCGCAAGCAGACGTACGATTTTGATAAATGCCTGTACGTCGTCGCATATCAGCAGAATCTGCATTTTAAACAGTTCTTCAAGGTGCTCGAACTTATGGGTAAAGAGTGGGCGAAGGATCTTGTGCACGTCGCTTACGGCATGGTTTCGCTCGAGGACGGAGCGATGTCTACCCGCAAGGGAAACGTGGTGTTCCTCGAAGATATTATTGAAAAATGCGTCGAAAAGGCGTATGCAATTCTCTCCGAAAAAAATCCCGACCTTGAAAACAAAGAGGATGTCGCAAAAAAAGTCGGCGTCGGCGCAGTGGTATTCGGCGCGCTGTATAACAATAAAATCAAAGATATCGTCTTTTCGTACGATAAGGCGCTCAACTTCGACGGCGAGACGAGCGTTTACGTACAGTACACCTGCGCCCGCGCGTTTTCCGTGCTCTCCAAAGCGGAGGGGATCGACTATAAAAACGCGTCTGTTACGGAGCCGTGTCCGCAGGAGTTCGAGCTTTTAAAGCTGCTCGGCGAGTTCCCCGACACGGTAAAGGCGGCGGCGGAAAAATACGAGCCATCGTACGTTGCCCGTTACGCGGTAGACGTTGCGCAAAAGTTTAATAAGTTTTATATCGACTGTAAAATTTTGCAGGCGGAGAGCGGCGTAAAGGAGATGCGTTTGCGCATTACCGAGGCAACGCTCGTCACGCTTAAAAACGCGCTTTCTCTGCTCGGTATCGGCGTTCCGGAGAAAATGTAATGCTTCGCGCCATACTTTTTGATCTCGACGGAACTTTGCTCGATACGTTGCCCGATATCGAGGAACGGACGAACGACATGCTCGCGCGCTTTGGCTATCCGCTTATCACGCGGGAACAGACGCGATCTTACGTGGGGGACGGGGCAAGGCGGCTCGTTGAGCGCGCTCTCCCCGCAAACGCAGAAAATACAAGCGAGTGCTATACGTATTTTAAAGAACATTTTGCCGAGGGCGGCGGGAATACAAAGCTTTTTTTAGGCGAAGAAAAAAGTCTGAATCGGCTGCTTGCGCACGGTTTAAAGTTCGGCGTTGTAACGAACAAGCCGCAGGATGCGGCCGAAAAGATTATAAAATCTTTTTTTCCTCGTATTCCGTTTGAATTCATCGGCGGCGATTCGGGATTGTTTCCGTGTAAACCCGATCCATCGCTTGCCCTGTATGCCGCACTTTCCATGCGGGTCGCACCTGCGGAATGCGCGTTTGTCGGCGACGGCGAAACAGACGTGAAAACGGCGATAAACGCGGGAATGTTCGGCGTGTCGGCGCTGTGGGGTTACCGCTCCAGAGAACAGCTTTTGAATGCCGGAGCAACGGTTTTTGCCGAGAATTTTAAACAGCTTGAAAAAATTTTGATTGAAAGACAAACTTTTTTCAGAAAAACTATTGATATTGAGTCTTAATTGTGATATAATACACTTACAGAAAAAATTCTTTTAAGGAGATATTATTATGAAGAGATGTGCTGTATGCGGCGAGATCGTCGCGGACGACGTAGAAGTTTGCCCCGTTTGCAAGGCAAAGAAGTTTGTTCCCGTAGAGGAGACGGGTTTTGCTTGCGAGCATCACGTTGGCGACGGAAAAGTAGAGGATAAGGAAGTTATGGACGGACTTCGCGCAAACTTCGAGGGCGAATGCACCGAAGTGGGAATGTACCTTGCAATGTCGCGCGTTGCAGAGCGCGAAGGGTATCCCGAGATTGCGGAAGCTTACAAGCGTTATGCGTTCGAAGAGGCGGAGCACGCTGCAAAGTTTGCAGAGCTCCTCGGCGAAGTTGTTACCGATTCAACGAAAAAGAATCTCGAACTCCGCGCAGCGGCTGAAACGGGCGCATGCGCAGGCAAACTTGCAATTGCAAAGCGTGCCAAAGAGCTCGGCTACGATGCGATTCACGATACCGTGCACGAAATGGCAAAGGACGAGGCTCGTCACGGCGCAGGTTTCAAGGGACTGTTGAAACGGTATTTTAACTGATTGAAAAAACTAACAAAAAGACGAGTGAAAGCTCGTCTTTTTGTTATTATAATTTTTTATACGAATCGCGAAGTTATGACTCAAATTAAAAGTTGATCCGCCGCAGACAGACCGTGGCTGGTCATGTAAACATTTTGGCGGAACTTAAGTGAATTTTGGAAGAGGACGAGTCGTTTGAAACGCTGATTCTCGAAATTAAAGAAAAAATAAACTGTGCAGCCGATCGATTGAAAGACAAAATAACCATTAATTTTTCTTATTTTTCACAGTGATTTCATTGTAAAAAATCCTTCGTTTTGCTATAATAAACAATACAGGATACAAGAGCAGTAAATTCGCCGCAAAAGGCAGGCACGGAACCTTAAATGAAAGCAATCGAATTTCGCAACGTGGATTTTTCCTATACGGAGGAGGGTGCGTTTGCGATCAAAAATTTAAACTTTTCCGTTGAGGAAGGAGAATTTGTCGCCGTTCTCGGGCATAACGGGAGCGGTAAGAGCACGCTTGCCCGCCTGACCGACGGTTTGCTTTCTGCAGACAACGGTGAAATCAGCGTGTTCGGTATTTCAATGTCGGATAAGAATCTGTACGATATCAGAAAACAGGTGGGGATCGTGTTTCAGAATCCCGACAACCAGACGGTAGCCGCGATTGTGGAGGACGACGTTGCGTTCGGTGCGGAAAACGTGGGACTTCCCCGCGAGGAAATCGGAAAACGCATCGATTTTGCATTGAAAGCCGTCGGCATGGAGGAGTTTCGCCATTCTACCCCGACGCGACTTTCGGGCGGACAAAAACAGCGGATCGCAATTGCGGGCGTGCTTGCGCTCAAACCCAAGGTTATGATATTAGACGAATCGACCGCTATGCTTGATCCCCGCGGCAGACGGGAGATAATCGACGTTGTGACCCGCTTGAATAAAGAAGAGGGAATGACCGTCGTTTTGATCACGCACTTTATGGAAGAAGCGTTGTTGGCAAACCGCGCGATCGTAATGAATAAGGGCGAAATCGTTATGGAGGGGACTCCCGCCGAAATTTTCGAACGGCACGAGGAACTTCTCACCTACAATCTTGCTCTGCCTCGCATCGGGTATATCTGCAAACGGTTGCAGGCGGGCGGAATATCCGTGCCCGATACGCTCGACTATCATATGCTTGCGGAGGAAATTGCAAAATGCGTATAGTAGCCGAACATTTAAGCTATGTGTACAATGCCGGTTCGCCCTTTGCGTCGAGGGCGTTGAAAGACGTCTCGCTGACCATAGAAGAAGGCGAGTTTTTCGGCATTATCGGGCATACGGGAAGCGGAAAAAGTACGTTCGTACAGCACTTGAACGCGCTTCTGCGCGTACCGAGCTCCTTAAAAAAGTATAAGAAAAAAAAGCCCAAAAAGGGAGGAACTCCTCCTCCCAAGACGGTGCTGACTGTGGGCGAGTTCGATCTTACGGATAAAAAAACGGACTTCCGCGCGCTCAGGAGCAAGGTCGGCATGGTATTTCAATACCCCGAGGCGCAACTCTTTGCCGAGACGGTAAAAGAGGACGTTGCATTCGGTTTTAAAAATTTTTCCAAGGAAAAACCCAAGCCGGAGGAAATTGAATTCGCGGTGAAATCCGCGCTCGAAATCGTGGGTCTTGACTACGAAGAGATCAAGGATCAATCGCCGTTTGATCTTTCGGGCGGACAAAAACGCCGCGTGGCGATTGCGGGCGTTATCGTCACCCGACCCGAAGTACTCGTTTTAGACGAGCCTGCGGCGGGACTCGATCCTTTGGGGAAGCAGGAGATTATGGAGCTTCTGCACAAACTGCACAGGGAATGGTGCAAGACGGTGGTGATCGTTTCGCACGATATGGACGAAATTTCGGAAAACTGCACGTGCGCAGCCGTGTTTTCGGAGGGGGAGATCAGGTACGTTCTTCCGCCGAGCGAGCTGTTCGCACATACGGAGGAACTGCTCGCGCTCGGGCTGGACGTGCCGCTTACGGCAAAGCTGTGCGCCGCGCTTAAACAACGGGGCGTTGTGCTCTCGTGCGATTTTACAACGGAGGATTTTATCCGCAGTGTGCTTGCACTGAAAAATTCGTGAGAATATGTTAAAAGACGTAGCATTTGGACAATACTATCCCGTGGATTCGTTTGTGCATCGCATGGACCCGCGGCTGAAAATAATTTTTTTGATCGCATATATTACGGCGATCTTTCTTGCCAAAAACTTTTGGGGATTGGGCGCATGTCTTTTCGTGCTCGCGGCGATTATTCTAGCCTCACGCGTGCCGGTGAAAAAGGTGCTCCGGTCGGTGCGCGCGGTCGTCTTTCTCATCGTATTTACGTCGCTTTTAAATACGCTGTTTTACCGCGGAGACACGGTATATTGGTCGTGGTGGATTATTCGCATTACCAAAGAGGGGTTGATTTTTTCGGCGTTCCTCGTCGTACGACTGCTATTGCTCGTGACCTGCTCGTCTCTTCTCACGTACACGACGACGCCCGTTGCGCTGACGGACGGAATCGAGAGCTTGTTGACTCCGTTTAAATGGATCAGACTGCCCGTGCACGAGCTTGCGCTCATTATGAGCATTGCACTGAGGTTTATTCCCATTCTTATGGATGAGACGGAGCGTATAATGAACGCGCAGAAGGCGCGGGGCGCGGATTTTGAAACGGGCGGACTGATCAAGCGCGTGCGGGCAATTATTCCCATTCTTATTCCGTTACTGTTGTCGGCGTTTCGACGTGCGGACGATCTTGGCGACGCAATGGACGCACGCTGTTATATGGGGAGTAAAAACCGTACGAAATATAAAAAATTGCGCTTTGGCTGGCGCGATTTCATCGGATTTCTGATCGGCGCCGCGCTTGTAACGGGCGTCGTGCTCATGCGGATATATCTTGTGAGGATCATATGAAGTACGCGCTCATTGTGAGCTATGACGGCACGGATTTCTGCGGTTGGCAAAAACAGGGCGAAAAACGCACCGTTCAGTTGATTTTGGAACGGGCGGCGTCGGAGATATTCGGGCGGGAGACGCGCGTTATTGCGAGCGGCAGGACGGATTCGGGCGTGCATGCGCTCGGGCAAGTGTGCGAGCTGGCAGCGGATACGGGGATTCCCGCAGACAGACTCTCCGCTTGTTTTAACGGAAAGCTGCCCGCAGACGTACGAGTTTTAAAGAGTTTCGCGGTAGAGAACGGGTTTGACGTTACGCGCAGCGCAAAGAGAAAAACTTACCGTTATACGGCATATTATGCGGAGACGGAGTTGCCGCTCTTGGAGCGTTACGCGGTGCGGTTAAAAGAGCGTCCCTCCATGGAGCGCATGAAGGCGGCGGCTGAGTTGCTTGTCGGCGAGCATGATTTTGCGGCGTTCCGCGCGGCGGGGTATACCTCGAAAACGAGCGTGCGGACGCTTTACGGCGTGGAAGTTGACGCGCATAAGTCGGAGTATGCGGAAGTATACACGATAACGGTGTGCGGAAACGGATTCCTATATAATATGGTGCGCATTTTGGCAGGGGAGATATTTGCCGTCGGATGCGGAAAAGAGACGAAAATAATTGAGGCGTTTGAAACGGGAGAGCGCTGTCTGCTTGCAAAAACGATGCCTGCCAAGGGACTCGTTATGTTAAAAGCGGAGTATGCGTTCGAACGCGGCGATAAGGAGGACAATTAGTTTATGGAATTTTTCAAATGGGTGAGCGCGATACAGGCGGGATTTGCGGTGACGCAGGGCGGCGTTACGCTTGAGCAGCGGTATATCTGTTTCGGCATCGCCGGCGGAGTCATGTTGCTTTGTTTGATTTTGGGCGGGATCGCATTACAGACAATGGCGAAAAAGCAGAACGTCAAAAACGCATGGCTCGGATATCTGCCCTTTGCAAATACCTACTTTGCGGGGAAGATTGCGGGGGAGGCGAGTTTTTTCGGACAGCGTATGAAGCGCGTAGGGCTGTACGCCATGCTTGCGGAAATTGTGTATGCGGGACTAAAGGTATTGCATATTGTAATTATTATTTTACTTTCGCCTTACCTGATTCCTATCAAACAGGACGCCGGCGTAACTTACAGATATGAGGGCGTGCCCGATACGCTCAATTGGGCGCTCACTGCCGAAACGCCAGTCTATGCGCTGTCGTATATTTTCCAAATTGTTCAATTCGTATTTTTCTTTGTTTTATTCGTTGCGTTGTTCCGCAAGTATTATGCGCGCGGCCCGTTTTTAATGACTTTTCTCTGCGCGTTTTTACCGCTCAGGGCATTCGTTCTGTTTGCCGTCCGCAACAACGCGCCTGTAGATTTCAATTCTTATATGCGCCGTCGCGCCGAGGAATACGTGCGTCAGCAACAGCAATACGGAAACATGGGCGGACAGGGCGGTTACAATCCTCCGAACGGGAATTATAATCCCCCGAACGGCGGATACAATCCGCCGCCCTCAGACGATCCTTTTTCGGAATTCGGCGGTTCGGGGAATGCAGGAAATTCGAGCAGTTCAGGCGGGAGCGCAGGAAGTTCGGGCGGGAACGACGATCCTTTTTCGGAATTCGGCGGTTCGGGCGGAAATAATTAACTTAGATAAAAGAAAGGGATTCTATTTGGGAATCCCTTTCTTTTTATAGATTGCGTTTATAGTTTGTTCCCCATTCCCACATGGCATCGAAAACAGGTTGTAAGGTTTTGCCGAGCGAAGATAGCGTGTATTCAACTCGCGGAGGAACTTCGGCGAACACTTCGCGGTCGATGAGTCCGTCCTCTTCCAAAGCGCGCAGATTGTCAGTCAAAACTTTTTTACTGATTGCGGGAATCGATCTCATGAATTGGGTGAAACGCTGTTTTTCGTAGTAGATCAGATTGCGAATAATCAAAAGTTTCCATTTGTTTCCGATAAGTCGCACGGTTGTAGCTACAGGGCATTCAGGCAATTCTTCTTTTGTCAGCATAGTTTTCTCCTTTCGGAAAGTATAACGGATCATCGCATACGTGTCAATGGTTTAAAAAAGAAACTTGGTAACAAATTTATTTTCCGATAATAAAAATGTAACAATCAGGTAATTTTTTCGCGGTCGTGTTATCCTATGCGTGTAACCGGTAAGGTTATAAAAAACATTTCGGAGGTAGTTTTATGAATTACAGTAAAATGAGCGTTTCGGACGGCGCGCGCATCGAACTTCACGACCTGCTCGGTTTGACGGGGGCGGAAATCAGTTTAAATATTTTGTCCGCCGGCACGGGAGTTCCGTTCATTCATTCGCACAGACAAAACGAAGAAATTTACGCGATCCTAGACGGAAAGGGACAAGCGGTCATCGACGGGGAAACTGTTACGTTAAAGTCCGGCGATTGGCTCCGCATTTCTCCGATTGCCAAACGGCAATTTTTTGCCGCCGCAGATTCGGATATCAAATATCTGTGTATTCAGGTAAAAGAAAATTCTCTGTGCGGATATACAATGACGGACGCAATCGTGTAACATATTTTTTAATTCGTTCGCGACAAACGCGGCGACGAAAAAGAACGAAAATATTTTCGTTCTTTTTTTGTAAAAATATTTACTTTATTTCATGCAGGTGATATAATGGATATAAATAGAGATTATATCAATATTATAATTTTATCATAATCGTACATTTTAACTTATAGGAGAGACTTTGGAAAAGATAACGGGTATCGCTACGGCGCATGGTGTGGGCGGCGTTGCAATCGTCCGCGTAAGCGGGGATAACGTGTTGCAAATTGCAAAAGAAATGTTCTCTTATCGGGGAGAATATGAGCCGAACGTATTATATGCCGGTGAGATCGACTGCGGAACGTTCCGCGATTTCGGCATGTGCGTGTATTTCCGCGCGCCCAAGTCGTTTACCGGTGAGGATACGGTGGAATTTCACTGTCACGGCGGTACAGAGATCGCCCGCGGCGTGCTCAGAGCGACGATAGAGCACGGCGCGCGTCTTGCCGAGCGAGGAGAATTTACGCGTCGGGCATTTTTAAACGGTAAGCTTTCGCTTTCCGCCGCCGAAGGCATCGGAGAGATGATCTCCGCGCAGTCGGAGGCACAGGTGCGCGCAGGATATTGTTTGCTCGGAGAACAGCTTACGCGCGAAGGGAAACGGTTGCAGGATATTTTGAAAGAGTGTCTTGCGAGCGTGGATGCGGACGTGGATTATCCCGAAGAGGATCTTACGGAAGTTTCGCGCGTAGATATTCTGAAACGGCTTGCCGAGGTCGAGCGCGGGCTGGAAGAGCTTCTCTCGCGGTACTCTAAAGGAAAAAAAATAAAGTCGGGCGTAAACGTTGCGCTTTGCGGCGCGCCGAATGCGGGAAAAAGTTCTCTTTTAAACGCGCTGCTCGGCTATGATCGCGCGATCGTCTCGGACATTGCGGGAACGACGCGCGATTGCATAGAAGGAACGATTGATTTAAACGGCGTGCTTTTTCATTTGACGGATACGGCGGGATTGAGAGAGGGAGCGGACGATATCGAACGGGAGGGAATCCGCCGCGCGGAAGCGGCGATCGGCGGTGCGGACATTATTGTGTACATTAAAGAGACGGGGAAAAATCCGCCGGAATTTCCTGCAAGCGTGCCTGTTATTACCGTTCGATCCAAACGCGATCTTGCATACGAAGGAGACGGGGACGTGTGTCTCTCATCCGTTACGGGAGAGGGATTGGACGAGCTTAGAGCGCTCTTGTATGAGCGGGGATTCGGTGTGGAGCAAGACGGACTGTACCTTATGGAGGAGCGGCATTTCCGCGCGGTGGAGCAGACGCTCGCGATTGTGCGCGCCGCGCGTCTTTCGGTGGAGAAGGGAGAGTTTGCAGAGTTATACGCGGAACATTTAAAACGCGCGTGGACGGAACTTGGTACGTTGAGCGGAGAAACTGCGACAGAGGATATCGTGACGGAGATATTTTCGAAATTCTGCGTCGGAAAATAGAAGGGAGGGAAATATGGTCAATCTCGATTTATATAGGGTTTTTTATACGGTGGCAAAGTGCGGCAGCCTTACAAAGGCGGCAGAGGAGTTATATATTTCTCAGCCGGCCGTGTCACAGGCGATCAAACAGCTTGAACTGCAACTGGGAACGACGCTGTTTAACCGTACGCATAAGGGAATGGAATTATCCGCACAGGGCGGCGAACTTATTTATCGCGACGTGGAAAGTGCATTGCAGCGGCTGAACAGCGCGGAGGATCGGCTTTCAGAACTTAAAAATTCGGCGTCAGGAACGCTACGGATCGGCGCGTCCGAGACAATTTTTCAGTACTGTCTTGCGGATAAGATCGTCGAGTTTCATAAGCGTTATCCGCAGGTCAAGTTTGAGTTGCTTTCCGATATATCGCCAAAGACGATAGAACAGTTAAAGACCGACCGTTGCGATATTGCGTTTTTAAATCTGCCCATTGCAGAAGATGAAGAAGTGCAGATCACGCAAACGATAATGTTATTAAACGATATCTTTGTGGCGGGGGAAGCGTTTTCCGAATTAAAGGGGAAAGAACTTTCGCCGTGGGATTTGCAGCGATACCCTCTGTTGCTTTTAGAGGGGAATACTGTGGCGCGCGGCGCGATCGATCGCTTTTGCCGTAATCTTGGGGTAAAATTACAACCTGCAATCGAAGTGGACAGCTGGGGATTTATGAAACGGTTGGTGGAGCGGGGCATGGGAATCGGCTGTCTCCCGCGGGAATATGCAATGCGGCGTCTCGGCGAGGGAACGTTCTTTGAACTGGACGTCCGCCCCGAAATGCCTTCCCGCGCAGTGGGGTTGGCGTTGCCCGCGCATGCAAATTTGTCCTTTGCCGCGCGCGCGTTTATTGCGCTGTTAAACGAGTAGCGGTTTTTTCAAGGAAAAAATTTACATGCCGTTCGGATCGAAAAATATGTTTTGACGGTTGCATTTTAAACAAAATTGCGGTATAATAATATTGACACCTGCAGTGTACGGAGTTCGGAGAATTCGTAATCCACAAAGTATATTCGGGAGCGGAGGTCGGTTGCGATAGGCAAGGTCTGATATTCGGAAAGTCCGAGGCGCAAACGCAACGCACCCACCTGCGAAAAGCGGGTTAACGCTTTTTCGATTTGCGGCACAGGCGGATGTCTTTTTTTATTTGTCGAAAAAATTACAAAAAATCCATAAAAAACGGTTGCAAGAATGTTTATAATATGATATAATCACGAAGTATTTGAGATGCGGATAAGACGGTTTGTATTTCAAATAAGAAAAATGAATACGGCCTTGTGGTCAAGAGGTTAAGACGGCGCCCTCTCACGGCGCAATCCCGGGTTCGATTCCCGGCAAGGTCACCAGACGAGGGGTATAAGAACACCCCGAAAGAGAAGTCGATTTATCGACTTCTTTTTCTTTTGCGCTTTGTTCGGTTTCGCTCTCGTTTTCGCCGTTGCCGTCGGGGTAGTCGGGGAAAATCAAATTCAATAACAGCTCCTCTTTCTGCCCGCCTTTCAAGTGGAATAACACTTTCATTTTATCGTCGTAAAGCACAACGCGATAAATAAAGATATTGATTAGCTCCTTGCGGTGCTTGGTCTTGGTATAATCGAGCGTGCGGAAATGTAACAGCCATTTGCGAATGTCCGAATAGCTGTATTTCATTTGCATTGCCTTTTCCATTGCGAC
>CAJUKK010000013.1 GCA_910586985.1 uncultured Christensenellaceae bacterium | reverse complement strand
TTAGGGCTATGCCCGAAAATGAAATACCACCCGCTATGCGGGTGGATTATTATTTATGTTTCAGTTATCTCCACTACTCTCCTCCATCATAAAAGGGTGGAGAATGACAATTGAAAATAGACGGGTAATTTTCAGATGTCGTTTAAGCGTCCAACGTGAGTGTGTACACTACAACATGAGGATTCCTCGCAAAAAGTTGCCTGATTTAGAAAATTTTTTAAAATATCGCTTAAAACACTTGCACTTAAAGTGAACTTCAAGTATATAATATGATCAAATAAAGAGGTAGGAGCGATTGTATATGACGTACACTATTTCGGAAATGGCGGAAAAGTTGGGCGTGAGCACGTCTGCGCTCCGCTTTTACGAAAACGAGGGGCTCTTTCCCAACGTAAAGCGGGTGAACAGAAGGCGGATTTTTACCGACGAAGACTTCGGTTGGCTGAATATATTACATTGTCTGAAAGCAATCGGCACTCCGATCAAAGATATCCGCACATACGTAGAGCTTGCCAAGCGCGGGGACGAGACGTTGCAAGCGCGCTACGAAATTATATTAAACCGTAAACAGTCTGTGCTCGAACAGATTGCGGCGTTGCAACGTAATCTCGATTTGATTGAAGTTAAAGAAAAGTTTTATCGCGAAAAGATTGCGGAACACGAGACCGAAAATACGTAAAGCAACGGACGGCGCAAAGAAAATTCAGTCGGTAACAGCCGCTTAAACATGAGGAGGAAACAATGGATTATTTTGAAAACGTAAAAAAGAATTTCGGGTTCGGGTGCATGCGCTTGCCGCTTTTAAAAAACGGCGAAGTGGATTTGAAGGCGTTTACCGAGATGGTGGATTTCTTTCTTGAAAACGGATTCAACTATTTTGACACGGCGCACGGATACCTCGGCGGCAGGAGCGAGATTGCGCTCAAAGCGTGTCTCACCGACCGCTATCCGCGCGAAAAGTATATTTTAACGAATAAACTGACGGACAACTATTTCGAGAGAGAGGAGGATATTCGTCCCTTTTTCGAAAAGCAGCTTAAAATTTGCGGCGTGGAATACTTTGACTTTTATTTGATGCATGCGCAAAATGCCGTCTATTTCGAAAAGTATAAGCGGTGCCGCGCATACGAGACCGCATTTGCGCTCAGAGACGAGGGAAAAATCAAACACGTCGGCATTTCTTTTCACGATAAGGCGAAAGTGCTCGACCGTATTTTAACCGAATATCCTGAGGTGGAGGCGGTGCAGATTCAGTTTAATTACGTCGATTATGACGACGAAAGCATAGAGTCCCGTCTTTGTTACGAAGTTTGCCGTAAACATAACAAACCCATAATCGTAATGGAGCCGGTGAAGGGCGGTACGCTCGTCAACTTGCCCGAAAGAGCGAAAGAGGTGTTTTCCGCGCTCGGCAACGGAAGTCCCGCAAGTTACGCGATTCGTTTTGCGGCAAGTTTCGAGGGGATATTTATGGTGCTTTCGGGCATGAGCGATATGGCGCAGATGAGAGAGAACGTGGGATATATGCGCGAATTTGTTCCGCTCGGCGATAAGGAGCATGCGGCGATCGGGCAGGTTCGCTCTATTATGATCGGATCGGACGCAATTTCCTGCACTGCGTGCAGATATTGCGTGGAAGGCTGTCCGAAAAAAATTGCCATTCCCGATTTATTTGCATGTTTGAATGCAAAGCGTAGATTCGAGGATTGGAACAGCGATTGGTATTACGGCGTGTATACCAAGAACGGCGGGAAAGCGGGAGATTGCATCGGGTGCGGTAAGTGCGAAAAAGTGTGTCCGCAACGACTTGAGATCAGAAAGCATCTGAAAGAAGTTTCTGAACAGTTTGACAAGGAGAATTGACATGTTAAACGAAAATACGAAAACGACGCCGATTAAAACGCGGCGGACAAAGACGGTTGCGGCGTTGGTTGCCGTTGTCGCGGCGGTTGCTCTTCCGCAGATTTTTCATCTGATCGGCGCATGGACGGACACGGGGACTTCGCTCGGGGAAATATTTTTGCCGATGCATCTCGCAATATTTATGGTAGGATTGCTCGCAGGGGCGGGCGCCGGCGCGCTTGCAGGAGCGGCGAGTCCTCTTGTCAGTTATTTGCTCACGGGAATGCCGTCGGCAGCCGTTCTGCCCTTTATGAGTATCGAGCTTGCGGGATACGGACTTTTTACGGGTTTATTTGCGACGAGCCGCATGCCTGTATTTATAAAACTGTTTTTTGCGCAGATCATGGGGCGCGCGGCGCGCGCGGTTGCGGTACTTGTCGCTTATTATGCGTTTGGCGCGAATATCTCTGTCGCATCCATCTGGACGTCCGTCTATAACGGTCTCTTCGGAATCGCGCTGCAATGGACGCTTATTCCCATTCTCATGTTCATAATCGGAAAGAGGATGAATAGGAATGACTGAGGATTTACATCGGGCAAAAGAGATACTCTCGGCGGAAGGGTGCACGTGCGTGTTTGTCTGCGGGGACGTGGTGTTAAAGAGATACGAGCGGGGTATTATTCCGCTTGTATCTCTTTGCGAACGCGGGGAGCGTCTGATGGGATATTCTGCTGCGGATAAGATCGTCGGGCGGGCGGCGGCTATGCTCTATCTTAAACTCGGAGTTAAAGAGCTGTATGCCGAAGTTTTGAACGAAGGCGCGAAAGAAGTTTTAGAGGTTGGCGGCTTAAACTTTTCGTATGCCGAACTTACGTCGCGCATTGTCAACCGACGGGGAACCGGAGACTGTCCGATGGAAGAGGCTGTGCGCGCGACAGACGATCCGGACGAGGCGTTTATAAAGTTAAAATGTAAATTGTTGGAAATGGGAAACGGCATGTGATGCCGTTTTATCCGTTTAAGTATGAATAGCGTTCGTTTCAAACGCCGATTGCTATAGCGGCTATTATAAAATTGCGTATAGAGTTTGTACGTTTGCCGATACTTTTTATGGAAAATCGTACGAAAAAAGCAAATCGGTAGGACAATTCGACACGATTCGGTTTTTTTCGTGCGATTCTGCCGAAAAAATTTGCAATTTTCGTTGACGAATTCTGCTTAATCATATATAATATAAAATACTTTTCATGCGAGGTAAACAGAATGGAAGAAGAAAGAGAGGATGGCGTTTCCTTCGGAGAGCTCATTCATGCGGTCGTTAAAAAGATATGGTTAATTCTCGGTATATCCGCTCTTGTTACGATCGTCGCCGTACTTGGCACGGTGTTCGTCGTGAATCCCTCTAAGACGGTTTACGAAATTTGCTTTTCCATCGACTATCCGGAAAAGGACGATTTGAAATATCCGGACGGTTCGGCATTCCGTTATCTCGATATCATCGGGTTGGAAAATCTGGAAAAGGCGAAAGCGTCGGACGAGAAATTTAAAGATATCGACGTCAATGCGATAAACACGGGAAACGGACTTACCATTCAGGAAGGGAAGTACGGCACGAATAAGGAGACCGGCGCATACGGCATTATCGAGCAACCGGGTTCGTATATTCTCCATATTTACGGTTCTTACTTTGCCGATCGCAACGAAGCGAACGATTTTATCCGCGCGCTTGTCAACGTGCCCGTGGAGAATATCAAAGACCTCATTGGCAAAATGGACTTTTACGTCAATCTCAACGCATACAACAGCGTATCCACTTACAGCGAAAAAATCGACAGTCTGAACGCGCAGAAGAAATTTATTCTCGACCGTTACGATCTTTTGATCGAGTTCCTCGGCGAAGATTACGAGGTGCGCTATACCGAGGGCGATCAACAGGTGACGGCTACGCTCCGCGCCGCTCGTTCCAACGCGTCCCTGTGTTTTAACACTTTTGTGGAGGAAACGTTCCGCACAGAGCTGAAAAACAACCAATATCTTTACGATAAAGCGGAAGATAATAAGATCCGCGTGCAGATTCAGATCGAGGATAAAGAGATTCAGATCAAACAAAACAATGCGTTGCTTGAAGTGCTCAAAGCGGACAGAGACGCTTTGATCGATGCCTTGGCAAACGTCAATTCGGGGGCGCCGATCGGCGACAGCGCGCTCGGAGATTATACGACGCGCATTAACGATCTGATTGCGGAAAATAACAAGCTTCAGCGGGAAATCGACGTGTTGGCTGCGTCTCTCATCAGCGAAGGGAATCAGGAGTTCCGTGCGCAGGAAGAGGATTTTAAACGCCGTTTGGACGACGAATGGGAGAAACTCAACGACGTTACGGGTATTTGCAAACAGGTTGCGCTTGCGCTCTACGGAGCGGAATCGGAGGCGCAGTTCGAGACGGCAGGCGTCACGCTGTATGCGGACGGTTACAGCGTGCTGCTCATCGCGATCGGCAGCTTTGTTCTCACATTCCTTATCGCGGCGCTGATCGTGTGCGTTATCGACGTTCCGAGGTATCGGAAAAAGCGGCTCGCGGAAGAGGCTGTTTCGGTTGAAACGGAAGAGGGCTCTGCGGAGGAGACAACCGTTTCTTCGGAAGAAAATAAGGAATAAACCGAATGTTGATTAAGACTCCCTGTTGCGGGAGTCTTTTTTAATATTTGAGAAATAAAAACCCTCGATATTATGCAACTTTCACAAAAAGGTAAAATTTAGAAAAAATCATTGACGAGCAGCCAAAAAAGTGGTATAATACAATGCGGAAACGGGCGCATATAAACGCGCCGTAAAAAAGTTTTTTGGAGGAACTTATATCATGGCAAACGTAAGAGTTGCAATCAATGGATTCGGGCGCATCGGTCGCCTTGCTTTCCGTCAGATGTTCGGTGCAAAGGGTTATGAAATCGTTGCGATTAACGATTTGACCGATCCCGTCATGCTTGCGCATCTTCTCAAGTATGATTCCGCTCAGGGAAGATACGAGCTTGCAGACACCGTAAGCGCGAACAACGAAGAGGGCACGATAACCGTTGACGGCAAGACTATCAAAATTTACAAAGAGAAAGACGCTGCAAATTTGCCTTGGGGACAAGTCGGCGTAGACGTCGTGCTCGAGTGCACGGGATTCTACTGCAAGAAAGACAAGGCGATGGCGCACATCAACGCCGGCGCAAAGAAAGTCGTTATTTCCGCTCCCGCGGGGAACGATCTTCCCACCGTTGTTTACAGCGTTAACGAAAAGACGTTGAAAGCTTCCGATACGATCATTTCCGCGGCTTCCTGCACGACCAACTGCCTTGCTCCCATGGCGAACGCGCTCAACAAGCTTGCAAAGATCAAAAAGGGTTATATGACGACCATTCACGCATATACGGGCGACCAGATGGTGCTCGACGGGCCTCACCGCAAGGGCGATCTTCGCCGTGCGCGCGCAGCAGCCGTTAACATTGTTCCCAACTCTACGGGCGCGGCAAAAGCGATCGGACTCGTTATTCCCGAACTTTCGGGCGTGCTTGACGGATGCGCGCAGCGCGTTCCCGTGCCTACGGGTTCGCTTACGCAGCTCATTGCGATCTGCGACGGCGACGTTGACGCAGCTACCGTAAACCAGGCGATGAAGGACGCGTCGTCCGCATCGTTCGGTTACACCGAAGAGGAGCTTGTTTCTACCGATATCGTTGGTATTACCTACGGATCGCTGTTTGACGCAACGCAGACGAAGTGCATGCCTATGGGCGACGGCACGACGCTTGTTAAGGTGGTTTCCTGGTACGATAACGAGAACTCCTATACGAGCCAGATGGTAAGAACCATCAAATATTTCGCAGAGCTTTGATTTTGTGATTTCAAAACCCCCTCGAATTTTCGAGGGGGTTTTTGTTTGAGATTTTTACCGCCGGAATAGAATGCCGACTGCCCGTGTGTTAAAAGCGACGGAAAACGCATACAATAAGAGAAGAATGAAATTGCTTGGGGAAATCGAAAAACTACTGCTCGGCACGGGTGCGGCGGACGTAACGCGCGTACAGTATACGGTCATCGACGGAAAAGGCGGTTATTTTCAGAATGTGAAACGCTTGAAAGAGTTTTCTTCCGAACGTATTGTTTTTCAGGGAAAAAGCGGCTGCGTTGCCGTAGAGGGAAAGGGACTTTCTCTCGGGAAGTATTTCGGAGGGGACGCCGCGGTGATCGGGGATATTGCGCGTGTCGCGCGCGAAGAGTAGCGGGAGGAGTGAGCGGTGCAAAGAAGCGTACATATTTTGATAGAAGGTTTGAGTGCGTTCCGCGCGGCAGACAAGCTCAGAAATGCCGGAATCACAGTTCTGTCTTTAAAAAAACAGCAAAAAAACGCGGTTATAGCCGAGGTTGCAAGCAAAGACCTTGAAAAAGTTTTTGCAATTTTACGCGGTTCGTGTTATAATATAAAAAAAATACGCTTTCACGGACTTTCAAAAGCATGGAAAATGTTTTGTCTTCGCGCGGGACTTCTTGCGGGCGCGCTGATCGGCGTTGCCGCCGTCTGTTTTTTCCAAACGCGCGTATTGCGGGTTGAATTTACGGGAAGCGGCGCATACTATGCGGGAGAGGTGCGGGAGATTCTACTGCGCGGCGGAGTCAAACGCTTTGGACCTTGTCCTGAGGGATATGCCGCTGTGGAAGCGGAGATACTCTCTCTTCCGCGCGTAAGCTTTTGCTCCGTCCGCGAGGACGGCGGAATTTTAACGGTGGAAATTCAGGTTTCGGACGATGCCGCGGCGATCGCAGGGCGTCCGTTGACGGCGGATGCGGACGGCATCGTGGAGGAGTTGACGGTTATCCGCGGAACTGCGGCGGTTTCGGTCGGGGACAGCGTGCATGCGGGCGATACGCTCGTCGACAGCAGCGTCGGGGGAGCGATCGTCATCGCAAGGGCGCTTGTTGCCTATCCCTTTTCGCGGGAATACGAGACGAACGAGGAGGAGGCGCGGGCGCAGGCGTTGCTCGAATGCGGTACGCTCAGAGAAATTAACGCGCAAAAAACAGATCGGGGGTGGCTGATCACCGGAACGGGAGTTTCGTCGGTGTCCGTCAATCTTGACTGAGGAGGAAAAAATACGGCTAAG
This sequence comes from uncultured Christensenellaceae bacterium, assembly GCA_910586985.1. Taxonomy (GTDB): domain Bacteria; phylum Bacillota; class Clostridia; order Christensenellales; family Borkfalkiaceae; genus Gallimonas. Next base: position 48,414 of record CAJUKK010000013.1, on the reverse strand, counting down.
AAGTTATATACGGTAGAAACGGGCAGTCTGGACAAGCTGCAACGCGTGCTGGGAGTGTTCGACGAAAATCTTGATCTGATTGCACGCGAACTCGAACTCGTTACCCGTGTGGACGGAACTAAGATTACGCTCGACGGGGAAGACGTCAACTCTTCGCTCGGCGCGGAGGTGCTGGGCAATCTTTTAAAGATTGCCGAATCGGGCGAACATATCGATAAAAGCAGTTTGCTCTATTGCATTGCGTTGGCGCGCGAGGGGCACTCCGCCGATATCGAGGGGATTATGAAGGGAGTCGTTGCGGTGACTTCCCGCGGTAAGCCTGTAAAATGCAAGACGGTGGGGCAAAAGGAATACGTTGCCGCCGTAAAAAAGAATACGGTCACATTCGGCGTCGGGCCTGCGGGAACGGGGAAAACTTATCTCGCGGTTTGTCTTGCCGCCGCTGCCTATAAGGGAAAACAGGTCGAAAAGATTATTCTGACGCGCCCTGCCGTTGAGGCGGGCGAAAAGCTCGGATTTCTTCCGGGAGATTTACAGACGAAAGTAGATCCCTATTTAAGGCCTCTTTACGATGCGTTGCAGGAGATGTTCGGGTTAGAGACATATGCGAAACTCATGGAAAAGGGCGTGATCGAAGTCGCACCGCTCGCGTATATGCGCGGGAGGACGCTTTCGAATGCGTTTGTCATTCTCGACGAGGCGCAAAACGCTACGCGCGAACAGATGAAAATGTTTTTGACCCGTCTCGGTGACGCAAGCAAGATGGTGATAACGGGCGACATGACGCAGACCGATCTCCCCGAAGGGAAGACGAGCGGGCTGAAACATGCCGTCGGCATTTTGCGCGGCGTGGACGATATCGCCGTGTGTACGCTTACGGAAAAGGACGTTGTACGGCATCCTTTGGTGCAGAGCATTGTCCGCGCATACGAAAAAGATACGTTGAAAAAAACTAAGGGGAAGGGGAATCATGAGTAATAGAGGATATCCGAAAAACGAGAACCGGAAAGTAAAAGCTTCGGAACTCGTTCAAGCCGCGTGTATTTTCTTCGCGTGCTATATTCTCATGCTGTTCGTGCTCTTCGTCATGCTCGTTTTGCACGATATCAACGGTTGGCTGGACTTTTGCGTCAACCGCACGACGGAGATGTTTTCGCTCTGTATCTGTATCTTTTTATTGTACTTTATCATCTATTTCTATTATTACTTTGAGAATAAAGAATTTCTCGTACAGAGCAGGAATATACTCTGTATCTTTACCATAATTACGGTTTGCGTGGTGCTCTGTTCCCTGGCGGGTACGTATGTTAACGTATACGTTCGTCCAGCCGCGCTCCTCTCCATCGTTTGCGTGTTTATCTTTAACAGACGGCAGGCGATTATATTAAACTTTGTCTTTTTCATGCTCGTGTTTATTATCGATAATTACACGAACGGATTCGGGACTGACATTCCGCCTCAGCTCATGTATTATTCGATCATGCGCGGGTTCGTATGCGGTACGCTCGCAATCTTTGTCGCCAACAGCGTAAAGACGCGCGGCGGAATTTTATTGACCGGCGCGATCATTGCCGTTCCTACGGTTGCGATTGCCGTGCTGTTTGAGTTTTCGGATACGGGTGTGCACATCCAATGGCTGAATTTCGTCGAGGCGATCGGTTGGAGCGTGCTCGGATGTATGCTCTCCTCCATTTTAGCGATTGCGTTTTTACCCGTGCTCGAAGTTATGTTTAACCGACTGACGGTATTCCGCCTGCGCGAACTGACGCGGACAGACGCCTCTCTTCTCGTACGGTTGAAGAAGGAAGCTCCCGGAACGTTCAATCACTCGCTAATCGTGGCGCAGCTTGCCGAGTCATGCGCGCTTGCCATCAACGAAAACGCGGAGATCGCGCGTGCGGCGGCTTATTATCACGACGTCGGGAAACTGAAACAACCGGACTGTTTTACCGAGAACCAGTCCGACTATAATATTCATAACGAGCTGACGCCCGAACTCTCGGCGGACATTATCCGTTCGCACGTCAAGGATGGGTACGATCTGCTGATAGCAAACCACTTTCCGCAAATTATCGCGGACGTTGCGTGCGAGCACCACGGTACGATGCCTATCAAATTTTTCTACGCCAAGGCGATGAAGATTTCGGGCGGAGACGCGGATATCGGCGACTATTCCTATCTTGGCCCGACGCCGCGTTCAAAAATCGCCGCTATCGTCATGATCGCCGATTCGTCCGAGGCGGCTGTGCGTTCGCTCAAAGAGCACTCGCCCGAGAACGTTGAACGCGTAGTAAGGTCGATCATTGAAGAGAGAATGGATCTCGAACAGTTTGTAGACTGTAATATCACAATTCGCGAATTGACGACCATTAAACAGACGCTTGTAGACGCGCTTTCCGGCGTGCACCACCACAGAGTCAAGTATCCCGCTATCCGCTTTAACCGCGAGCGAAAGGCGGTCGAGGAACAACACCAAGATGACTGAGTTTCGTTTGGAGGCGAGCCTCTTTACCGAGGAAGAAAAAACAAATCTTGCGGACGCGCTATCCTTTCTTGCGGAGAGCGACGCGCCGCTGCTTGTCGAAATATTGACGGTAGACGCGGAAGAGATGAAAGAGTTAAATGCGCGCGAACGTAATGTCGATTGTGTGACCGACGTGCTCAGTTTTCCGTCCATGGATGCAATCAAAGGCGTTCCGATTGTGGCGGACGAGCACGGCGAAGAGCTGGATGAAGAGGGGAATCTGTTTCTCGGCAGTATCGTGATATGTAAGCAACGCGCGCGGGAGCAGGCGGAAGAGTACGGGCATTCTTATGCGCGCGAACTTTTTTATCTGATCGTACACGGGATTCTTCACTGTCTCGGATACGATCATGAGACGGAAGAGAAAAAGCGCGAAATGCGTTCAAAGGAGGAGGCGGTCATGCAAAAGCTGTCGCTGACAAGAGAATGAGGAGCGGATACGTTGCCGTAATCGGCAAAGCGAACGCAGGTAAAAGCACGCTTTTAAACGTGCTCGTCGGTGAAAAAGTCGCAATCGTATCGCCCAAACCGCAGACGACGCGCGACCGTATTTTAGGAGTGCTCACGCGCGAGGACAGGCAGATTGTTTTTGCGGACACGCCGGGTCTGTATCGCGCGCACAATGCGTTGACCGATCTCATGATGCGCACGACCGACGATACGGCAAAGGACGTGGACGCGATCTTATACGTGCACGACGGTCATGCAGGACTTCGCGAAGAAGATATTTCACTCATGAAAAAATATTGCAATCTGCAATTGCCCGTTTTGATTGCATACACCAAGATTGACATTATGCCGAAAGAAAATATTCCGCCCGATATCAAGCGGCTTTCGGACGAAGGCGTAAATGCCGACGTATACCCCGTTTCGGCGCGAAAAGGGCAGAACGTGCGCCGCTTGGAGGATGCGATCTGCGCTCTACTCCCCGAGGGGGAAAGGGTATTTCAGGAGGATATCGTCTCGGACAGAAGCGAAAAGTTCATGATATCGGAGCTCATGCGCGAGAAGATTTTGTTAAAGTACGATAAGGAAATTCCGCACGGCGTGGCGATTGTGGTAAACACGTTCGAAAAAAAGGAGAACGGCGTCTATGATATCAATCTCGATATCGTGTGCGAAAAGCGCAATCATAAGGCGATACTCATCGGCAAGCAGGGAAAGGCGTTAAAGGAGGTCGCTTCGTTCGCGCGGCAGGATATGGAGAAATTTTTGGGGGCAAAAGTTTTCTTGACCGTATACGTTAAGGTGAAAGAGGATTGGCGCGACCGCGAAGGGCTCATGCGCGAGTTCGGTTATCACGATTGAGGCATAAAAAACAGTTGATTCCGCATACTGCTTTCGGAGGCGTTTATGCGGGAAGAAAAAAAGAAAGCGAGCGATCTTGCCTGGGATATGTTCGAAGAGACGGGCAACGTGAGCTATTATATGTTGTACGAACAGTTGAAGGATTAAAGCGGTGCAATACAAGACGGATGCGCTCCTGTTACGGGCGGTCGATTACGGAGAAAACGATAAAATCGTAACCTTGCTCACGGCTGATATGGGTAAGATCGGCGCAGGTGTAAAGGGCGTGAAAAAGGCGGGTGCAAAACTCAGGTTTGCCGCCCAGCCTTTTTGCTTTGCCGAATACGTGCTTGCCGAGCGCGGCGGGCGATATACCGCGACAGGCGCGTCGCTCTACGACGGATTTTATTCGGTTACGGAGAGCGTCGAAACGTATTACGCCGCTGCGGCGGTATGCGAGGCGTGCGACAAACTCGTTTTCGAGGGCATGGATGCAAAGGCGCCGCTCTTGTTTGCGGTAAATGCGCTCAAAGAACTTTCGGCGGGGAAGGGAGCAGCTGCGCTCATTGGTTTTTTACTCAAATTGCTTGCAAGCGCGGGGTATCCGGTGGGCGTTGAAAATTGCCCGAAGTGCGGCAAAGAGCTCAACGGCAGAATGCGCTTTGATTTTGCGAGCGGCGCGTTTTTTTGCGACGGGTGCGGGATCGGCGAGCCTGCAAGCGAGAATACCTATCTTACGCTTCGCCGTATTGCGGGACTTTCGGGCGAGACCTCTGCGGACGGGGAAAAACGCGCTTTGCGGTTGCTGTATACTTACTTTTTCTATCAGACGGATTTGGAGTTGAACGCGCTGAAAGAGTACGTGAAGTTAGTTTAAGAATGCATCGCGTAAATGCCGCAGTCGCTGCATGCGCATATCAAAAGCGCAGTGCATGATCGTATCGAATATTTTTTATAAGACCCGACGAATGTTTGACATTCGTCGGGCTTTTGATTATACTATTTACATACCGCCAAAAAGGTCGGAAGGGAAATGAATGATATTTTAAATTATGACGTACTCATCGTCGGCGCGGGAGTAAGCGGGCTGAATTGCGCGTTACATTTACCCGCGTCTTATCGCGTACTCGTCATCGCCAAAGGCGGACTCAGAGAGAGCGATTCCTTTCTCGCGCAGGGCGGCATGTGCGTGCTCAAAGATAAACGCGATTATAAGTCCTATTTCGAGGATACGATGCGCGCGGGGCATTATGAAAATAATCCCGATACCGTCCGTTGTATGATCGAACACTCGCGGGATACGGCGGAGGAGCTGTTGTCGCTCGGCGTCCGCTTTGAAAAGAACGGACGGGGTGAGCTGTTATATACGCGGGAGGGCGCGCATTCCTCGCCGCGCATACTATTTCATGCCGATTGCACGGGGAAAGAAATTACGTCGAAATTGCTTGCGGCGGTAAAAAAACGCGGAAATATCGAGGTCGTACCCTATGTCGCAATGCTCGATCTCATTCCTTCGCAGGACGGTAGTTGCATTCTCGGCGCGGTGTGCCGCAGGGTCAAAACGGGCGAACTCTTTCTCGTTCGCGCGGGAAAAACCGTGCTTGCGACGGGCGGCGTCGGCGGACTCTTTCGGCATTCGACCAATTTTCGTATTCTCACGGGCGACGGACTTGCCGTCAGTTTCAGGCACGGCGTAACCGTCGATCATGCGGACTACGTACAGATTCATCCCACTACGCTGTATTCTAAAAGGCGCGGTCGGCGCTTTCTCATCTCCGAGTCGGTGCGCGGCGAGGGGGCGCAGCTCATCAACGCCGAAGGCAGAAGATTTGTCGACGAACTTCTCCCCCGCGACGCCGTAACGGCGGCGATCACCCATCAGATGCGGCTTGAAAACAGCAAATTCGTCCGGCTCGATCTCAGGACGGTCGAGGGCGGGGCGAATACGCTTAACCGTCATTTTCCGAGTATTGTCAAGCGGTGCAGGGAGGAGGGGTACGACGTATTTAACGAGCCGATACCCGTGGTGCCCGCGCAGCATTACTTTATGGGCGGGATACGCAGCGATCTTTACGGCAGAACAAATAAAAAAAATTTATATGCCGTCGGGGAAACGTGCTGCAACGGCGTGCACGGCAAGAACAGGCTCGCCTCGAACTCTTTGCTCGAATCGCTCGTGTTCTCCAAACGGGCGGCGGAGGATATCGGCAAACGTTCGGATGTGTTAAACGCCGCATTGCCGCAGGAGTTTTATAAGGTTAATTTGGAAACTTACCGTTCTTCGCGCAAGTTGGCGGAAGAAGATAAAAAACGCGTGTTAAAGGAGATCAATCGTGAAGGAAAATTCGACGACCCGTATGCTGCATTTTGACCAAGCGATATTAAACGCATTAAAAGAAGACATTCCTTGGGAGGACGTTTCGGCAAACGCAGTTGTCCCCGAGGGCGCGCTTGGCGAGGCGGAACTTATCGCAAAGCAGGACGGGGTGATGGCGGGATTGCCCGTGTTTCGGCGCGCGTTCGAACTTTTGGACGACGGCGCGGAAATCGCTCTGTTCGTTCAAGAGGGGGATGAAGTCCGAAAGGGACAAAAACTTGCGGTTGTCCGTGGAAAAATGCGCGCGATCCTTTCGGCGGAACGCACTGCGCTCAATTTTTTACAGCGGATGAGCGGTATCGCTACCTATACCCGTTCGGTTGCGGCGTATCTCGAAGGTACGCATACAAAACTGCTCGATACGCGCAAGACGACACCCAATCTTCGCATATTCGAAAAGTACGCGGTGAGCGTGGGCGGCGGAAACAATCACCGTTTCAATCTCTCCGACGGAGTACTTTTAAAAGATAACCACATCGGCGCGGCGGGCGGCGTAAAAGAGGCGATTGCCGCGGCGCGCGCATATGCGCCGTTCGTGCGCAAGATCGAAATCGAGGTGGAAACGCTTGCGCAGCTCAAAGACGCGCTCGAGGCGGGCGCGGAGATCGTTATGCTCGACAATATGTCTGACGACGTGTTGAAAGAGGCGGTCGCATTGGCAAAGGGCAAAGCGGAGATCGAGGTTTCCGGCAACGTAACGAGAGAGAATATCGCGCGGCTTGCATCGCTTGGGGTAGACTATATCTCCTCGGGAGCTTTAACGCATAGCGCGCCCATTCTCGACGTATCTTTAAAAAATCTTCACCCGATTAAATGAGTCATAACGCAGTAAAAATCGCTCGGTTTGTAAAAGTCGAGCGATTTTTTTATTTCGATTTTTTAACTGTCGAAATGAAAAAATTACCGATAAAATATATGTCGAATTGTGTAGATTGGACAATAAATGAAAAAAATCTTATTTTGTACCTAAAAAAATCTAAAAAAGTATTGACACGGCTAAAATATTGTTGTAAAATTAATCTAGCCATTCGTGGTATAATAAACTTCATATCAGGGGGGAATCTGTAACATGAGAAAGCTGAAATTAGCTTTAACACTTTTGTTTGCCATGTCTTTTTCGTTGTTCCTGTTCGCCTGCGGTGGAGGAAAAGCGGTTCAGAGAATCGAGCTCGAGGGCGGTAAAACAACGTTTACCGAATCGGAAGATTTCTCTGCCGACGGACTCACCGTTAAGGTAATGTTCAAGGGCGAAAAAGAGTGGGAAACATTCAAAGCCGAAAAAGGCACGGTTGATACCGACAAGAAGATCATCAAATATGCCGACTTCGAAGTCGATTACAGCGCATATCAAAAAGGCGTTGCCGGAGAATACGACATCGTAGTCACACCCGATCCGGAAGGACAGAAAGAGGCGGACGATTCGATTACCGAGTATGTTTCCGAAACATATAAAGTTACGGTTGAGCACGCTTACGGCGCGGCCGACGCGAACGGCGTGGAAGTCTGTTCCGTCTGTCAGGCAGAACGCGAGATCAAAATCGTTAACGAGACGGTCACGACGACGGCTTGGAGCAATAAAGCGACGATCGAGAAGAAGGGCGACGCCGAATTGCTCGGCGTTGTAACGCCTGCTGGAGAAAACCATATCTCTTACGGTTCGATCGGTATCGGTCAGTCTGCTCGTATAACCATGACGGTTACGACCGATCCTGCCGCAACGTGGAATACGCCTCTTATGGGTATCCGCAACGGCGACGCGGGTATTCTTCCCCGTGAAGATAACTACGTCATCGGAACAGTTGCCGGTTTTTCGACGCCCGTAGGCGGAACGAAAGACGCTGCCGCAACCGCAGGCGGATATCAGGAAGCTTTGAACGGTGCGGAGTGGGTATGCTACGGCGAAGGTACGACTTGGAATGCATCCGAATATAACACGCCCGAAACAGGCGCAACGGTAGAAATTTTCTATAACTACAGAACGGACGGCGTTATGGAGATTCGCCATACGCTCAATCCGGGACTTGGTACGGAAAAAGTTCTCACTTATCATATTAAGGTTCCCGCAGCGTCGTACGAGATCGTATGCTACGGCGAGAAAGCGGTTATGAACATTACGAAAGTCGAATACGTTCGTAATCTGCTTCTGTTGGATTATACGATGTCTCACGGTCCGAATAAGACTGTCTATGCGGAGAACACGATGTTCGACGTAGCAGGCATCCAGACGACGGCAAGCTATACGAGAAACATTTCTTCTCCGATCACGTCGTATAACCTCTATGCGGATATCGACGTTACGACGGGCGAAGGCGATGCTGCTACGACGGAGACGAAAACGGTCAATCTTCGTGCAAACGCGCTTGTTGCAGGCATGAAGAACTTCCGCCTCGAATTCGGCGGCAAGACGATCAAACTCGAAGGCGACAATGCGATCACGGTAAAACCTTCTTCGATCGATCGCGTATATGCAGGCGAGTTCCTTTACAAGAATACATTGTTCTCGGCAGAGAACGCAGCGTATGCTTACGACGTAAGCGGTGAAGACGTTGCGGTTATCGTTTCGGGCAAGGCAGACCGTCTTACGCCGGCACAGAAAACCGCGCTCGACACGGCTGAGGATTACTATATCGCATTCAGAATCATGGCGCCGAAGTCCAACGTCCTCAACGGCAATCTTGCTGCGGCGTTCGACGGCGGTACGCTTGCCGGCGCGGTAATTATTGCGGATAACGCAGACGGCGCGCTCAACGTCATTCTTCCCGTTAACGGAAGTACGGCATCGGCCGTCATCAATCTTTCGAAGGGCGGCACGAACCTTACGACGGCTGGTACGTTGAAACTTGACCTTGCGGGTCTCGAACTTCCCAAGGCAAATTACATTACCTCTACCGTTGACAGCGGCGCAATGTATATCGACAACGGCGGTTCGTTCAAGGTTTCCTACTACGGAATCCCCGACGATGTCTCCAAGCTCGGAATCAGCGTCGGCAGCCGTTCCAAGGATCTGGAATCGGTTGCAAAAGCAACGGCGGAAAAACCCGTTACGGTCGGTTCCGCTAAGGTAACGGCTTATGAGAAAGCAGGCGATAAGGTTACGATCACTTATTCGTTTGACGCTCCTCGCCTTAACAATGCGTTCACGCCCGAATATGTGGTGTCTCTTGTAGACGATGAAAACGTCGTAACGTCCAACACGCTTCGTTATACGTTTGAAATGTCTGCCGATGTTGTAGACGGATATGTGAGAGTTGCCGACAACGTTTATTTGAAACCGGACGGCGCATATCTGCTTGTGGTCGCTCTGTTTACGGGCGAGGATTTACAGGCGAATTATCTTAGCACGAACGTTGCGGTCAACGTTCAGAACGAATTGGCACAGGCTTACAACCTTTCGATCGAGTACGGTGCAAATGGATTCTCCGTCTCGGCGATCAATGTTTTAACGGGTGCGAAATCCACGGATATCAAGACGACGCTCAACGGTACGGTTAATAATTCCGACGACTTCGACTTCGGCGCGGCGGTCGTACTGAGTGCGAGCCTTGCAGATCTCGGAATCAGAGCGGACGATGTAAAAGAAGTTTATTACTTCGACGTTCCCGAACAGAATGTAAACACGGCGGGCGATTACACATTCTATCGTGTAAACGGCGACAATACGATTACGGCGATTACGATTGCGGCGAAGGACGTTCCCGCAGAGACGGAGTTGCAAGCTTTGCAGTGTTTGCAAGACGGTTATTATGCTCATGCTTATAAGGCTGACCCTGCAGCGGATACGATTGACTTCTACTATGGCGGACGTTATTCTAAGGCAAGCGGCGCGCATACTTGGGTTGCCGACGAAAACAGCACGACGAGCTGGACTTGCTCCGTATGTCATTCGACGAAAGAAAAAATTGTTGATGGCGACGTGACTTATGATGTCGTTACGTCTCCTAAGTCGGCGGCACAAGGTGTTGTCAATAACGATACAACCGCTGACGGTTGGTGGGTAGCTGAAGAAAAGAGTTCGGCAATCACGCTTTCCGGTGACTTTAACGTAACTTATTTCTGGAAGAATACAGATGGCAATTATCCCGGTGACGGTGCGATTGAGTTTGCCGATGCGAACAATCAGTACTTTGCAATGCGTACATTCCAGTGCGACTTCAACCCGGGTCCCGATGGTAGCAAGCTCTGCGCTGAAGGTTCTACCGCTACGCATGAGTTTACAAAGAACGGTCAGAAGATCGACGCGATTGTCGGTGCGCAGGAAGGAGGATGGACGGGTGATGCCGTTGTCACCGTTCGCAGACTTGGTACGACGCTTACGTTCCTTCAGACGTTAACAACCGAGAGCGGCGATGTTTATGTAGCTGTTTCGACGATTACCAACTTCACGACGGACGATCTTACGTGCCGTGTTGCGGGTAACCCTTATTGGTGCAGCGATATTAAGGTAGCGGCAGGTACGGTTGTTAAAAATGTCGATGTAAACGGCGCGGCGTCTAACAAGCAGATCGAAGCGATTAGTAGTGCGGTTGAGCACGGTATTGCTGTGTCGTTTAAGACGACAGAAGTTCTCGGTGACTGGACTGCGCAAGTAATCAATACTGCCGGCATGATTGTTACACTTCCGAATCTTGATCCCTGGAACAATACTACAGACGGTTTGTTCCCGACAGCGTGCAACAAGTTTCCTACCGATGAGAATAAAGTTAACGGAGGACAATGGGATTCGTTCATTGGAACATCGGAGAATTACGTAACAGTTTCAATGAAGGCGGGTGAAGGTGTCAAGTACTATCTGAATGGAGAGCTTAAGATTAAATACGAAGCTCGCGAGGCGTTAGGCAATAAGACGGTAGACGATTTTGTAAAAGTAGTGCTTCAACTTATTGCAAGCGATGGATTCTTATTCGCTCCGATGAATATGGATACGAATGAAGATGGTACGCCGGATAAGTGCGGTGTAACAGCTAAGGATTTAAAGGTTACTGCAGCAATGACAGCCGAAGAGGTTCTTGCTATGTATAATAGTAATAAAGTTGCTGAATAATCAATCGACATGGATTCAACACTGAATCGCGGCGACGCCCCGAGGGATTCCCTCGGGGCGTCTTTTCGTATTCTCATTTATGATGTTTTATTTTAGTCTATCGAATAATATGTTTTCTACAATCCTCAAAAAAACGTAAATTCAACTGTAAAAATAATTGACAAGCTCTTGAAAGTGTAGTATACTGATTCCAAGCACCTGAGGGGTGTAATTTTTTTGTATGGAGTTTTAACAAATGGCTACGAAATCCACGAGAATGAAAGTTACGTTCGAGTGTACCGAGTGCAAGAACAGAAATTATGACAGTTTTAAGAATAAGCGCAACGATCCCGATCGTCTCGAGCTTAAAAAATACTGCCCCGTTTGCAAAAAGCACACTGCGCACAAAGAATCCAAATAACTTCCAAGAGGTCGATATGGCACAGTCCAACGAAAATAAACCCGTCGATAAAAAAGTCAAAAAGACGGATAAAAACAAAAAGCCGAATATCTTTGTGCGTTTCGGCAGAAAAATCAAAGAGACGTTTTCCGAGCTGAAACGCGTGACTTGGCCCTCTTTCGGGAAGGCGTTAAAAGCCACGGGGGTTGTGCTTGTCATTACTCTCATTTTCACCGTAATCGTTACGGGTATCAACAGCGGTTTCAGCGCGCTGTTGGAGCTGATCACCAAATGGGGGGCGTAAACGATGGCGTTGACGGACGAAGAGCCTAAGTGGTATATTCTGCACACGTATTCGGGCTATGAGGCAATGGTAAAGGACAGTCTTCTCCGCCTCATCGAAAACAATAACCTCAGCGACAGTATTGTCGACGTAAAAATTCCGACCGAGCAGACGATCGAGGAAAAGGCGAACGGTAAAAAGAAAGTGGTCGAGCGCAAACTCCTGCCTTGCTACGTGTTTATTAAAATGATTTATTCCAATCAGCTTTGGTATCTTGTTACCAATACGCGCGGCGTAACGGGATTTGTCGGTCCGCAGGGGCGCCCGATTCCGATGAAGGAAGAGGAAATCCGTAAAATGCGCCTTGAAGATTTTGTGGTGGATGCAAATTTTGCGGTTGGCGACAGAGTATCGATCGAGAGCGGTCCGCTCGAAGGGTTTATCGGCGAGATCAAGGAGTTCAACGACGAAACGCAGCGCGCGAAGGTCAATATAACTATGTTCGGCAGAAAGCAGGACGTAGAGGTAGAATACGTTCAGATGCAAAAGATTTCGGAAAATGCGGTGGAGATCCCCGCAGAGGAAGAATAAGGCGACAAAGGCGCAAGCCTTTTTCGATACAAGTGGGAGAGACGTTAAATTTTCGATGGCGTCTTGCAAGTACCACAAAAATGGAGGAGTATTATGGCTAAGAAAATCACCGCGGTAGTCAAGCTACAGCTTCCCGCAGGTAAAGCCACCCCGGGACCCCCTGTCGGTTCGACGCTCGGTCCTCACGGAATCAACATTCCCGGCTTTACGAAAGAGTTTAACGCAAAGACGGCGAACGAGGCAGGACTTATCATCCCCGTCGTAATTACGATTTATCAGGATCGTTCTTTCACGTTCGTTTTAAAAACGCCTCCCGCACCCGTCCTTATTAAAAAGGCGTGCGGAATCGAGTCGGCTAGCGCGACCCCTAACAAGGTAAAGGTTGCAAAGCTTACCAAGGCGCAAGTAGAAGAGATCGCGAAAACGAAGATGCCCGACCTCAATTGCACGTCGCTTGAAAGCGCGATGAGCATGGTAGCGGGTACGGCGCGCAGTATGGGTATTACTGTCGAGGACTAATTTAAGAATGTGGGAGAGCAAAGTCTCGGTTGAACCACAAGGAGGTTAATTCATGAAATACGGTAAGAAATACGCCGACAGTATCAAGGCGTACGACCGCAATAAGCAATACGAGGCGGGCGAGGCGGTAGGAATCGTTCTCGATAACGCCAAGGCAAAGTTCGACGAAACTGTGGAACTTCACGTGCGTCTCGGTATCGATCCCCGTCAGGCGGATCAGCAGGTACGCGGCGTGCTCGTTCTTCCCAACGGTACGGGTAAAGTTAACAGAGTACTCGTTATCGCAAAGGGCGCGAGAGCGGACGCGGCGAAAGAGGCGGGCGCAGATTACGTCGGCGCAGAGGAAATGATCCAGAAGATCCAGACGGAAAACTGGTTTGAATTCGATACGATGATCACGACTCCCGATATGATGGGCGTTGTCGGACGTATCGGTCGTCTGCTCGGTCCCAAAGGGTTAATGCCTAACCCGAAGTCGGGAACGGTCACGATGGACGTTGTAAAAGCGGTTCAGGAAGTGAAAGCAGGTAAAGTTGAGTATCGTCTCGATAAAACGGCGATTATTCACTGTCCGATCGGAAAGAAGAGCTTCGGCAAAGAGAAGATTGTCGAAAACTTTACCGCGTTAATGGACGCGATCGTAAAGGCAAAACCCGCTGCGGCTAAGGGTCAGTACGTCAAGAGCGTAACGCTCACGAGCACGATGGGACCTGGCGTAAAGGTAATTTATAACAAAATCTGAGTCAAAAACGCTTGACTTAAACTTTCGGGTATGATATACTCGAAAAGTAAAATTTCATGCCGCAGACGGCGGGTGCGTGTATACGCTCAATAGTTCCCGCTCAGGTACATGTCGATTTCCCGATTACAATCGGGTGTTCGCTCCGTATCCGTTTGCGGTACGGAGCTTTTTATTCGGGCGCGCAGATGCGCTTACAGGAGGTATTATGTCGGCTAATTTAGAAGCAAAAAAGTCTGTTGTCGAGGAGATCAAGACTAAGATTCAGGCGAGCAAGTCGGTCGTGCTTGCAAAGTACGATAAGCTTACCGTGTCTGAAGTTACGGCGCTCCGCAACAAGTTCCGCGCTGTTTCGAGCGAGTACAAGGTATATAAAAACACGCTTGTTCGCAAAGCGTTCAACGAACTTGGCGTAACCGATTTCGATAAGGACTTGAACGGCGCAACGGCGTTTGTGTTCTGCCCTGACGAGACGAGCGCATGCTCGGTCATTGCAAAGGCAGTAAAAGAGACGCCTGCGTTGGAAGAAAAAATCGTGCCTAAATGCGCGTATGTGAGCGGCGCTTACGTAGACGCAGCAGGTGTGAAAAAACTCGCGGCAATCCCTTCGAGAGAGGTGTTGATCGCAAAAATGCTTGGCTGCTTGCAGTCTCCCATTGCGAACTTTGCATATGTTTTAAACAGCATTGCGCAAAACAAACAGTAATTTTCTAAAATTTAAAAGGAGATAAGAACAATGGATGTTCAGAAGTTGATTGAAGAAGTAAAAGCAATGACCGTCGTTGAGCTCAACGACCTTGTAAAAGCACTTGAAGAGGAGTTTGGCGTATCCGCTGCTGCTCCCGTGGCAGTTGCAGGCGCGGCAGGCGCGGCTGAGGCTGCTCCCGCGGCTGAGGAGAAGACGGAGTTCAATATTGTCCTCAAAGACATCGGCGCAAACAAGATCGGCGTTATCAAGGCTGTCCGTGAATTCACGGGTCTTGGTCTTGCAGAGGCGAAGAAAGCCGTCGAGACGATGGGCGTTTTGAAGGAAGCTGTTCCCAAGGCAGATGCAGACGCTGCAATCGAAAAGCTCAAGGCAGCCGGCGCAACCGCTGTTTTGGAGTAATCCGAAAATTAAAAACTTTGGCAAAACGCTCTTGAATAAACAATTCAAGAGCGTTTTTGTTGCAGATATTGTTTTAAAATTCCGTAGGTTTATTCTTTGTTTGACTTAATCATAATGTTTTTACACCGACACTTTTCTTTACAATCAGGATATTTTAATTTTGCACATTTATTACCGCTACCATTCAAATTTTAGGGACTGTTTTTTGCTTATTGCTTACCTATGAATTGCCGACGAGAACAGTGATAAGCAGCAGAGACTTTTTGCTATATATGTTCTACACAGAATTTTCACCGCAAAGAGGGCGAAAGTACTTGACGGAAAGCCTAATTATCGTTAAAATAGAAGAGTATCCTGAAAGGGTATGTTATAAGGAGCAAATCAGGTGAAGAAGAAACTTTTCCGCCGCGTGGCAACAATCGGCGTAGCCGCGGTTCTTGCGGTCGGCGCAACGGCGATGTTCAGCGGCTGTTCAACGGATAACCCCGAAATTACCATTACCTATACTTTTAACGGAAAAGACTACGAAGTAGACTATAAACTCTCGCGCAAGTCCGCGCCGCAAACCGTTCAGCATTTTATCGAGCTTGCGGATAACGGCTATTATGAGGGACTTTGCGTGCACGATTACGATTCCGCAAATCTCTTCGCGGGCGGATATACGTACGAAGACGGTACGCTTGTCGAAAAAAATTATTTTGAAGCGGTCAAGGATTATGATTTAACGCAGTCGGTTTTTCAGACGGATGACCGTGCGACGGGTATGAACACGGTTTACGGCGAGTTTTCGAAAAACGGTGTAAGCGTAAACGGTTCCAAGTACACGCATACGGCGGGTGCGCTCGTGATGTACTATACCGATAAAGGTACGGATAATACGCGCGTCTATACGCTCCGCAGCGGCAATAACGAGATTCAGAGCAACAGCGAATATAAGTATAACAGCGCGACTTCGCTCTTTTATACGTTTACAGGCGAAAGCAAACCTGCAAGCGAGTCGCTCTATTGCGTGTTCGGCATGGCGATGGACTTTGAAAACCAATTAAACGGCGAGGACGGTCTTTTGACGGCGATTTCTGATTTTACGAGCGAACTTTCGGAAGGTCAGTCTTTTACGGAAGAGCATACGGAGCGAAATATCAATCAATACGATCCTGTTGATTCGGTACGTAATGCAATTATTTCGGCAACGTTTAATGTTCCGATCGAGCCGATAATTATTAAATCCGTTAAAGTCAACAAATATTAAAATCTATTAAAAACAGCCGCCCCTTTTGGCGGCTGTTTTTTGTTGCATATCGCAACATATGCGGTCGACAACATATTATTAAAATTAGCTTACTGCAAAGCGAGTTGCAGTCATTCCGATAGGGGCAAAACATTGCTTATTTTTCCGTTTTCCGTTTCAATACGGAAATACCGTAGATCGTAGATTCGTTCGCGACGCAGATATACAAGCCCTGCGGTATTCTTTTCGCGGCATAGGATCACGTGTTTAAAGTCGCCCGTAAATTCTTTCAGGTCGTCTGCTTTTTGCGCCAGATCGTCGCTGAGCAGGGGCGTGCAGTCTGCGCCGATAAGTACGCTTTCAAAGAGCGCGAGCGCAAGCGTAGACGCATCGGGCGCGTGTTGGGCGCGGAGCGTGCACGAGATTAGTTTACCTTCGTCCCATTCGCACACGGCGGTGTGTCCCGCGCTGTCGCGGAAAAAAACTTCCGCTTGGAGCGTTTCGCCCGATTGGATAATCCGCCCTTCCGAAAGCACGCTGATTTTACCGTCTTTTGAGAGCAGTGCAAATGCGTTGTTTCCCGTCAGAAGATAGCCTTCCTTTCGCAACGAAAATTCACAGGTCAAAAATGACTCGGGCAGTTGAATAATATGAAATCCCGTTTCGTTTTCGAGATTAAGCTGTAATTTTCCCTGCATGCAGAGGGTAAGGAGCGCTCCGCCGAGTCGCTCCTGTTTTAATACTTTCAACGATTGGTCGGCATAGATAAAATCGTATGCGTAGACGGCAACGCCGTTTGCGGTGTAATAGAGTTTTACGCCTGCGGGCGGATCGAGCAGAAACGCTTCGTCAAGACGGAAGGAAAGAGGCGCAAATCCGCCGATAGGCTTGATTTCGACGAACAGTCCGTCCTTTGGCTCGAGCGTTAAAGAGCGTTCGAATCCGTCGACAAGTCCGAGATAGATGCCGCCGATAAATAACGCGGCAGTTTGTTCCGATAAAAAATATACCCGCATAGTGATATTTAATGTATAATGGGATAAAATTATGTCAACAATTTTTCCGAGGTGGTTTATGAATAAGATTAACGGCTACACGGAAGAAGAGGCTACGGGGCTGATTGAATATATTTACACGGGAAAAAATATGGGTAAAACGCTATCTTATCTGTTCGAAACGTATGGCAAAGAGCACAGCCGCGCAAAGGGCAGCGTGCGCAACTACTATTACGCGCTCCTCAAAAGCAGAGGCGACGAGCGTGTAGGGCGGCTGCTCGACGGAAAAAATCTTACCGCCGGAGATATCCGCCCGTTTACCGAATCGGAGACGGACGAGCTGTTAAAGGCGATTCTTGCCGAAAAGAGCAAGGGCTATTCGGTGCGCCGCGCAATCATCAATCTTGCAAACGGAGACGAGCGGCTCATGTTACGCATGCAGAATAAGTACCGTAACCTGCTTAAAAAACAACCCGAGCGTGTGGCGCAAGCGGCGCGCGACGCCGGTTATCCCGAAGAAAAGACTTTTTTGCAGCGCAAACTCGAACGGGAGATCGACGCGCTTTACGCAAGACTTGCGGGAAATTTGCGTAAGGAAAACGAAATGTTGCGCGCGGAATTGGAAAAATTACGCAAGGAAAGAGAGGAATAAGCGGCTCATACTTTCACAAACTGAAAAGGACGGAGAGATCCGTACGGAGGAGAATATGGAAAAAATATTTTGTCTCGGACTTGCGCTTGGCGCAGTGGGCGGCGCGCTCATCGTAGCCAACAGCTATAAGGCTCGTTCGCTTGTGAAAAAGAGCCAGGCAGACCTGATGCAGAAGATGGACGAAATGATGGACGAACGTCTCAATCAGATGCAACAGAACGATATGCAGGGAAAATCTGAGAAAAAAGAAAAGAAGTCCTGACGCTTCGGAAAGAGCATTGCCTGAACGGCAATGCTCTTTTTTCCATTGACAAGCGCGCGGGATTGTGTTAAAATACGGTTATGGAAAAACGTATTGCGGCATTCGATATCGGCGATAAACGCATCGGCGCGGCGTTCAGCGATCCGTTTAACGAATATGCCGTTCCGTCGGATACTTACTTTCGCACGGGGCGGTTTGACGAGGACGTAAAGGCGATCGCACGGATCGCCGAGGAGCGCGGCGCGGGTACGATCGTATGCGGATTGCCCGTTAATTTCGACGGAACGCCGAGCATTCAGACGGAAAAGACGCAACGTTTTATCGACGCGTTGCGCCGCGTGAGCAGACTTCCCGTCGTGTGCGAGGACGAGCGTTTTACGACTTTGGAGGCGCGGCGCGATCAGATCGTGTCGGGCGTAAAGCGGGACAAGCGCAAACAGAGCGTGGATTCGCTTGCCGCGGCGTATATTCTCGAAGGCTATCTTTCCAAAATCAAAAAGGAGAAACAGAACATGAGCATGAAAGAGGAAAAGAACGATTACGAAGAGGACGACAACGTTGTGGAACTCGTAGACGACGAGGGAAACACGCTTAAATTCGAGCACGTGGGAACGATCGAGTACAAGGGCGAGTGGTACGCATTCTTTACGCCGCTCAAAGATGCGGAGGAATCTGCCGGAGAGGACGACGAAGAAGGAGACGAGGTCGCCGTGTTCCATATCGTCGGGAGCGAGGAAGACGAGCGTCTCGAAACCATCGAGGACGAACAGCTCCTCGACGAGGTGTTTGCGGAATTTTGCAACCAATACGAAAACACCATGGATGCGGACGAGGCGGAATCGCTCGAACCGGACGAGGAATAATTTAACAGTCGTTTTTTTCTGCGGGGGCGTTGACAAGCCTCCGCAGTTGTGTTATAATTATTAAGAATAAATCTCAATTACGAGGATAAAAGGTGAATCAGCGGAATACGAAACAAAAACGCATCGTATACGAGGCGCTCTGCGCGCTCGGGCATCCTTCTGCGACCGAGCTTTACGAGCGCGTTCACGAGACGCACCCCACGCTCAGCCGCGGGACGGTGTTCCGCGTGCTCTCTGCGTTTGCGGAAGAGGGGCGGGCGGTAAAGCTGAGCTTTCGGGACAGCGACGTGCGCTACGACGCGACGCTGAGCAAACATTTTCATGCGCGTTGCCGCCGTTGCGGCGCGGTCAGGGACGTGTTTTCTCCCGCTTTGCTTGCTACGCTCGGCGAGGTTGAAACGGAAGGGTTTCTTGCGGACGGTTGCGCGGTGGAGTTTTCGGGACTGTGCGCCGAATGCGCTGAAAATGCAAATTCATAGATAATATTGAATAAACAAGCGGGAAAAGCAGGAGAATACTTGCTTTTTTTGCATTTATATGATAAAATAAACAAAAGATATACGTTTTACAGTGCTTGTTTGAGCTGTGAAAGAGAATCGAAGAGAAGAGGTGTCCGCCGTGAATCCGAAAAAATATTGTAAGCAGTACTTGCTGCCCCCCGAACCCTGTTTCGAGTGGGCGAAAAAGGACGCGATCGACCGTGCGCCCGTATGGTGCAGCGTCGACCTCCGCGACGGAAATCAGGCGCTTGTCGAACCGATGAACCTCGAGGCTAAGTTGGATTTTTTCCGCCTTTTGACGCAGATCGGATTTAAAGAGATCGAAGTCGGTTTCCCCGCCGCAAGCGAGACGGAATATGACTTTATGCGCGCGTTGATCGAGCAGAATCTCATTCCCGACGACGTAACGGTACAGGTTCTGACGCAGGCGCGCGAACATATCATCGAGCGCACGTTTGAGGCGATTCAGGGCGCAAAGAACGCGATCGTGCACGTGTATAATTCCACTTCCGTCGCACAGCGCGAACAGGTCTTTAAACGTACGAAGGACGATATCAAACGCATTGCGGTGGACGGCGCAAGGCTTTTAAAGGAGCTTACCGAGCGGGCGGGGGAAAACTACCGTTTCGAATACTCGCCCGAAAGTTTTACGGGTACGGAACCCGAGTACGCGCTGGAAGTCGTAAACGCGGTGCTCGACGTATGGCAGCCGGTTGCGGAGCGAAAGGCGATTATCAATCTACCCGCCACGGTCGAAAACGCCATGCCGCATGTCTATGCCCAACAGGTGGAGTTTCTGAATAAATACATCAGCGGAAGAGAGAACGTCGTCCTCTCCATACACCCGCATAACGACCGCGGCACGGGTATTGCAGCCGCGGAGTTCGGCTTGCTTGCAGGTGCCGACCGCGTAGAGGGTACGCTGTTCGGCAACGGTGAACGTACGGGAAATTGCGATCTCGTGACCCTCGCTATGAATATGTATTCGCAGGGCGTGGAAACGGGACTTGATTTTTCGGATATGACGCGCATTGCAAAAAAATACGAGCTGTTTACCGGCCTCAACGTTTCGCCCCGTCAGCCGTATGCGGGCGAGCTTGTGTTTGCCGCGTTTTCCGGCTCTCATCAGGATGCGATCGCAAAGGGCATGAATTTCCGCGCCGAAACGGGGCGCGAGGTGTGGGACGTACCCTATCTTCCCATCGATCCCAAGGACGTGGGCAGGGAATACGATTCTGACGTGATCCGTATCAATTCGCAGTCGGGTAAAGGCGGCGTAAGCTATGTGCTCGAACAGGCGTACGGATTTAAAATGCCCGCCGGCTTGCGCGAGGCGATGGGGTACGTTGCAAAACACGTTTCGGATACGCGGCATAAGGAATTGAAGGCGGCGGAGGTGTACGAGGTGTTCGAAACGACCTTTATCAAGCCGCGCGGGATATTCGACCTCGGCGAGGTGCATTTCCGTCAGGAGGACGGTATCGTTGCGGAAATAGAGGTGATAGAGGGCGATAAACGCACGTTTGTAGAGGCGTACGGGAACGGTCGGATCGACGCAGTGTCCAATGCGCTGAAAAAGCATTTTAATATCGATTATACGCTAACGGGTTACGAACAGCACGCGCTCTCCCGCGGGTCTTCGGCTAACGCCGTCACCTATATCGGCGTGGAAAACGGCGGTAAGGTGCGCTGGGGCGTGGGCGAACACTCGGATATCACGTGCGCTTCTATCAATGCTTTGGTGTGCGCGTTGAATCGCTACCTTTAAGTTTCGAAGGATTTCTTTTCAAAACCGCAAAACAAATCCTTCGAGCGTAATTACTCTTATGCTATTTACAGCTTTATCGCCGCGCGCGCTTTCAATCTAAAAAAACAACAAGCGCAACGCTTTGCGCAAATTGGGGCGTGCAGCGGAAAAGCGCGGTTTTCCTCGCACAAGAATTTTATCTAAATTAAGACCCCGCATTCTTTAAGTTTCGAAGGATTTCTTTTCAAAACCGCAAAACAAATCCTTCGAGCGTAATTACCCTTTTGCTATTTACGGTTTTATTGCCGCGCGCACTTTCAATCTAAAAAAAACAACAAGCGCAACGCTTTGCGCAAATTGTGGCGTGCAGCGGAAAAACGCGGTTTTCCTCGCACAAGAATTTTATCTAAATAAAGACCCCGCATTGCTATTGCAATGCGGGGTCTTGTTGACAATTTTACTAATTTATTAAGTCCAATTGTAATAATTGATTTATTTTCTATTTTAATGTGATATCATAAGACTATAGTAAAAATTATATGACAAATTAATCTTTGCTAACGCCTAATAAATAGTCGGTGGATACGTCAAAATAATTTGCAAGCGTTATAACGGCTATCGCATTGGGAACTCTTTTTCCTGTCTCCCAAAAAGTGATTGCGCCTTGGCTAAGCCCCGTTTCTTTCGCAAGTTGTGCTTGAGATAATCCGTGTTCTTCACGTAAACTTTTTAAAATGTGAGCAATTTTTTCCATAGGATTATTATAACACAATTGTAGTTAAAAGTGCTTGACAACTACGAATGTAGTTGATATAATATACTACGTTCGTAGTTGTTTGGAGGTATTTATGGATATCAAATCAATGATAATGCAGATGTATTATGGATTACAGGAGCAGACGGAAGTTAAGTGGAACAGTGAAGAGGGAATAAAGATATTAGATGAAGTCGTAAAAAAGGACAAAGAATTTATCAAAACTCTTACGCCCGAACAGGTAAAAATGTATAACGAAACGAAAAGCGCGCTCGACGATTTAAACGCGGAGGAAAGCGATCGATATTTTGCAGAGGGATTCCGTTGCGGCATTATCATGGGAATGGATATTTTCGGCGACAGATAAAAGCGGAACGGTAAACCGTTCCGCAAATTTAAAGTTTCGTTTATTCGGTTGCGTTCTTTTTCGACCGCAACTCATTCCGTCGCGGGACGCTGCGACGGTTGATACCGGAAAGCGTAGCGCGAATTGACTTCGGGCGTAAAGCGCTTTCGCGACCTCAGCAATCACGAAGATTTGTTGCATTACGAAACGCCTTCGACGCATGAGCGCAACTCGTGGAGCGAATGCGCTCTTGCCGAGCATAGCGAGGCAACAAGGCGTAGAGCAACAAATCTTGTGAACACAACAAATCTTGTGAATAATACTTTCGAAAATCACTTATTATAATCCCGTCGCGGGACGCTGCGACGGTTGATGTCGGAAAGCGTAGCGCGAATTGACTTCGGGCGTAAAGCGCTTTCGCGACCTCAGCAATCACGAAGATTTGTTGCATTACGAAACGCCTTCGACGCATGAGCGCAACTCGTGGAGCGAATGCGCTCTTGCCGAGCATAGCGAGGCAACAAGGCGTAGAGCAACAAATCTTGTGAATAAAGTTTTACTTTCTGAATATTGCCCCCTCCGAGGCAGAGGTTACCAATTCACGGTAACGTTTTAAATAACCTTCGGCGGGTTTTTCTTTGGGTACAAAGTTCTTTAACCGCCGCGCGATCTCCTCTTCGGGAACGCGCAAATTTATTTCGCCTTTTTCGATATCGATATCGATGATATCTCCCTCTTCCACAATCCCGATCACGCCGCCCGCTGCCGCCTCGGGGCAAACGTGCCCGATCGCAGCTCCCCGCGTCGCGCCCGAAAACCTTCCGTCGGTAATGAGCGCGACGGTATCGCCCAATCCCGCGCCGATGATCGACGAGGTAGGGGAGAGCATCTCGCGCATTCCGGGGCCGCCCTTCGGACCCTCATAGCGGATTACGACCACGTCTCCCGCGCGGATCAGATTGCCCGAGATTGCCGCCATCGCCTCTTCTTCCGAATCGTACACGCGCGTTTTTCCGCTGTGGCGGTACATTCTGGGATCGACCGCGCTCTTTTTTACAACCGCGCCGTCCTTTGCAAGGTTGCCTTTGAGCACCGCAAGTCCGCCGTAGTCCGAGTATGGGTTGGATACGGGTCGGATAATATTCTCGTCCAAAACCTTTGCGTTTTTCGTGAGTTGCGCCTGCGTTACGCCCGCAACAGTCGCCGTCGTTCCGTCAAAGAGGTTTGCGTCGATCAGCGATCGGATTACTGCGGAAATACCGCCCGCCTCGTCCAGCTCCTCTATATAGCTGTCACCGGCAGGTGCAAGGCGGCAGAGATTGGGCGTCTTTTTGGAGATTTCGTCCATGGTATCGACGGAAATCTGTTCTTTCGAAAATCCTAACTCGCTCGCAAGAGCCAGCAGATGGAGTACGGAATTAGAGGAGGCGCCGATCGCCATATCCACGCATTCGGCGTTTTTAAGCGCGGCGGGCGTTAAAATATCGCGCGGGCGCACATTGTTTTCGTACAGTTCCATTACCGCTTCGCCCGTGCGCTTTGCAAGAGCAAGCCTTGCGGAGTATACGGCGGGGATGGTTCCGTTTCCGGGGAGCGCCATGCCGAGCGCCTCTAAAAGGCAGTTCATGGAGTTTGCCGTAAACATGCCCGAGCACGACCCGCACGAGGGGCAGGCGGTGCATTCGAACCGGTTGAGTTCGGATTCGTCGATTTTGCCCGAGGTATAAGAGCCGACCGCCTCGAACATAGAGGAGAGGGAGAGCTTTTTTTTGTCCTTTCGTCCCGCGAGCATTGGCCCGCCCGAAACGAACGCCGCGGGGATATTCACCCTCACCGCGCCCATGAGCATTCCGGGGATAATTTTATCGCAGTTGCCGACGAAGACGACTGCGTCGAACGCGTGCGCAAGACATAAAATTTCCGCGCTGTCGGCGATCACCTCGCGCGAGGGCAGGGAATACTTCATTCCTCTATGCCCCATTGCAATGCCGTCGCATACGCCGATCGAGGGGACGACGACGGGTTTTCCGCCCGCGGCGAGCACGCCGTCGGAGACCGCCCGCGCGATCTCGTTCAGGTGCATATGACCGGGAATAATGTCGCTCTGCGCCGAAATAATTCCGACGATCGGTTTTTTCATCTCGCTGTCCGACCAGCCGAGGGCGCGCAGTAACGAACGCTGTGCGGACATATGGCTGCCGTCTGAAAAGGTGTTTGCCATCAGATCTTCTCCTTATAGTCCGCCTCGTCGCGGATGCACTTTGTCCCGCGCGAGATTGCGGTAACGCCCGTCCGCGCAAGCTCGATAATGCCGTAGGGCATGAGCATGTTGACGAATCCGTCGAGTTTTACCGGTTTGCCCGAAAGTTCGAGCATGGTCGTTTCGGGAGAGACGTCTACGATCTTTGCGCGGAAGATCTGGCACAGTTCGAAAATTTCGCTACGTTTGCTTGCGTCGGTTTTGAGCTTTACAAGCAAGAGTTCACGGTAAACGGCGTCCTCCTCGACCTGTTTGATTTTCTTTACGTCAATGAGCTTATCCATCTGTTTGGTCATCTGTTCGAGGATATAGTCGTCGCCGTTCAAAACGATGGTGAGCCGCGAGAGGGTAGGGTCTTCCGTCTTGCACGCGGAAATGGATTCGATGTTATAGCCGCGGCGGGCAAACATCGAGGAGACGCGGGTCAGAACGCCGCTCTTATTGGAGACGAGCGCGGCAATCGTATATTGGTTCATTTATCTGTCCTCCCACTTGGTGATGATCGTATCGTAAGTCTGCCCCGGTTTGATCATGGGCAACACGTTTTCGTCCTCGCTGATTACGCAGTCCACGAGCACGGGCGAAGGCGTGGAAAAAGCCTCCTTGAGTACGGGCGCAACCTCTTCCGCCTTGGTAATGCGCAGTCCCTTTGCACCGAAACTCTCGGCAAATTTTACGTAATCCGTCTTTTTATTGACGACCGTCTGTGAAAAACGGCTGCCGTAAAATAGTTTCTGCCATTGGCGTACCATGCCGAGTGCGCGGTTGTTCATGAGTAAAATCGTGATGGGCAGGTTCTGGGTGACCGCCGTCGAGAGTTCGTTTAAATTCATATTGAACGAACCGTCGCCCGTAACGAGTACAACGTGTTTTTTCGAGCCGAACGCCGCGCCGATCGCCGCGCCGAATCCGTAACCCATCGTGCCTAACCCCCCGCTCGTGCATATGGTGCGCGGTTTTTCGATGGGGTAGTGCTGAGCCGTCCACATCTGGTGCTGTCCTACGTCTGTAACGACGACGCTCTCTTTCGGCGCGAGCTTTGCCGCCTCGGTCAGGATTTTATGCCCGAGTTCGGAAATGCCCGCCGATTTCTTCTCCTCCGTCTTGTACGAGGTGACTTTCTGTGCAAACGCACGCTCTTTTACCGGAATAAGCAGGGGGAGCAGCGTCTTTAACGCCTCCTTCACGTCGCCGAGAACGGTATGCGTCGCCGCAACGTTTTTGCCCATTTCCGCATCGTCGATGTCGATCTGTATAACGGTTTTATCTTTTGCGAATTTATCACGGTTTAAGGCGACGCGGTCGGAAAAGCGCGTGCCGATCGCGAGAATACAGTCGCTCTCCATACACGCTTTTGCCGCGGCGTGCGTGCCGTGCATGCCCATCATGCCGAGGTTGAGCAGGTGGGACGCAGGGAACGCGCCTAGTCCCATGAGGGTGGATACGACGGGCGCGTTCAGTTTTTCGGCAAGCATTTTAATTTCCTCGCTTGCGTTCGAAGCGATTGCGCCGCCGCCCGCCATAACGATCGGGCGTTCGCAGCCGTTGAGCGCGTCCGCCGCCGCTTTGAGCGCCTCTGCGGGGAGCGGTTTATGTTTCATCTCACGCGGCGTTGCGGGGAGGTATTCCGCAGGCGCAATCTGAACATTTTTTAAAATATCGATTAGGACGGGTCCTTTTCTGCCCGTGTTGGCGATCGCAAACGCCTCGCGGACGATCTCCGCAAGGTCTTTTACGTCTTTTACGATAAAATTGTGTTTGGTAATGGGTACGGTGATGCCCGTAATGTCGATCTCCTGAAAGGAATCGCGTCCGAGCATGTTGATGCCGACGTTGCCCGTAATCGCCACAACGGGGATGGAGTCCATAAACGCCGTCGCAATGCCCGTAACGAGGTTGGTCGCTCCCGGTCCGCTCGTTGCGATTACGACGCCTGTTTTACCCGTTACGCGCGCGTAGCCGTCCGCCGCGTGCGCTGCACCCTGTTCGTGCGCCGTAATCACGTGGTTGATCGTTCCGTCGCGGTAGAGCGCGTCGTAAATGTCGAGCACCGTGCCTCCCGGATAGCCGAATACCGTGTCAACACCCTGTTCTTTAAGGCATTCGATTAGAATTTCTGCTCCGATTCTTTCCATAACTCTGTCTCCGTGAGTGTAGTTCTTTTAATTATACGGTAAGATTTATATTTTGTCAAGCAAATGCAAGGAATTTGCAAAAAAATGCATTAAAAATGTACAATTATACAAAATCGAAAAAATTTTATGCAACTTTAATATTTTTCAACAGAATTTGACGAAAAGGAAATTGTGATAATATTGATTATTTTTTGGAAAATATTGACAAAACATTTTTTAAGTGATAGAATATTGTTAATGAATGATTATTAGAATGATCATTCAAGGAGGAATTATTATGAAAAAGGGGTTAGTAACTTTTGTGGCTGCGATGGTTGCTATGAGCGGCGCATGCATGTGCGGGAATGCGGTTACGGCAGAGCAATGCAATTAAGTAGTGCCGAGCGGTTGGCGGACAGGATTGTTGCGGTATCCCGTAGTGTTGAGACAGACGGGAGCGAAACGACGGTTTATCGCAATGTTGCAGAATACAAAAATACGCTTGCACGGAATTATCGTTTGTCCGAAGAGGCGCGGGCGAAATTGCTCTATAAAAGCATGGGCGTACCGGAAGATCAAATTGACGCAATGGAGAAAGACAAACTTTTAGAGGTATTTGATTACACGGAATGCACGCAGACGACGAATTACATAGCGACTATCAATGGCGAGAATGAAAATATTTCCCGTGCGCAGATGGTAAACGCTTTAAGCCGTTCCGATGATTACATATAAAGATAGTGGAAATTACCAATTTTATATATTGGAGACTACAAGTATCGGAGCATATGTGAATCGCTATGGAATTACTAACTCTATTAAAAAAGGGGAAGTAGGATATGATAGTTACCATTGTTGCGATACCGACAAAATAAAACTTGATTATAGCGGGGATTTGGGTAGTGTAATTTTAAGATTTGCCTTAGCGGCGCCGGATCAACCTAATATTGATCAAACCCATCATTATGAGATGTCAATGAGTGCAGCAATGTATACACGTTATTCATTATTTAATACAGATGCGCATATACAAGGAGCATATTCGCATAAGAAATTCTATATTGTTGAAGACATCAGTGTTTCCGTAGGTGCATATGGGGTTTCGTTTGATACAACCATTGAGAAGGGACATTCGGATTATCGTGGCATAAATATGCCAATATATTATTAATTTTGGGAGGGCAATATGAGTTTTAGAGCATCTGTAATTTGGTTGATGACGGGTATTTTGATAAGTACGATCGGACTTTTTCTATCGCTCATTACAGGACAAGGGCTTGTTCTTATCATCAGTTTAGGATTGGCGATTTTGTTGATGCTGATCGGCGTGATTGGCGGTTGGCTCGGCATGGCAAGAGAAAAGCTCGGGAACAGGATCGAGGAGAGGCGAAAAGAAAAATATTATAAGACACACCCCGAAGAAAAATAAAAAAAGGTTCGCGTTTTGTTGTTATAAACGTAGTACCGATAATGTTGAATTGGATTATATTATTAAATAAAAAAGAGCGAGGGGTATTCTTATGAATTATAAAATATCAGTATTGTTAAACTTTTTAGGGATGTTATTTTGGATGTGGGGATTTGCAATGTTGCACTTCTTCGGGCATGATGGAGACTACGCTTTCGTTGTATTACTTTCATTTGGTACTGTTAGTATGCTTGTCGGAATCGTCCTTTGCGTTGTTGAGCTATTAACAGAGCATAAGAGAAAACGTAAATAGAAGAGGTGATACATGAAATTAAATAAAGCGATAATGTAGGTATTGACGGGTTTAACATTGATTGCGTTTAATGCGTTTTTATTATTCTTCGTCGGCGATAATCTTACGGGATTAGTAGTCTTTCTGGTTTTTTTTGGGTTGGCTAAAAGGTTCGCGTTTTGTTGTTATAAACGTGGTACCGATAATGTTGAATTGGATTATATTATAAAATAAAAAGAACGAGGAGTTTTTTTATGAATTTTAAATTATCGGTATTGTTGATGGTGTTCGGCATTTCCTTCTGGGTTTTAACGACGTGGCTGATGGTGCAGGCAACCGCAATAGACAGCACGCTTTATAATGTCTCGTTTGTCCTTTTGATTCTTGGCGGTATTTTGATTTTAGGCGGGTTTGTCGGCGGAATTGTCGGCATGGCAAGAGAAAAACTCGGGAACAGGATTGAGGAGAGGCGAAAAGAAAAATATTATAAGACACACCCCGAAGAAAAATAAAAAAAGCTCCGCGTTTTGCGGAGCTTTTTACCAATATGGGCGGATTCCATGTTCGTAAATCACTCAGTACTTTTTCAGACGGCGTTTAATGCTCGCAAGTCCCGCGCGCGCCGCTTTTAAAGACGATCCTCCGACGCTTGCGCGCGATTCGGCGGAAGAACGTACCGTAACAACGCCGAGAACGTCCCGCTCGAACGATTGGGAAATGTTTTTGAATTCGTCGAGCGTGAGCCCCAGAAAATCTTTGTTTTCGGCAATGCAATAGCGGACAAGTTTGCCCGTGATCGCGTGCGCGTCGCGGAAGGGAACTCCCTTTTTCGCGAGATAATCTGCAACGTCCGTCGCCGTCGAAAAACCTTTGCCCGCCGCTTCGTACATGGCGTTTGTATTCAGCTTTAAATTGGCAATCAGTGCGGTATAGATGGAGATGCAACGGTTGAGCGTCGTCTCGGTGTCGAAAAACGCCTCCTTATCCTCCTGATAGTCCTTGTTGTAGGCGAGGGGAAGTCCCTTCATCATGGTAAGGATACCCGTCAGATGTCCGTATACCCGCCCCGTTTTTCCGCGCACAAGTTCGGGAATATCGGGATTTTTCTTTTGCGGCATGATGGAGGAACCCGTCGAATACTCGTCGGGAATAATCCAGTATCCGAATTCTTCCGAGGAATAGAGTATGGTGTCTTCGCAAAGGCGCGAGAGGTGCGCCATCGTAAGCGACGCGCAGAAGATATATTCTGCAATAAAGTCGCGATCGGATACGGCGTCGAGGGAGTTTTGCGAAACCTCGGCAAACCCTAACAAGTTTTTTGTGATTTCGCGATCGATGGGGTAACTCGTTCCCGCAAGCGCGGCGCTGCCGAGCGGCATAACGTTTACGCGCCGTTCGCTCTCGTCGAAACGTTCGAGATCGCGCAGAAACATTTCCGAATAGGCGTTAAAGTATTGCGCGCAGTTTATAGGTTGCGCCTTTCTCAAATGCGTGAATCCCGGCATAATGTAATTGATATTCAGATACGCCTGACGGCAGAGCGCGTCTAACAGTCCGAGCAAAAGCTTTTTTGTGCGTTTTGTGCTTTCGCGTACGTAAATGCGCATGTCCGTCGCCACCTGATCGTTGCGGGAGCGCGCGGTGTGCAGTTTTTTGCCCACCTGACCGATACGCGCTACAAGCTCTGTCTCGACAAAGGAGTGGATGTCCTCGGCGCCGGCAATTTGTATGCTGCCTGCCTCGATATCGCTTAAAATTCCGTTTAATCCTTCGACGATTGAATTTGCCTCGTCCTCCAAAATCACGCCGCATTTGCCGAGCATGGTTGCGTGCGCGATCGATGCGGTGATATCCGCGCGATAGAGTTTTTTATCGAACGAGAGCGACTCGTTAAATTCGTCCGCATCCGCAGCCGTCGGATTGTCAAATCTGCCTTCCCATAATTTCATGTGTTGTTACCTCGGTGATTGTATTGTATGATTATACACGAAAACGCAAAAATAATCAAGCTTTTATATGATTTGTTTTTTATCTTTTAAACAAATGCGCTGAAACAAAGCCGTTCTTCTTGACAGACTTTTTCGTTTGGTATAAAATAAACATATGATTATTTTAGGAATCGATCCCGGGATCGGGACAATGGGATACGGCGTGATTGAAAAGGATTTGGGGGGGAACTGCCGAGCGGTCGACTACGGCATTATCAGAACGCCTAAGGATGAGAATCTCGCCGTTCGTTTGTGTATGCTCGAAGAGGGGATCAATCACATTTTTAATGAGTTTTCGCCCGATGAAACGGCGATGGAAGAGTTGTTTTTCAGTAAAAATATTACGACGGGAATCGCCGTTGCGCATGCCCGCGGAGTGACGCTTATGACGTGCAGCAAGCGTTGCGGGCGAATCTTTGAATACACGCCGAACCAGATCAAGCAGGCGCTTACGGGTTACGGTAAGGCGGATAAGGGACAGATGCAGCGGGTCGTCGCGTCACATTTGCGTCTTAAAACGCTTCCCCGTCCCGACGATGCGGCGGACGCGCTCGGCGTTGCGCTTTGTCATGCGTTTACCAGCCGTTTTTCGTCGCTCTTCGGCATTCAATAAAAGCATAAGGCTTTATTGCGCGATCTTTTCAACGGCTTGGAACAGCTAACAGAGTAAGAGGTTTATATGATCGGTTATTTAAAAGGAAACGTTAAATCGGTCTCTGCGGAATTTGTCCTTCTCGAAGTAAACGGAGTAGGATACGAAGTAATTTGTTCCGGCGCGGCTTTTTCAAAACTCAGCGGCGCGGCGGAGGGCGAGGTATATACGTATATGCAGGTCAAAGAGGACGGCGTGACTCTCTTCGGATTTGCGGATTTGCAGGAAAAATCTTTGTTTTTAAAGCTCACGTCCGTGCAGGGCGTAGGGGCGAAAATGGCGATTGCAATACTTTCCTCCATGCGTCCTTCCGACGTATCGGCGGCAATTGCAACTGCAGACAGCAAGCGCTTTGCGGCAGTCAAAGGCGTTGGGAAAAAGACGGCGGAGCGCATTATTTTGGAACTCCACGGTAAAATTTCCGCAGACGAATTGCTCGGCGCGAGCGAAGGCGTAAGGGCGGTTGAACTTCCCGCCGCAGAGGAAGACGACGCCGTGTCTGCGCTCATGGGACTTGGATTTACCAAACAGGAGAGCGCGCGCGCCGTTTCCCGTGCAAGGGCGTCGGGCGCGGCTACGGTCGAAGAGATTCTTGCCGTTGCGCTCAAAGGCATGTAAGAGGTAACATATGTTTGACGACGAATACGGGCAGGACAGGCTCCTTACAAGTACTAAGAGCGAATATGATATCGAGGAAAACGTACTCCGTCCCAAGACGATGGATGATTATATCGGACAGGATAAAGTCAAAGACAATCTGTCCGTATATATGTCTGCCGCCAAAAGCCGCAGCGAGGCGCTCGATCACGTGCTCCTTTACGGTCCTCCCGGACTTGGAAAGACGACGCTTGCGCATATCATCGCCAATACGATGGGTACGCAGATCAAGCTCACGAGCGGCCCTGCGATCGAACGCTCGGGCGATCTTGCCGCCATTCTTACCAACCTCAACGAGGGAGACATTCTCTTTATCGACGAGATACACCGTCTCAATCATGCGGTAGAGGAGATTTTATATTCCGCGATGGAAGATTACGCGCTCGATATTATCGTGGGCAAGGGACCCTCCGCACGCAATATCCGATTCTCACTCAAACGGTTTACTCTCATCGGGGCGACGACGCGCGCAGGTATGCTCTCGTCCCCCCTTCGCGACCGTTTCGGCATTATGTGCCGTCTCGATATGTATACGCCGTCGGAGCTGTGCAGCATCGTCAGCCGTTCGGCGCGAACGCTCGGGATTACTGCGGAGAGAGAGGGGTGCTACGAAATTGCCTGCCGTTCCCGCGGTACGCCGCGTATTGCCAATCGTCTTTTAAAGCGGGTGCGCGACTTTTCCGCTGTTGCGGGCAGCCGCACGATCACGAAAGCAGACGCGGACAGAGCGCTTAAAAAAATGGAGATCGACGGCTTGGGACTGGACGAGACGGATCGCAATCTGTTACGCGCTCTTATCGAAAAGTTCGGCGGCGGACCTGCGGGTCTGGATACGCTCGCCGCGACGATTAACGAGGACGTAAATACCATTGAGGACGTATACGAACCGTATCTCATGCAACTGGGATTTATCGCCCGTACGCCGCGCGGCAGAATGTGCCTGAAAGCCGGCTACGAACATATGGGTATAAAAATGAGCGAATCCGCGAAAAGACAGCTGTCGCTCTTCGGGGGCGACGAATGAGCGCGTTAAAAACGAGCGACTTCTATTACGATCTGCCCGAAGAACTCATTGCGCAAACTCCCGCCGATCCCCGCGATTCTTCCCGTCTGCTTGTTTATCACAGGGATAACCGCGAGATCGAGCATAGAGTTTTCCGTGAAATCACCGACTATCTGCGTGCGGGGGACGTGCTTGTTGTCAATCGCACAAAAGTATTGCCCGCCCGCCTGTTTGCTGAAACGCAGAACGGCGGCAGGGTGGAAGTTCTGCTTTTAAAGCGACTCAAACTTGACGAATGGGAAGTATTGGTGCGTCCCGGAAAAAAATGCAGAATAGGCACGCGGTTGACGGTAAACGGAGAACTTTCGCTTGAAGTGACGGGGATTACCCAATCGGGAGAGAGACATGTTCGCTTTTTTTACGAGGGCGCGTTCGAGGAGGTGTTGTCCCGTGCGGGCAGTATGCCGCTCCCGCCGTATATCCATGAAAAATTAAAAGATCCCAATCGATATCAGACGGTTTATTGTAAAGAGAACGGTTCGGCTGCCGCGCCCACTGCAGGATTGCATTTTACGCCCGAGCTGCTCGAAAAAATCAAGTTGATGGGCGTAGAGATTGCCGAAGTGTTGCTTCACGTGGGACTCGGGACTTTCCGCCCCGTCAAAGTGGATAATGTTTTGGAGCATAAGATGCACTCCGAATATTACGAAGTCGGACAGGCGGCGGCCGAGACGGTTAACCGCGCCAAGAGAGAGGGACGGCGCGTAATCGCCGTCGGTACGACTTCGGTTAGAACGATCGAGACGGCGGCGGATGCCGAAGGTTTTTTAAAGCCTTGCAGCGGAAATACCGAGATATTTATCTATCCTCCATATAAGTTTAAATGTGTGGATGCGCTTATCACCAATTTTCATCTGCCCGAGAGCACGCTTTTAATGCTTGTTTCCGCACTCTGCTCCCGCGAAGAAGTGTTGCGGTTATATAAAACCGCTGTTGGTAATAAGTATCGTTTTTTCTCTTTCGGCGACGCGATGCTCGTCTTATAGCCGTCGAAATACGGCGTTTCGCTGTGGCGCCCCTCAGTCATTTACGCCTAACTTCCGGATAACGATAGACATAATGCGTGTATTATAGCGATTATCTCATTTTATATCCCTGCGTATGTGTGTTAAAAATTTTTTTTGATACTTTTCATAAGTTGAACATGAATATAGAAAGATTATGAATAACGAATATTTTTCCTTTGAACTACAAAAGACCGATCCCGAAACGGGGGCGCGCGCAGGCGTGTTTCATACGCCGCACGGCGACATTTTGACGCCCGTCTACATGCCCGTCGGCACGCAGGCGACCGTAAAAGGTATGTTGCCCAAAGATATCGAAGAAGTCGGCTCGCAGATCATTCTTTCCAATACGTATCACCTCTACATGCGCCCCGGCGATGAACTGATTTCCCGTGCGGGCGGGTTGCATAAGTTTATGAACTGGAACAAGCCGATTCTTACGGACAGCGGCGGGTTTCAGGTGTTTTCGCTTTCGTCTCTCAACAATATTACGGTTGAAGGCGTGCGCTTTTCGTCCCATGTGGACGGAAGTTATCACATGTTTACGCCCGAAAAAGCAATGGAGATTCAGCACAATTTAGGGTCGGATATCATCATGGCGTTTGACCAATGTTCGGAATACGGCTATACGCACGGGCAGGCGCAAAAGGCGATGGAACGCACCGGAAGTTGGCTCGAGCGCTGCTATAAAGCGCACGAAAACCCCAGTCAGGCGCTCTTTCCCATCGTACAAGGCAACATGTACGAAGATCTTCGCGCGGAAAGCTTAAACCGCTGTCTGCCCTTTGTCAAGCACGGTATTGCGATCGGCGGACTCTCCGTCGGCGAACCCAAAGCACGCATGTACGAACTTCTTGATTTTTTACAGCCCCGATTGCCGACGGACGTGCCGCGTTACCTGATGGGCGTCGGTTCGCCCGATTGTCTCGTCGAGGGAGTCTTGCGCGGCGTAGACATGTTCGACTGCGTACTTGCGACGCGCGTTGCGCGCAACGGCACGGCGATTACGTCCCGCGGGAAGATCGTCGTCCGTAACGGAAAATATAAGGAGGACTTTACGCCCCTAGATCCCGAGTGCGACTGTTACTGCTGCAAAAATTATACAAAGGCATATTTGCGTCACCTTGTAAACGTGGGGGAAATGGCGGGCGCGATGCTTTTGTCGCTACACAATATTGCCTATCTGCATCGCCTTATGCGCGGATTGAGAGAGAGTATTTTGGGCGGTTACGTCAAGGACTTTGCGCGGGAATTTTACAAAAAACAAGAATTTACGACAGGTTTCGCCGCGCCTGCAAAATGAAAATCTTGTAAAATGGGAAATTATCCCATGAAAACGCTTGCAAAAAATCTGCAAAACGGGTATTATAAATGGCGTAATAAGGAGAAAAATTATGCTTGGAAATTTATTGATCGAAACTACGCAAGTCGTAACATACATTTTGCTCGGAGTCATTCTCGTAATGTTCGTCGTCTGGATTGCCTTTTCCGGTAGAAAGAACAAGGAACGCCAGAAGGAGTATGAAGAACAGCTTGCCGCGCTTCGCCCCGGGCATAAAGTAAAGACGGCGGGCGGAATCTGCGGCATCATTGTCGAAATCTGTGAAAGCGACAATACGGTTATTATCGAAACGGGCAGCGAGAGCGCGGGCAAATCTTATATTAAGATGGACAAAGAACTTATCGCGCAGACGGATGCCAAGGGTCCTACGCAGATCGCGCGCGAAGAAGCCGAGGCTGCGAGAAAGGCGGCAAAAGCCGGCGTCGTTCAGACGGAAGAAACAGCGGTTGACGCGCAAGAGGTTGAAACGCCTGTGGAAGAGAACGTATCCGAGCCAGAAACAACGGAAGAGGACAAGTAATTTTATCATAATCAAAGATGCCTCCGCATACGTTATATCGTAATTGCGGAGGTAATTTTTATGCGTAATAAAGTTTGGGCGGCAATCGGGCAGACGCTTTTGACGGCGTCGGTCGTAACCGTATTCAGTTTGCTGGCGCTTGCGTTATTTGCGGTGTTTGTGCGCGCGTTCGCGCCGTCGGACGGTGTGATTACGGCGGTAAATTGGTCTGTTAAATGTATTGGGATATTCGTAAGTTGCCTTATCTTTGTCAAAGGCGAACGCATGCTTTTTAAGGGAATGGCGGCGGGGTTTCTTTCCGTCCTATTGACGATGCTCGTGTTCGGGATTATCGGCGGAGCTTTTCGTCTGACGCCCTTCTTTTTGATTGAATTGCTTGTCGGATTGGTTCTCGGCGCGCTCGGCGCGATTTGCGGTGCAAAATTGCGGAAAGATTGATAAAAAGAGTTGCAATCATTTTAAAAAAGTTGTATAATAAAGAAAAACGTTTGGGAGAAATCATATGATTAAGACCATTGCAAAACCTGCGGATAAAAAGATCACGGGCTGCGGCGAATGCAGAAGCACCTGCCAGTCCGCCTGCAAGACCAGCTGCACAGTCGGCAACCAGTCTTGCGAGCGCGTAACGAGAGAACAGAAGATCGAAAAGAGATAATGACAGTTTAAAGGAACGCTTAAAAGGAGCAACGCCGTTGCTCCTTATTTCCTTATTTTACGAACGGAGAGTTTATGGTACACGTTTTTACATATCATGAAAAATTTTACGTCTATGATACGGGCAGCGGTTCGCTCCACGAGTGCGATAAAAAGACTGCGGACGTTTTAAGCGGAAAGAAAACGGATATTTCGGACGAAGAGCTGAAACCGGTGTTAGGTGAAATCGACGCGTTGAAAAAAGAGGGATTGCTCTACAAAGAGGAGACGACCGCATACCCTGTAAAAAGCGGAGAGGTCAAGGCGCTGTGTCTGCATATTTGCCACGATTGCAACCTTCGTTGCCGCTACTGCTTTGCGGACGAAGGGGCGTATCACGCTACGCGTGAGATGATGAGTTTAGAGACGGCAAAGGCGGCGATTGATTTCCTGATCCGCGAGAGCGGAAACCGTAAAGTGCTCGAGGTCGATTTCTTCGGCGGCGAGCCGCTCATGAATCTTAATGTCATAAAGGAGACGGTCTATTACGCCAAAGCGGAGGCGGCAAAGCGCGGCAAACGGTTTTTGTTTACGACGACGACGAACGGCGTACTGCTCGACGACGATGCGATTAAATTTTTAAACGAGGAGATGGAAAACGTCGTCCTTTCGCTCGACGGCAGAAAAGAAGTGCACGATCTCGTCCGCAAGACGGTGAACGGAAAGGGAAGTTTTGACGTTGTGATCGAGAAAATCAAAAAATTTGTTCGGTCGCGTGGGGACAAGCACTACTATGTGCGCGGTACGTTTACGGCAAAAAATCTTGATTTTTCCAAGGACGTTTTGTTTCTGGCGGACAACGGATTCGATTCGCTCTCCGTCGAACCTGTCGTAACTGACATTGAGGATCTCGCCATAAAAGAGGAGCATCTGCCTTTGATTGAACGCGAGTACGAAGTTCTTTGCGACGAGT
Organism: uncultured Christensenellaceae bacterium; assembly: GCA_910586985.1. GTDB lineage: Bacteria > Bacillota > Clostridia > Christensenellales > Borkfalkiaceae > Gallimonas. The sequence continues at coordinate 11,313 of CAJUKK010000013.1, read as the reverse complement.
ATGTCGCGCGAGAGGAGCGGGGCGAGGGATTCAACTTTTTCCATTTTAACGTCGATTTAGAGGGCGGGCCCTGTCTGTCCAAACGCGTTTCCGCATGCGGCGCGGGAAACGAATATTTTTCCGTCGTGCCCAACGGCGACCTTTATCCCTGTCACCAGTTTGCGGGCGATCCCAAATGGAAAATGGGAAACGTTTTCGAAGGCGAGCTCGATAAGGACATTCGCGGAAAGTTTGCAAAGAGCTGTCTTTTTACGCGCAAAAAGTGCGGGGATTGTTTTGCCAAGTTTATTTGTTCGGGCGGCTGCAGCGCGAATAACTATCACTATAACGGCGATATCGAAGAGCCGTATACGGTAACTTGCGCGATGATGAAAAAGCGGATCGAGTGCGCAATGCGCGTGCTTGCCGAGCGGAAAGCGCGTCAAGCGGAAAATATGTCGTAAAATTTAACGAGAAAATAACAAATTTTTGCGCGTTTCGGCTTGACGGGCGCGCATGAATTATATATAATAAAAAGAGCGGAATTTCCGCTTAGCAGTTTTTACGGAAAGTAAATTTCCTTTTATCCACTTGGGAGGCAACATGGGCAAGAAGAAATCGGCGATATTTTTGATACTGATCACGCTGGTCATCGCTTTTTTATGCGCGGTCTGTACGGTATCGTTCGAATACGGAACGATAAAAAAATACAATTCCGCTGTCAGTTTAATGGACAAGGATTCGCAGTTCGGCGGTGGGTACAATGCCGTTTATTATCCTGACGGAGTTATTTCCGCAGAAGAATATGCGGGGCTTGAAGACGACGAAAAGTCGGAATATGCCTCTTATGCGAACGGTTCGATCTATCTTGAAAAAGAATCGGTGTGCGACGAGGACGGGATAACGGTCAAAGAGTCGTTTAAAACGGAGTTTGCAGCGAGTGTCCGCGCGTTGACGAAACGTTACGAGAGCGCGCATATCGAAGGCGCGCGCGTGGAAATATGCGACGATTATACCGTCCGCGTTTCGATGGCGCAACGTTTGAATTCGGCGGGAACCGCCGTACAGTTATTCGGTTATATGGGTGAGTTTTCCGTGTCGTACGGATCGGACGAAGACAGCGCGGAAGTGATTATCGAGGCGACAGAGCAAAAGCCCATTACCGACTATTTTAAAGGCGCGTCGTCCACCGTGCAGCAGGACACCGCATTTGTAATTCTCGATTTTACGAAAGAGGGCAGGGAGCTTGTAAAAGAGGCAACCGCGTCCGCAACGAGCGACAGCACTTCTACCATGTATTTTAAAGTGGGCGACAGCAACGTGATTTCGCTTACGGTTTCGCAGCAGATCGATCAGAGCTCGCTCGCGATCAGCGGCAGTTACACGGCGGAAACGGCGAATATCGTAGCGAAACTCATTGATAACGTTATTAACGGAGAAGAGACAAGCCTTTCGATGAAATTTAACGAGGCGCGCACCTATTCCGACGGAATGGGCGAGTGGGCGGCGACGTTCGTTTATATCGCATTCGGCGCGGCAATGCTTGTTTCTGCAATCTTCTTCTTTGTGCGTTACCGTCTTCTCGGGTTTACGCATCTCTATACGATACTCACCTTTGCGATATTGACGGTGATTTGTCTTTCGTTCATTCCAGAACTTTATTTGGGACTGAATACGATAGCGGCGTTTATCATCGGTTTTGTAATGCTCAACGCGAGCAACTTCGTTTCTTATGAATATGCCCGCAGAGAGTATGCGCTTGGTAAGACAATCGCGTCCTCCGTTAAGCAAGGCTACAAAAAATGTTTCTTTGCACTGTTCGACGTGCATATCGCGCTTGCGGTGATAGCGTTCCTTGCATACTTTATCGCAACGCTCGAACTTAAAATATTTGCGTTGGCGCTGTTGCTGTTCGTCCTGTTCTCGGGCGTATGCACTTTGCTCGTCAATCGTTTCTATTGGGCTATTATGATGTCGCTCTCCAAAAACAAGGGCAAGTTCTGCCACTTCGTGAGAGAGGAGGTGGAAGATGAATAAGTCCCGTATTTTCAAATTCTGGCCGTTGTTTGCGGCGGTTTCCGCAGTCGTTCTTATTTCCGGTCTGATCCTCGGGATTTTGCTCGGATACAATTATGCGGCGGATAAGATCGAGCATAAAACGCTCGAAGTTTCCTATGACGCTGTGGTTCTTCTCGGAGAAGATACCGAGGCGGAATTACAAAAACTCTGTGAAGATCAGTTAACGGCAAATAATGTAAAATATACGCAAAAGCGCACGTATGAGGTGACTAACGGCGGCGTACTCGAATATACGTTTGTTTCTTCCGTTTCCTCTGAAACGTTAGAGAAGGTGCGCGCGGCGGTTTCGGAGGCGATAACCGCAGACGGTTCGATTTATGCCGATGCCGAAATGTATGTCAACGTACACGAATACAGAGCGCAGGCTATGCACGAAACGGTATGGCGCGGCGCGATTGCAATCGGCGTTGGCGCGGTGGTTGCGCTTGTTTACGTCGGGGTTCGTTGCGGACTAGGCAGAGCGCTTGCGGGCGCGTGCCTCGCATTGCACGACAGTGCGTTTGTACTTGCCGTTCTTGCAATTGCGCGCATTCCTGTTTATACGTATGCGCCCGTGCTTTTCGGAGCAATCGGCGCGCTGCTGAGCGTTTTACTCTGGCTTGTGCAGAGCGTTAAAATGCGCGAAACATTTAAGGATGCGTCGCTCCGCGGCGTGTCTGCGCAAGAGGCAATCACGGTTTCTCTTAAAAGTTCGATGCCGATCATGCTTGTGCTTTTGATCTCGCTTGCAGTAGCCGTCGGTCTGTTCGGCGGAATTGCGGTCGGCGGCGTGAGGTTGTTTGTTCTTCCGTTGCTCATTCCTGTTGCTGTGTCGGCATATTCCTCGCTTTGTCTCGGTCCGGTTCTGTATGCGCCCATCAAAAACAAGTTCGACAAAATGGCTTTAAAGCGCAGACGTCGCTATTCGGGATCTCAAAAGCAAAAAGAAGTCGAAGAAGCCTAAGTTAAATCCGATACGACAACGGCGGGAATCCCCGCCGTTGTTTGCTAAAATCCGAAAAAAGGCGGTGACCGAATGAAAAAAATTGTTCGCGAATATGAATTCGGAGAGGAGCAATCCGCCGAAATCAAGCGGCTTGCCGTAAATCTTTCGCTTACGGAAACGACGGCGGGTATTCTTTTCGCGCGCGGAATGGACACCGAAGAAAAGATGCGCAGTTTTCTTTCGCCCTCCAAAGATCGGTTTTTGTCGCCGTTTTTGATGAAAGATATGCGCGGTGCGGTCGATATGCTCATCCGCGCAAAGGAAGAGGAGTGGCGGGTCGCCGTATTCGGCGATTATGATGCGGACGGAATCGGCGCGTCCGCGATCATGTACCGCGCGCTCCGCGCTTACGGGATCGATCCGTATCTGTATGTGCCCGAGCGGACGGAAGGATACGGAATGAGCGAGGAGTCGATCGATCGGATATTCGATGAGTTTTTGCCCGATCTTGTGATTACAGTGGATTGCGGGATATCAAACCGCAAAGAAGTGGAGTATATCAAAGAACAGGGCGCATACGTGATTGTTACCGATCACCATGAACTTCCCGACGAATTACCCGACTGCCTGTGTATCAATCCCAAGTTTCAGGACGATTATCCCTATGACAATCTTTGCGGCGCGGGCGTTGCGTTAAAGGTGGCACAGGCGATTATAGGAGACCGTGCGAACGATCTGCTTGATTTTTGCGCGCTGTCCACGGTTGCAGACAGCGTTCCCTTGCTCGGTGAAAACCGCGATATCGTTGCCGAAGGGTTAAAACTTATAAATAAAAAGCCTCGCCCTGCTTTTCGGGCGTTGCTCGAGAAAACGGACGGCGAAGTTACGGCGCAGACGCTTGCATTCACCGTTGCGCCGAGGATCAATGCCGCGGGCAGAATGGGCGACGCGCGCGCCGCGCTCCGTCTCTTTACGACGGACGACGAGTCGGAAATTTTTGACCTTGCCGCGAAACTCACTTCCTATAATCTCGAACGTCAAAAATGTTGCGAGGACGTATATTCGCAGGCAAAAGCAATGCTTGCCGAAAAGGGCGCGTACGGCAGCGTCGTGATGCTTGCGGGCGAAAATTGGAACGCGGGTTTTGTCGGGATCGTTGCGGCGCGGCTTGCAGAGGAGTTTGCGCGTCCCGCTCTGCTGTTTGTAAGGCGGGGAAATATGTTAAAAGGAAGCGCTCGGAGCATCGAGAGCGTGAATATTTTCGAGGCGCTCCGCGCATGCTCGGAGTACATCGAGGAATTTGGCGGACACGCTCAGGCGGCGGGGATCAACGTCAGCGAGGACAATTTTCCGTTGCTCGAAAATGCTTTGAACGAATATATCAAAGCCAACTATACGGAGGAGGATTTTGTGCCGAAAGTATGTGTTTCGGGCGAAATCAAACAGAAAATTCCGCAAAAACTTGCGCGCGAAATTAACATGCTCGAACCGTTCGGCGTGGGGAATCGCCGTCCTCTCTTTTTTACCCGCATGACGAAGGCGAACGCCAATCTGTTAAAACCGCTCTCTCCGCACGTGTCCGTCTCCGGCGGTGAAACGGAATACATGTATTTCCACGGCGCGCGCGACTTAAAACTTTTGCGGAGCGACGTTGAAAAGACGGTCGTATTCGAATGCAATCTTTCTAAATTTCGGGGAAAGGAGTATCTGAAAGGCTTTATCCGCTCCGTGGTATATGACGGAAAGAGCGGTCGGGACGGCTCGGGAGAGGCGTTCGAGCATCTTCTGCGTACGATAAAGGAAATCCCGATAGAGAATGCAAAGTTTCTCGGAGAGAGCGAAATCAACGCGCTCATAGACGGATTGCGAAGGGATTGCGCATACGGACTTTGCGTTGTCGCTTGGGATCGTGCAGGGCTGAGTCGTTTTTCCGCGCTTTCGGGAATGGAGGCGGACTTGTATTTTCCGTCTTCGGCAAGCGTTCGCAATACGCTTTTGCTTTTGCCCGATCGCAACGCAGATCTTTCCGCCTATCGCGATATCGTATATCTTGATCCCCCGCTTACGGCTTTCCGTACGGGACGGGCAAACGTGTACGTTTGTAGCGGTCGCGATGCGGGGCGTTTTAAAAGGATAGACGCGGCGCGGGAGACGTTGCTTGGCGTATTTTCGGCAATCCGCGATCGGCTCGTGCTGATGGAAGGCGAATGCGCGCACGAGGCGGCAAAGAGCTGCTCCTGCCTCGGTTTTGACGAGGAAGAATTTATTTTTGCGCTCACTGTGTTCGAAGAGCTAGGACTCATTGCGTTTGAAAACGGAAAAGTTACGTTGATCAAAGGGAAAAAGACCGATCTCAATCATTCGGAAATCTACGGCGCGGTTGTAAAGCTGCTGTCGGAATAAGGAGGGATTATGGACGCTCTTTTGATGAAAATTTACGATTACTATACGGGCGACGGACGTGAAATGCTGTTGCGCGCCTACGATTTTGCCGCTAAGGCGCACGCCAATCAAAAGCGCGCCTCGGGAGAACCGTATTTTATTCATCCGTGCGCCGTAGCGGAGATACTCATTGAACTTGGACTCGACACCGCTACGATCGCGGGCGCGCTGTTGCACGACGTGATCGAAGATACGCCGTATACCGCGGAGGATATCCGTAAAGAATTCGGCGAGGAAGTTCTGACGCTCGTTTCGGGCGTGACCAAACTCGATAAGATCGTTTTTAAATCGCAGGAAGAGGAAGAGGCGGAAAATTTCCGTAAGATATTCGTCGCTATGGCGAAGGATATCCGTGTTATTATCATTAAACTTGCAGACAGATTGCACAATATGCGCTCTTTAAACTTTTTGTCAAAAGAGCGTCAGCAGAAGATGGCGCGCGAAACGCTGGATATCTTTGCGCCCATTGCAGGCAGGCTGGGTATTTCGCAGATCAAATGCGAACTCGAAGATTTGTGCCTTAAATATCTTGATCCCGCCGCATTTGAATTTCTCGTCGAAAATATCCATCAGAAATTAGAGGAGCGCAATAATTTTGTCGATTTCGTCGTAGAGGAAATCAACGGCATTCTCACAGAATGCAATATTCGCGGCGAAGTGTTCGGCAGACCCAAGCACTTTTATTCCATCTACAAAAAGATGAAAGAGAAACATAAGACGCTCGAACAAATCTACGATTTAACGGCGGTGCGCGTAATTGTGGGCACGGTGGATGAATGTTACGAAGTTTTCGGAAAAATTCACAAGAAATGGAAACCTGTTCCCGGTCGGATTAAAGACTATATCGCAACGCCCAAGCCGAACATGTACCAGTCGCTCCATACGACGGTCGTAACCAATTTCGGTCAGCCTTTTGAAATACAGATTCGTACGGAAGAAATGCACCGCACGGCAGAGTACGGTATCGCGGCGCATTGGAAGTATAAAGAACAGCGCGAAGAGGAGAGCTCTCTCGACCAGCGTATCGCATGGGTGCGCGAGGTCATGGAATGGCAGGGGAACTTAAAGGATTCCCGTGAATTTATGGACACCTTAAAGGGCGATCTTTACAGCACAGAGCTGCTTGTGTTCACGCCGCACGGCAAAGTCATCTCGCTCCCCAAGGACGCAACGCCCGTTGATTTTGCGTATGCCATTCACTCCGAGGTGGGCAATAAGTGCACGGGCGCAAAGGTCAACGGAAAAATCGTACCGCTGAACTCGCGGCTCGAAATCGGCGACGTTGTCGAGATCATTACTTCGCCGAACAGCAAAGGACCGTCGTGGGATTGGCTTAAATTTATAAAATCCTCTTCCGCTAAGGCAAAGATTAAATCCTTCTATAAAAAAGTCATGAAGGACGACAATATCCGCCTTGGTAAAAGTATCTTGGAGGAGGCGGCAAAGCGCAGGGGATACTCCCTTTCAGACCTGTTGACGGACGAAAGCTTTAAAAAGATATCCGAAAAACTTGCGTTTGCATCGGAGGAAGAGATGTTCTCTTCCGTCGGATACGGCGCGATCACCATCAATCAGGTGTTGTTCAAGCTTATAGACTTTTTCCGTAAGGAAATGCCGCAACTTAATCTTCCCGTTACCGCTCCGCAGCCTTATCGCGGAAAAGTGCATAAGGGCGCGGTGACGATAAAGGGAATGACGGGATTGCTCGTTTCCTTTGCGGGGTGTTGTTCGCCCGTCCCCGGAGACGATATCGTCGGGTTTGTCACGAGGGGCAGGGGAATTGTCGTCCACAGAAAGGACTGCCCGAATCTGAAGGGCGCCGAACCCGAACGGCTGCAGGTTGCGGAGTGGCTTTCGGACGAGGGCGGCGCAAAATTCAAGGCGGCGATCGTCGTCACTGCGGAGGATCAGGGCGCTGCGATCGGCGCGATTTCCGCATGCGTGGCGGAAATGAAACTTGAACTCACCTCGATCAACGGCAGATATGATAAGAACAATTCGGCGATTGTAGACGTTACCGTCAATCTCACGAGTTTGCAGGACGTGGAAGTTCTCATCAAAAAAATAAAATCCCGTTCGCGGATCATTGACGTGCGCCGTACGGCAAACTGAAAGGCCTTTTCGGTTCAGATAAGTTAAACTTAGGTATGATGGATATTCAGATATATAAAATATATCCGCATGGGTTTGCGGCAAACTGTTATCTGCTGACGGCGGACGGAAAAAACGCCGTCGCGATCGATCCTGCCCAGCCGCTTATTCTCGACGAGGCGAAATCGCGCGGACTTAACGTGACGTTTGCGATCCTGACGCACGGTCACTTCGACCATATCGGCGGTTGCGCGGCGTTGCAGCGCGCGGGGGCAAAGATCGGCTGTCTCGATATCGAAAAGCCGCTTGCGACGGGGAACAACAATATGGCGGCGGCATTCGGGGAGTACGTCGCGCCCTTTAATATCGATTTTACCTATCGCGACGGAGACGAGCTTGATCTTTCGGGAATAAAACTTAAAGTTTTGGCGACGTCGGGGCATACGGCGGGCGGAGCTTGCTATCTGTGCGGAGAACACCTTTTTACGGGCGATACGCTGTTTTGCGGCGACGTGGGGCGAACCGATCTTCCTACGGGCAGCGGCGCGCAACTTGCGCGGAGTATAAAACGGCTGTTTGCGCTCGAAGGCGACTATAAAATCATGGCTGGGCACGGCGAGGATACGACTCTTTCCGCAGAGCGCGGCAAAAAAACGCCGTTTTAAATGCGCTTACGGTCACCGGACGGGGAAACAAATGCTTAAATCAAACATAAATTATTTAGAGCCGGAGCTGATGGACGTCGTACGGCTGTTCTCGGGCGCGGAAACGCTTGAAATCCAACACACATTTACGCAGGGACATATGTTGCGCAACACATTTTGCATCGACGGGTGCGAATACGTGTATGAAGACGCACATGAATCCGCGGGCATACAAAAGAGCGATATAAAGCGCGCGTCAAAGCTTGCGCTGTACCGCCTGTTGTCCGGGCGTTTTCAAAAGACGCTCCCGTGGGGTTCGCTTACAGGCATTCGTCCGACGCGCCTTGCCTATCAACAGCTGGAAAGCGGCGCGGCGTTCGAGCCGTTTTTTCAAAAGCTCGGTGTTTCGGAGGAAAATACGGAACTTGTCTCCCGCGTGATCGCAGGGCAGAAGGATATCTACGAAAAGCGCGAAGGCAACGTCGATTTATACGTTTCCTTGCCGTTTTGTCCCTCTAAGTGCGTGTATTGTTCGTTTATCACCGCTCCCGTCAGCGCAACGAGAAAGTATATACCCGACTATCTGAACGCGCTGAAAAAAGAGCTTGCGGCGGCGGAACCGCTTTTAAAAAATTTGCGGTCGGTATATGTCGGCGGTGGTACGCCGTTTGCGCTCGAGGCGGAGGAATTGGAATGCGTATTGCAGGCGATCGCACCTCTCCGGCAAAACGGTTGCGAGTATACGGTGGAGGCGGGACGTCCCGACGCGTTCAGTCGGGAAAAACTCGATTTATGCCGAAAATACGGCGTAACGCGGCTGTGCATCAACGCGCAGAGCTTTTCAGACGAAACGCTCGGGGTTATCGGCAGAAAACATACCGCGGAGCAGATATACAAGGCGTTTGAAATGACGAAACCATACGGTTTTGTAATCAATTGCGATCTCATCGCGGGACTTACGGGCGAATCGGCGGAGAGCTTTTTTCATAGTGTCGACAGCGCGATTGCGCTCGCGCCCGAAAATATCACCGTACACACGTTGTGTCTGAAAAAGGGTGCCAAACTCAAAGAGGAGACGAGCGAACTTGCTGACGGCGCGCTCGCAGAAATGATCGCGTATTCCCGCCGCGCTTTGACGCAAGCGGGCTATGAACCTTATTATCTGTATCGGCAAAAATATATGGCGGGCGCGCACGAGAACGTCGGTTGGACAAAGAGCGGTCATGCGTCGGTGTATAATATCGACGTCATGGAGGAATGCGCAGATAATCTTGCAGTCGGGGCGAATGCTATTACAAAAAAACTTTATCTGTCCGAAGGTCGGATCGAACGTTTGGGGTCTCCCAAAGATATTCCGACGTACCTTGAAAAAGTGGAAAAAGTCATTGCAGATAAAAATAAGCTGTTTTTGTCTTAGTTTTTAAAATACGTGTGCGCTCGATTTTTATCTGCAAATTTATATAAATAATATTCAACTTGATGAATTTTACCGTTATTTTAGGGACGAAAGGTGCGAAAAAGAGCGGAATTGCAGAAAAAACATTGACGGGTAAGATTGAAGGTGGTATAATAAATATAATCTAAATTCTGTGAAAGGGAGACGGACAAGAAATGAAAAAGCAGATAAAGAATAGAAAACCGATGGGGGGGGGTGCTTATTAACAGGAAATAAGGCCCGTTTTTTCCATGCAATTTTAATGATTGTAATGAGTGTCTTGCTATGCATAGCAGGATTCTTTTCTTTTAACAGGAATGTAAAATCTGAGGCGTATAATGCGTCAAACGAACCTACGACCGTAATCGATAATCTTTATAATAACGATGGAAGTTGGAATCGCAATAATTTGTTAAAGTTGGCGAATGCTGTGAATTACGATACCTTTTTGGATATGGAATCAGCAATAAAAAATGGAAGTGATGGCATAAAGAAGGCGAGTGATTTTGCTAATACGACGGTTAAATTAGGCAGTTATACCACGAAACAAGGTTCGGTGGCAGAACTTGAATGGATACCCGTATATCTTTCAAAAGATGATAACGGTAATGCGATTTTAACACTTTGGCTCTCTTCAAGCGAAGATGCAAACACTTCATCGGATCAAGAAATATCTTCGTTCTCGGATGGAACTATAGGAAGTAATGTTGTCAGAACATGGTCGGAAAACGGAAATACTTATAATGTTTATTGTACGACTTATGATTCGAGTTATATTCGTCAGGCTATTTTTAATCTCGATAGCAATTATGCGGGAAATTTCGGACAATCGGTTACTTCTTCAGGGGTTGTAAATAACAACACTGGTCATAGAAATCCTCCTAATTTTTCAACTTATAATAAATTTGAAATGTTTCAAACAGGTGGATCTTTAACTGATTATCTTGTTGCGCCTAAGAATATCGCTTGGCAATTTACAGAAACGGGTTATTATAATGCAGCTTTCAGCGGGATCGGTGTAACCGGTTTTCCTGCGAATTGGGTTAATGATAAACTTTGGCTTCCTTCTTGGTCAGAAGCAGTCGCTGGAGGGAGATGGAATACCACTGTGGCGCAACGTACGAATACGACAATATCGTGGACTCGAACGGGACGTCCCAGTAGTGATTCAAGAGATAACGGATATATTAATGCAAATGGAATTGCGGGTTCAAATGGTTGTCATGCGTGGTACGGTGTACGTCCTGCATTTCACTTAAACTTGTCGATGATCGCAGAATATTTTATCGACGTACCGCAAATACCAACGAGTACGGTGTATACGTACACGGGATTGGAGCAGGAGTTTGACTTGTCAACGATAACGGGTTGGGATTCGACCAAGATGGAAGTTTCCAAGATCGAACGCGAGGGCGTATTGTCGACTGCGGACGGATATGTAAATCCCTCGGTCGTCCCCGCAACCGCCCCAGCAACGCCAACGAAAGTAAAATTTAAGGAGGCGGGTAAGTATAAGATAACGATAAAGACGAAACAGGGGACGATAAACGGCTCAACGCAAAACTATATTTGGAATACGAAAGTAGAGGAAAATTCTCAGATAGAGACGACAATAGAAATTGTCGTGAAAAAGAAACAGCTGACAAAGCCGAGTATCACGGCGTCGGACGGAACAAAGACGTATAACGGAAGTAAGCAGACAATCAAGGTAACGAACT
>CAJUKK010000012.1 GCA_910586985.1 uncultured Christensenellaceae bacterium | reverse complement strand
GGGCTATGCCCGAAAATGAAATACCACCCGCTATGCGGGTGGATTATTATTTTTGCGCTGATGCGCATGGAGCAGGAAACGGGAGTCGAACCCGCCGGAATCAGCTTGGGAAGCTGACGCCATACCGCTAGGCGATTCCTGCAAACATGAAATTTTTTTAAATGTTTTAAGGAACAAAACTATGGATATTATATCGTAAAAGAAATCTTCTGTCAAGCGGAATTTTTCATTAAATTTGTATTATCGCAAAATTTACAGTTTTTTCTTCTTTGAAAACTTTTGATAATCATAAGCTTTTAACGCGCTGGGTTAATGTTTCTTATGTAAAAAACGGTTAACCTGCTTGTTTGTGTTAAAAATTTATGTTATAATAGTTGAAACAGGTCGGAGGGGACATGTCAAAACGTCATAGCGCGCAGTTCGAGGATGCCGGATCTACAGAATTTGTGAATATAAAACAAAAAAAATCGCTTTTTGATATACTGAGCGACGTATTTGCGGCGATTGCGGTTTTGATCTGCATATTTTTTACCTTTCTCATCGGCGTTGAGGTGGACGGGGGAGGTGCGGATATCCAACTCGACCTTGCTCCCGCAAAATTATTCGGAACTTTGAAGGATCTTTCCTTTTCTTTCGATCGCGTATTGTACGGCGCAATCGTCGCGTTTCTTACGGTCGTTTTTATCGTTATATTTTCTGTAGCGGCGGTTATTCGTTACGTTAAACGAGCACGGGGGCGATCACGTAAAGATTATGCATGTTTTATTTTCGCCGTCATTGCCTCTTATTTAGGAGGTTGCGTTGCTTTTTTATCTCTCTATATGGAACGCGCAGCGTATGCCGTATCCGCAAATCACGTGGTAACCGGTTATTTTACGTATGACTTCGCAACCTTGCTTGGCGTTGCGCTTTCGAGCGTGTCTCTGTCCGCTTTCTTTGTCTGCCGTATATTAAAAGATGTCGATGTTTTGATCTTCGGAGATAAATTCGGCGCAATCTTTTTGCCGTCTATGTGCGCGCTCTTTCTCGGGGTTGTGTTGCATCTTGCGGGCGCGTCTGTGATGGACGAGGATATTACCGATTCAAAGTTGAGTATGGTGGATTATGCAGGGCGAGGGGGCGGATATTTCCGAATGATCGGAATAATACGACTGAGCGTTGAAAACGGGACGTTAACGGCGGGATACGAAACGGCTCTGTCCGTTGCGCTTTTTGGGCAGGTATTACAGTTTTTTTTGATTATCTCGGTTGGCGTTACGCTTGTAAAATATCTTGCGGAAGTTTTGGGGAAAGCGGATAAAGTGCACATAAAGTCTATGGCAGTTACCGAATTTTTAGCCGTTGCGCACTTAGCGGTTTCGATATGTTGCGGCAAGCTGTACATGGATGCCTTATTCGGTTCAGATTGGAAAGATTGGTGCAGTTTATCGTTTGCTCCGCCGATCTGTGTTCTGGCTTTAACGACGTTGTCGTTGATCATGTCCGCGATGCAGGCAAGCGCGCTTCGCCCGCGTCGTTCCGTGAAAAGAAACAGAGATCGGAGGAAGTAACGCTCGACCGTTTTGCGGCGATACGTAATCATTATCGTATGAGTAAAGGAAAACAGGCGCGGTTTCATATAAAAAACAGCGAAACGCTTATTAAAAAAGGCATGATGGATTATTGTCTTACGGGCGGTTTCGGACATTCGGTAATGGGAGACGCCTATCTTACCGACAGAAGATTTTTTTTCGGCGCGGAGATAAAAAGAACGGGGGAATATATTTCGTTCGAGCTTTCTTTAACCGAAGTCGACGCGGTTGAAAAGGTGGGAATTCCCGTTCTTACGCGCAGTCTGTCGATTATTGCAGGCGGCAGACGGTACCGCTTAAACGTGTTTCCCATGCAAGGTTGGATCAAGGCGATACGGCGCGCGGCAGAGATCGCGCGGAAAAAAATACAATCGCCTTGAAAGAAAGCATCCGAATTTTTTCGGGAAATTTTTTTGCACTTAAAAAGCCGTGCTCGGTGGCACGACTTTTTAAAATGAGAAAAAATATGGGTTTGTATAAGCAAGATCAGTGTGTGCAAACAGCACAAAACAACAACGCTATTATAGATATTTTCTTGATCAATGTCAACTGTTTTAGGCTATTTGATTAAAATTTTTCTTTGCGGCAAAAGGCTTGCCAATTACTAAAAAAAAGCGTAAAATAATAGTCAATTCATACAGGCAGGGAAATCATATGTTTCATATTGTTCTTGTCGAGCCGGAAATCCCGCAGAATGCAGGCAATATTGCGCGTACCTGCGCGGCGACGGGTTGCACTTTGCATCTCGTCCGTCCGCTCGGATTCGAAGTGAGCGACAAGTATTTAAAGCGCGCGGGACTTGACTATTGGCATCTTGTAAACGTTGTCTATCACGATTCGTTTGAAGAACTCATTCGCGAAAATCCCACGGCAAAATTTTATTATTTTACGACGAAGGCGCGCGTTTGTTACGCGCAGGCGGCGTTTCGTGCGGGGGATTTTCTTGTCTTTGGCAAAGAGACGAAGGGATTGCCCGAAGAATTGCTCCTCGCCCATCCCAACGATTGCGTACGCATTCCCATGATCGAGGAGAGCCGTTCGCTCAACCTTTCCAATTCAGTGGCGGTTGCCGTATATGAAGGACTCAGGCAAAACGACTTTCGGGGACTTAGCTCGTTGGGCGAATTGCACGATCACAAATGGTGACGGGGAGGTTTCGCCGCGCTTTCTTTTTTGCATTTACAGCGGCTTTTTTTCTTGGTTGTATACTCAGTCTTGTCGTTCCGTTCCCTCAGACATTTTCTGAGCGATTCGGGGAAATTTACCGCTGTATATGGGAGGACGGCAGCGAGACTGCGGTAAATTATCTGAATGCTTACAAGTGGCTCGACGGCACGGACGGAGAAAACGTTGTTGTTCAAAAGGACGGATTGCGCGGCAAAATTGCGATGGATGCGTTTGCTAAAGAGGTTTACGTTACGCTCAGCGGCGGGGCGCTTGCGGAATTGTTATCGGTGCGGACGGACAGGTTAAACCGCATCGAATGCGCTGCAATATACCGCGTGTTCGGGAACACGCTCTTTTGCGACGGCGACTGTTTTCGGTTCACGGGAACTGTAGTGGAGCGGTGCGGTATATTCTCGGCAGACCGTGTCGAACTTCTCGGTACATTGCCTGAGACGCTGCTTAAAGAGACGAAAGCAACTTCGTTGCATATCCGCAGCGGAGCAAAATTTTCCTCGGTTGCGCTCGAATCGGATTCGCTTGCAAATATTTCGGCTGATGCGCCATATGTTGTTCGGGACGGAGCGATTTACTTACAGACGGCGGGCGGCGTCAGGCTGATCGCGGGTTGTCCTTACGCGAGGACGTTGACCGTTTCCGATACGGATTTTTACGACGAAAACGCGTTTGCCGTTTGTAAAAACATTGAGGAACTGACTTTACCTTTTTTGTGCGGGACGGATGACGGGGCGGAAGAACTCGGATTTCTGTTTGGTACAGACGAAAACGGCTTATATGCGATTCCGCAATCGCTTAAAACGCTTAAGATAACGGGCGGGAAGGTCGGTACGACAGCGTTTTATCGCGCTTATTCTTTGGAGATCATCGACCTTTGCGGCATCGCGCGGCAGGATATTGCGAAAAACGCGTTTGATCGTCTACCGTCGCTTCGCGTGCTGCACTGCGCGCTTCCGGATGCGTTGCCGGAAACGGAATTTTTTGTTGAAAGTTTGCCTTGCGGCTGTTTGAACTACCGCCGTAAGACGTTATAGCGAAGAATACGGATATCTGCTTTTATATAATATTATTATTTTAATTATGAAGAAATATTTTAAAATATTTTTCAGCCGCTTTTTTTTCATTGCGCTGACTATTATCTTACTTTTTCTTATCGACGTCGTGGTTGTCGTCGGCGGGGTTCGGTTGCTTACCGAATTGTTTTATTTTTATTTTCCCACGCCCGGCGCGTGGGCGCGTTGGATTTTAAAGGTAATCGAGTGGTTGATCCTGATCATTACCGTACTCAATATCGTCAACCGCGATATGTTGCCCGAAACAAAAATACCGTGGCTTTTGTGCGTGATCGGACTCAACGTATTCGGCGTGGCGATTTACATCGTATTTTCTCATAACCGTCCTTCTCGCCGTCAAAGGAGAAAATATTTGCAACTTGTCGAGCATTCCCGCGCTTATATCGATAGCTCCGTTACGCAAGAAGAGACGGATGCCGCGCTCGAAAACTGGGCGGATGTAGTGGGTTCGATCCAGAAACAGGACGGAACTTCCATGTTTTATCGGGGCACGAAAACGCGTTATTTTCCTACGGGCGAAAAGTTTTTCCAGTCCTTTTTAGATGATTTAAAGCATGCCGAGCGGTATATTTTTCTCGAATACTTTATTCTGGCGCGCGGTAAAATGTGGTATGAGACGCTCGACGTTCTTAAAGCCAAGGTAAAGGACGGCGTGGAAGTGCGCGTTATGTACGACGATATCGGTTGTATGGGTAAAATTCGGGCAGGGTATTACAAATCGCTGAGGAAAGCGGGGATTAAGTGCGTAAAGTTCAATCCCTTCGTGCCCGTTGTGACCAACGTCCATAATTTCCGCGACCACCGTAAAATTGCCGTGATCGACGGCAAAATCGGGTATACGGGCGGAATCAATCTTTCGGACGAATATATCAACGAAACGCACCCGTTCGGGCAGTGGAAGGATACGGCGGTTCGTCTTGAAGGAGAGGGCGTCCGCGGACTTATACTCATGTTTCTGCATTTGTACAATCTTCGCACCAAGGAGACGGAAGACTTCGCGCCCTATCTTAGCGACACGTATGAGGCGTTTGAAGACGAAGGATACGTTCGTCCGTACGGCGACGGCCCGCGTCCGCTCTATAAGAGTCAGATCGGCGAGGAGACGTATATCAACGTGCTGACGCACGCCAGTAAATACGTTTATATTATGACGCCCTATTTGATCATCGATTACAGAATGCGTTCGGCGATCGTTTCTGCGGCGCTCAGGGGAGTGGACGTCAGAATAATAGTTCCTCATATTCCGGATAAGAAAATTCCCTTTGCCCTTACCCGATCCAATTATCCCGCGCTGATCAAAGCGGGCGTAAAAATTTACGAATATACCCCTGGTTTTATCCATGCGAAAAATTTTTTAGCGGACGATGAAGTTGCAATCGTCGGGACGATCAATCTCGATTACCGCTCGCTTTTGCACCACTTTGAAAATGCGGTATTCATGTACGGGACGAAGGCGGTCGGAGAGTTGAAATCGGACTTTGACGAAACGTTTGCCGTATCCAAATTGCAGACGGCGGAAAGTGCGAGGAAAAATATTTTCTGGCGTGCGATTTGCGAAGTCGCCAAGGTGTTCGCTCCGCTATTTTAAAAGTTTAAGGGTTTCGATAAATTTGTTTTTAAAGGACAAAAACAAATTTATCGAGCGTAGTTGCTTATTTGTTCTAAACAGTTCTTAGCCGCACGTTCTTGATCGCCCTGAAAGACGACAAGTCAAAGGGGGGGTAACAAATCGGGGCGCGCAGCGAAAAAGCGTGGTTCCCCTTGCGCATGGATTTTAGAATGTCATAAGAAATACATTCTCACGTTAACGCTGAAAATGACATTTGAAAATTTCCGCTTTTTTCGAACGGGAAAGCCGCTTAAGCCGAAAATATCAAGGTGAGTTCATTTCGCTGTTAAGAAAATTTACGATATTAGAAATCACGGCATTTCTTTGCACTTCGATCGGCGATTCAAGTTCACGCGCGGCTCGTGAATGCGCAAACTCTCTCGCGTCTGAGGGCGCGACAAGTGCCGAAAGCAACAAAATACGTAAACATCAAGGAGTTTTTATGATTCATTCATTAAGCGGAGGCGTGATATCGGACAACGGTTATTATACATTTGCCAAGGTTGAGACGGACGGCGCGCCATGGTGGTATCTTGCAGAGGAAAAAGTTTCGATCGGCGATCGCGTGCTCGTTCCCGTTGGCGGAAAATTGCGCGAGGGCGTTGTTTTAAAGGTGGAAGAAAACGTTTCCAATCAGTGCGCACCCGTGCCGATGAACCGCATAAAGCGTATCGAAAAAATTTTAAGATAATCATTTTTAATCATTGACAAGTCGATGCGTTTTTGCTATACTTGCTCATGGTCAATTTAATAGGTTCATCGGAGGACGCTCGACCGCGGTCGGGATCGTCGGAGAAGATGTCGAGGGCGCTCGGTTTTTTTTGAAACCGAACGTTTTTTTATTTTGGGATGGTTATGCAACATATTCAGCTTTCGGAACATTTCAACTTTAAAAAATTATTGCGCTTTACTTTGCCGTCGATCGTTATGACAGTGTTTACTTCCGTCTATACAATCGTAGACGGCGTATTCGTGTCTAACGTCGTGGGGGATAACGCGTTTGCAGGGCTTAATCTCATCATGCCTTTTATTATCATTCTGGGTGCGGTGGGGTTGATGTTCGGCTCGGGTGGCAGCGCGCTCATTTCCAAGACGCTCGGCGAGGGCGATGAGGATCGTGCGAAACGGTATTTGTCGTTTTTCGTGATTGCAATCATTGTGTTCGGAGTGGTGTTTGCCCTCGTCGGATTAGCCGTAATGCGTCCCGTTGCGGAGCTGCTCGGCAAAAACGCCTCGCGCGAGACGGTGGAAAACAGTATTCTTTACGGCAGGATTTGCATGTGTTCGTTGCCGTTTCTGATGTTGCAATACTCTTTCCAGAGTTTTATGATTACGGCGGAAAAGCCGACGCTCGGATTCCTCATTACCGTTACGGCGGGAGTCGTTAACGGGATATTAGATGCAGTCTTTATCGCGGCGTTCAAGTGGGGACTTGCAGGTGCGGCGACGGCAACGTGTATCGGTCAGGTTGTGGGCGGAATATTGCCGATTGTTTATTTCGCACGCAAAAATTCAAGTCTGTTAAAATTTAAAAGACCGCGATTCGAACTCAGGGCGCTGCTCAGGACGTGTGCGAACGGCTCTTCCGAGTTACTCACGAACATATCGTCATCCATTATCGGAATGCTCTACAATATGCAACTGCTGCGCTTTGCGGGCGACGGCGGGGTGATTGCATACGGCGTGATCATGTATGTGAATATGATCTTTATGGGCATTTTTTTCGGATTTTCTATGGGCGTTGCACCTGTGCTCGGTTATCATTACGGCGCGGAGAATCGCGAGGAATTAAAGAGTCTCAGAAAAAAATGTCTTATCATCATGCTCGTGTTCGGAATCGTCTTAACGGGTCTTGCCGAGGCATTAAGTCGTCCGCTTACTGCGATTTTCGTTCGCGATAACCGCGAGGTGTTCGACCTCACGCTGGACGGAATGTTGCTTTATTCGATTGCATATCTTCTCATGGGATTCAGCGTATTCGGATCGGCGTTCTTTACCGCGCTCAACAACGGATTGGTCTCTGCGGGAATCTCGTTTTTGCGCGCGCTTGTCTTTCAGCTCGGCGCGGTGCTCATCCTTCCTATATTTTGGAAAATCACAGGCGTATGGCTAGCAGTCGTTTT
Source organism: uncultured Christensenellaceae bacterium (assembly GCA_910586985.1). GTDB lineage: Bacteria > Bacillota > Clostridia > Christensenellales > Borkfalkiaceae > Gallimonas. The sequence goes on along the minus strand of CAJUKK010000012.1, from coordinate 63,770 downwards.
TGCGGAGGTATTATCGACGGTCGTAACGTTCGTTTCGCTCGCGGCAATGCAAAAAAAATACGGATATTGACACGTTGGGCGCGGTTGTGTCGGATAAACGATTGACAAACAAATGAAATTGGAATATAATGATAAAGTCATAGGGGAGTAGTCGGCTTATCCGAGCGACACCGTCCACATATTGCGGAAGTTTTCCGCGGGCGTTGTATGAAACGACGAGACTTATGCGCAAAACAGGGCATATTTTGCACGTTTTGCGCGTAAGTCTTTTTTATTGAAAAGGAGACGACATGAGTATTTGGGAAATACTGCTTATCGGCGCCGCTCTGTCGATGGACGCAGTTGCCGTCGGCATGGCGAACGGCATTGCCGATCCGAAGATGAGACTCTGTAAAATGCTTGCAATAGCGGGCATGTACGCACTGTTTCAGTTTGTAATGCCCGTGATCGGATATTACGGCAGTTCTTTCTTTTCGGAATTCGTTGAAAAGATAGCCCCGTGGCTCTCGTTTGTGCTGCTCGGGATACTCGGCGGAAAGATGATTTTCGACGGAGTTCGCGAATGGATTTCGCGGAAACGGGCGCAGGGGCAACCGGAAGAGATTAAACCGCAAAAAAAGCTCGGTTTTCTGACGCTCACGGCGCAGGCTGTCGCAACGAGTATCGACGCGCTTGCCGTGGGAATTACCTTTCTTGCCGTAGATACGACGGAAGGATTGCCCGTTCACGCCGTATTCTGCGCGCTTGCAATCGGCGCGATTACCTTTGCGTTCTCGTTCGCCGCAGTCGGGATCGGTAAAAAGGCAGGCGATAAATTTTCAGACAAAGCGGGAATTTTCGGCGGGTGCGTTTTGCTCGCGATCGGAATTAAAATTTTGGTCGAAGGACTCATATAACGTAAAATTGTAATTTTACTTGACAATCATTCTCAAAGGTGTTAAACTGCTTTCTATTACGGGAGGAAGCGTCGCACATGGGAAAAAAGATTAAAAGATACGATTTTGCGCGGAAACCGAAAAAAGCAAGCGTTTTTTGGATGACGGTTGCGCGTTTGTTCGCCATTCGTCCTATGTTAAAGGGACGCAAGTTGACGATCGTTAGGAAGGGGATGGAGGGGATCAAGCCGCCCTATCTGTTGCTTGCAACGCATGCGAGTATGACGGATTTTCCGGTCATGTACCGCGCGGTTGCTCCCTACAATGCAAATAACGTCGTCGCAATCGATGCGGTGCGCGATATCGGCGAATGGCTTATGCGCAAGGTCGGCAGTATCTGTAAGCGCAAGTTCGTGCAGGATTTTAATCTCATCCGCAACATGAAATACTGTGTGGATAAGCTCGGCAGTATTGTCTGCGTCTATCCGGAAGCGCGGTATTCTCTGGACGGAACGGCTTCGTTTTTACCCGATTCGCTCGGAAAAATGTGTAAGCTTTTAAATGTTCCGGTGGTTGTTTTAAGAATGCAGGGCAATTTTGTCATGTCGCCGCAGTGGAATAAAGTAGAGCAGAAATTGCCTTTGAAAGCGGAACTTGAGCTGATTGCGGGAAAAGACGAGCTTGCCTTCGTCTCCGTAGACGAATTAAACGAGCGTATTCGCAAGGCGTTCGAGCGCGATGATTATGCGTATCAGTACGAAAACGGTATCGAAAATAAATACGAACGCCGCGCTGACGGATTGCATAACATTCTCTATCAATGTCCGCATTGTAATGCGGAATTTAAAATGTATTCCGAAAAAACGCGCCTTTGGTGCGCCGCTTGCGGCAAGGGATGGGAGATGGACGAATTGGGGCGCCTGACCGCCGAGGCCGGCGAGACGGAGTTTGCGCATATTCCCGATTGGTTTAAATGGGAGAGATCGAACGTGCGCGAAGAAGTTCGTTCGGGGCGTTACCGTTTCGAAGGAGAAGTCGCCGTACATACGCTGCCGAACGCCAAACGGTTTTACGATCAGGGAAAGGGGAAGCTCGTACAAACGGCGGAGGGAACGAGGCTTGTTTGCACCGCTTACGGCGATCCGGTGGATTTATTCTGGGCGGGTACTGAACTTGAGAGCGTGCACGTCGAGTATGATTATCCGTTCCGCAAAGATAAATATAAAAAGAATGTTTTCGGGGATTGCGTGGATATTTCCACGCGGGACGAAAGCTATTGGTTGCATCCGTTGAATCAGCGCGACCAACTTACCAAACTGTCGTTCGCTACCGAAGAAATATATTTTCTCGCGCAGGAGAAAGTCCGCGCCGCACATGCGGAGCGGGACGATAAAAAGAGCGAATAACGATCGGGCGCGGACGCGCCCGTTTTTTTATCAAAATTCAGAATTGGTTCGATTGCGCTTGACTTTTTTCAAATGCAATGCTAAGATTTTTTTGTTGAGAGGGAGTAGTCTTTACTTATCCGTTTAAACGGGGAAGTAACGTTGCGGCAACATACCCCGGCGGAAACGCCGTGTCGCGCGGTTCGTATGAATGACAAGACTTTCGGCAATACAAAAACGGGGTCAAAGGGTATGTTGTTTCTTCAGATATTTCTGCTTGTATTGGGATTCGCGCTCCTTGTAAAGGGCGCGGATTGGTTTGTTGACGGGAGCGCGGGCATTGCGCAAAAGTGTAAAATTCCCACGCTCATCATCGGACTTACGATCGTTGCGTTCGGGACGAGCGCGCCCGAGCTTGCCGTGTCCGTTACGGGCGCGATCAAGCAATCTACGGATATTGCGATCGGCAACGTCGTCGGTAGCAATATCGTCAATATTTTGCTTATTTTGGGAATATCCGCAATTTTGCACGATCTTCCCGTTCAAAGAAATTCCCTAATACTTGACCTGCCCGTACTTTTGCTTGCAAGCGGACTTATTATTATGCTCGGCTGTTTCGGGAACGCGCTCGAATGGTGGGACGGGATTCTCTTTCTGATTCTTATCGCAGCTTATATGACGGTGCTTGTAGTAAATGCGCGGCGCGAATCAAAAAAAAGCGCGCCTCTGCCGGAGATAGAGGAAGACGTACGCAAAGAACCTGAAAAACCTAAAAACAAATTATCCGCGTGGTTTTCTCATATGCAGAAAAAGACGTGGTTTTTGATTGTTTTGACCATAGTCGGACTTGGTATGGTAGTCGGCGGCGGAATGCTTCTCGTTGACGCTGCGCGCTATATTGCGGAGTATTTCGGCGTTTCCGAACGCATCATCGGACTTACCGTCGTTGCGATCGGAACTTCGCTTCCGGAGCTTGTCACTTCGGTTGTGGCGGCAGTCAAGGGCGAAACGGATATCGCCGTAGGCAACATTATCGGCAGTAATATTTTTAATATTTTACTTGTTGCGGGAGCTGCGTCTCTTTTTCATCCGCTTTCGTTTTCAATTGAAGGAAATTTGGTGGATGCGATCGTAGCATTCGGGGCGGCTGCGCTTTTAACTGTATTTGCGCTGTTTAAGGGTCATAAACTTTCAAAAGCGGCGGGAATCACAATGGTCGTCTGTTTTCTTGCATACTATATTTATTTGTTCGTCATGCCTGTATAGGGGCAAAAGGAGTTTTTTTGAAACATCTGTTTTCCTGTTTGAAAACATATAAAAAAGAGACTGTGCTCGCGCCGCTTTTTAAATTGCTTGAAGCAAGTCTCGAACTCATCGTACCGCTCGTCGTTGCGCAGATTATCGACGTCGGAATTGTGTCGGGAGACAGGGCGTACGTGCTGAAAATGTGTCTCGTGCTTGTTTTGTTCGGTGTTGTAGGGCTGGCTTTTTCGCTTACCGCCCAGTTTTTTGCGGCGCGCGCGGCAGTCGGGGCGAGCGCCGAACTGCGGCGCAGGCTCTTTGATAAATTGCAGTCTTTTTCGTACGGGCAAATTGACGAAACGGGAACGTCGACGATGATCACGCGTATGACGAGCGACGTGAATCAGGTACAGACGGGCGTAAATATGACGCTGAGGCTCTTTTTGCGTTCGCCGTTTATCGTGTTCGGCGCGATGATTATGGCGTTCGTTGTAGACGTGAAAGCGGCGCTTGTGTTCGTTGCAGTCATTCCTGTTTTGTCTGTCGTCGTATTTGCGGTGATGGCGGCGTGTATTCCGCGTTATAAACGCGTACAGGACAAACTTGACAAGGTGTATCTCTCCACGCGCGAAAATTTGTCCGGTGTTCGCGTTTTGCGCGCTTTTTGTAAAGAGGAAAGCGAACGCGCGCTGTTTGAAACGCGTAGCAACGAACTGAAAAAAGCGCAAAAAAGGGTGGGGGTAATCGCCGCGCTTACCAATCCGCTCACTTACGTTGCAGTCAATCTTGCGGTGATCGCGCTCATTTACGTGGGCGCTCTGCGCGTGCATGCGGGGGCGCTCGAACAGGGCGACGTGATTGCGCTATACGGTTATATTGCGCAAATTCTGGTCGAGCTTATCAAACTTGCCAATCTGATCGTTACGATCACGAAAGCCGTTTCCTGCCAAAAACGCGTCGGGGCGGTGCTCGACAGGGCAGGCGAGCAAGAAATTCTATCAAGCGGTGCGGCGGAAGAGGATGAACAAACTGCGGTTTCGTTTGAAAACGTTACGTTCTGCTATGAAAACGGCGGCGCGCCTGCGCTTCAGGCGATTGATTTTAAAGTGAAACGGGGGCAAACGGTGGGAATCATCGGAGGCACGGGATCGGGAAAGAGTACGTTGATCAGTCTCATTCCCCGTTTTTATGCGGCGAGCGAAGGGAAAGTGCGCGTAGACGGGCAGGACGTAAATGCAGTCTCCTGTATCCGGTTGCGTGAAAAAATAGCAGTTGTTCCGCAGAAATCCGTTTTGTTCAAAGGAACGATCCGTTCCAACTTGCTCTGGGGAAGAGAGGATGCGAATGAACAGGAATTGGAACGCGCATTGAAAATCGCACAGGCTGAGGACGTTGTACGCGCCAAAGGCGGATTGGACGCCGAGGTTGCGCAGGAAGGGAAAAATCTTTCGGGCGGGCAACGGCAGAGACTTTGTATCGCGCGCGCCCTCGTGCGCGATCCCGAAATATTAATTCTGGACGATTCCGCTTCCGCGCTCGATTATGCGACGGACGCGAGACTGCGCGCCGCGCTCAAAGAAATCGAAAAGACGGTGTTTATCGTATCGCAGCGGACGGCTGCGGTGCGGAACGCCGATTTTATCGTCGTGCTTGACGACGGTAAGATATCTGCGACCGGTACCCATGAGGAATTGTTGCGCTCGTGTGAAATTTACCGTGAGATTCACTCCTCGCAATTCAAGGAGGGCGCGTAAATGAGCAGGAAAAATAGTTCGGGCGGTACGATTCGCGGTATTTTCCGTTACCTGAAACCGTATGCGGGATATCTGATCTGCACGGTATTATTGTCGCTTGCAACGGTCGCGCTTACGTTGGCGGTGCCGTACTTTGCGGGACTTGCGATCGACTGCATCGTCGGCACAGGTAACGTCGATTATACTGAGCTCTATCGTATCTTCTTTATCATCGGAATGTGCGTGGCGGCTACGCCCGTCTGTCAATGGCTGATGAGTATCAGCAACAATCATATCGCCTACCATGTGCTGAGCGACGTGCGGCGGGATGCGTTTAACAAAATTCATGTGCTTCCGCTCTCCTATCTCGACAGCCGCGCCTACGGGGAAACGGCAAGCGTTGTTATCAGCGATGCGGAACAGTTTTCGGAAGGGTTGCTGCTCGGATTTACACAGCTGTTTACGGGATTTGCGACCATTTTCGGCGTGCTTGCAATCATGTTTATACTTTCGTGGAAAATTGCGCTTGTGGTGTTTTGTATAACTCCGCTTTCGCTCTTCTGCTCGAAATTCATTGCGTCGCGTACTTATAAAATGTTTCGCCTGCAGTCGGAAACGCGCGCAGATCAGACGGCGTTTATCGACGAGATGATCGGAAATCTGAAAGTAGTCAAGGCATATACGCATGAAGATGAAAATGCGGAAACGTTCGCGGAAAAAAACGAGCGACTGAGGAGTTGCTCTCTGCGCGCTATCTTCTTTTCGTCAACGACCAACCCCGTAACACGTTTTATCAACTCGGTTGTGTACGCGTCCGTCGCGTTTATCGGCGCATTTACCGTCATATCGACGGGAGGCATTTTTACGGTGGGATATCTTTCCGCGCTTTTGTCCTATTCCAATCAATATACCAAGCCGTTTAACGAGATTACCGAAGTGATCACCGAATTTCAGAATGCGCTTGCCTGCGCCGCCCGCTTGTTTGCGCTCATTTCCGCCGAGGAACAGCCTTCGGATGCGGATTGCAGTTGCTTGCAAGAGGCAACGGGAGAGGTTGAACTCGACCGTATCAGTTTTTCTTACGACCAAAACAGACCGCTTTTGCAAAATATCAGCGTAAGCGTCGGCGCAGGACAACGAATAGCAATTGTCGGACCGACGGGATGCGGAAAAACGACGCTGATCAATCTTCTTATGCGTTTTTACGACGTGAACGACGGAGCGGTTAAGGTTGACGGCAAGGATATCCGTTTGCTTACGCGTAAGTCTCTTAGAGAGAATCTGGGTATGGTGTTGCAGGATACTTGGCTGAAGGAGGCGACCGTGCGCGAAAATCTGTGCATGGGAAAACCTTCCGCAAGCGAAGAGGAAATGATTGCGGCGGCAAAGGCGGCGCACGCGCATTCGTTTATCAAACGGCTTCCGAACGGTTACGATACGTTGCTTTCGGGCGCGGGTTCGCTTTCCGAAGGACAAAAACAGTTGTTATGCATTGCGCGCATTATGCTCTGCCGTCCGCCCATGCTGATTTTGGACGAGGCGACGAGCAACATCGACACGCGTACGGAAAAAAAGGTGCAGGATGCATTTGAAAAACTTATGTCGGGCAGAACGTGTTTTATCGTTGCGCACAGACTTTCGACCATTGAAAACGCCGATAGAATTCTTGTCATGAACGAGGGGAATGTGATCGAGCAGGGAACGCATTCCGAGCTCATGCAAAAAAACGGTTTTTATTCGCAACTGTACCGCGCTCAATTTTCCGTTCCGAATTGATTTCGTTTTTATTGATAGTCGACAAAATTTTGTTGTGAATGATTGTCCGATATGATAAAACAGTCGGGCGCATAAGAGGTACATATGAAACAAAAAATACAAAATTTGGGAAATAAAGCGCATTACGGCGCGCAAATCGTTTCCGTAGGAGCGCTGACGGGACTGTTTGCGGGACTTGTCGTAACGCTGTATAACGTCCTTGCGAGTATGGCGGAAGAGTTTTCGCGCGGATATTATGATTTTTTCCGCGAGCATCCCGCGTTTATTCCGCTTTTGTTCGCCGCTCTTTTTGTCGGCGCGATCGTGATCGGAGGAGTACTCAAATTTATACCTATGATCCGCGGAAGCGGTATTCCGCAAACGGAGGGCGCAACGCGCGGACTCATTCGTTTTAAATGGTATCAGGTGCTTACGGGAATGTTTGCATGCAGTTTGTTTACGATTTTTATGGGTATGTCGGCAGGCAGCGAGGGCCCGAGTATTCAGATCGGCGGCGCGTGCGGATACGGAATGAGCAATATGCTTCGTCGGGGCGATCTTGTTCGCAGATATCAGATCACGGGCGGCGCGTGCGCGGGACTTGCAGTCGCCTTTAATGCGCCGCTCACAGGTATGGCGTTTGCGTTTGAAGAGGCGCATAAACGGTTTACGCCCGAGGTGTTCGTTTGCTCCTTTTCCTCGGTTATCGTGGCGATTATCACGCGGAATCTGCTCCGTCCCGCCATGGGACTTGCAACGGGTTCCACGTTTACGACTTACGCATTTACTTCGCCCGATATGTTTTCCTATCTGTATGTGATACTCGCGGCGTTTATCTGTGCGCTTGCAGGAGTAGGGTTTTATTTTCTCGTATTCCGCGCAAAAAAACTTTTTTCTAAAATTACGTTCTGGAGAGGGACGGGTAAAATGCTCATTCCCTTTATGCTTGCCGGTGCGTTCGGCTTGATTACCGTCAACGTCATGGGCGGCGGACATGAATTTATCGAAAGCCTCGGCAGTCTGTCGCACGGCGTAGAGAGCGTATTTTCTTCGCCGTTGTGGGCAACTTTGCTGATCGTAATCGTACTAAAATTTATCGTGTCGATTGCCAATATGGGCGCGGGCGTACCCTGCGGCGTGTTTATTCCCATGCTTGCGATCGGAGCGGGGATGGGCGCGCTGTTAAGTCTCATGTGCATTCAGATGGGGATGGATCCTGCCTATTCGGATGCACTCATTATGATTTGTATGGCAACGTTTTTTACGACTGTCGTAAAAGCACCCATTACCGGAATCGTCATGGTGGTGGAACTCACCTGGAGCTTTACTTTCTTGCTTCCCGTCGTCATCGGAGCGGCAATCGGCTACTTAGTGGGCGATATCTTCCGTACGGAACCGATATACGATAAGTTACTCGACGGTATTTTGGAAGAACAGAGAAGGGGCGAAAAACGCGTCAGTCTCACGGCGACCTTGCGCGTTAAAGCGGGCGCGCCTGCGGACGGAAGATCGGTGCGCAATATACTGTGGCCGTCGGATATCCTTGTCACCACGTTGGAGCGCGGATCACTTACGATCGTTCCCGACGGCGAGACGGTGTTGAAAGAGGGCGATATAATTTTTGTCAAAGGAGAAACGGCAAACTCGGAAGAGTATTTAAAGAATTTGGAAAGCACGGTCGGCGAGCTTGTAGAGTCGGATACGGTGCAATCAGAACCGGAAATTTCTTCCGAAACTCTGCCCGATCCACCCAATCCGCAGGAAGAATGATAATGAAAAAACGGCGCGTTTGCGCCGTTTTTTATTAAGAAACAGATTTTCACATTTGCCCTACGGGCTCGCCGAGAATGACGGGTTACATAGCGGGGAATATCTTAAATCTCATTCTCAAGGAGCGGAGCGACTGTGAGAAATTCCACTGCATTTTATCCCCATTTTATCCCCTGAGCGCCGCCGAGAGCGCAAGAGAGAATATTATGTTAAAAATATAAAAAATGCAAAATAAGAACAAAAAATGTTTTAGAATTCCATTGACAAAGGGAAAAAGATGTGATAAAATATTATCGACCGATAATAATCTTTTAAGGGGGAGAATTGCTATGACGAAATCAGTAAAACGGATTTTGGCGCTTGCGATTAGCGGCGTCACGGTGTTTGCGGCGGGCGGCGCATTGCTTGCGCCTGCGGGGATGAGCGTGCAAGCGGAGGAGTCGCAACAAGCAGAAGTACCGATTTCGGCACATTCTGATGAGGGAATTATGCCGCTTGCCTGTACTTACGTAGAAATGCCGACGATTCAAGTAGGCGGGATGAACGCTCATTACTGCTTTACCACATATACGGTTACACAGGAGGATACGCATGCGACGCTTTTGGAGGGTAGGATTGGAGTTTCTGATAGATATCCATGTTATACAGAGCACTTGAATTATAAACAAACTCGCAATATTGTTGCACATTCTTCGAGTTCGGATTACACATGTTATCAAAACAACGTCAAGTTTATACGTGCCAAGTGTGAGGCAGATGGTGTTTATTCTACATATAACAATTATTTAGCGACACCTGGGCACGTTGCTTCTGCTAAATTTTATGCTAACGGATTTACAACAACGGGTTGTCTTACCAATTCTTACGATGAACCAGGGTTTGTTTGGGACCATAACGCAAAAGACGGTATCGTATATTGTTCCCTTGCATATCAGGGAGAAGTTGTAGATTTTACCGTGAGAGAACGGTGGTGGCCGTATTATCCGGAAGAAAGAACAATAAACGGTGTTACGTTTACTGTTATATGTGGTCCGAATAAGGTAACGCTAAAGGCAAGTCAAGACGTGATATTCAACGAGTACGATACGATGTTTGCATTTTCAAATGGTTAATTTATTTTTACAAGCGGTACATTATATGTATCGCTTGCATTTAGTATGGCGAGGTTATTTATGAAACGTGGGATTCCGTTTAAAACTTCATGCAAGCTTGCTTTGCAGAGGAGGTGGGCGACGCGTGTGATAACGATCATATTATCTGTTTTTGCTTTTTCGCTGTTTACGCTTGCTACAATGGCATACACATACAGTCGCGCGGATTTTATAACGAGGGGGTTTTTAAATAAAGCGGGAGGAAACGACGGTTACGTAAAATATGAACTTTCGTGGATCGATAAGCCGAATGATCTTTTTCAAAATTCGAGCGTGCTTGGGAAAGAAGTGATCTCTACCGTAGAAGCGGAAACGGGGAAAGAGTATATCTATGCATACGATACGGGGATTGATATCGCTACCTATTTTCCCGAATATAGGAATATTCCGTCGAACATCTTTGGCGGTAGTAATCTCCTTTTCTTCAGCGGGAAAGAGGGCGTAGAACGGCTCTATGAGGATTTTGGTTTTCAGGTTGTAGCGGGACGGTATCCCGTCGGTGTCAATGAGATTGCAATCAATGTAAATCAGTTCACAATTTTTCGGCAAGAGGGATACAGCAATAATTTTGCAAATTTTGTAAAGAATAATTCGGATAGTGATAATTATTTTTTCGATACATATCTGCCGACTGCGGAAAAGGAAGAGATTAAGGAATACAGCGACTTGATCGGCAAAACGCTCGCGCGTACGGGTAACGAACAGATTGGAAACGCGCATTGCGGCATACACGAGGTGACGATCGTCGGAATCGTCGACACGCATTGCTATCGGGACGGAGAATACAGTCGCGATCTTAGCAGAGCGTTTTATTCTCCCTCATGGCGTGATGCTTATTTTGAGAAAGAAGATTATTTTTGCACGGAGCTAATTACAAGTCCCGCAAAGGATTACGACGAGGCGAAATTGCATGTGGAAACATCGATGAGGCTTACGGAGCAATTCCCCGATACGTATAATATTGGTGCGAATCATATTGATTATCTGTTCGATACGCAGACGGAGGACTTATATTCCGCCATGGCAGGCGCGGCAGGCGCGGTTTTCGGCATATTTGCTGTTGTTTTAAACATTCACCTGATATCATTATCCGCGCAGTTAAAGCAGCAACAAGTCGGTATTTTGCGCTCGATGGGCGCAAGGAAAACGGATATTGTGTGGATATTCCTGCTTGAATCGCTACTTATCGGATTAAGCGTCTTTATCTTCTCGTTTCCCGTCTGTTTTGGAGTGTATTACGGAGTACTTGTTCCGCTGATGAGTAAAACGTATGCAAGTTTCGGCGTGTATCCTTTCGTACTCAATGGCTGGAATGTTTTGATATTGGCGGGCATGAGTTTTATCGTACCTATACTTGCGGCTCTATTGCCCATTCGAAACTTTTTCAAGCAATCAATTGTCGACAATCTCTCAGGGAATTATAAGAAAAAAACGAAGTGAACTTGTTGCACTTTGAACCTTCCCTTTTATTTAAGTAAATTGTAAGAAACATAGTATTGAAATGATCATTTTGATATGTTATAATTGAGGCAAGAATAGTTTACGGAGAATCAATACATGAAAATTCCGTTTAAAACTTCATTGCGGCTTGCATTTCACGGCAAATGGGAGAGACGGATTATTACAATTATTCTCTCTGCTTTTGCGTTTATGTGGTTTGCACTTGGATTGACGTCGTACACTTATCGTTACGAAAATAATATAGCAAAGGGATATTTGAATTACAATAAATACAGGACGTTTAATATTATCAATGGTGTGCAGACGGTCGGTGAAATAAAGAAAATCGAAGAGATTATCGGTGCGCAGTGTCTTTATTTTCCTCAGGAAACATTGCAAAATAGCGAGACGTTTTTATATTGGAATAATTTTTGGGGACGGCGGATCGTAATGATCGGATGCGTACAATCGTGCAAATTTATGGCTTAGAAGAGGAGGTCTCCAATGATTTTTCTCACGGCTCTCCCTATGACTCAATTTATTTAAAAACACTTGGCGGTGCGATGTATAACTACGGCACAGAGCAAATGTATCATTCAATGGGATATGAATTGCTTGCAGGGAAATTTCCCACGGAAGAGTTTGAAGTTGCAATCAGCGAAGCGCACTTCGAGGCGTTCTACCGCTTGGGATATCGAGATGTATCCGAATGTTTTCGTTGGAACGGGTCTCGATACGAAATAAACGAGGATACGGCGCAAGCCAACAAGACTGAGATTAAGGATTATACGGATATTCTCGGAAAGACGCTCGGCGCAGGTAATATCGGGACGGATGAACATGCGTACGAATATAAAATTGTCGGTGTCGTAAATACCAATTTCAATACTGACTATGAGGGCGAAGAGATAAATAATTATCCCGCAGGGCGGTTTTTGCTTGCCGGGTTTGATAGGAAAACGGCGGGAATCCAAGCGGGCGCGAAGGTATATTGCCCCGTCATCACCGAAAAATCCGTCATGAAAAAATTCGTGAACAAGGTTTTGTCGTGGAAGGCGGCTTACGATGCGGGTGAGATAAGCGGTTATCCGATTTTGAATGATATGGACAGAATGTTTCATACCGACGCGTTTAATAACGAAAAACTATTTTTAACGATTGGACTTATCGGAGGCGGACTGTTTGGAACGTTTGCGGCGATACTCAACGGATATTTGATTTCACAATCGATACAGAGTAAGCAGAAAAAAATCGGGATATTGCGCTCGATGGGCGCGGACAGAAAAGCAGTGAGCAAAATATTTATATTAGAGAGTCTGATCATGGCTACGGCAATCTTTTTGCTTGCGCTCTGCGCCTCTCTTGCCGCATTCTACGGTTGGTTGCAGCCGTGGGCGCTTATCAACCAATTCGGCGTTTCCGTGCTCGTCTATAACGGTTGGACGGCTCTCATTCTGGCGGCGGTATGCTATGCAGTTCCGCTTTTAAGTACTTTGTTTCCGCTGAAGAAATTTTTTAAGCAGACGATCGTCGACAACCTCTCAGGAAATTATAAGAAAAAATCAAAGTAAAGGGTGTCTGTAGAAAAATTACAAGAGATAAAGTAGTGCAACCCGGCGCATTTGAAAGCATCACAGCTTGTGAGGAGAGATTATTTTGAAAATTCCGTTTAAAACTTCATTAAGGCTTGCCTTACAAGGGAAGTGGATAACTAGGGTTATCACGATAATTCTCTCGGCATTTTCGTTTGCTCTTTTTACCCTTGCTTCCATGGCGTATACCTATAATCAATTTGATTATATTGTGCGAGGATATCAATATTATCTGAAAAATACAAATCCGTATGTTGTATTTTACAATTACAAAAATGAGTACGACGGAGCAATCGGGGAAGAGAATATATCGTATATAGAAAATCAATTACCGCATCGGTTTATCCACGAATACAAAAATTTCCCTGTGAGTATAGCGGCTTTTCTTCCGTCATCGGATATAGCTTTTTCTTTCGGGCGGGATTCCGATGTGATCTGTGCGACGGAAAATATATATGAAAAATTCGGATACGAATTGCTTGCGGGGAGATATCCCGTAGCAGTCGATGAAATTGCTGTAAGCGAAGCACAGTTTAAGATATTTCTTGAATACGGGTACAGCGACAACCGTATCAATTTTGAGTATCGCGCGAATGATAATTCATGGTACTATAACAATAATCTGCCGCGTGCTGAAACCGAAATAATCAACGCGCCGCAAGATTTGATCGGAAAGAAGCTGATGCGTGAAAATGCGCTTTCTGACGCTGCAAAAGAATACGAGGAAGTGACGATTGTCGGTGTTGTGGATACGCACAATACCGCCGCAAGCGATGAAACGACCTTCGATAAGCCATACGGAAGAATATTCTGCTCGCAGATGTGGCGTGATAGCGATGATAGAATAGAGAACGAATATTGTCGGTTCTTATTTGCAATCGGAGACACCGATTATAGTTCCGTGAGAAAAATCGTTGAAGTCGGGTTGCATTTTTTTGGCGATTGCGAAAGATATGTCGAAGCCGTTCCGGAGATTGGATTATGGAAGCTAAGAGGTCTTATATTCGATTCGGGAGAACGATTGTTTACAATATTGCTAAGCTGCGCGGGGATTGTATTTGGGATATTCGCAGTGGTATTAAATATTCACTTAATATCGATGTCCGCTCAGTTAAAACAACGAAAAGTCGGAATTTTGCGCTCGATGGGCGCGGGAAAGAGAGATATTGCCCGATTGTTTATTGTTGAGGCGTTATTGATAGGGGTGTGTTCGTTTTTCCTCGCGCTTATAACTGACCTGGGACTTTACTACGGGATCATAAAGTCGCTTACTTATAATCATACCTTCGGAGTTTCAACTTATATATTTAACGGCTGGAATGTATTGCTTTTAGCGGGCATGAGTTTTATCGTACCCGTACTCGCGGCACTCATACCTATTCATAACTTTTTCAAACAGACGATCGTCGATAATCTCTCGGGGAATTATAAGCGGAAGAAGAAATATTGAGCAAACGTTATTCTCAGCGGAGCGTAGGCGAAGTGTGAGAATCTCAACGACTATAAAAAGGAGTGCAATATGTTTGCAGTTAAGAACTTAAAAAAGACTTACCGCGTGAAAAAGGGACAGTCCGTAGAGGCGTTGAAGGGAATAAATCTCACGTTTGAGGATCGCGGTATGGCGTTCATTCTCGGCAAGAGCGGGTCGGGAAAGTCCACCCTTCTTCATTTAATGGGCGGGTTGGACGTACCGACCGAGGGGGAAGTCGTGATCGATGATAAGTCGAGCGTCTCTTTTAAAGAGCGCGATTGGGACGATTACCGCAACGAATATATCGGATTTGTCTTTCAAGATTATAACTTGCTTTCCGATTTTTCCGTGCGCGGAAATATCGGGCTTGCGCTCGAATTACAGGGCGAAAAGGTCGACGGTCAAAAAATAGACGAAATTTTGCACCTTGTCGAACTTGACGGATTGGGCGACAGAAAAATAGACGAGCTCTCGGGCGGGCAGCGTCAACGGGTTGCCATTGCACGCGCTCTTGTTAAAAATCCGCGCATCATATTTGCCGACGAGCCGACGGGCGCGCTCGATTCCGAAACGGGGAAATCCGTTTTACAACTTTTGAAATCTCTCTCTTCCGATCGCCTCGTCATCGTCGTTTCGCACGATCGTGAGTTTGCCGAAAATTACGGCGACCGAATTGTCGAGATCGCGGACGGACTGATTGTTTCCGATACGGGAGCGTCGAGATGAAACGCAAAGGATTGCCATTCAAAGCAGCGCTAAAAATCGGCGCGGGGTGTATTAAACGCAGTCCCGTGAGATTTATTGTCGCGCTGTTTTTATTTGCCGTGTCGCTTACGATGCTCGGCGTTTGTTTGGCGCTCGGGTTCACAGATCAAGAAACGCTCGAGCAAAGCGCAATCGGCGCGGAGGAGTTTACAATCGTCTTTTCCGAAAGGGGTTGGGATAAGAACGAGCTTGCCGATCTCAACGAATCTACGGGAATGAAATTTCAGCCGTTGCTTGCGGAGACGGGTTATCACGCTTATTACTTTTTTCCCGAACAGTGGAGCGAAGGCACGGTTTATCCGCGAGACGGCGTTTGCTGCACCGAGGAAATTATTCAGGCGAAAGATTATGCCCTCACGGGACGGTTGCCGCAAAGCGGGGACGAAATCGCGCTTACCCTCTGCGTTGCGAAGAGCTTTTTGTTCCAATACGGCGGAATATATTACGATCAGTTAACGTATCCCGTTGTGGAGACGGAAACGCGTTATATTCGCGATGAACGGGGTTATCGCACCGTAAATACTTTAAACGAACTTGTAAGCGGCGATTTTTATTTAAGCGTAGGATCGCGCGACGAAGAGGCAAAACGCGTGAAAATCGTAGGGGTCGTGGATACGCATTGTCCGCATTCTCACATATATTACAGCGATTACGACGAGACATCCGCTCCGCACGATAAACTTATTTTTGCCGAGAGCGTTGCGCACGGCAGAGTAAATTGTGCCGTTGCGCTTCCTGCATCCGTCTCTTCGGCGAAAATATTGCTTTGCTTAGAGAAACGGGAGGCGTTGCAGATAGCATCGGGCGGACTGAATGTTATAAGATCGAATGCGGATACAATCCAAACGACGGAAAACGTCTTTATGGGGCTTGGGATTGCATTTTCGGTCTTTTCCGCGTTGCTTATCTATCAGTTCGTCGGTCTTTCCCTTGAAAAAAAGCGTCAGGAAATCGGCATCATGCGTGCGCTCGGGGCGCGAAAGGGGAGCGTTCTGCTTATTTTTATGCTCGAAAGCGTGTTGCTCGCCGTAATTTCCGCTGCGCTTGCTTTGGGCGCAACGCCCCTCGTTATGATGGCGGTGAGCGACTATCTCTTCGATACGCTCGGGATTGCGTTCAATACGCATTTTGCCGTCTATCCGATTGTCGCCGCGCTTGCCTTGGGCGTGGCGACGATAGCGTCGCTATTTCCTGTATTGAGAGCGGCAAGCCGTTCTCCCGTCGATACCATTCGTAAAAATAATCTTTAAAATTTTATTGAGATTTGTATAAAAAACTCTTTTTGCGTACAAGATAATTGCGTAAGGGAGGACAGCAAATGGAATTTATCAAGACGCAGACGTTTTACAATCTCGCAAGATCGTTTGCGGGCGAATGTCAGGCGGGTATGCGGTATCAGCTCATCGTCAAACAGGCGATGGCGCAGGGTTATGAAACGCTAGCGGATACCATCCGCACGATTGCAAAAAACGAAACAAATCACGCGAGAATTTTCTTTGAGGCGATCCAAAACAATGCGGGAAGTCAGGAGAACGTGCATATCGATGCAAACTATCCGTTCCATGCGGGAACACTGGAAGAAAATCTGCGTTTTGCAGCGGAGGACGAGGAATCGGAGGCGGAAAGTCTCTATCCCGGATTTGCAAGGATTGCAAAGGAAGAGGGGTTTGGGCAACTTGCTCTTAAATTCGAGCAGACGGCAAAGGTCGAAAGTAATCATAAGATTATATTCGAATATCTGTTCGAGGCGTTCAAGGACGGCTCTCTCTATGCGGCTGATCGTCCGATGCTTTGGATATGCAATGAATGCGGCTATATGCACACTACAAAAGAAGCTTGGAAAATTTGTCCGCTTTGCGGCGCGTCGCAAGGTGAAGTCCAATTGCATCTCCCTTTCAAAAAGGAGAATATATGAAAAAGACGAATAACAAGGCTAACAACAGCGCAAAAAATAGCGCAAACAACACGAAAAACATTAAAAATTGCTCGTCCAATGCGGACAAGCAGTCGAAGAGATCTAAGGATTGCGAGTAATGAAACGCAACAAAAAAGATCTGAAACAGGGCGCGGATATGGGCTCTGAGGACGATGCGTTTGGCAGTTATACGGGTATATGCGTCGATAACGAATATGAGATACCTGTGCAGGACGCAGACGATCTTTAAAAAAGAATGGGATTTTATTTAAAATCCCATTCTTTTATTAATCAGGGAACAAAGATTTTTTACCGTAGCCAAATATTAAAAGATTTTGTTTAAGTTCAGCATTGTTGAAAACTGTTTCCTGAATATACCATAAAAAATAAAATCCGACTTACCGTCGGATTTTATTTTTGGTGCACCCGGCGAGGATCGAACTCACAACCTTCAGCGTCGGAGGCTGACACGCTATCCAATTGCGCTACGAGTGCAAAAAATGTAAGTATATTGCCTTTATAGATATTATAGCATATATTTTTTAAAAATGCTTTATATTTTCGCGTAAATGTGTTAAAATGTAAGAAAATTTTTTGACAAGGGAGAGAAACTGTGTCGAAAGACGGAAAGACGGTCGTTGTCGGAATGAGCGGCGGGGTAGATAGTTCTGTGGCGGCGTTATTGCTCAAAAATCAAGGTTTCCGTGTGATCGGTCTGTTTATGCGTAATTGGGAAGAGTCGGATGAAAACGGTGTTTGTACGGCGGCTGAAGATTTCGAGGATGTTAAGCGTGTGTGCGGATTGCTTGATATTCCCTATTATACCGTTAATTTTACTAAAGAGTATATGGATCGCGTCTTTTCGTACTTTCTTTCCGAGTATAAATCGGGCAGAACGCCGAATCCCGACGTGCTCTGCAACCGTGAGATTAAATTCGGTCCGTTTAAACAGTATGCAAACAGTCTCGGCGCGGACTTTATCGCTACGGGGCATTATTGCGGTATTTCGCACGAAGGCGACGTGCACCGTTTGATAAAAGCCAAAGATCAGAACAAGGATCAGACTTACTTTTTGAATCAACTTTCACAAGAGCAGTTGGAAGGCGTGATCTTTCCGCTTGCCGATCTTGAAAAAGCGGAAGTAAGAAAAATTGCTGAAGAAAACGGTCTTGCAACGGCAAAAAAGAAGGACTCAACGGGCATTTGTTTTATTGGCGAACGAAATTTTCGCAAATTTTTACAGGAATATCTGCCTGCTCGGCGCGGTGAAATTCGCTCGTTGGAAGGAGAGCTTGTCGGCGAGCATTTCGGGCTGATGTATTATACGATCGGTCAGCGCCGCGGACTCGATCTCGGCGGCAGAAAAGGCGAGGACGGCAGATGGTTTGTCGTCAGAAAGGACTTAAAAAAAAACGTTTTATACGTTTCCCACGGCGACGAGCGTCCGCTGTATTCGGACGGATGTTACGTTTCAGGCGTCAATTTTATTCCGTTTCCGCGAAAGGAGAATGATTACCGCTGCTATGCGAAATTCCGTTATCGCCAGAGCGAGCAACGGGTTCGCGTACTCAGAACAGGCGAAAATACGCTTACCGTCCATTTCGACGAGCCGCAACGCGCAGTGACGGAAGGACAGTACGCGGTATTTTATGACGAAACGCAGTGTCTCGGCGGCGGTGTGATCGAAGGGACGTTTTGCGCGCGAAAAAATTAAAACCGATGAGCACAAAGATAAGAATCGGTACCTGAAATAAAAGCTGTATTCTTTCGAATCGGGAATAAAGTTCAGTAATCGAGGATATGGGCGATTGCGATTTAAAAAATTGACAGGTATAAAAATAATTTCATAAGTCAATAACCTCCGTGTAAAAAGCGGAGGTTATGTGTTTATGAAAAAATTTATAGTTTGCGTTTTGCTGATATCGTTTATCGCGGGACTTGCACTTATTTTCGGCAATGCGGAAAATAGTGTGCAGGCGACGGGGGAACAGGCGGCTTATCTTCGTGTGCATATCCGCGCAAACTCCAATTCCAAAGAGGATCAAAGCGTAAAATATATGGTGCGCGACCGAGTTGTTGCCTTTTTAACGCCTACCGTCGCCGATTGCGCAACGAAAGACGAAGCAATACAAAAAATCGGCGCAAAACTCAAAGACGCGGAAAGAGTGGCGGAAGAGGTTCTGCGTGAAAACGGCTATTCGTACGGTGCTCGGGCGAGTATCCGAAAAGAAGAATTTCCTACCCGCATATACGACGGCGTAACGCTGACCGCGGGAGTGTACGATGCTTTGATCCTCGAGCTCGGCACGGGTGTGGGCGATAATTGGTGGTGTGTTGTATATCCGCCGCTGTGTTTTGCGTCAGGGAATCAGAATGTTATTTATAAAAGTAAAATTGCCGAAATAATCGACAGATTTTTTTGCGACAGAGAAAAGAATTAAACGGTATCGACGAATAATACTTTTGCGAGAACAGCCGTTCGTTGTTTAAAGTAAAATCTGCGCCCGACTGCCATAGCAGTCGGGTGCAGATTTGATGTTTTGATTTATTTTGTAGTAAACTGCGCCGCCTTTAACGTGTAGCAGAGCGTACCTAAATTGTACATCACGGGGACTTCCATATATGCAAGCACGTTGCGGTAGGTGTTTGCGGTGGGATTGACCGTTTTTGCGTACCAGAGCGTCTGCGTGTTGCCCGGATTCGAACTCTGATATCCGAGTGCCACCTTATAGCAGGGAATCGTCGTTTCCGCCGCCTCACCGCCGTCGATGGAGAGGCTTTTTACAAGCAGGTCTTCCGATTCTGCCGTGCCCGTCGTCAGCGGCTCGATTGCGCGTTTGGAGGAGTTGAACGAATAAAAGAAATTGCTTGATGCAAGGTTAAGTCCGCGGAGCGCAAACAAAATTTCTTCATTGTCGAGATAAGTGCCGTTCACGTCGATTTTGTACTCGTTTTCGATTGGTTCGGCGTCTTCTTTCGAAAGATCGGTATAAGTCGTCTTTAAGCTGTCGAGCGTGTCCGTATATTCGGTAATCAAAGAGTAATGATAACTCGAAAACGCGCTTTCGAGCGTGCTCGGCGTCTGCGAGTTTGGTGCGTGACTTTTGATTGTTTTTTCGCTGCGCACCGGTTTTAATTGCGCGCGTGCGTTATGGAACACGGTAGTGCATTCGATGGTGTCGGTAAATTGTTCGCTGGCCGAACCGTTTAAAATAAATTTACCGCTGATTTCAAACGAGGTCGAAAGCACGTACAAAAGTTCCTGTGTCCCGTCCGAAAGGGCGCGGCGTTCGCTTTTCAGCTCCGTCGTATATGTGCCCGCTTCGTATTCCGCTTTAAATTCGTTGTTTGTTTCCGCAGGCTGGAATGCGACGGTATATTCAAGTTTTTCGTACGTTTGACTAATCTGATCGCTCAATCCCGTATCACGGTACCAATTGGCGCTGATCGACAGGGTATTCGTACCGCCGCCGCATCCCGTTAACAATAACGCGGGGACGAGGAGTAGAACACCGCCAAGATATGATTTTTTCATGGTTGACTCCGTATTATGTTTCGCTTTAAGCTCAACAACGTATATTATAGCATATTTTTTTGCAATTGTAAAAACAAAAGCTCTTAAAAACGAGAAATTTTTGTGAAATGTGTGTTATAATGAAAGAAATACGAAAACGGAGACGGTACCAATGACGCAAGTGATCGGCGCGCCGACGCTCTTCGACGCGCTCTCCATTTTATCCGAGCGCGTTCGCCGGAACGAGGAAAAACAAATACGCAATCTGATTTTTTGCGAGGACAGACTCACGCTTCTTTGCGAGCGAGCCGTGCTCGACGCGGTCGGCGGGAGCTTTTTGAGCGAAGTGACGACGTTCGCCCGTTATCTTTCGGGTAGCGCGCGCGTTCTGAGCAAGCAGGGTTCCGTAATCAAACTCAGCGAACTGATCGACGTATACGCCGATGAACTGAGTTGTTTCAGGCGCGGGGCGGCGCAGGCGGTATACGAGACCATTGCGCAGCTTTCCGCATCGTGCGTGAATGCGGAGATGTTGCGTGAGAGCGCGTTGTCTACGGACGGCATTTTAAAGAAGAAACTTTCAGATCTTGCTTTTCTTCTTGAAAAGTACGTCTTGTTCTTAAAGGAAAACGAGCTGGTGGACGAGAACGGATATCTTGGGTTGTTGCCCGAGAAGATCGCGGGCGAGGGTGCGAATTTGTATCGCACGGAGATATTCTTTTTCGGTTTTCCGTCTTTTACCAAACAGGCGCAGGAGGGCGTTCGCGCGGCGATAGAAAATGCGTCCGTTACGGGGATATTTGTCGCGGGCAAGCGCGAACGGTTTTATACGAACGAATCGGCGGGCGTTTTTAAGCGGATCGCCGAAGAGTACGGCGAAGTGAGCGCGCGCCAGATGAAATCCTCGCTTGCGGGAGACGCGCTTATATTAAGCGAACGGCTGTTTTCGGCGGAGAGTTACCGCCTCGGGCAAGAGCCGGCTTCGCAGGTATGCGCTTTTTCCGCCGAAGACGAGGGGCGGGAAGCGGAGACGGTTGCCGCGCTCATAAAAAAATACGTCATAGAGGAGAACGGCAGATACCGCGACTGCGTTGTGCTAGTGCCCGATTGCTCGGCGTTTCCCGTTATGGCGCATGCGTTTGATAATTTTAAAATTCCATATTTTGCGGATGAAAAGCGTCCTTTTTCCGAACATCCGTTTTGCGCGTTTGTGCTCAGTCTTCTGGCGGCGACGGCGGACGGCGGATTGCCTTCCTCGATAGACGACGTTGCGGCAAACGTTTACTTTGGAGAATCGGACGATTACCGCAACTATCTGTTGAAATTCGGCGGTTTTCGGGGGGCGGTAAAACGTGAAATCAAAGACGAGACGCAGTTAAAGAGCATGCGTCGTGATAACCTTTTGTTGTGCCGTGATCGGATGCTCGGTTTATTGGGACTCTTTCAAAAACGTGCGAAGGCGAATGCATATACTGCCGCCGTCCGCGCGCTCTTTGTTGCAGTTGACGGCGAGCGGGTAACGGAAGAATTGGTGAGCCGCACCGAGGGCGCGCTTTCCGAATTTTTGCGCATTGCGCCGCTTTCGGGTATTTTGGATGAAATCGATGCGGTTGCCGGCGAACGCGTGTTTACGGCAAAAGAATTTTCCGATCTTTTTTTGAGCGGAGCCAAGTCGCTGGAAATTTCCATGATCCCCAAGTATCTTGACGCGGTATTTATCGGCGACGCGACCGAGAGCAAATTTTCCCGCGCCCGCATTCTGTTTGCGACGGGACTTACCGACGCTCTGCCGCGCGCCGCAACGGATACTGCGGTCATCAGCGACCGCGAGATCGATCGGTTGAGCGATTTAAAGGTGGAGATCGAACCCGCTATCGCCAAGGTCAACGCTCGTTCGCGGGAGAGTCTCGCGCTCAATCTCTGCGCGTTTGAAGAGCGGCTGTATCTGAGTTATCCGTTAAAAAACCGCGGGGAGGAGACTAACCGCTCGGAGATTCTTTCCGATTGCGAAAAAATATTTTGCATGCCTCCCATGCCCGCGGTATTCCCCTATAATTGCTGTGAAGAGACGCCTGCCCGCGTCAAACTTCTGGAGAGCCGACAGGCATATTCTACGGGCGCGTCAGACGATATCGCGCTCTATTCCACGCTTTCCAAGATTTTGCGCGGGCGGGAGCAAAATGCCGACAGAGGCAATTTAGACAAATTGCTGTCCGCAACTTCAAAGAGCACCGCATGGGGCGAATCGCTGTATTTTTCGGGCGACCGCATATCGCCCACGCTCCTCGAACAGTATTTCGAGTGCCCGTACGCAAGCTTTTGCAAGCGCGGACTGAAACTTGTCGAGCGGGAGGAGCGCACCGTGCTCGACAGCGATGCGGGCACGTTCGTTCACTCCGTATTGGAGACGTCAGCAAGAGAATTCGACCGATTCGGATCGGAGGAGGAGTGCCGCGCTTTTGCGCGCGCAACGGGAGAAAAACTGCTTGCAAGTCCTCGGTTTTCGGCTTTGACGGATACGAAACAGGGCAAATATACGGGCGATCGTCTGGTGGAGGAAGGCGCCGAGGTTACGGCTGCTGCGTACCGTCAGCTTATCTGTTCGGCATTCAGGATACGCGGAACGGAAGAGACGGTCGAACTGCCCGAACTTCGACTCCGCGGCAAGACGGACCGTGTGGACGAGACGGACGGCTATGTGCGTGTGATCGACTATAAGACGGGCAGTATCGACGATAAGCCGTCGGCTTATTATACGGGACGGAAATTGCAGCTTGAGTTGTATCTGCGCGGCGTGTCGTCGGGAAAGAAAGCTGCGGGGGCTTTTTATTTTCCCGCAGCGGATAATTTCACGAAACCCGACGAAAACAAATATAAAATGCTTGGCTTTTACAACGGCGAGGATGCGGTCATATCCCTGCACGATACGACGATCGCAGAGGGGGAAAAGAGCGCGCTGTTCGAAGGAAAACGCGACGGAAAATATTCCGACAAGGGTATGAGCGAAAGCGATTTCGAGGCGTTTCTCGACTATGCGCTGCTTGTTTCGGCAAAAGCGGAAGGAGAAATGCGTGCGGGAAATATCGCGCCGTCGCCCTATGAGGGCGCGTGCGCCTATTGCAAATTAAAGAGCTTGTGCGGTTACGACGGGGCGCAGCGCAAAGAGAGCGCCGTCAAATGTGCGGATATTGCGAAAATCGTAAAGCGCGAAAAGGGGGAATAAGATGGGCGTTACGTTTACCGAGCAACAAATCCGCGCTATCAACGAGGAAGGGCGCGTTATCGTTTCCGCTTCGGCGGGCAGCGGCAAGACGAAGGTAATGATCGAACGTCTTGTAAAACTCATAGTAGAAGAGGGCGGAGATATCCGCAGTATTCTTGCCGTTACGTTCACCAATAAAGCGGCGGCGCAGATGCGTGAAAAATTGCGCGGCGCTCTTACCGAGCGGTTAAAGACTGCGCAAGGGAGCGAGAGAGAACGTCTCGTCGGACAGCTTAACGCTTTGCCGCTCGCTGATATCAGTACCATTCATGCGTTTTGTGCGAGGCTCGTTCGTTCGAATTTTTACTTAGCGGACGTCGATCCCGCTTTCCGCGTGATTTCGCCCGACGATGCCGACGGAAAAATGCTTTCGGCGCGCGCAATGGACGAGGTGTTTGAAACGCTTTACGAGGAAGAGAGCGAGAAACTCAGGAGTCTTCTCTCCGTTTACTTCCGCCGCAAAAAGGACGCAAAATTGCGCGATATCGTAAAGGAAATATATGGCGCGGTACGCGGTATGAGCGATTACCGCGTCCGGCTTGCGTCTGCGGGGAGCGACGAATTTGGGTGTGTATGTGAATACCTTGCCGCCGCATATCATAACGAGGCGCAGTATTATTTCGATTGCGCCGAAGAGCTTTTTAACGAATTTTCCGAGGAAAGCGAACGTGCGCAGAACGTGAGCAAAGCGGTCATGGCGGCTGCGTCCGCGCTTTTACACGGCGATCTGTTCGCGATTGTCGCGGCTGCGGAAATCACCCCGCCGATCCCTCCCTGCCCGCCCTCGACCAAGGCGACGGGGGAGCGGCTGAAAAATTTAAAACAGCTTTCTTCGCTTTCGGCGGGGGTGAAGGAATTATATAAAAAACTGCAAAAATACGAGAATTACGAGATCGAATACGCACGTTATCTCGACGGACAGAGCCGCGCCGCAGCGCTTGCCGGTCTGGTTCTTTCGTATGACGACGTTTATACGCAATCCAAGCGCGAGGCGGGCGTTTTGGACTACGACGATCTCGAGCATTACGCCTTGAAAGTTCTGGAACAGGAGGACGCCTGCGCGGCGGTAAGGGAAAAATACAGGTATGTGTTTGTAGACGAATATCAGGACGTGAATCCCGCGCAGGACGGTATTTTATCAAAAATCTGCTCGGAAAACGTATTTCTCGTCGGAGACATGAAACAGTCGATTTACGGGTTCCGCGGCAGTCGCTCCAAGTTTTTTGCGGATAAGTTTAAGTCGTTCGAGCATGCGCTCTTGCTTACCAAAAATTTCCGTAGCGGCATGGGCGTATTGGATACGGTCAATCTTGTATTTTCCCGCGCGATGACGGAGGAGACTTCCGACGTGATTTATGTGCGGGAGCCGATGCTCGGCAGCGAACGGTACGCGGGGCACGACGGCGGAACGGTGTTTCATCGCATTCCGAAAGAAGTAAAGGAAAAGACTCCTCCCGAGACCGTCTATTCCGTGCTTGCGCATACGGGCGCGACGGAGACGGACGCACAGGCGGAATGCATTGTAAGAGCAATCCGCGCAGAGCGCGGCAGCGAATATTTCGACGCGGACGCAGGTCTTGTCAAAACGGTGGATTGGCGCGATATCGCCGTTCTGGTACGTAAGAATACGGGCGACATGGAGCGGGTCGTAGCCGCGCTCGCGCGCCAAGGGATCCCCGTTACCACGGCGGCGAAGGTGAATATCTTCGATTTCTGGGAGGCGCGGCTCATCGTGGATTGGCTCTCCTATCTCGACAATGCGGAGCAGGATATTCCGCTTGCAGGGGCGATGCTCTCCGCGGTCGGCGGGTTTGTCGAGGACGATCTGACGAAAATCCGTTTGCGTTTCCCGTCCGCACCGACGTTCCGCGCGGCGTGTAAGTTCTATGCGGATCAAAACAAGATGGACGACGAACTTTCGAAGAGACTTCGGATATTCTTTCAAAAGACGGAAGAGTTGCGTCTCTTTGCACTCGTTTCCACCGCCCGCAGCGTGCTTTTAAAGTTGCTTTCCGCAGGGTTGGAGACGGAGATCGCAGCAAAGCAACACGGCGCCAAGCGGCTGATGCGCGTGCGCCGTCTCGTCGCCGAGGCAGAGGGGAGCGTGCATGAATTTTTAATGCGTCTCGCCCGTTCGGGATATAAAATCGACTTTTCGGAGGGCGGAGGAGAGAACGCCGTCAAAGTGCTCACGATGCATGCATCCAAAGGACTCGAATATCCCGTTGTTATGCTTGCAAGTCTCGACGTACCGTTCCACGGCGCGGAACACGGCGAAGTTGTGTTTACCGAAAAATTCGGAGTCGCTCCCCGTAGTTTTTCGGTTGAAAAAAAACTGATTTACGACACCGTTTTGCGCCGCGCGTCGGCAATTTACGAGGAGCGCGAGGAACTCAAACAGGAACTCAATCTCTTATACGTTGCAATGACGCGCGCCATGTACCGTCTGCATCTGTTTTTCGGAGATTGCCCGCGCGCGCCCGCGCCCCGTTTTGCGAAACGGTTTTCCGACTTCTTCGATTTTTCCGCGCTTAGTCGTCTGTTCTGCGAAGACGGGGAAATTCTGCCTGATGCCGCCGAGCGACCTGCGATGGAATCACGCGCGGACGAAAAGCTGGAGGCGGCAATTACCGCCGTTCTGTGCCGGGATTATCCTGCAAAGGAGAGCTGTGCGTTACCCGTTAAAAGCTCGGCGACCGAGCTCATGCAGCGCATGCGTCCGGCTATGCATTACGGCGAAAAGACGGGCGGGTTAACGCCCACTGCCGACACGGGTACGGCGTACCATCTGTTTTTACAGTACGTTGATTTTTCGAAGGATGCGGCAACGGAGTACGGCCGCATGTGCGAGGCGGGGATATTGACGCCCGAAAGCGCACGGCTTCTCGACAAAGAAAAACTTGCCGAGATTTTGGATATGCCCTGTTTCAGATCGCTTGCGGGGAAAACGCTCTTGCGGGAACAGCAATTTCTTGTTTCGTTGCCCGCCGAGGAAATTTTTAACGCGGGCGGCGGGGACGAAGTCGTGTTTCAGGGCGCGATCGATCTTCTTGCCGAGGGAGCGGACGGAACGACGATCATCGACTATAAATTTTCTTCTCACGACGATGCGCGTATCCGGCGCGATTATGCAGCGCAAATCAATCTTTACAAAAAAGCGGTCGCGCGTATCCGGAAGATCGAGGAGCGGACTGTCAAAGCGATCATCGTAAATATTCTCCAGTGTCGCGAAATTGAGATGTAACCGACGAAAAAAGAAAAATTTCGGCAAAAGTTGATTGTTTCCCGCCGTTATCGCGGGTTATGATTGTATATAAACGTGCTACGCTGTGGCAAAAGGTTGTGTTATCTATGGAATTTATTTTAAAAATAGCGGACGGCGTTGCGCGCATGCCGGATGCAGTGTCCTATCTGCTGTGCCCCGTACTGCTGATATTTTGTACGTTTTTACTGTTGCTCGTCAAAGGAAAAAAGCTCTATCCCACCGTTGCGTTGCTGCTCGGCGCGGGCGTACTGTTTTTTACGGCGTGCGAAGGGGACGTACGCAGCGCGGTTATCTGTATTTCGCTGTACGTTGTCGAGGCTGCGCTTTTGCGTTTTTTGTTGAGTATCAAATTACCCAAACGCCGCGCGAAAAAGACGAAAACGGATAAAATGTACGAAAAGTTTCATCTCGAACTCGACGCGCCGCAGGAATGCGCGACGCCCAAAGGTTATCCGCCCAAGGTATGCTGTTTCGAGGATGCCGAGACGCGTCCCGTGGATGATGGAAATCTTCGCTTAAAGCATGCGACCGATCTCGTGGATAAATTGCTTTCGATGAAACTTGCTGCCGGAGATCGTTTGGAGGCGGATACGCTCGCACGGACAATCGACGCATTCCGCGACCGTCCGTTGAGCGAAAACGATATGCGTTCTCTCAACGATTGTCTGGCGTCGGTATTAAAGCTGACGGCAAAGTATCAGCTTTAACGGTTGAAACTCAAATGTGTTTCGAGCTAAAATTTTTTGCGCGATTGCGAAAAGCTCCTGAACATTCCTATTCAGGAGCTTTTTTTGATAAAAAAGCGCAAACGCGTTGTAAACGCTTTGGAAAAGTGGTATAATGATACCGCAATAAAATTCACCGGATTTTCACGCTGCCGTAAACTGTTAAACAGACTGCGGATTATAATAGTAGTTAATCTGGTAGTATGAGGTGTCTAAATGAAAAAACGCGCGTATATTTCCATTGCCTGCGCCGCGCTTGCCGGTCTGTTTGCGCTGTCGCTCGGCGGTTGTTTCGACGGCGGAACTTCGGGCAATGCAAAAAATCCTTACGAGATAGCGGGTAGTCTCGGATACGACGGGACGCAAGAAGAGTTTCTTGCGGGCGGTACGGGGTCGAGCACGGAAATAAGAAAGCTTTTCGACGAGGCAAAGGCGGACGGTTATCAGGGGAGTTTTGTCGATTTTTTAAAGGAATTGAACATCGGACTTTCGGGGGACGACAGCGCGCAGGTAAATTCGGCGCTCACCTCCGTTGTGAGCGTCTTGTGCCCGTTCAAGAAAATCGAGTATATCCGAACCGATTTTTTCGGAACCGTTCAAAAACAGGAAAAAACGGTCACGAGCGCCGGTTCCGGCGTTATCTACTCTCTCGATAGAGCGGCGGGAAACGCCTATATTATAACCAACTATCACGTAGTGTACAGCTCCGATTCGGGCGTTGAAGAGAAACTTTGCCAATCGCCGATGATCTATCTGTACGGCGGCGAAACGGCGAGCGGCATGATTGAGGCAACATACGTCGGCGGTGCGATGGATTACGATCTCGCCGTATTAAAGGTCGAAAGCAGCGAGGTGTTAAAAAACAGCGCGGCAACGGCGGCATCCGCCATGGATTCGGATGCAATCGCGGTGGGCGAACGGGTTTACGCGATCGGCAATGCGAAGGGCGACGGTATATCCGTTTCCTCCGGAGTCGTCTCGGTGGATAAGGAGTATATCGATATTAAATCCGCCGACGAAACGCGCACGTTGTCTCTTCTTGAAATCCGTACGGATGCGACTGTCAATCACGGCAATTCGGGCGGCGGGCTGTTCAATGCGGACGGTAAACTCATCGGTATCGTGAACGCCAAGCGCGAGGAAGACGGCGTGGAAGGTATGGGATATGCGATTCCTTCCAATCTTGCGGTTGCAATCGTGCAGAACGTTATCGACAATTCTGCGGTCAATCAGTCTTTGGGCGCGGCGCGCGCAACGTTGGGTATTACCATGAAGATTCAGAGCAGTAAATGCGTTTATAATGAGGATACCTGCAGAACATATATCATGGAAACGCTTATCGTCGATTCTGTCACGAAGGGGAGCGTTTCCGAGGAAAAATTAAAGACGGGCGACGTTTTATATTCCATCAAAGTCGGAGACGGAAAGGAAAAGATCATTACGCGCATGCATATTCCGAGTACTGAACTATTTAACGTGCGCAAGGGCGATACGGTGACTATCGTCGTTTTAAGAGAGGATGTTCCCGTTTCGGTGGAACTTACGTTTGACGAGGATAGCAAATTTACGGTATATTCTTAAATTAAAAAATGAAAACACGGAAGCGGAAATCGCCTCCGTGTTTTTTTGCGTCTTTTTATACGGTTTTGATCATCAGTCTTATGATCTCTTCATCGGTAGATTTCATGCCAAGCCGCGCAAGATCGCCTACGTTTTTGATCGTGTCTTCGACGTCCGCCGCAAGAATTCCGTCTCCTCCGTAAAATTCGCTTCCGCTTGCGTACATCTCCATGCCGATAAGTCCCGCCTCGACTGCGGAGGCAATTTTAGCGGCGCAGCTCGACTTCGCGCCGTCGCATACGATGCCCGAATCGATGGCAAGCGCATTGACGAGCGTATGACAGATATCGTCGAGCCCGCCGCCGTTTAAGTAACAAATTCCCGCGCCTGCGCCGCAACCCGCGCTCACGGCGCCGCAATAGGCAGAAAGCCTGCCGATTCCCGTTTTTAAATGAATTGTAATGAGATCGGAAAGAGCGAGCGCGCGCAAAAGTTTTTCGTGCGGAGCGTTTAATTCTTTTGCGTAGACGACGAGGGGAACGGAGGCGGTGATGCCTTGGTTGCCGCTTCCGGATACGATAACGACGGGCAGTTCGCATCCGTTCATACGCGCGTCCGAACCCGCCGACGCGGTCGCCCTTGCGCGGTTGTGCACGTCGTTTCCGAACGATTTTAAGAGTACTTTTCCGACGCGCGCGCCGTAATCGTTTTTCAGTCCCTCTTCGGCAATCGCGCTGTTATATGCAATCTGCCGTTCCAGAAGCGGGGTTATTTCGCTCAGATCGGCATGCGAAACAAAGTCGTATATTTTTTTGACGGTAAGGTCGTCCCTCGTGCATTCGTCCGTGTTGCTTTGACATTCGCACTCCTTGTCGAGGAGGGTATTGCCGTTTTTCGTCACTTTAACGACGTTGGTGTGACGTTCGGCGATGCGGACGTACGCCGAATTTTCGTTATGGTATACGCGGATCGCAATATCGAATACGCTGTCCGAACGCGATTTTTCCACGCTGAACGCGGCTTGCGTTTTGTATACGGAAATCTCTTCCCGTTGCGCGCCCGTGACGGAGGAGAGGCATTCGAGCTTTTTTTCGCTCACTCCCGCGACGATGCCCGCCGCGGCGGCGGAAATAACGCCTTTGAGTCCGCCCGTATTGGGCACGATGACGCTCTTTACGTTTTTTAAAATGTTTCCGCTGACGAAGATCTCCGCGCGGTCGGGTTTCGCGCCGAGCGTATCGCGCGCGAGCGCGGCGCAGTAAGCTACGGCGATCGGTTCGGTACAGCCCATGGCAGGTAAAAGCTCTTCGTTTAAAACCCTTACGCAAAGATCGTATAATTTTTTATCCATAACGTTTTTCCTGTGATTTTGATAAAATTATTATACGACGGTTGTTATGGAATGTCAAGCTTCATGAGTCGTTTATGAAAAGGATGATAAGAGTTTCGGGAAACATATTGACAATATCGTAATAATTCGTTACAATATTCTTACAAATATTTTCAAAAAAGAGGGGAGTTATGAGGGAAGTTATGAATGGTAAGTTACATTTTTGAATTTTTGGAACAAAGTAAACAACAACGGTATTGTGAATGAAAGGAATTTAGACTATCAAGGGTATTTTACGGATGAGGCGGCAACTAATTATGAAAAAGCTTTTTATACTTATATGAAAACAGGTACGTTCGGTACAACTCCCAAAAATTGTGCAGAGGGATTTAAAAAATTTGTAACCGATTGGGGGCATAATTGCGATATTATTAATTTAAGTGATTCAACTTATGAAAATTCAATTGGATGGTTAAAAAAGAATGTTCCTTTTTTTGTAACTGCTAAAAATTATTATTTTACAAGTGGAAACTCGAAATATCTTGAAGATGTAAGCTTACCTCAAACAGGAAGAGATCCACAAATTTTGAAAATCGAATACAGTTATTATGAAGGATTAAGCCAAACGCATTGTTTCGTTACTATTGGGTACGGTTATTACTATTTAACAAATATTATAAACAATACTACCATAAACAAATACAACATTAATTTTTATAAGATTTTAGACGGATGGGGACAGATGCGTTATTTTAATATTGCGGACAGCGAGACGATTGCAGTTTATGGAATTAAGGTATCTATGTAAGAGAGATGGAGATTATGAAGGGAAAGGCAGGGTTGCGTATTTCGATAAGTGTATGTATCGTTCTAATCTGTTTTGCCGTTATCTTTTTTGGGTTATCGGTTTCGCCGCAAATCAGCGGTTACAAAAGTTGGAGTTCTGCAATAAATCATGATCGGTTTGATGAGTCGCGATTGTCGGATATAACGCTTGGTATCGTTTTATTAATACTTAGCACGGCGCTTTGGGTGTTATGTATTCCCGCACTGGTTTTTATCATTATAAATTTGGGAACGCACGGAGATGCGGTTTCCCAATTGCGGGTAATTTGCATGTTTGCTATTGTTTGCGCAGTGCTTGCGGGAAGTATGATTTCTTGTCTTTCCATTGCGGAGGGGAGCGGAGGATACTGGGCAGGAAAATGGTATAATGAAATCTGTATGTCGTTTGCCCTGATCTCAGAGATAAGCAGTAGTGTGCTTTTTGGAGTCTTAATGTTCATTAAAAGAGATTGGAGCGCAAAGACTATATTGATTATGCGGATCATATTTTTCGTTTTGATCGGGATAGCTCTTTTGATTATTGTTCCGACTTTTATTCCCATGCTTTGGATGTGGGTTTATTGACAGAAGCTGTTCATTCAGGAAAGTATTGCGATAACCGATGCAGAGGAGATATTATGAAGAAAATAACATGTATCATGCTAGCCGTTTTAACGGGATTGCTGTTCGTATGCGCGGGATGCGACGTGGAGCAAAACCCCGCCGAACCTCCGTCTGCAGGTAACGATCCGTCGGGCAGTATTCACGGAGAGGAACCGAGCGATAAGACCGAGTGGACGGGGTGGCAGATTGCAGAGGAGCGTCCGCCGAGATGGACGCATGCAGGAATCGAGTTTACCGCGGAAGAGCCTGTTTTTGATTACGGCGAAAGCGTTGACGAGCAGTGCGTGATAAGATATTCCAATCAATATGATTCCGAGCTTGGGGAAAACACAGGAGTGTTGTATTTTAAATCCGTACTATAAAGCCGACGGATGGGGATTCAAAGCGGATAATCGGGAGTTTTCACTGTATCGTACGGCGAAAGACGAGCTGTTTGTTCGGGAGGCGATTACGATAACCGATATGGAGTACGGGACGTATGGCGATTGCTATTTAAACGGAGAAGTGTTGCCCGGAAACACTCCGAGCCTGATTCATCTGGAGTTTGTTTCCTCTTCTCAGCCGCGCTACGACCCAAACGCCGCATTACGGCTTGCGTTCGGAAAATATCCGAAAAACGGCAGCATCAGCCCCTTGTATATTAATTTTTATTCGGGGGAAGATTGCTTTGCAACCTGCTACTATCGGGAACGCATTCCCGTGAATTACGAGTGGCTGTACCGCTACTTTAAGAAAAATTTGTTTTCCGTAAACGGCGAATTTACGTTTGATAAAATACCTTAAAGGGTCGGTTTCGGTAATCAGTTTAATTATGATGTTAAACCAGCGGTGCGCCGCTGGTTTTTTTAAACGCGGTACGCTTTGAAAAGAAGTACATAATTTCCCATACACAAAGTACTTGACTTTTTTCTGACGCGCGGATATAATAAGGTGAAATTATCTCTGCGGAATATTGCGTATCGCGCGGAAAGGAGGGAAACCATGCCGAATTTAAAAGATTTGCAGTGCCGTTCCAAGGCGATCAATTTTTGGTATTCCGTCTTTTTGGGCGTGTTTACAGTCGTCGTCGGAATTTTATTCATCGTGCAGGCGGCAACGATTTATTACGACGGAATTTCTCCCGATCACGCGGGCGATATTTACAGCCGCGAGATCGTGGGCAGAGCGCTCACTCGGATCGCCGTGCCCGTTTGGCTGTGGGTGGCGTTCGTGATCGTCGGCGCGATTCTTCCCGCGGTTTTTCCCGTGGAAAAGCAAAAACTTCCGCCCTATAAAAACGATTGTAAAACGCTTTCGCGGCTTTTGGTTCGCGTTCCCGCCGATCGGAAATCCCAACTCGATCGGGCGAAAAAGATCCGCGCGTATGCGCGTCTCGGCGCGGCGGCTTTCTGCCTTCTCGCTGCGATAATGAGCGCGGTCTATCTGTTCGACGCGTCGCATTTCCCTTCGCACAATCTCAATGCGGAGATACTGGCAATGCTCCGCCATGTGATGCCGTGGATCGCGGCGGCGTTCGTCGTCGTTGTTTGCGTGGCGGTTTACGAGGGCGTGAGCATAAAGCGCGAACTGCAAACGGCAAAGAATATTATCAAAGAGACGGGCGGCGGCGTAAAATCTGTTCCTGCGGCAGAGCAATTGAGCGGGTTTAAAGGACTGGTGCAAAAAACCGTTCGTGCGCTCTCTACCGAGCGCGCGCGGCTCGTAACGCGCATTATCGTCGGCGCGGTTGCAATCGTGTTTATCGGCGTAGGTATCTGGAACGGCGGCATGGGTGACGTGTTTATTAAAGCGGTGAATATCTGCACCGAATGTATCGGGTTGGGCTAACGCATGAAAAAGTTTTTCGGCAAAGTAAAAAATTGGTGGAAACGGCATAAGCCGAGCAAGCGCAGGCTGATTCAGCTCTACGCCGCTTTGCTGTACAACGCGAACATTAAGGGATTTATCAACGGCAGTATTTATAAGGGCGGAACAAAAAACATGTGCCTGCCGGGACTCAACTGCTATTCCTGCCCCGGCGCGGTTGGGGCGTGCCCCCTGGGCGCTCTTCAGAACGCGCTTGCGGCATCGGGTACGCGCGCTCCGTTTTACGTGCTCGGCATTATCATGCTGTTCGGACTCATTCTCGGCAGAACGGTCTGCGGATTTCTGTGCCCTGTAGGGCTCGGTCAGGAACTCCTCTACAAGATCAAATCCCCCAAACTCAAAAAGAGCAAATATACGCGCATTTTATCCTATTTCAAATACGTGCTTTTGGTCGGACTCGTCGCCGTGATACCGATTATGTATTCGATCGTCAAGTTCCCAGTGCCCGCGTTCTGCAAATACATCTGCCCCGCGGGTACGTTCGAGGGCGCGATCGGACTTTTGGTCAACCCGCACAATGCCGACCTTTACGCCATGCTCGGCCCGCTCTTTACTTGGAAATTTGCGGTTTTATGCGTGTTGAGCGTTGCAAGCGTATTCATCTACCGCGTATTCTGCCGTTTCCTCTGCCCGCTCGGCGCGCTGTACGGCTTATTCAGCAGGATCGCCCTGCTCGGCGTAAAACTCGATAAAAATAAATGTACCGACTGCGGTCTGTGCATTCAGCACTGTAAAATGGATATCAAACGCGTGGGCGATCACGAGTGCATTCACTGCGGCGAATGTATCGCCGTGTGCCCCGCGCATGCGATCAGCTGGAAGGGTTCGAAGTTTTTCGTCCACCCCAATGCGGAAATTTCGCCCCCGTCCGAAGAAAAACCGCTCGGCGCGTTCTTCGCGGGCGCAGAGGACGCGGCTACGCCGGCGCAGGTTACAGTGGCTCCCGTCTCCGTCGATGCGGCGGTTACGGAAGAGATCGTAATTGCAAAGAGCGAAACGCCCGATCCGGACGGCGTCGCTGCAAGACCCGCAAAACCCAAAAAGACGCGCGCGTTCTGGGCGCAAGTTGTCGCGTGGGTGTGCGCGCTCGCATTGCTCGTTTCCGCGCTCGTCTATTATAACTTTATCGATAAGGAAGCGGATCGGATTACGAGTGAGGTCGGCGATACGTGCTACGATTTTACCGTAAAACTCTATCCGGACGAAGAGGAAGAATTTACGCTCTCCGATCATAGGGGAAAGATCGTCGTCGTCAACTTCTGGGCGACCTGGTGCACGCCGTGCGTTGCCGAGATTCCGCACTTCGAAACGTTGCAGAATAATTTTGCGGATAACGTGGTCGTGATTGCGATTCAGGGCGTTTCGTACGAGCCCGTCGCGCCGTTTATCGAAAACAAGTGGAGCGGCTACAATATGCTGTTCGCGCAGGACACGATCGAAAACGACGTTCCGCATACCTTTAAACAGCTCGGCGGCAGAGATACCTGGCCGATCACGCTGATTGTCGACGAAGAGGGCGTGATATCCTTTACCCGTCAGGGTTCGGTCACGTACGATGTGTTGGAGAGCGAAGTATTAAAACTGCTTGCGGAATGATTTTTTGCATGATATAAATCGCCTGATTTTGGCAATCATGCTGGTACGGGGAATACATTACAGACGAAACGAGAGGGGAATCGCATGAACGAAGAGTTGGCGGTATGCAGTGAGGAGACCGAACTCCAAACGGCGCACGAGTCCGCCGCGCCGATTGCAAAAGAGCCGCGCGCAGACGCGGAGACGGCGGAAGAACTTACGGGAGAAATCGCGGAGAGACAGCCGCGTATCGTAAATAAAAAGCGCGGGTTCCGGTATTTTTGTTACCGGTTTATCAAGCGCGCGTTCGATATCTTTTCTTCGGGAATCATGCTCATTCTGCTTTCGCCGATTATCCTGTTATGCCTGCTGATCAAGTGGCTCGAAGATTTCCACAATCCCGTTTACGTTTCCAAACGCGTTGGAAAAAACGGAAAGGTTTTTAAGTTTTATAAAATCCGCACCATGTGCAAGCATGCAGAAAATATGAAACAGGAGCTGATCGACAAGGGTCTGAACGAGGCGGACGGACCTGCGTTTAAAATGAAGAACGACCCGCGCATTACACGGTTCGGAAAATTTTTGCGCAAATCCTCGCTCGACGAGCTTCCCCAGCTCTGGAATATTTTTAACGGGACGATGAGCGTCGTCGGCCCCCGCCCGCCCATCCCGCACGAGGTGGAGCAGTATACGGAGGAGCAAAAACAGCGTCTTTTAATCAAGGGCGGACTTTTATGCCTTTGGCAGATTCAAAAAAACCGTAATGCGCTGTTGTTCGACGATTGGGTACAGCTCGATCTCGACTATATCGAACGGCAGAGCGTCTGGCTGGACTTAAAGATTATCTTTAAGGGCGCATGGATGGTCGTGTTCGATCACAGCGGGGAATAATAAAGTTTATAAAAATCGCGCCGTTTTCCCGAACGGCGCGATTTTTATAAAGAATAAAAAGTTTTTTTAATCTTCTTCAAGTCCCAATAAATAGTCTGCGGTCACACCAAAGTATTTACATATGGTTATGATCATTTCGGTGCTTAAATCCAAATACTCCAATTCGTATTTGCTGATTGTCTTTTGCGTTGTGCCTAAAATATCGGCGAGCTGTTGTTGCGACAGATCCCGTTCAAGCCTTAATTCCCGCAATATTTTTCCGTACATAAAATAAGAGTACGCTAAAACAGGGTAAAAAACACTGCGCACTCCAATATGGAGTGCGCAATTATCTGCATTGAAGACACACAAAAAAGGAACGCGGGGGCGTTCCTTTCAATCTTCAAGTCCCAATAAATAGCCTGCGGTGACACCAAAATATTTGCAGATACTTACAACCATGTCAGTGCTTAAATCTAAATCTTCCAATTCGTATTTGCTGATAGTTTTTTGTGTTGTGCCTAAAATATCTGCAAGTTGTTGTTGTGATAAATTTCGTTCAACTCTTAAATCTCGTAATATTTTGCCGTACATGAGATAAGGATACTCTAAAACAGGGTAAAATCCTTGACGTACTCTATAATAGAGTATATAATACTAGTATTGAAAATATTAGGAGTTTTTATGTCGAATAATAAAACAAACAACGGCTGTACCGCGTGCAGATATTTTTTACAACACTATTACTTTGACGAAAATATGAAACTGCGGGCCGCGAGTTGCGGTAAATGTTTAAAGCACAATATACTCAAAAAAGATTACACCCGTTTTCCCTTTCCTAACGGCTGCGAAGAGTGGGAAGAGCAGAGCTCGCCCCTGCAAAAATACAAGCGCGTCGTCGAATACGCGGTCGAGCGCATGGAAAACGAATTTTCGGAACTCAAAGCGATCTTAAAAATCGACCCGTAACGCTCGGTTTATCCCTTACCAACCGAGCGAAAATATGCTATACTTTGTCTATGAAAGTATTCGCAATCAGCGATCTGCACCTTTCAATCTTCAAGTCCCAACAAATAATCTGCGGTAACTTGATAATAGGCGCAAAGTTTTTTAATAATTTCTATGGACGGTTCGCGGAGATTATTCTCATAATTTGAATATGCACTAACCGTTAATCCTATCCCTGTCGCTACGTCTTTTTGTGTAAAACCTCTTCCCAAACGTAAATACCGCAATCTTTCTCCAATATTCATAAATACAATCTAACACATTTTGTGGATAATTGCTTGACATTACACGAAATGTGTAATAAAATATATACACAAAACGTGTAAAGAGGAGTAAATATGCAAGAAATCAAACAAATCAACAGCTGTACCGCGTGCAAACATTTTTTACGACACTACTACTTTGACGAAAGCATGAGATTGCGCAGCGCCCATTGCGGAAAGTGCTTAAAGCGCAATATACTCAAAAAAGATTACGCCCGTTTTCCCTTTCCCAACGGCTGCGAAGAGTGGGAAGAGCAGAGCTCGCCCCTGCAAAAATACAAGCGCGTCGTCGAATACGCGGTCGAGCGCATGGAAAACGAATTTTCTGAACTCAAAGCAATCCTAAAAATCGCCCCGTAACGCTCGGTTTATCCCTTGCCAACCGAGCGAAAATATGCTATACTTTGTCCATGAAAGTATTCGCGATCAGCGATCTGCACCTTTCGGGATGCAATCCCAAGCCGATGGATATCTTCGGCGCGGGGTGGGAAGGGCACTTCGAAAAAATAAAAAACGATTGGCGCGAAAAAGTGACGGACGACGATATCGTTCTCATCGGCGGCGACACCTCCTGGGGGCAAAAGCTCGAAGAAGGCATGTTCGACGTAAACTCTCTTGCTCCGCTTGCGGGGCGGAAGGTATTCGTCCGCGGCAATCACGACTATTGGTGGAACGGCATCACGCGGGTGCGGAACGCCGCAGCGGATGGCAGTTTTACCTTTCTGCAAAACGATTGCGTCAAATTCGGCAACGTGATTGTTGCGGGATCGCGCGGCTGGGCGTGCCCCGGCAGTTCGGACTTCGGCGAGCACGACATGGCGATATATCTTCGCGAGGCGGAGCGGTTTAAGCTTGCCTTTCAGGCGGCGGAAAAGGTACGCGAGGAGGGTGATATTCTGATCGCGCTCATGCACTATCCGCCCTGCACCGTCAAGGGGGAGGACACGCTGTTTACCGAGCTGTTCGAAAAAAACGGGGTAAACAAGGTGGTGTTCGGTCATTTGCACGGATCTTATTACTATCCCTTCCGCTTTGAAAAGGGCAGAATCGAGTATCGCCTCACTTCGTGCGATAAAGTTAAATTTTCTCTCGTGCAAATTTATTAAAAAAGCTTTACTTTGCTTTTCAGATATGCTATAATCATAAAGGTAAAACGGATGGCGTTTAAAACGCCTGCGCTCACAGCGCGGTATCATCTGATTTTAAGGTGATTTTCAGCCATGCGGCATTGCCCGCAAGGCTTATTTTTTTATCCGTCCGCACCAAAGGAGAAAGCATGCTGAGACAAAAAGACGTAACGGGACTTTACGAGCTCTCCGCAGAGGAGATCGACGAGATACTTTGCGTTGCGGCGGAGATGAAACAAAAGCTCCGCTCGGGCGTAAAAAATCTGCCCGATTTAACGGGCAGGGCGGTAACCACGCTCTTTTACGAAAACAGCACGCGGACGCGGTGCAGTTTCGAACTTGCGGCAAAATATCTCGGGGCGCACGTAGTGAATATTTCGGCGGCGTCCTCCTCCGTGCAAAAGGGCGAAACGCTCGTCGATACGGGCAAGACGCTGGATGCGATGCGGAACGACTTTATTATCATTCGCCACCCCATGGGCGGCGCGCCCAAATTGCTCGGCAAAACGGTAAAGGCGCACGTGATCAACGGGGGCGACGGCATGAACGAACACCCCACGCAGGCGCTCTTGGACATGCTCACCATGCGCGAAACGTTCGGGGCGGTCAAGGGGTTAAAAGTTGCGATCCTAGGCGATATCCGCCACTCCCGCGTAGCCAAGAGCAACCTGTTCGGTCTTAAAAAGCTGGGCGCGGAAGTCAGCGTGTTCGCTCCCCGAACGCTCATTCCCGCCGATTTTGACAAGATGGGCGCAAAGGTATGCGCCTCGCGCGAGGAGGCAGTGGATGGGGCGGACGTCGTAATGGGTCTCAGAATCCAGCTCGAGCGTCAGCACGGGGGACTCTTTCCCTCGCTCGGCGAATACGCGAAATTCTACGGCGTAAACGAAGAGGTGATTAAGTACGCAAAACCGAACGCGATCGTCATGCACCCCGGACCCGTCAACCGCGGGGTGGAGCTTACCTGTTCGCTGATCGACGGGGCAAGCAGCCGGATCGAGGATCAGGTGCTCTCGGGCGTAGCCGTAAGAATGTCGGTGTTAAAACTTCTTAACGATCAGGAGGCAAGGGCATGATTTTCAAAAACGCGCAAGCCGTTATCGGCGGCGAAGTGAAAAAGGTCGATATCAGAACGGAAAACGGACTCATTGCCGAAATCGGCGAAAATCTGAGCGGGGGCGAAGTTCTCGACTGCGCGGGACTCACCGCGCTTGCGGGACTCGTCGACATCCACGTGCATCTCCGCGAACCGGGGTTTGAAAAAAAAGAGAATATCGAAAGCGGCGCGCGCGCCGCGGTCAAGGGCGGTTTTACGCAGATTTGCTGTATGCCCAATACCTCGCCCGTGATCGACAATAAAGTGGTCGTAACCTATATAAAGGCGCGGGAAAAGGAGGTCAACCTCTGTAAAATCCACCCCGTAGGCGCGATCACCAAAGGGCAGGAAGGGCAGGAGCTTGCGGCGATCGGCGGCATGAAGCATGCGGGCGCGGTCGCGCTCAGCGAGGACGGAAAGAGCGTTCCCTCGACAAAGATCATGTCGCTTGCCATGCAGTACGCCTCCGACTTCGGACTCAAATGCCTGTGCCATTGCGAGGACAGGGAACTCGTAGACGGCGGGGTCGTCAACGAGGGGTATTATTCCACGCTCACGGGGCTCAAGGGCAGTATCCGCGCGGCGGAGGACATTATCATCGCGCGGGAGATATGCCTTGCGGAGAGTCTGGATCTTCCCGTGCATATCTGCCACGTTTCAACGTACAGCGGAATCCAGCTCATCCGCGAGGCGAAGGCGCGCGGGGTCAGAGTGACTGCCGAAACCTGCCCGCATTATTTTACGCTTACCGACGAGGCGATCAAAGAATTTGATACGAACACCAAGGTCAATCCGCCCCTCCGTGCGGAAAAGGACAGGCTTGCGGTGATCGAGGGGTTAAAGGACGGCACGCTCGACTGCATCGTAACCGATCACGCGCCGCACCATGCCGACGATAAGAACGTGGAATACAACTTGGCGGCGTTCGGGATCAGCGGACTCGAAACTTCGTTCGCGCTCTCGTATACCGCGCTTGTAAAGAGCGGAGAGCTGACGCTCCCGCAGCTTGCCGAAAAAATGAGCGCGACGCCCGCGGAAATTTTGAGTTTAAAGGGCGGGAAAATCGAAGTCGGCGCGCCTGCCGATCTCACGTTTGCGGACCTGAACGAGGAATGGACGATCGATCCCGACGAATTTGTGAGCAAGGGCAAAAACACGCCGTTTACGGGCGTGAAAGTTTACGGAAGAGTCAAATATACCGTCGTCGACGGCGAAATTAAATACGAGGAGAAGAGAAAATGATCACCGACGCGCTTATCGAGCAAATTATCGCAAAACAGAATCCCACGGCGGTGGGACTGGATACGTCGTTCGACTATCTGCCCGAAGATATGAGAGAGGGCGTAGAGGACTTTAAGGGCGCGGCGAAGGCCGTTCTCGAATTTAACAAAAAGATCATCGACAGCGTACACGATATCGTACCCTGCGTCAAAGTGCAGATCGCCTATTACGAACAGTACGGCAGAGCGGGCATGAAGGCGTTTAAAAAGACCTGCGAATATGCGAAGGAAAAGGGACTTATCGTGATTACCGACGCTAAGCGCAACGACATCGGCGCGACCGCCTCCCGCTACGGCGCGGCGTTTCTCGGCGAGACCTGCGTAAATGGCAACGCGGAGGAGGCATACCCCTGCGACTATCTTACGGTAAACGGATATCTCGGTTCGGACGGGATCGTACCCTTTACCGATCTTTGCAAAGCGCGCGACAAAGGGATTTTCGTACTCGTCAAAACGAGCAATCCCTCCTCGGGCGAACTTCAGAACTTAAAACTTGCCGACGGGCGCGCCGTGTACGAGTGCATGGGCGACATGGTGGAAAAGTGGGGCGAGGACACCGTCGGCAAATACGGATATTCGGCGGTCGGCGCGGTCGTAGGCGCAACCTATCCCGAGGAGGCGAAGGTGCTCCGCGCGCGTCTTGCGCATACCTTCTTCCTTGTCCCCGGATACGGCGCGCAGGGCGCGAACGCCGAAATGCTCAAAAACTGCTTTGATAAAAACGGACTCGGCGGGAT
This sequence comes from uncultured Christensenellaceae bacterium, assembly GCA_910586985.1. Taxonomy (GTDB): domain Bacteria; phylum Bacillota; class Clostridia; order Christensenellales; family Borkfalkiaceae; genus Gallimonas. Next base: position 21,749 of record CAJUKK010000012.1, on the reverse strand, counting down.
CGTAAACAATTCCCGCGGAATCCTCTGCTCCTATCTCAAGCGCGGCGGAACATACTACGATGCGGCGCGTCAGGCGTGCCTCGATATGAAAGCCGATCTTCTGTCGGTTTTGGGGGAAATATGCGCGAAGTAAACGCTCTGGTACTTGAAAATAAACAGATCGCGGAGGAGGTTTACAGCCTCACGTTCTCCACGGAAGAAAAGGTTCCCGTACGTTGCGGGCAGTTTTGCATGATCGGCGTGGGACAGCGCCCTCTGCGCCGTCCGATCGCAATCTGCAAGGCGGAGGGCGAGCGCATCACCGTGTGCTACCGTTTGAAGGGCGAGGGAACGAGGTCGCTTGCAAGAGACTATAAAGCGGGGGAGAGGGTCTCCGTACTGCTCCCGCTCGGCAACGGATTTTACGTAAAGGACGGCGAAAAGCGCGTTGCCGTCGTGGGCGGCGGCGTGGGGATTTTCCCGCTCGTTTCGGCGATCCGCGAATACGGTAAAACCAAGGAGATTGCGGCGTACATAGGATTCAGGAACAAAAACGCCGTCTGCATGGAATACGAAATGCGCAAAAACGCAACGCTTACGATCGCCACGGACGACGGGAGCGTCGGTTATCACGGAACGGCGGTGGAGGCGTTCGAAAAAGATTTCGATTCGTTCCGTCCGGACGTCGTGCTCGCCTGCGGGCCCACTCCCATGCTCCGCGCGTTAAAAGAGGCGGTAAAGGGCAAGGGCATTCCCGTATACGTATCGCTCGAAGAGCGCATGGGTTGCGGGATCGGCGCGTGCCTCGTGTGCGTGTGCGAGAGGACGAACGGCGCGCACGCGCGCGTCTGCAAAGACGGGCCGGTGTTTGAGATCAACGAAGTGGATATCCGATAAAGATGGAAAGCCGAAAGGGTTTGCAAGCGTTGCATTCAAAAACGCCTTCCGCGCGCAAACGCAGACCGCGGAGCGCGCGCGCCTATAAAGACGGCGGGCAAGCAAACGCATGATATACAAGGAGAAGTTATGGCTGATTTACGCGTATCGCTCTGCGGAGTGGAGTTAAAAAATCCCGTGATTCCCGCATCGGGAACGTTCGGATTCGGGCGCGAGTTCGACGAAATTTACGATATTTCCTGCCTTGGCGGCGTGGCGACGAAGGGACTTACGCCCGAACTTCGCCTAGGCAATCCCGTACCGCGCATTGCGGAGAGCCGCGGGGTTATCTTAAACGCCGTCGGTTTGCAAAATCCGGGCGTGGAGAGCTTTATTAAAAACGACCTCGAATGGCTGAAATCGAAAACGCGCGTCGTCGCAAACGTTGCGGGAAAGACGCTCGAAGATTACAAAAACATCTGCGCCCGACTCGACGGACTCGTCGATTTTATCGAGCTGAATATCTCCTGCCCCAACGTAAAGTGCGGCGGTATGGCGTTCGGCATACAGCCTGAGAGCGTGGAGGAGGTGACGAACGCCGCAAAGTCGGCGCTCAAAAAAACGCCCCTCATCGTAAAGCTTTCGCCCAACGTGGAGAGCATTGCAAATAACGCCCGCGCGGCGGAAAGGGGCGGCGCGGATTGCCTGTCGCTCGTAAATACCTTTACGGGTATGGCGATCGATATCGAGCGCAGAAAGCCGATCATCGCCAACAACACGGGCGGCGTTTCGGGCGCGGGGATCAAGCCGATCGCCGTGCGCATGGTGTACGAGGCGGCGCACGCAGTCGAAATTCCCGTGATCGGCATGGGCGGGATCACGTGCGCGGAGGATGCGATCGAATTTTTAATGGCGGGCGCGGTCGCCGTTCAGGTGGGCACGCAGAATTTTACCGATACGCTCGCCTGCCCCAGAATTATCGAGGGGTTAAACGCGTGGTGCGACCTTCACGGAGTCAAAAAAATAAGCGAGCTTACGGGCGCGCTCAGATTAAATTAAAACGGGAGAAAAAGTTATGCTTACTTACAAACAACGCTTTATCAAATTCATGGTGGAAAACGAAGTGCTGCTCTTTGGCGAGTTTACGCTGAAAAGCGGCAGGAAAGCGCCGTATTTTATGAATGCGGGCAAGTATAGAACGGGTTCGCAGATCATGCAGCTCGGCGAATATTACGCGGAGTGCTATCTCGAACATAAATTAAACGTGAAAACGCTCGTCGGGCCGGCGTACAAGGGCATTCCGCTTGCCGTTGCAACGGCGATCGCGCTTGCAAAAAACCACGGGGTAGACGTGGGTTTCTGTTTCGACCGCAAAGAGGTAAAGGATCACGGCGAGGGCGGTATGTTCGTCGGTCAGCAGCTTTTAGAAGGGGATAAGGTAGCCATTATCGAGGACGTAATGACTTCGGGCAAAGCTCTGCGCGAAATTCTGCCCAAGCTCGAGGCGGAGGCAAACGTAGACGTAGAGGCGATGATCATCTCCGTCGACCGTCAGGAAAAAGGCACGGGCGAAAAGTCCGCCGTACAAGAGGCGCTCGATAACTTCGGCGTTAAAGTATATTCCATCGTCACCGTGCAGGACATTATCGAGGCGATCGAGGCGGGCGTAATCGAGGGTAAGGAATATCTCCCCGCTATGCGCGCATATTTAAAAGAGTACGGCGCAGAATATTAACATTGCTCACACACACTTCCTAATTTTTTGAGTCCGTCGCTTTGCGGCGGGCTCAATTTTTATATTTTAGAAAGCCGATCCAAAAGACGGCGGATATCCTTTTCGATATCGTCGAATCTTTTTTGCGATAGGTCGTAGTCGAGCTCTTTTTTCTGCCAATTGTCGCAGGAATTTTCGCGCAGGGTCAAACGGTCGCCGAGGGTGCATAGATACCGTTTTTTCGTGTAATATTCGCACCAGATCCTCTTGTATGCCCGTTTACAGAAGTTGCAGTCTTTACAGAGTTTTGTTGTCTTCGCCTTCAAGTTTGTTGTCCTCCAAAAAATTTCGGATTTCGGAAATTTCAGTTAAAAGGTCGTTTAGTTGAAGGTAGAGTGCGCGTTGGGGCATGCATCGGCGCGTACGCGCCGAATATTTTTCGCATTCACCGTGCGTGCTTACAAGCTCTTGTTTTTTCCGGCACCAGCCGCATTCGGTACGGCGGAACTTTTTTGTTTCTTTGGTGTAGTATCTGTCGAAAAATCGACATCTGCTGCATCTGTTGGGATGGTTTTCCATTATTTTTTTCCTCTTTTTTTAAGATTTGCGGTAATTGTTAGACCACAATTGTGGTGTTTGTTAACATGTCACCCACAATGGTGGTTTGTCAAGCTATTTTGTCATAATTGTGGTAAAATTAAAATATGAAAGTTTACTTGGTTCGCTTAAAAGAATTACGAGAAGAAAGAAAGGTGACAATAACCGAACTTGCAACAGAAACGGGGTTTAGTAAAAGTGCAATTCAGTATTGGGAAAGTGGACAAAGAGTGCCAAGTGTGGCGGTTTTAATAAAATTGGCGCAGTATTTTGGAGTTACAACCGACTATATCCTTGATTTAAATAATTGATTTTAAATGCGATATTTTAAATTACGGAAATTATCAGTTTGATAACTCAAAAAGAATTATAATAAAAGCCGATTGATTTTGCTTGCATTCTGCAAAATTGTAGAAAATTATTTGCAATTAAATCGGATTGTCCATAAATGTGGATTTAAGTTGTGATTATTTTCTGAATATTTAACAAAACGGGCGAGCGCATTTGCGCTCGCCCGTTTTAATCTGTTAAGCATAGAATGTAGTTTGCATCGAGGTCTAAAAGTTTGCAAAGGTTTGACAATGTGTCGAGCGCGGGCATAGCTTTTCCCGCAAGATAGCAGGCGATGGTTTGTTGCTTAATATTCAACGCATTTGCAATTGCGGTTTGTGTCATGTTGCTTTGCTTTATACTTTCGGCTATGCGGATTTGTATCTGATCAAGTGTTATCATGTCGTTTTCTTCCTATAATTTGAAAAAGTTTTTTAAATAATTTTACAGGGAATATCTGTAAAATGCTTGACTTACAGATATTGTCTGTGGTATTTTATTTTTACAGACGTTATCTGTAAAATCCAGCATAAACTATCACGTTGCAATATAGTTTAAAGGGATACTTATGAAAAATATCGGCAATGCCATGAGAGCGCAAAGATTGCTTAGCAATAAAACCTTATTACAAGTGGAAAAGGATACGGGAATCAGTAACGCAAGCATCAGTCGTTGGGAGACGGGAAAAGTGATTCCGAACGTAGAAGATTGTATCATTTTAGCCGAATATTACGGGGTAACTTTAGATGAATTGTTAAACCAAGATATATAAAAGAGCGACCGGCGCGTTTACGCGCCGGTCGCTCTTTCTTATTCTTTTTTAAAATATTCCAACATCGCCCGAATATCGTTTTCGACCTTCTCGAATCTCTCGTCCGAAAGGTCGTATTCTTCTCCCCGCGGTTTATATTTTTCGCAAGGGGTTTTCCGGTCGATCATTTCCTTCGATCGGGTACAGTAAAAACCTTGTATGCGTATGTAGCGATACCACAAACGTCTGTACATTCGTCGGCAATAACTGCAATTAAAGCAGGTGTCTGCTTTCATAATCGACGTCCTCTAATATACCTTTTACTTCGCTGATTTCCGTTAAAAGGTCGTTCAAATGAAGTATCAGCGCGTGATAGGATGTTCTTCGCAACTGTCTTTTTTTGCATTCCTCGCAACTGTCGCGCGATTTTACGATCTCTTTTTTTACTTCGCACCATCCGATCGAAGTGCTTTGAAAAGTCGTCGCTTTTTTTACAAAATAACGGTCGAAATACATGCAACGGGAACAGTTTCCTATCTGTTGTTCCATAGCTTTCCTCTTTTTGTAATATTTTCGTATTTTGCGGCCACAATTATCGGTTGTCGATATTATAATACAACCAATGGTTTTAGTCAAGTTTTTATCAGCCAATCATAGTAAAATATTAATATAAACTTATCGAGGGGGGGGATATGGTAACGCTCGAACAGATTCAGGAGAGGTTGGCGGAAGAAATAATACACAGCGGAATGAGTCAAACGAAGATCGCAAAAAAGATCGGTGTCAGTCAGCAGGCTGTTTCCAGCTACGTGCGGCGGTGCAAGATGCCCGCGTTCGACACGTTTGCCAATTTATGCCGTCTGCTCGATCTGGATGCAAATTACATTCTTTTCTTGCAGTGATCGCAATGCCTTTTTACGAGTCCCGTGATTGAGCGGGACTTATTTTTACGGGCGGCGCGGCATTGGCATATTTGCGCGTCTGCGCTCATACCATACGGGTATGGAACAGTATCAATTAACGGCGGAAGAGGCGCTGTCCCGCGTGCGTTCGTCTCCGCGGGGACTTGACGCAAAGGAAGCGGCAAGCCGCCTTTCCCACGACGGAAAAAACGCTTTAAAGGAGCAAAAAAGGCACAGCCTTGTGGGGCTGTTTTTTGCGCAGTTCAAGGACTTGATGTCGATCATACTCATAGCGGCGGCGTTTCTTTCGGGCGTGCTCGCGTTTACGACGGGGGACAAGAGCGAACTTGCCGATACGGGCATACTTCTCTTTATCATTCTCCTGAACGCGATCGTCGGATTTTTGCAGCAATTCCGCGCCGATTCCGCAATCGACAAATTAAAAACGCTCTCCAAGGCGACTGCCAAGGTCGTCCGCGACGGGAAAGTGATCGTAACGGATGCGGAAGAGCTTGTGGTGGGCGACGTTATCGAACTCGAAGAGGGAGACCGCGTGCCCGCCGATTGCAGGATACTCGCGAGCGAAAATCTGCGCGTAGACGAATCCGCGCTTACGGGGGAATCCTCTCCCGCCAAAAAGCGGGACTGCGTTGTCAAAAAAACGGCGCTCGCCGAGCGGGAAAACACCCTTCATATGTCTACCTTCGTCATGCGCGGGCGGGCGCGGTGCGTGGTTATTGCAACGGGTATGGACACGGAGATGGGAAAGATTGCGGGACTCTTGTCCTCCTCCAAACCGGTGCCGACCCCGCTCGATAAAACGGTCTCCCGCCTCGGGAAGATCATTACGGTCACCGTACTTTCGGTTGCGGCGATTTTGTTTTTGGGCGGATTGCTCTCCCGCCGCGTCAGCTTTTTGCACAACGTCATGTCGGCGGTCGCCGTTGCCGTCGCCGCCATACCGGAGGGAATGGGAGCGGTCGTAACCATCATTCTTGCCATGGGCGTACAGCGCATGGCGCGGGCAAAAGCGGTCGTGCGCAAGCTCTCTTCGGTCGAAACGCTGGGCAGCTGCACCTGTATTTGCTCGGATAAGACGGGCACGCTTACCCAGAATAAAATGACGGTCGAGGAGATCAAAACGGACTTTTCGATAGCCGGCGTCGAAAAATATGCGGGTACGGCGTTGCAGAAGGAGCTGCTGACCTGTATGCGCGTCTGCCATACGGTCAAGGGCGGCGCGGGCGCGTACGTGGGTGATCCGACGGAGATTTCACTTGTGGAATACGCCGACAGGCACGCGTTTTTCAGCGAACACCGCGTGCTCGGCGGAATAGACTTTACCTCCGAGCGCAAGATGATGAGCGTCGCCGCCGAGGCGAACGGCAAAACGAGGCTCTTTGTCAAGGGTGCGGCGGACGTGCTTTTAAAGCGTTGCGCGCGGTATATGAGCGGCGCGGGCGAGCGCGCGCTTACGGAGGAGGAGCGGGAGCGTATCAACCGTCAGGTAACGGCGTTTTCGTCGCAGGCAATGCGCGTTCTTGCCTTTGCCGTAGGGGAGTTTCACGGTTCGGTCAAGGAGGAGAATCTCACGTTTATCGGACTTGCCGCCATGCTCGATCCGCCCAAGGAGGGCGCGGCGGAGGCGGTCGCGCGGTTAAAGGGCGCGGGAATACGCACTGTTATGATTACGGGCGACGGCGCGGACACGGCGTTTGCCATTGCCGGGCGGCTGGGAATAGCAACGCGGCGCGAAGAGGTGATCACGGGCGAGGAACTTGACGAAATGGGGGAGGAGGCGTACACGGCGCGCGCGCGGGATTTTTCGGTATATGCGCGCGTCTCCCCCAAGCATAAGTCGGAAATCGTAAAGGCGTTGCAGGTGCAGGGCGAAGTCGTCGCCATGACGGGCGACGGCGTAAACGACGCGCCGAGCATTAAAGCGGCGGACATCGGCGTGGCGATGGGTTCGGGAACGGACGTAACCAAGAACGCCGCGGACATGGTGCTTGCAAATAACGATTTTTCGGCGATGGTGACTGCGGTGGAGGAGGGGCGCAACGTCTTTTACAGCATCAAAAAGACGATTTCCTTCTTCCTCAGCACCAACCTTGCGGAAGTGCTCGCGGTGCTCTTTGCAACGCTCGTTCTGTGGAAGTTTGAATTTTTGACCTCGACGCAGCTTTTGTGGATCAATCTCATCACGGACTCTCTGCCCGTGCTCGCGCTGGGCGTGGAGCGCTCGGAAGGGGTCATGAAAAAACCGCCCGTCTCTGCGGAAGATATCTTCTCGCGGCGGTCGGTTGCGGATATGATCGTATTCGCGCTCGTACAGACTGCGCTCGTATTCGGTTTGTTCGTATATGCCGTTCCGCGCTGGGGCAACGGCATGGCGTCGACGGCGGCGTTCCTTCTGATGTCGCTTGTTGAGCTGTTTCATGCGTTCAACGTGCGGCGGGAACGCGACGCGCTCGGGTTTAAGGGGCTCGTCTCCAACTGCGCCCTCATATTGACCGCGCTTGCCGGCGTCGCGCTCAACGTTATGCTCCCGCTCGTGCCGGCGTTCCGCATGATGTTCTCCCTCACGGCGCTCGGCGGCGCGCAATGGGCGGTCGTGCTTTTGCTCGCAATCTCCATCGTGCCCTTCGGCGAGGGTTATAAAGCGATCATGCGCTCGGCGGGCGGCAAGCTCAAAAGGCGCAAAAAGTATAGCCTTGCCCGCGGAAGTATTCGATAATGTCGGGCAGCGCCTCCGCCGTCGTCTTGCGGTAAGCGGAATCGTGCAGCAGCATAACGACGGAAGAGCGCCCCTGCGCCGTCTCTTTGGCGGTTTTTATGAGCGTTTCCGCGCTGGCGTTGGAAATCTCTTCGTCGCCGCATACGGCGTTCCACGAGATAATGCGGTATCCCTGTTCGCGGACGGCGGGGGAATATTCGTTTGCGTGACCGCAGCCGCCGCCTGGGAAACGGTAAACGCGCGGCGTTACGCCCGTCGTCTTTTCGATGACGGAAGAACAGGTTTGAATGTCCTTTAAAAGGGCGTCTTTAGAGGCGTAAATTTCACGGTAATTGTGCGTTGCCGAGTGCACGCCGAGGGTATGCCCCTCCGCCGCAATGCGGCGGAGGGTTTCTCTGCGGCTGAGCGCGCGGTCGCTCACGATAAAAAACGTCGCCTTTACGTTTTTTTCTTTGAGCGTATCGAGAATGCGTCCCGTCACGACGGTGCTCGGGCCGTCGTCGAAGGTAAGATAAATTTTCTTCTCTTCTTCGGCATAGGTGAACGCGGGTTGAGCCGCCACTCTCGCTCCGAAGTGTGCAAAGAGCACGAGCAGAACCGCAAGTAAGAATACGACCGGAATATATCTTTTTTGCATATTTTCAGTTTGACGAATTTTGGAAATTTTATTTACAAAAGCATGGGGTTGTGTTATAATACGGATATGATAAATTACGAAGAAGTTTACGGGCGCGAGGCGTCGGCAATGTTGGCGCGAAAAAACACGCTCGAAGCGTTATTCGTTTCGCGGTATAAAACGGCGCCGACCGTATACGTGTCGTCCTGCGGTCGTGCGGAGATCGTCGGCAATCATACCGATCATAATCTCGGGAAAGTCATCGTCGGCGCGATTTCGTGCGATATTCTCGCCGCCGTCTCTTTGCGGACGGACGGGATCGTGGAGATCGGCGCGGAGGACTTCCGCACCATCCGTTTTCACGTTTCAGATCTGAAACGGCGGGAGAGCGAGGCGCGTAAATCATCCGCCCTTGCGCGCGGCGTTTGCCGTTATCTTGCCGATCGTAAATATCCGCTCGGCGGTTTTTCCGCCGTCACGCATTCTACGGTATTCCGCGGCGCGGGCGTGTCCTCTTCGGCGGCGTTCGAGGTGCTGATCGCGGAGATCGTCAACGTGCTCTATGCGGGCGGGAAGATTCCGCCGCTTGTAAAAGCCGAGGCGGGGAAATTTGCCGAGAACGTATATTTCGGAAAGCCGTGCGGATTGCTCGATCAGACGGGTATTGCATTCGGCGGACTCAACGCGGTGGATTTTTACGGCGCGGGTGCGCCGCGGGTCAAGAGCTTGTCCATGCCCGAAGGTTACGCGCTCGCACTCGTCAATACGGGCGGCTCGCATTCGTCGCTCACCAAGCATTATGCGGCGATTTCCAAAGAGATGTCGGAAGTGACGGCGTACTTTCATAAGAAGTATCTGCGCGAGGTCGAAAAAACCGCATTTGAAGAGAGTATTCCCGCACTGCGGAAAAAGGTGAGCGATCGGGCGATTTTGCGCGCCTCACACTTTTTTGCCGAAAACGAGCGGGTAGACCGTGCGGCGGACGCGCTTGCGCGCGGGGACAGGCGCGCGTTTTTTAAGCAGGTGCGCTCGAGCGGGGCAAGCAGTCTCACTTACCTGCAAAACGGCTACGTCGCGGGCGACGTATCGCAGCCGCTTCTCATCGGCGTTATCACCGCCGCGCGTCTTATTAAAGAGGGCGCGTTCCGCATTATGGGCGGCGGTTTCACAGGTACGGTGCTTGCGATTCTTCCCGAAAGGGAGACGGCGGAATACGCCGCCGAAACGGGCAGGATATTCGGCAGGGAAAACGTGCATGTTGCGCGCTTGCGTCCGTTCGGCGCGTGCGAAATTTCATTCGATTAAAAACCTTTGGAGGTACATAATATGATTTCAGAAAGAGTATTCGGTAAGACGAAAAACGGCGAGGAGGTTCTTGCGTTCACGTTTGAGGACGGCAACCGCAGCGCAACGGTTTTGAACCGCGGCGGCATTATCCAGAGTATCGTCGTCCCCGATAAAAACGGCAACCCGACGGACGTCATTCTCGGTTATAACGACATGGCGGGGTATGAGAACAACGGCGGATTTTTAGGCGCGCTTATCGGCAGGTTCGGAAACCGCATCGGCGAGGGCAGGCTGACGATCGACGGCAAGGAGTATGCGCTCTACTGCAACGACCGCGGCAACCATCTTCACGGCGGGAAGTCCGGTTTCGATCAGAAGATCTGGGCGCACAGGATAGAAGGGGACAAGCTGATTTTATCCATCCTTTCGCCCGACGGCGAGGAGAATTACCCCGGTACGCTGAAAGTGGAAGTTACTTATACGTTTCAGGGCGGAGAACTGAAAATCGAATACCGTGCCGTCTCCGATAAAAAGACGGCGATCAATCTCACCAACCACGCCTATTTCAACGTCAACGGCGAGGGCGACGGCAGTATTCTCGACAACGTGCTCTGGATCGACTGCGACGAGATTACGCCCACCAATGCCACGATGATTCCCGTCGGCGGATTCAGAAAAGTGGCGGGAACGCCGTTTGATTTCAACGCGCCCAAAGAGATCGGACGGGACATCGGCGCGGACGATATCGATCTTAAACAGGGAAACGGATACGATCACTGCCACGTGCTCAAAAACAAGTGCGGCGAATACGTTAAGTACGCAGTTGTATTCAGCAAAAAAACGGGCATCAAAATGAGTTGTTATACGGATATGCCCGCCGTTCAGTTCTATGCGGGCAACGGCATGAATATGGACGGAAAGACCGCGCATTACGGACAGCGCGCGGGTTTCTGTCTCGAAACGCAGGCGATTCCCAACAACGTAAACGTAGAGGAATACGCCGCCCGCGGAAGCTCGATTTTCGATGCGGGTCAGGAATATCATTTTACCGCGGCTTATAAGTTCGAAGCGTAAATGTTTTATACATATATCGTGCGTTGCAAAGACGGCAGTTTGTATACGGGATTTACGGTTGATCCCGTACGGCGCATTCAGACGCACAACGACGGGAAGGGGGCAAAGTACACGAGAAGCCGCCTTCCCGTTTGTCTCGTCCATCTCGAGCAATTCGAAACGGAGCGGGAGGCGAGAAGCCGCGAGTGCGCAATCAAACGCATGACGCGCGCGGACAAACTCAGACTCATTTCAAGGGAGCAAACGTAATGTATCCTCATCATGCGGAAAGCATACAAAAACTTAAAGAGTATTTTGCAGGTCGGGAAGAGGTGATCGCAATCGTGCTCGACGGTTCCATCGTCAAGGGAAACGCGAGGCCCGATTCGGACGTGGACGCGGTGGTCGTCGTGACGGAAGAAGCGTATCGCGAACTTGCCGCCGAAAACCGTCTTGCCGAAATCATTACAGGGCATCGCACTTACGAGGGCGGTTATTTCGATATCAAATATAAGACAAAGAAAATGTTGCAGGCTGCGGCGGAAAAGGGGAGCGAACCGACGAGGAACGCTTACGTGAAAGCGCAGGTCGTATTTTCGCGGGATGGCGAAATCGCAGAAATCGTCTCGCGCATTGCAACCTATCCGGCGCATGAAAGATCGCGGAAAATCGATTGTTTCTGTGCGAATTTGCAGTTGAACCGCGGCTATTTTCTGCATTGCGTGGGGCAAGAAAACGCATACATGCGTGCGCATCTCGCACAGGAGATCGTGTATAGCGTGTACCGGTTGATCCTTATAGAAAACGAGCTGCTTTTTCCGTGCAACAGGCGGCTTGAAGAGGCGGTGCGCTCTGCGCTCCGACGGCCTGAGAATATATTGGAACTCGGCGCGGCGTTTTTAAAGGATATTACGACAGATCGATGCGAGGCGTTTGTATCGGCGTTCCTGACGCAGAGCGGACTTCCGCTCAAAAGCGACGTAAGCGAGTGCTGTTCGCTCTATACAAAGTACTATGAAGATTGGTGGGACACACAGTCTCCTCCCTTCCCCAACGAGTGGTGAGTATGCCGTTCGATTTTGCGCTGCTCCGTTTTACGGAGGATGAAAATATTGCGGAACGGGTATATTGGTACTTGTGCGACGGGGATCTGAGCGAGGGAGACCGCGTGCTTGCCCCCGTCGGTTCTCATAACCGTTTACAGCTTGCCCGCGTCGAAAAGGTTTTGCGGGCGGAAGAGAAGGGCGCGCCCTATCAAATATCTCTGTTAAAGCGCGTTACGGCAAAATACGGAGCAAGGCGTATTCCGCTTTCTTTTGCGAAAAATTGCAGAGAACTCGGGGGTATTCGTTACGGCGAAAAATTTTTTACGCGCTACAACGTTTTTTTGCGTTCGGATTTTCCTACGGACAGAGAAGACGTTAAATTGCTCCGAAATTACGGAGTAAACGTCTTTGTCGATTTGCGGGAGGAAAGCGAACGGAAAGAGGAAGAGTCGGAGATATCCCCAATTCAGTGTCCTTTAAGCGGCGATCCGCAATGCGATTATCGCGAACTTGCGGAGAGTGAAGGAACGCAGAGAGCGTTGGTCGAGCTTGCTGCGGCGCAAGGCTGCGCGCTCTTTGGTTGCGGCGCGGGAAAGGACAGAACGGGCGTAATCGCCGCGATTTTGCTCTTGCTCGCAGGCGCGAGCGACGAGCGGGTAAAGGATGATTTTTGTCTTTCGTACCGTGCAGTCGGGGAAACGCGGCGGGAGGTTCGCGAACGAAAGCTGAGCTCCTTTTTCGATGCGATCGGAATGCGCGGCGGGATCGAAGGGTATTTGGCGGATATCGGAGTTGGTGCAAATACGGTTATAAGATTAAAACAAAAATTACGGTAGGTCGGATATGAAGAAGATTTTAATGATCGCAACGGGCGGTACGATCGCCTCCAAAAACAGCGGAGCGGGACTCGCACCCGCCATCAGTTCAAAGGAGTTGCTCGCCTGCGTGCCCGAACTCAAAGAAAAGTGCGAGATCGAAACGCTTCAGCCTTTTAATCTCGACAGTACGAATTTATATGCGCCGCATTGGCTCGCGCTTGTCCGTATCATCGAGGAGAATTACAGTGGATACGACGGGTTTGTCATCACGCACGGAACGGACACGATGGCGTACACGGCGGCGGCGCTCTCCTATCTGATCGAAAATTGCAATAAACCAATCGTGCTTACGGGTTCGCAGAAATCGGCATATCTGCGCGATACCGACGCGCGCAAGAATTTATACGACGCTTTTTCCTATTGTGCGGACGACGGGGCGCACGGCGTTCACGTGGTATTCGACGGAAAGGTGATTCTCGGCACACGCGCGAAAAAGACGCGCACGCAGAGTTTTAACGCTTTTTCGAGCGTGGATTTTCCCGAGATCGCTATTATGCGCGACGGCGAACCGCTCTACTATATCCGCGACGCCGCACCCGTCGGCGAGCCGAAATTTTATCACGCGCTCAACGAAAAGGTGTTCGTGCTGAAAATGATTCCCGGTATACGCGCGGAGATTTTAGACTATCTCGGCGAATATTACGACGGAATCGTGATCGAATCGTTCGGCGCGGGCGGACTTCCGAACTATGAGGACGATGCGTTTTATACGAGTATGAAACGACTTCTGGATAAGGGAAAAACGGTTGTTTTGACTACGCAGGTGGAACGCGAGGGGAGCACGCTCGATAAATACGAAGTCGGCCGCCGTATCCGCGAATGCGGCAATGTTTTAGAGGCGCGGTGTATGACGCTCGAGGCAACCGTTGTCAAACTTATGTGTATTCTATCGCGTGCAAAGTCTGAAAGGGAAGTTGAAGAATTGTTTTACCGCCCCGTCAACCGCGATATTTTTTAATGCACATAAAAACCACGGATTTTACGTGGTTTTTTGATTTTCGTCAAAGTGTAGAGCATTTTTTCTCGCGTTTTGTACGCGCTGGGGAATGACCGAATATCCGGCTTGCGGGTGCGACACGGATATTTTCGGAATATTTTTAAAAATACGCTTGAAATGCGCAAAAATGTGTGATATAAATATAAGACCCGAATCATACGGAAAAGGAGGGGCGAATGGAACAATCGCAAAGAACGGCGGTGCTTGCCGTAATTCCCATGCGCACGCAAGTCGTGTTTCCCGATACCTCGGTCGCGTTCGACGCGGGGCGGGGAGTTTCGCTTGCCGCGATCGAACGGTCGGAAAAGGACGATCGTCATATATTTATTGTCAAACAGAAAAATTCCGAAAAGGAGACGCCCGACGAAGGGGATCTTTATAACGTCGGTACGGTTGCGCGTATCCGTCAGATCACGCGGCTCCCGGGCGATCGCATACGCGTATATGCCGAGGGACTCTATCGCGCCGTCGCGCGGTCGTACCGCGTAGAAAACGGCTACATTTACAGCGTGACGGACGAACTTAAAACCGTTCATGCGGACGACAATCTGGAAGAGGCGTATTTCCGTACGGCGAAAGAGCTTGTAAAAGATATCGTGTCTGGGGACGGTCGTATTTCTAAGGACGTAGAGGCTGTACTCTCTACGATAGGGGATATCGATGCGTATGTAAACGTCTGCGCGCATCATCTCCGTATTCGCGACGATATTAAACAAAGTTTGCTTGAAGAGAACGTGCTTACGCGCCGCATGAAACTCTTCGACCATTGTCTTAACGATGAGATCGAAGTGGCGCGTCTGGAACGTAAGATCGCTCAGGACGTAAGAAAAAACATCGATAAGTCGCAAAAAGAGTACTTTTTGCGTGAACAGCTGAAGGTAATTCATACCGAACTTGGCGACGATCTCGAAGAGAACGAAAAACTCAAAGAGAAAATTTTAAATAAAAAGCTTCCCGCTGCAGTAGAGGAAAAAGCGCTTGCGGAACTTGCCCGTATGGACAAGATGCCGCCCTCTTCACCAGAATATACGGTGCTCCGCAATTATGCCGATTGGCTGATCGATCTTCCCTGGAACGAGCAGACGGAAGATACGGAGAGTCTTAAAGACGTGGAGAAGATACTCAACGACGATCATTACGGTTTGGAAAAGATCAAAGAACGGGTTGTCGAGTATCTTGCCGTACTCAAATTGACGGGCGAGCTGAAAGCGCCCATATTGTGTTTGGTTGGTCCGCCGGGGGTAGGTAAAACGAGTATCGCAAAGTCGATCGCGCGTTCGCTCGGGCGAAAATTCGTACGTATGAGTCTCGGCGGATTAAAGGACGAGGCGGAGATACGCGGACACAGGCGCACTTACATCGGCGCGATGCCCGGGCGTATCTTATACGAAATGAAGAACGCAGGCTCGGTAAATCCCGTGTTTCTTCTCGACGAGATCGATAAGATATCTTCCGACATGCGGGGGGATCCCGCAAGCGCGTTATTGGAGGTGCTCGACCCCGAACAAAATTCTACTTTCCGCGATCGTTATCTCGAGGTGGAGTACGATCTCTCTAAAGTAATGTTTATTGCAACGGCGAACGCGCTCGACACCATCCCCGTTCCGCTCCGCGACCGCATGGAGATTATAGAGCTATCCGGCTATACTCCGCAGGAGAAACAGGAGATTGCCAAGCGATATCTTGTTCCGAAAAAACGCAAGGAGAACGGGCTTAAAGAGGATCAGCTCAAATTTACGGACGGCGCGATCGGTGCGATTATCGACGGTTACACCATGGAGGCGGGCGTGCGCTCGCTCGAACGCACGGTCGGCACGGTGTGCCGCAAAGCGGCGGTTCGCATTGCCAAGGGCGAGGATCAAGAGTGCATATCCGTTACAAAGACCAATCTTGAAAAATTTCTCGGCGCTAAGCGTTTTTTGCGCGACGAAGATATGTTGGACACGGACGAGGTGGGTACTGCCACGGGACTTGCCTGGACGTCCGTCGGCGGGGCGACGCTCACGATCGAAGTTTCCGCAATGCAGGGGAAGG
This sequence comes from uncultured Christensenellaceae bacterium, assembly GCA_910586985.1. Lineage (GTDB taxonomy): Bacteria > Bacillota > Clostridia > Christensenellales > Borkfalkiaceae > Gallimonas. The sequence continues at coordinate 5,952 of CAJUKK010000012.1, read as the reverse complement.
GGGACATTCTTCTCACGGGCAAACTCGGCGACGTTATGAAGGAGTCCGCCCGCGCGGCGATCAGTTATATTCGCGCGCATGCGGAAAAGTACGGAATCGACGGACACGATTTCGAGACGAAAGACATTCACATACACGTACCCGAGGGGGCGACGCCTAAGGACGGTCCGAGCGCGGGCATTACTATGGCAACCGCCATTCTCTCCGCCTTCACGGGACAACCTGTGCGGAAGGACGTTGCCATGACGGGCGAGATCACCCTGCGCGGGAAGGTGTTGCCTATCGGCGGGTTAAAAGAGAAAGCGCTTGCGGCAAACCGGATCGGAATCAGGGACGTGATTATTCCCGAAGAGAACAAAAAAGACGTAGAGGAAATCCCCGAGACGGTGCGCAAAGACTTGAATTTTATCTGCGTTAAGAGTATCGATCAGGTGTTTGAAAATGCGGTGACGGGGTTGAGCTATGGTCATTAAACAGGCGAAGTTCGTTACCTCGGCGGCGACGGCGGCGCAGTTCATTTTACCCGAAAAACCGATGATAGCCGTGTGCGGCAAGAGTAATTCGGGAAAGAGTACGCTCATCAACGCGTTGGCAGGGCAGAAAAAACTTGCGAAAACGAGCGCAAGCCCCGGACGGACGCGGCTTGTCAATTACTTCGATTTCGGCGCGTTTCTCTTAGCCGATTTACCCGGATACGGGTTTGCTGCCGTATCCAAAGAGGAGAAGGCGAAGTGGGCGAAAACACTCGACGCTTTTTTTGAGCAGAAGGAGCATATCGCGCATACGTTTGTTCTTTCGGATATCAGGAGAAATCCGTCGGAAGACGATTTACAGATGCTATCGTTTTTAAATTATCATATTATTCCGTTTACCGTGATTGCGACGAAGAGCGATAAACTTTCGCGTATGAAGATCAAAGAGCGGGTACGGGAAATTGCACGCTCTCTCTCGCTCGGAGAGGGAAACGTAATCCCGGTTTCGGGCGAGACGGGCGCAGGAAAGGACGAACTTCTTTCAAAGATAACACAGATCGTAGCACAGGCAACGTAAAAATCGAGAACAGCCGTTTGCAAAATGCAAACGGCTGTTTTTTCGACTTCTCGAGCTTTGTCGAATTGTATGAAGTGGTAGTTTGAAAAGCATATTGACAATATCGTAATAAAATGATACAATATTTTTACAAATATTTCCATGAGGGGGGGATTATGAAAGGAAAGTTACATTTATGCACCAAGGGAGTAGTGGCGTTTTTTCTGATTTTAACGTTGCTGCTTTCTTTTATCGGCTTTTTGTCGATGCGTCGCACAGCATTGGCGGAAAGTATTGTATCGCCGCAGGACGAGGCGGTGATCAAAGGCTTGCTTTTGCAGTTGGCGGAAGATGAGGGGTATCAGACAGATAGCTTCGAGTACGAACCGTTCGACGTCTATTATCCGGACGAAACGTGGGCGGGCTGTGATATCGAGTTCAATATTGAAGATACGGTCGGGTACGGAATCTTCTTTAAAATCGACGGCATGATGACGATGGTGGAGATCAGTTTCGAATCGCATTCGCCGTTTTTCGGCAAAGAGGGTATGTTCATATATCCCAAACTCGATACGTACTATATCAATGCTCAACTATTAGAATCATTATTACGATAACGATCTCTTAAAAGAAACGCGATTAAACGGTTACGGCGATTTAGACGGCGATGCGGCGTTGGATTACATGAATTTATTTTATAGCTATGATTATATGAAAACAAATCAGTATTTGGGGCTTGATATCGGCATCGGTGGAACATGGTTTAGAGACGTAAAGGGAGGATTTAAAAAATTAATTAACGAGAAAGGCTATCAGTGTGAAACGATTGATTTTATTGACAGCACTTATGAAAATAATGTAAGTCATTTAAAACTTGGTACGCCGTTTTTTGTTCAATCTAGTGATTATTATTTTACCGCTAATGATGATTTAAAAAGGTTTGCAGAAACCGATGAAGAAAAAAAGGATCAGTACAATAGATATTTACAGCAAGATGGGAGGACGCCTCATACATTTAGTATAGACCATAGGCACTATAATACTACTGAAATGATACATGTGTTTGTCATATTCGGATACGGTTATTACGATATAACGGCACACCCTACGCCTGCCGTAAGTACGAAATATCAAATCAGATTTTATAAAATCTTTGATGGCTGGGATAGTACTCCGCGTTACTTCAATATTGACGAAAGCGTAATTAATAATATATGCAGCGTGAAAGTTTATAAATAAGGGCAAGGTATGATGGACGAAAATAAATTAACCAAAAAGGAATTGATTGGATACGTCTCTTTATGGATTTTAATTGCAGCGTTATCGTATCTGGCAATCTACGGATATGTCAGATGCAGTGGTTTTTTGTCCCTTGAGTTCAGCAATTCAGTTGCGGCGAATCATGATAGGGAATTCTATCCCTGGATCATCATTCTGCTAATTCTTTCAATCATTTTGTGGCTTGCGGGTATCGCCTCATTGATTTTTCACTGTGTGAGATTGATAAAAGGTAATAGAGAAAACCTGTTTTACCATACGCTTATTGAGGTTATTGCCATAGCGTGTTCCGCTGCGGGAGCGGGCGAGCTGGTTTTTAGTTTTGGGCGCGGCTTCGATCTCGCTCCGGGGAAGGTATTCTACATACTATGTTTTATCCTTTTCTTCATTTCTGCGGCGATTTCTTTGGGAATCCTCTATCTAAACACATTTTGCGAAAAGAAAATTAGCAAAAGACTCAAAACATTTATTATTGTCGGGACAGTGTTTGTTGCGATAAGTATACTCACCATGTTTATTCCGAATGTGATAGTGACGTTTTTAGGCGGTTGATTGAATAAGGGGGGATCATGAACGAAAATAAGTTATCAAAGGGGCAGTTGGTCGGATATATTGCGTTATGGTTAACAGTTATAGCTCTCTCGGGGTTTATGATTTATTCATCTATAACCTTATTGAGTGTGATGTCTTACACGTTTGATTCTTGGTCGACGGTATTAAATGACGATAAAATATTCACTTTCTTTATACTTATTATAGTTATAATTACTCTGATTGTGTGGCTTGCCGGAGTATCTTCGCTGATTTACCGCTGCATCATATTGTCGAAAGGAAACAGTGAATTTATTATCTTGCATATGGCGATTCAAACGGCTTGTGTTTTTTTTGCATCTGCGGCAACGCATTTTATCACCGTAATTTCGGGATGGGGATTGGGCGGATTCTGGGGGAGAAATGACTCTGCGGCGGTTGCGTTTCATATTTTCTGTTTCGTGCTATTCTTCATAACTGCAATCATATCGCTTACTCTGCTCTACTTGAATACGATTTATAAGAAACAAATGAATCGGAAACTTATGATGGTAAATTATATCGGACTCGCAGTGACGGTTGTTTTGTCGCTTATTATTTTCATTCCCGATTTTATATGCGTATTGATTGTAAGCTATTAAAAGCATAGGTAGGAGATAAAAATCATGAACGACAATAGATTATCGAAAGGTCGGTTGATCGGTTAAATTGCATTATTTGTGTTGAATATTGTACTCGCATACATGACAATATACTATATTCCGTGGAATTTTAGATTTCTTCTGATATGAAACACGGTATTGTTACGCCGTAAAAATGAAAGACTGATTTTATCTTCGGTGTTGGAGACCGCAGTTCTGTTTTTTGTAGTCGCATTTCAAATATTTTTTGTTATGGTGAGCGACACCTCTGATTTCGGGGGGCATTTGGGAATAGAATACGCAACTTTGTGTTCAGTGTTTTCTTATCTTGCAGCAGGAATTGCATTTGCCATGCTCGGTATCAACATATTCAAAAAGAAACAATTTGATAAAAAATTCCGACGGCTATTCTATGCGGGCATTGGAATTGTTTTTGTTTTAACGCTTATGATATTTATCCCGACGTTTGTCGTTATCGTTCGAAAAGGCTGTTGAATTTATTAAAAAAAGCCGTTAAAAAATTTATTTTTGCCGCGCAAAATAAGTTGCCAAGAATAGTTTTCCGTGTTATAATATTCCCGCTGTAAATACGCACCCTTTCTGTGCGCCGCCCTCCGTGTCCGTAAATATTTCATGCGGATAACGGGCGGATCAAAGCCGAGAGGGGAGGTAAACGGAGGATATTTTATGGCAGTTATTTCTATGAAACAGCTTCTCGAGGCAGGCGTTCACTTCGGACACCAGACGAGAAAGTGGAACCCCAAAATGAAGAAGTACATCTTCGCTGCACGTCATGACATTCACATCATCGATCTTGAAATGACGGCAAAGCTCATCGAAGAGGCTTATTCGTTCGTCGTCGAATCGGTGAAGGCAGGCAAGAGCGTTCTCTTCGTCGGTACCAAAAAACAGGCGCAGGACGCCGTTAAAGAAGAGGCGGAACGTTGCGGTCAGTACTACGTCAATTCCCGTTGGCTGGGCGGATGTCTTACCAACTTCAAGACCATGCGCGGAAGAATCGAATATCTTGAAAAACTCGAGAGAATGGAGCAGAACGGCGAGTTCGATCTTCTTCCCAAAAAGGAAGTTCTCGGTCTCAAAAAAGAGATGGGGAAACTGCAGGAAAATCTCGGCGGTATCAAAAACATGAAGGGCATGCCCGGCGTGATGTTCGTTGTCGATCCCCACAACGAAGATATTGCGGTTGCAGAGGCGCGCAAGCTCAACATTCCCATCGTCGCGATTACCGATACCAACTGCGATCCCGACCTCATCGACTATGTGATCCCCGGCAACGACGATGCGATCCGTGCGATTAAACTTATTTCTTCGGTTATTGCAAACGCGGTTATCGAGGCGAATCAGGGCGAGACGCCCGTTATCGAGGAAGTTTCCGAGGAAGCGGCTCAGGAAGAGTCTGCGGCGGAGTAATCCCGAGTACAGTATTTTAAGGAGATAGAATTATGGCAGCATTTACGGCAAAGGACGTTATGACGCTTCGCGAGCAGACGGGCGCAGGCATGATGGATTGCAAGCGCGCGCTGGTAGACGCGGACGGAGATATGGATAAGGCGGCGGAGCTTCTCCGCGAGCGCGGCATTGCCAAGGCGGCAAAGCGCGCGTCTAAGATTGCGGCGGAGGGCGTTGTATACGCGCACGTTGAGGGAAAAACGGGCGTTCTGCTCGAAGTCAACTGTGAATCCGACTTCGTTGCGAAGGGCGATAAATTCCACGAGCTTGCAGCAGAGATCGCAAAGGTGATCGTTGCAAACAAACCTGCTACGGTAGAAGAACTTCTGACGCTCGATATGAACGGTAAAACCGTTGAAACGTACGTACAGGAGCAGACGGCGGTCATCGGCGAAAAGATTTCCGTACGCCGTTTTACAGTATATGAAAGCAACGGTCTTGTAGAGACGTACATTCACATGGGCGGCACGATGGGCGTAATGCTTGATTTTGATTGCGTTGCAAGCGACGCGACGAAGGCGCTTGCGCACGACGTTGCATTGCATGTGGCGTTTGCGAAACCTCAATATCTTACGGCGGCGGAAGTTCCCGCAGAGACGATCGAGAAAGAGAAGGAGATCATGACCAAGGAAGTCATGAACGAGGGCAAGCCTGCGGCGATCGCAGAGAAGATCGTGCTCGGTAAGATCAAAAAGTATTACGAGGAGAACTGCCTGCTCGATCAGAAGTTCGTTAAGGACGATAAGGTGACGATTTCTCAGTTGATTTCGGCTGTTGCAAAGGAGTCGGGGTCGCCCGTATCGCTGAAAGCTTTCTGTTTTTATGTGATGGGTCAGGGGCTCGAAAAGAAGAGCGAAGATTTGTCCGAGGAAGTTGCAAAGCAAGTCGAGGCAATGAAAAAGTAAATTGTATACAAAATCCCCCTTTCCGATTTCGGAAAGGGGGATTTTTTTGTATAAAGAATACCACGCGATAGTCGCGTGGTTAAAAATAGGCTTAGCCG
>CAJUKK010000011.1 GCA_910586985.1 uncultured Christensenellaceae bacterium | reverse complement strand
GGCTAAGCCTATTTTTAACCACGCGACTATCGCGTGGTATTCTTTATACAAAAAGACGGATAATCAAAGATTGTCCGTTTTTTTATTTTTATAAATCTAAACCTGTAAACATTTCATATTCGTTAATCATCTATTTCCGAACAGATGGGCGGAAGTGCCGTATTTGTAATAAACAAAAAACCGACTGCAAAACTTCAGTCGGTTTTAATTTGAGTTGTTTCCCGTAATTTCGTCAAGCTCAACAATCTTTTTTGAAACAATCGATAACGCGGACGGCAACGCCATCTCCAATTATTCCCTAACGTTGAAGGCGCGTTGATTCTTCCCTTATTTCCGATCAGTAAAAGATCGGATACGGGCACAACGACAATCCTCGCATTACTGCGGAATAGCAGAGATAAAATACTTTTACATATTTGTTTGGAAGTAAAATACCGAGGTCGGATACCGACGAGACCGCATTCCCGTTTTAAATCTTCAATCAATGTTTTTCTGTTCTTTCTCTTTGTCGCAGAAATTCGCTGATACAGTGTTTCGTTATCGTGAGTCCCCGTATATACTACGTTGTTTGGCGAAAAATTGCTGGGTTTATGCTCGCAGTCGGTATCTCCGCCAAAAGCATGCTGCAAAATTTTCATCCCCGGATAACCCGTTAAAGAGATCGCCTCGCGGACTTCGTCCGTCAACAATCCTAAATCTTCGGCGATGATATTTTCCTTTTCGAAACCTTTAAATAAATCGACGCCAGGTCCTTTTCTCCATTCTCCCACCCGAGCGTCCGTTTCATCGGCGGGAATACAGTAATAACGTATAAATCCGATAAAATGATCGATCCGCACCCAATCAAACATGTTGAGCGCATGTTTCATTCTGCGATGCCACCATTCATATCCGTTCTGTTTCATATAAGCCCAATTGTAAATCGGATTACCCCAAAGCTGACCGGTCTCGGAAAAAGCATCGGGAGGTACGCCCGCAACCTCGGACGGATTTCCTTTATCGTCCAAATTAAAATTAAGACGATTTTGCCAAACGTCGGCAGAATCATAAGCCACGTATATCGGCATATCGCCGATCATTTGAATGCCGTGTTCGTTTGCATAAGCTTTTAAAGCATTCCATTGACGAAAAAAAACAAATTGAATGAATTGCCAAAATTCCTGTTCTGCAGGCTCCGGCTCCGCCGTCTGCGTCCATTCGTTCCAGACTTTTGGGTCGTTCTGTTCCTTTAACGCCATAAACTTACTGTAACCGCACAACCAATCGGAATTCGTTTGTAAAAAAGCATCGAACGCCTTTGATTTTTTAAAACGGCCGTAAGCTTTGCGCAAAACAGGAATCCTGCGACGATAGAGCCTTGCATAATCTATATATTGACCGCGCGTCCGCTCGGCTCTGCATTCTTTTTCTGTGAGCAATCCGTCTTTACACAGAAAATCCAAATCGATAAAATACGGATTTCCCGCAAAAGCGGAGGGCGACTGATACGGAGAATCACCGTAAGACGTAGGATTTAACGGCAATACCTGCCAAAAATTTTGCCTTGACTTTACGAGCACATCGATGAAACGGTATGCCTCTTCCCCCAAAGTTCCGATCCCGTAATTCGACGGCAAGGAAAAGATCGGCATCAGGACACCGCTTTTTTTGTTTTGTTTGCTTTCCAGCATATTTTTCCTCTTATAACATTCAGCATATTTCAAATGTTAAATCGTTTGTTTATCTTCGATCCGTTTATAATAATCAGATACCGCATCGCCGTAATTAACCGCATAATAACCGCGTTTCCAGCTCCCGCCGCCCATTCCGTCGATATTGAGATCGCTGACCGTAATACATCGGTTCTCATCGGAACTCAAAAGCAACGCCGCATTACCGCTTTTCGTTTGCGCGCAAAGCGCGATCACATATTCTAAACCGTCGAAAAAAAATACATTCCCCGTTTTCAAAGACGCCTCCCATTGATCTGCGCGTACTATTTATCGATTTTCCAAACGTTTTTCGCATACGATATAATTGCCCGATCGGAGGAAAAGAACACGGAATTCAACGCGTTGACCAACTGTTTATGCGCAAACGATTCTGCATCGCAATAATCTTTATTGACGGCAAACAACGCCTGAACAAAACTTTCCAAATCGTAGAGCACAAAATAATGATCGGGCGCGTGCCAGCTTGCTCCTTGGAACAACGCCGTATGTAATTCGTTGAATTCTCCCGTTCCGTCGTCCGAAAAAGTACCGTCGATCAAAGTATCCGTTACCTTCTTCATTTCGGGATAATCCCTGATATACTCCAACGGAACGTAATTGTTCTCTAATTTTGCAAGCTGCTCCACCGTTGCGCCGAAAATATAATTATTCTGCAACCCCGCGCGCTCTGCAATTTCAATATTCGCACCGTCCATCGTCCCGACGGTTACCGCTCCGTTCATCATCAGTTTCATATTTCCCGTACCGCTTGCCTCGAATCCCGCGGTAGACACCTGCAACGACACGTCGCTCCCCGATACGATTTTTTCCGCATAACTGACGTCGTAGTTCTGCACAAATACCACTTGCAGCTTATTTTTTACATCCTGATCGGAATTGACCAGCTTTGCAATTTCATTGATATATTTTATGATTGCCTTTGCGCGCCGATACCCGGACGCCGCTTTCGCCCCGAAAATAAACACCATCGGCGTAAATTCAGGATGTTTCCCCTCTTTTAACTGATAATAGATTCTCAGTATTGCGAATGCCGTCATAAGTTGACGCTTATATTCGTGCAGGCGTTTGACCTGAGCAATATAGATTGCATTGGGTAAGAGTTGAATCTTTTCACGCTTTGCAATATACTCCGCGAGTTGCGCTTTTTTTGCCTTTTTTACTCCGATAAATTCTGCAATGTTGCCCGCGTGATTAAAACAGAGTCGGGTGATCATTTCCATATCTTCGCGCCAACCCTTTCCGAGATTTCGATCGTACAGAGCCGACAACTCTTCATTGCAGAGCATAAGCCAACGGCGTTGCGTTACGCCGTTTGTCACGTTCATAAATTTATTGCGGTAGTACTTGTAGGCAACCGAAAACAATCTCTCTTTAATGATCTTCGAATGGATTTCGGCGACGCCGTTGATACGTTTCGCGATAAATACCGCAACGTTCGCCATCGCAAACCGCCCGTCTTTTAATACGGACATCGCGATCCTCTCTTCCTTTGAACACCCCCTGCCCTGCCATTCGCGGCATGCGAATACTTGCAGCCGTTTTAGAATAACCGCAATATCAGGCAAAATCTTTGCAACGAGTTCCGCGTCCCAGCACTCGAGCGCTTCAGGCAAAATCGTATGATTGGTATAATTGAATGTTTCGCGGGCAATCTCTACCGCTTTCCCGAACGATAGTTTATACTTGCCCGTCAATATCCGCAAAAATTCCGCCACTGAAAATACCGCGTGCGTATCGTTGAGCTGTAAAACGTTTTCTTCGGGAAATTTTTCAAAGTTCGTACCATTAAATTTTACAAATCTGTCAATAAGTTCGCCGACGGCTGCCGCCGAAAAGAAATATTCCTGACGGATTCTCAATAATTTCCCCTCTTCCGTATCGTCCGCAGGGTATAAATACTCGCTGATTTTTTCCGCTTCTTTACTTCCTTCCGCCTGAAATAAGCGGAGCGTATTGATCCGTTTTCCCAAAATCGGCATATCGTAGGGAATTGCAGCAACGTCCATATCCGCAAAATGAACGATTCGTTTTTCCGCATCCTTTCTGACGCTCCACGGATCTCCCCATTTCAGCCAATCGTCCGCCTCTTCCCTCTGGGAACCGTTTTCAAAGCTCTGACGGAACAATCCGTAGCGGTAGCGGATTCCGTATCCGTATAACGGATAACCGAGTCCCGCGGCGGAATCGAGAAAGCACGCGGCAAGTCTTCCGAGTCCTCCGTTCCCGAGCGCGGCATCCTCGATTTCCTCAAAGCGATTCAAGTCAAACCCCTTTTCCGCAAATATCTTTTTGGCCTCGCTCAATACGCCGAGCTCCAAAAGATTATTAAAAAACATTCTTCCCATGAGAAACTCTACGGACAGATAATAAGCGTTTCTTCCTGACTTTTTGTTCCATTGGCTTTTGATTTCGTCCATGCAACACATGGAAATTTCTTCGTACAGGTCTTTCAGACTCTTATCTTTTACCGAAATCATTTTTAGTTTTTCTATTAGATTATCTCTGTTCATACTTTCCTCTCATGATTGAATTTAATATACGTGACTTAAATAACTTCAACTACCGAAGTACCGCGATTGAATACGGTTGCAACAATAGGTTTTCGCCTTCTACCGAACTTGCGCCGATCGCATTTAACGTATCTGCAAGCTGAACGTTGCCGTAAGCAGAAAGTTTTACGTCGAAACTCTCCGTTTCGGACAGATTGACAAAAATGACGATCGACTGCCCTTCCCACGTCTTTTTAATCGCCGCAACATAGGGACTCACGGACTCCGTTTTTTCCACCGTGCCGCGCGCAATCTCCGGATGACGGTTTCTGAGCCGCATTGCCGCTTTATAATAGTTGTAGATAGAAGTGGGATCGTCTTTCTGGGACTCTACCGAACCGTTTGGATAGAGACTTTTATCGATTACGCCGTTATAACCTTGCGGCTTATAATTAAACACCTGTCCTTCCGCCATATCGCTTTCCGCCCAACGCATCGGGATACGTTTTGAAGGATCGTTGCTTGTATCCGCACAGACCATACCGATCTCGTCGCCGTAATAGACGAATACGTTTCCGTTCATGATCGACATAACGCCGGCGCCCATTTTTATAAGATTTTTCGATGCAAGCATATTTGCGGCGCGGGCAGTGTCATGATTGCCGAGGAAAGGCGCAAGCGAACCTTTGTCGTAAGTCGTTTGCAACCCGAGCAACAGATTTTCCAGCTTCTGTCCCGGTGTGGAGAGCAACGGGGAGAACAGCTGTTTGACCGACGAAGAGCTCCCTGCTCCCGCGCTCATGGTAAACAGGAAAAAGCTGTCGCACTCGCTCTCGTAATATTCGCGAATCTGCTTATCCGTACCTTCCCACGCTTCCCCGACGATATAGGCGTCCTCTTTGATCGATTTTGCCGTATCGTTCACGAATTTTAAGAAGTCTACGTTCTTTTGAACGTTGCCCGTATAATAGCTCGTAACCGCATCGAGACGGAATCCGTCGCAATCCATATCGACAAGCCAGAACTCAAAAATGTCCTTGATTTCATCGCGTACAACCTCGCTGTCGAGATTGAGATCTGGCATGATCTTATCGAACCTGCTCTCGTAATACCAGTTCGCTCCGTTCACTTTGTTGTATCCCGTTTGGTTGGTCTGCGAAAAATTATAATACTCGATATATTTTGCATTATCGCCCGTGGTTTCGCCGTTTTTAAGCGCGGTCGTCGCTTTTCTGAACCATTCGTTAGAACTTGACGTATGGTTGATTACCATATCGATTATTACGTTGATTCCGCGCGCATGCGCTTCCCGAACGAGTTCTTTAAAGTCATCGTTCGTGCCGTAATCCTTTTCCACCGTATAATAGTCGGAAACGTCGTATCCGTGATATGTCGTCGATTCGCAAATCGGCATCAGCCAAATACCGTTATACCCCATTTCCTTGATATAATCGAGTTTGAGCGTTACGCCTTTGAGATCGCCGACCCCGTCTTCGCCCGAATCACAAAAAGACCGGACGAAAATTTCGTACCAATTCCGATTATTGTCGTCGACGATATTTAATTTGTCGATCGGTTTCTCGGGTTCCGGTTGATCGTCACAAGCTGAAATCGGAAACGAAAATGCAAGCGTGAGCGATAGAGCCAACCCCGTAATAATTGTCTTTTTGAATTTCATAGAGATTCTCCTTTTATTAATTATTTGACGGCTCCGCCCGTGACTCCTTCGACGTAATATTTTTGCATGCTCAAAAACAATGCGGTTATAATTCCGCCGACGATGACCGCCCCTGCGCAGAACACGGTGAAATTCGTATTGAACGAGCCTTTATCCGCATTGATGAGTTTATACAGTCCGAGCGCAACCGTAAATTTTTCGGGACTCGTATTGTTGATGATTACGTTGACGAATATGAAATCGCACCAAGGACTGATAAAGGAGGTTAAAATGGTATATACGATAATGGGTTTCGAAAGCGGGAAAATGATCCGCCAACATATCGTCCATTGCGAGGCGCCGTCTAAAATCGCCGCCTCCTCCAACGAACGGGGAATCGTATCAAAAAAACCTTTGCAAATGTAGTAAGACAGCGCCGCGCCGCCCGAATATACGAGAATGAGAGCAAATAAGGAATTCGTCAATCCGACCGCTTTGAGAATAAAATAGATCGCGATCATGCTCATAAACCCAGGAAACATACCGAGAACGAGCATTACGTTCATGATGGGTTTTCTTAATTTAAAGCGCATGCGTGAAAATGCGTAACTCACCATTAAGATAAACAGCGTCGTCAGCGCGCAGGAACAGACCGCCACTAAAATCGTATTTCCGAGCCATATGCCGAACTGCGTGTCCCGAAACAGTCTCCCGAAATTACCGAACCCCAGCTGCAAGTCCTCGGGGAACAACTGATTGATGATTCCCGTGTTCGGAGTTACCCGCAAAGACGTATAAACGAGAAAGACGATCGGTGTCACCCACAATATGCCCAGCGTTGCCAACACAAAATAGATAACGCCGTTGGCGATTTTCGTACGGGCGCTTTGTCCCAATAACGCTTTTTTTGCCGTTTTCGCATTGTGTTTCATTATTGGAAGTCCTCCTCGTTTTTTGCAGCTTTCGTCTTGTTATAAGTCACCAGCGAGAGCGACGCGCAGATTACGAAAATAACGATACCGATCACGGACGCCATATTGTACTGCACGTTTGTATCCGTCGTCAGACGGTACAGCCAGGTAACGAGCAAATCGGTACTTTGCGCATTCCCGACGCCGTACAAAATGTTGTCTCCGGGGCCTCCTCCCGTCAAAAGCCAGATAACGTTAAAGTTGTTGATATTTCCTACAAACTGCGTAATCAGATACGGCCCTGTAACGTGCAGCATATACGGCAACACGATTTTAATAAATAACTGCCAGGCGTTTGCGCCGTCAAGTTTTGCAGCCTCGTACATCTCCTGCGGGATGTTCATTAAAATACCCGAACACATCAGGATCGTATACGGAATGCCTATCCACATATTGACAAGTATGATCATAACCCTCGGCAATAAAGAAGCGTAACGGGTATCGGACAGCCAATATATCGTCGTCCCGAGCATTTTATTGAGTATACCGTCGCCGTCAAGAATTTTCGACATTAAAAGCAACGTAATAAATTGCGGGATAGCGATTGCAATAACGAACAGCGTCCGCCAAAGCATCTTCAGCTTGATTCCCTTTTTATTGATCATCAGCGCAAGAATCATGCCGAGAAAGTAATTTGTGAATGTTGCAATAAACGCCCAGACAAACGTCCAGAGCAACACTCTTAAAAATACAAGCAGAAATCCCGTTCCTTCCGCAATGGAAAAAAGATTTCCGAAGTTTACGAAACCGACCCAATCAAAGAGTTTCGAGGGCGGCAGATGTTGATAATCGTAGTTCGTAAACGCGATCAACACCATAAACACAATAGGCAGAACGGTAAACACGAGTAATCCGATCAGCGGAGGAACAAGAAGCGGTATGTAGAATTTTTTGTTGATCAATAAGGAACAGTCCTGTTTAAACGTGTTGACTTTTTTTCCTTCCGCTAAAAGTCTGTCGTTTTCGAGACTCCCTCTGATATTCATCACCCATAACGAAATAAAAAAGATAACAACCGTAAGCGAAAGAATTCCGTAGAGCAGTATCAGGAAACTGTTGTCGCCAGGAACCGTCTCGTATATACCCTCATCTTCATTCCAATACGTTCCCTCGCCGACCGTTCCGAGATGCCCTGAAAACAAAAAACGCGCAATGTAGCTCCCGCCCGATAAAATCATAAATACAAAAAACAGCACTTCGAGCAGGGCATAAATTATGCCCTTTACGATCTGTTTCCGCATGATCTGCCCTACGCCCATAAAGCCGCATGACAGCTTGGTCGCCAGCGAGCTGTGCGCGATCGTCAAAAAAATATTTTTAATTTTTGCTATAAAACGTGTAAAGATATTATCTTTTTTCGTTGTATTTTCTTTCTGCATTGTCCCTCCTGTGATGAAAGCGGCGGCACGCATTTGCCGCCGCTCCCGTTTTCACCAATTTAAGTAGCGTTTTTCTGAATCGACGTAACCATAGCGGCAAGCTGTTTGGGAAGATCAAAGCTTGCTTTTTTCGTGATCATATCATTCCCGAGGCTTTGAAGCGGCGTCCAAAGCGTAGTAGGGACGTTCTTTTGCAATTTACAATGTTCGAGCGTTCCCTGAATCGCCTGCACGCAGGGATCGTTGACAATTTTCTCCTCGGTTGCGGCTTCCTTATTGGTAGGATGATATCCGCGCGCATCGAAATGTTTGAGCTGATTTTCTTTATTGGTAAAAAATTCGGCAAACGCGATCGCTTCCGCCTTATTGGGCGAATAATTGCAGACGCCGAACAATTTATAGCCGGCAAACGCCGTAAGCTGCACCTGCTCGCTTTCCAATGTATACGTAGGAAGTTTCGCAACGCCGAAATTTTCCCCGAGCGCTTCCTGAATGGCGTTCTTATTCCAGATACCGGATACCGCGGCAATCAAAGACCCGTCCTGAAAACCGGCAACCGCCTTACTGTCGTCGGAATCGGCTTTCACCTTTTCGTTCATAACAAGCTGCCACATGGCGTTCGTTACCGCCGCCCCCGTTTCATTTCCGAAATCCGTCGTGATCTTGGTTTCTCCGAAAGCCTCGTCGTATTCCACCTCGTAACCGAGATTTTTACCGAAATAAAACGCAGAGCTGTACCAACCGTCGTTCATGGGATATCCGAACTGATGTTTCGCGTCGCACTTTGCAAGAATCCCGTCGATAGATGCAACGTCCGTTTCATTTAACTTCGATTTGTTGTAATAGAGGAAAAACGTGTTGTCTGTAAACGGCATTGCATACGTCTGCTCTTCACCGTTTACCGTTACGGTTGCCGCATCCATCGATTCCGCAGTATTCGCCGCTTTGATACGTTCGAGCGTCGGGCCGCCGATGCGGTTGAGCGCGCCGCCGTTTACAAGCTTTGTAATATGGTCGCTTGCAAAAGCGAATACGTCGGGAGCGTTCGTTACGTCCTGTAAAACGCGCGCTCCCGCATCCGATTCGGACTGTTCCCCGAACTGAAAATTATACTTTTTGTCGGGATGAGCCGCTTTGTATTCTTCCGCAACCGCTTTACCGAATTCCTGATCCTCTTTCGGAAGCCACACTACAAGCGTCACCGTTTCGGTCTTACCAGGATTTTTGGCTGGATCTTCCGAATTGCTCTCACAAGCGGCAAACGATGACAATGCAAAACCGCAGCCAAGCGCAAGACAGATGATTTTTCCTATTTTTCTCATAAATTATCTCCTGAATCGTTTATTTTCCTTATATCGCTTTCCCTCATACCGATGAGGGAAAGCAAATATAAAAGGAGGTCACACTGTTCCGATTAACACGGAATCTGCGTTATGAAGATTTATTACGTTTCTTCGGGCGTTTCGGGAACTTCGGGTACTTCCGGCGCTTCCGCAGCTACAACCGAAAATTCATCGGTATCGGCGTTCCAACTGATCGTGTAATAACCTGCGGGTAATCCCAAAGTCTTTAATGAAATTTCATTCCCCGTACCGTTCGGATGATATCCTCCGCTGACGAGATTGAAAATTTTAAACTTATCGATTAAAGCAAGCTCAATCGTAACGCTCCACGTAACCCCGTCCTCGCCGCAAGTCATATGAATCATCTTTTCGGGAGATTCGTCCCAACTGTTATAACCGGATGCTTTCAGATGTCCGATAATGTACATATCTTCCGTAACTTTATCTTCGAGTTCTCTTACGAGTACCCACTCGATATAATTGTTCTTGTAATCGTAGGGATCGGTATGCAATATAAATTTATATACGCCCTGCTTCCCTTTGTTGATACCGATGTTACCGCCGCTTCCGACTTCACAGAATACGCTGCCGGGTTCTCTCAATTCAGGGAATCCGAAGTGCGTCCCCTCTTTCCACGAAAGATTGATTACGATTTTAAACTGATCGCCTCTGTACATTCCGATTTCGGGCGTCTCATAGACGGTCATGCCCTCCGCATCAAATTCGGGCAATCTCGTCAACTGAAATTTATCCTTTACGATGGTCGTAAACTTGCCTGCTTCAGACAAATCGCCCTGTCCCGATCCCGTTACGTAATAGGACTGATCGTCAAACTCTAAACCTACTTCTACATATTTGCCATAAAGTTTAAGATTTTCCTGTATTCCGGTATCGCCGTTCGAATACAATTGCGTGCAGTCCTCGTCAAGGAACCAGCAATCAAAACGGTATCCTTTCAGCCGAGCGGGTTTCCACACAACGTCGTCGCCTTTGATCAATTCTTCCGTATGAATTCTGATGACTTCCGTTTCCGTTACGTTGTAATACGTTACTTTGACGGGCGCAGCTACGTCCACGTCCTCGCTTGTTCTCGTTGCGGAAACAGTTTTTTCCTCGAGGTTGAGCGTAATTTCATATGTTCCCGTTTTGCCGAGGAACAGATTTGCATTTCCGTCTTCGCCAACGCCGTAGAACTCAGAAATTCCGATAGGACATCCGTACGCCACTTTAAGAGCAAATACGGCAGGCTCGTTTTCGGGCGTCTTTTCATTTTTCAGCCACGTGTATCCTTCCGTTTCACTCATATCGGGAACGCCGATCGTCGCTTTATAGGTCAGTCCGTCATCGTCCGACGTCATGACCGGAGTAACTCTGCCGTCGCCTACGACGAAGTTATAATTTACCGTGCCGAAACGCACCGTACCGACCACGTAGTAATCGCACAATTCATAGGAGACGATATCCGTCTGCTCCTCGTAAGTCACGCACCAGACGCCTTTCGTAAGGAATATGTTTGCATTTCCTTTCGTCCCCGATTCACCCATCGAGCCGTAATCGAGACCGCTTACGTTGTTTTTGATTTTAATAGAAGCCGCAGCGACACCGTCGGGATTTTCCGTCGGCGACCACGACGGGAACATATCCTTCGTGACGGTGATAAACGTCTTCCAGAGTTCCTGATTGTCGGGATCGCGCGTCAGCTTGATTGCATCCTCGTAATCGTCGTGCCACATTTCGTGATCGCCCGTTACCGTACCGACCAGATACATATCGTACAAAGATTCGAGCGGATCGAGTTTCTCAACGCATTCCCATTCGATCTCGTTATCCGCATCGTCGCCGGGGTAAGTTTTAACGGTGAATTTATAGATGCCGTCGCTCCCCTCTGCCGGCCAGATATTCCATGTGTTGCAGGGAAGATTAAATTCGTAGCCGCCGTGAAAAATCACGTTCCCTTCCGCGTCTTTGACAACGCCGTACTCCATGTCCGCCGCGGTACAGTCGACCTTGCCCTTGCCTTCCGGATTCTTACCGTCGGCAAATTCAAAACCTTTCAAGTTTCCAAGTCCCATCTCCCCTCTGCCTTCGTCGCCTTCCCACGTGGAAGAATCCAAAAGATTGGTTACAAAACGGAACTTACAGTTGGGACGGATGGTGAGCGTAATTTCATATGTATTATCGCCCTTGTTTTCGAAAACGAACTTTTCATATCCGGGCGCTACGACCCACTCGCCCTCCTCGTTCTTTTCCGTGACGAATTGCCAGTTGCTGCCCGAAATCGAACCGATCGTATACCAGATACGGTCGTCTTTGGCTACGGTGCCGGAACGCCATTTCGAATATACGCTGGTATCCTCTTCGATCACCGTCTCGAAGTCAAACTTTTTGGAAAGAGAGCTTTCGGAATACCAATCCAAAAATTCATAGCCCGACTTTGTAGGCGTCCAATCGGTCAGTTTACTGCCCTTTTCAACCAACTCTTCTTTGAGAACCGTTCTTCCGTCGTACCATGTTACGGTAACGCCGTCACCCGAAGGATTCGGGTCGTCGTCACAAGCCGCAAGACCCATGATCGCGACGATACCCATGACCAGTACGAGCAATGCACCCAGCCATTTTTTTAGTTTCATAGTTTCCTCCTTTAATTCATGCTTTGCATGAGATTTCCGTATTCAGTCATTTCCGCTTTTTCATACCTCTCTCCCTGCCCGCGTCTACGAGCAGAGAGATTGGTACTTAGGGGGGAAAGTGTGGTCAGTTTTTAACGAACACGTAACAGGACACCGCTTCGATCGTCTGCGCGCCCGTAAGTCCGCTTTTAATTGCGGTCGTTCCCGCCGTCGTTCCGTTGATATAAAGGTCCCAATTCCCTGAGGGCAGCCTGATCTCCGTATCGATTTCTCCCGCATTGTATACAACGTAGATCGTCTCTCCGCCGTACGGATTGGTCATCGTAAACGCGATTACCGCACCCTTTGTCGCCGCAGCATCGAGTACGTTTATCGTCGTTCCCCGATCGGATGCCAAGGGCGACCTCAACGTGTCGTGCGCTTTCCGGAATGCGATCAGTCCGCTGTAATAGCGCATCATGGCGTATTCGGGCGACGTCGGCGTCAGTTTTTCCCATTTGAGATTGTTCACTTCGTCCGACGAATTGTAACTGTTTTCGTTATACGTACCGTCCGCATTCTTCTTCTGACGCAGCATTTCCTCGCCCGCCTGCATAAAGGGTACGCCGAGCGAAGTCTGTACGATCGCCGCCGTCAGGCGGTTGCGGCGCAAACGCATTTCCAGCGTGTCCGCCTCTTCGCCGTACGCATAGCAGATTTTATCCCAAAGCGACAAGTTGTCGTGCGCGGACGCATAATTGATAAGATTGGTCGGATTATAGGTATTCCAAGTTCCCTTGTTGTTCGCAGTGCCGAAACCGATATTGTTGACGCCGCCGTTTACGCCGAAACGAACCGCCTGCGAAAGCGTCGCATCCGCTCCCGTCGCAAATCCCGTATCCCGACCGTTTGTAGAGCCTTTGAGCGCGTCGCGGAGTACGTCGTTGAACATTGCAACGCCGTTCGTATGATTACCTCTGACGCCGCCGACAGAGTAGTTGAGCGTCTTGTTGTTTGCAAGCGTGCTCTGTTTGGCTCCGTCGAGCGTCGTACTGCCGCCCGTCCAACCTTCGCCGTAAATGAGAGCGTTCGGGTTGATCTCGTGCACCGCTTTCTCGATCGCTTTCATGGTTTCCAGATCGTGAAGTCCCATCAGATCGAAACGGAATCCGTCGACGTTGTACTCCTTCATCCAATAGGTGACGGAATCGAGCATGTATCTTCCGTACATGTAGCGGTCGGACGCAGTCTCGTTCCCGCAACCCGATCCGTTCGACGGTTTCCCGTTCGTCTGGAACCGATAGTAATAATAGGGTACGATCTTATTAAAGTTGGAATCAAGTCCGTGCGTGTGATTGTATACGACGTCCATGACCACACCGATGCCCTGCTCGTGGAGCGACTGCACCATCTGTTTGAATTCGCTCACGCGAACCGCGCCGTTGCGGGGATCGGTCGAATAACTTCCTTCGGGTACGTTGTAGTTCTTGGGATCGTATCCCCAGTTGAATCCGCCGCTCAAGCTCTCGTCGACCGTCGCATAGTCGTACGAAGGCAAGAGATGTACGTGCGTGATTCCAAGCTCCTTCAAATAATCCACGCCGACGGGAATACCCGAACTGTTTTTCAGTCCCGTTTTCGTAAATGCCATAAATTTGCCGCGGTAGGATGCGGGAAGTTCGGGATCGGTAATCGTATTCGAAAAGTCGCGTACGTGTACTTCCCACAGTTCCGCATCGGTATAGTTGAATTTTCCGTTCTTTGCCGTGGAGGGAACAAAGAGCTGTTCGCTCCAATCCTGCGGATTCGTCGAATCGAGGTCGAGAATCATGCCGCGGTTGCCGTTGAGTCCCGCAGACACGGCATAGGGATCAACCGCTTCCTGAACGCCTGCCGAAGTCTGAACGGTATAGGTGTAATACTTACCGTTGAGGTTTCTGTTTTCCGTATGCGTCCAGACGCCTTTCTCCCCTCTTACGAGCGCGACGCTTTTTTCCGCCTCGCCGCCGTCCCCCGCCGTGAACAGGTTGAGTTTGACGGACGACGCGGTCGGCGCCCAAAGACGGAACACCGTTTGATTTTCGAGCAGCTCCACGCCTAATTTTCCGTCGTAATTGTAGCGCGCCCCGAAATCTTCGGAACTGAAATATGTAATGGGAACGACGGGCACGGGATCGAGATCGCCCACGTGCAGCGTATACGATTTTTCCAGCGCAAGTTCGCTCTCCGTTTTGATCTGTGCCTGTAATTTGGAAATTGCATTGATTTCCGCGATCTTTACTTCGTTATTATCGCCGTCGAGCAATCTGACCGTTCCGATCTCCGTGCTCATGGCGGATGCGGAACTTACCGCAAAGCGGACGGTATGCAAATCGCGCAGATCAGCCATGTCGATGCCTTTGATTTCGGTAAGCGTTTTCCCGCCGTCCGTACTCGAATATGCCATTTTGTCCCCGCCTTTGAGGTAGACTACCGTTTCCCGTTCCTTGATCGAGATAAACCGATCGTCCTGCGTGGCGTCCTTTGTCGCCGTGCCCCAGCTCGTACCGCCGGGATCGGAACAGTTCGTACGCACGATAAATCCGACGCGCGTGCAGTTTCCGTCGATATTGACGACCGCTTTCGCACCGTATCCGCATTCGTGCAATGCAAATCCTCTGCCTTCCGCGCCGCCTTCTTCCCACATCCAGATATCGCACTTATCATAATTTCCCGCGGCGCGGTTAAAATAAAAGGTGATCTGGTTTTTACCGTCCTCCAACGGCAACGAAAATTCTTCGTCCGGCTCGTCGGGATCAGGAACGTTCAGATCCTTGCCGCAGACGTCGCACGCTCCGTCGCCGTCCTTATCCTCGTGCACGCTGTGCGCGCTGTCGTCGGCACACGCGCAGAACACAAAGAGCATGCTTAACAAAATTGAAATGATTGTGCTGAGTTTTTTCATTCCCTCTCCCCGTTGCTTATGATAAGCTCCCGATAAATTTATTGAAACGATAACTCTATAATAGCATGGGCATCGTAAAAATGCAAGTATATTTCGAAAGATAGTTTATTTTATAATAAAAATTGGATAATTTGTGAATTTTTTTCGAAAGTTTTATTAATTCCTTATATGCGCGAAAAAACGGCATTATACTCCGGCGCCGCGCACGGTTATTTTCTGAATTTATTTTTTGCTTTGCTCCGGTAAAAAACCGTTTGCATTGCACGAAATTTACCGCCCGAAAGGTACATAAAATAGACGAATCCTTAAATATCCCTTGACCGAACCTGTAAATCGTGTTATAATTTTGTCGACTGGAGAAGCAAATGACGATTGACGATATTGCAAAAAAATTCAATATTAACAGTTCAACCGTTTCCAAGGCTTTAAACGGGTCTACCGATATTGCCGCAAGCACGCGGAAAGCCATCTGCGAATATGCGGAATCAGTGGGTTACCGTTCTCTTCGCTCGCGGAAAATCAAAGGCAACGTTGCCGTTTTAAAGGAACGCGGCTCTTCGTTTGACGCGCTCTTCGATAAAATTATCGAAGTGTTCTGTACCGACGCCAAGGAAGAAAATTACCTTGTCTCTGTCCAAGAGATCGACGGATCGTTCGATCTGAACGAATTCGTGACGGGACGGAACTTCGCCGGTCTATTTATACTCGGGACAAACTACTCCTCCGCAATCAGACAAACACTGCGTACGACGGAGATCCCGACCGTGATATTCGGAAATGAGTTTTGCGATAATCCGCGCGTATCCAACGTTAAATCGGACGATCTCCTCTCTGCGGGAAACGCGATCGATCATCTTGTATCCCTCGGGCATAGCCTTATTGCGTTTCTGGGAACGGAACGGGATGCGCTCGTCGGGGCGGAGCGGTTTGCAGGTTACTTTTTCGGACTTTCGAAAAACGCGATTCCCTACCGCTACGATCTGACTTATTTTGGCGACTCTTCTTACCGTTCGGGCAAGGACGCCGCAGAATATTTTATTTCGTACAATAAATATTTTACCGCCATTGTCTGCGCCTCCCAAAACGCAGCCGAAGGATTTATCGACTATATGACGAGTACGGGCAAGACCGTGCCCGACGATATCTCCGTCATCGGTTTTAAAGAGAACTTTTCTAAGGACGGTCGGGCAATGACGGGCATTGCTCCTGATTTCGCCTCGATCGGCAAACAGGCGTTTCTCGCTCTGAAAGCCACGTTGCAAGCATTCCCTGCGCAACACGTTACCGTGCCATGTTTTTTTGAAGAGCCGCAGGCGACCTGTACAACCAAGAAAAAACGTTTTTCCGCCGACGCAGACTGAGCGTCGGTTTTTTTTAAATGCTGAAAAAAAGGAAGGCGGGGTAGAGGCCCGCCCTCTTTTTTTCGCCTTGCGCTATGCCTCCTCCCGAATAGGGCATTCGGGAGAAAGCTTTCCGCGCTTCAAATTTCGTTAGGACGCAACAGGATATACAACATCACCTGTTTCTACATTGGTTACCGTGAAGCTGGGCGCTTTTGTCTCGTATTCAACAAGATAGTTGCCTTCTTCTTCGATTACGCAATCGTTATTCACGCCGCTGGGGAAATAAGCGTTGTTGACAAGGTTGTATACCTTAAAGATATCGCCTTCCATAAGCTCAAGTCTTACAGACCACTTTCCTGTAACCTTATTCAACGTCATTGCAGGGCAGCAGGTTGCAACGTCGACCGCGCCGGGCCAGTTGCAATCTTCATAGTTCTGCAAAGAACCGACCACGTACATTTTTTCCTGTTCAATCGGCACAACCGAACCCGTTCTCTCATAAGCCAAAGAGATACCCGTTGCAGATACGGTGAGCGTCAGATCATAGATGCCTTCTCCCGCTTCCGTTACCTGAATGTTGCCGAGACCGCCGTTTACAAAGTAACCGTCGATATTCGTTGCGAGGTTGGAGAACTGACCCGTTACGTCTGCCGTCCAACCGGAATCGTTGGGATACGCCCACTCACCGTTTGCATACAGCAACTTAAACGCATCGCCCTCGTACAGCGACAAATTCTCGTACGTAAACGTGCCGACTCTGCCTGCTGCGCCATCGAGCTTAAATGCAGGAACATAATCCGTCCAGCTGCTCTCGCTCAACGATCCCGCGCCGTTACCAACGATGTACCAACCCTCTGCTGCGGGGGTAGGCTCCACCGCTTCGGCATTTGCCGAAATCCCATTCGCCATGCCGAGCGTTGCAAACGTGCAAGCTGCCATTGCGAAAGCCGCGATTGTGGATAAACCCACTCTCTTTGTCTTGTTCATAAAACATCCTCCGTTTAATTTATATTGCGAAAGCCGCGATTGTGGATAAACCCACTCTCTTTGTCTTGTTCATAAAACATCCTCCGTTTAATTTATATTGCACAACAAATAGTTGTTTGTGCCGCTTTTGTAAAGGCAATCCTCCGACTGCCATCTTTTGCCCTTCCCCGATCAGACGGGTACGGACATGAGTAAAATAATCAAGTATTTTTATTCTTCAGGAGTTTCATATTTAATTAAATACGTACCGGCCTCCGTGGGATTTGCCACCTTTCCGTCCTCGCCCAATACCTTATCGCCTAATTGCAACGTAATAAACAGTCCGTTTTCGGGTATATCTTCCGCCGCTAACGTAAAGGTGATAGTGTTCAACGTCGTGCGGGGTCCCAATAAGCTCGAATAGTCGGCAGTCGTTTCGTCTCTTACGATCTTGTCTTTATACTTATTGATTATAGGCTGAAGCGAATCCGTAGTCGACCAATCGTTATCTGTTGTAGACCATAAGTTGCCGGTTGATGTCGTTACATAAGCATCCTCTTTGATCCAGATACCAGCAAACATTCTCGTAAGCGTCTCTTGTGAGAACACTTCGGTAAAGGTCAGCTTATACGTTCCCGCCTTGGTGGCATGGAATGCAAACCGCGAATTGGTGCCTCCAGATGCCAACGTAATATAATAGTTCCCCGCCGTTTCCATTTTCAACGCCGTTTTATTCGTAACTCTATCCATTGAAAATCCGGCAAGATAATTTATCGTTTCGCCCGCTTTGCCGCAGACGGTGCATTTCGTTTCTAACGTTCCGCCCTCTACTACCGGCGCGGGAACGGTGTCCTTCGTAAACCCGAATCCGATCGAGTGCTCCGTGCTTACAGGAATAGCGACGGGTTTTTCAATCGGCGTCGTCCCTGCGTTATCAGAAAAGAGTTTATCGCACAGCGAACATTTATAGTGAGCCTCGTAGCCTGCCTCCAGACAAGTGGGTTTCTTTTCGTCAACCGCCACGAGTCTGTGCTCTTCGGGAATGACCGTTGCCGCCTCGATCGCCGTCTTGCCCTCTTCGTCCGCAAACAGCGCGTCGCAGACCGAGCATTTAAAATGTTCTTCGTAACCCGTTTCCGTACAGGTCGGTCTCTTTTTGGGAACCTCGACAATCGTATGCGCAACAACCGGAATCGCCGTCGCCGCCTCGATCACCGTCTTGCCCTCTTCGTCCGAGAACAGCGTATCGCAAACCGAACATTTATAATGCGCTGCCGTTCCCTCCGCCGTGCAGGTTGCATCCACCTTGGCAACCGCTTCTACCTTATGCGCCGCGGGAATCACCTTAGGCGCGGCAATTTCCGTCTCTCCCTTCTCGTCCGAGAAAATTTTATCGCATCCCGAACACTTATAATAAGCTTCGTATCCCGCCTCGGTACAGCCCGCATCCTTTTTTGCTACCGCGCCGATGCTGTGCGTGTGCGGTTCTTCGCCGCACCCCGCCATACCCATTGCCGAGCTAAGCAAAAGAGAAATCGTAAGCCCCGTAGCCAATATCGTTTTCTTTTTCATGAATATCTCCTGATGAATGATTATTTTTTCATGCAGCCTCTACCTGCATTTTTATTTTATCACATCATTGCGAAATGTCAATACAATTTTCGAAAGTTTTTTGCTAAATTTTAATATTTTTTTGTTTTATTGGTATAACTTTCGAAACTTTCGACGTTTTTCGCCAATATTCTGCCTATAAAGGATGTCCGATTTACCGATCAAATGTCGTCTCTTTTGTGTCCTCGCTTATATAGTCGCAGCAAGAAGCGAAAATGTTACAAAATTTAAAAAAAAATTTCGTAATTTCTTTATCTTTTGCTCGATATTACCATTTCATAGGCATAACTACGAAAAATCTAAACGATAACATTACAAAATGCGAGGCAAAATGAGTTATAATAAAACTACGATGATTACAAAGAAGAAAGTCTTAGTTTTAGACGATACGGACTCGGATGAAGAGGAATCGGGCAAATACGATTTAGTAGCAAGAGTCAAGGATAAGATCAAAGAGCTGATTGTACAGCACAACATTTCTATCTACGATCTGGCGCAGAAATCCGATTTGACGGAAGCCTGCATCCGCAACTGGTTTACGAAGAGGAACTATACCCCCAGCCTTGAGGCGATTGAAAAAATCAGCAAGGCTTTTCGTATTGCGCCCTTCGAACTGTTATGCGACAGGGAGGAGATTTTTACGGCTACGCCCGAAAACAAAGCGTTTATCGAAAAATTCAGAGTCCTGAACGAAAAACAAAAAGAAGCAATTTTTCAATTACTCGATTGCTTCAACAATTAAATCACATATGGAGAAATTATTTAAAACACTAAGGGGAATATGAACGCGCATAAATTCAACCGATTACTACAAAGTATCAGATCCGACAGACAAGCAGTGACCGAGATTTACGCTGAGTATTTTCCGAAAATTGTAATTCACTTAACAAGAAGATTCGGAAAACTGATTTCTGCAGAAGACATTGCACAGGAAACTTTTCTTTCGCTTTTAACGACAAAAGAATTCAAACCCGTTGAATATCCTACGACTTGGCTCTACCATATGGCAGACAATAAGGCAATCGACAAGCTTCGGTCGCAGCATAAGGAGGTTGCGCTCACCGAAAATCAATCGGTACCGTTCTGCCTCGACAATCTGATTTTAAAGGAAGACGTAAAAAAATGTTTCGAATCTTTGGATAGAGAATCGCAGTATATTTTATATCTACATATCTGGGAAGGCTACAGTCACAAAGAAATTGCCGAAATCATGCTTTTGAGTTGCGGTAACGTACGTACGAAAGTCAGCCGCGCTTACGCACAAATTAAAAAAATGTTGTAACATTTTCCCCTTTTCACTCGTCTATATTTATAGATAAGGTATAAGGAGAAATTTACCAATGATTAAATTAGGCGCTATTGCTTTAGGAACACTTTTACTGTTTAGCGGATCCGCCGTATCCGTAACGCAACCTTCTCAGGAAGAGGTCAGATATCGGGATACCGCGGCGATCGCTTACGACGAGTCGGTTTCCAGAGCGGCATCTTTAGAAAACGTTACGATCAACTACTCCACAAGAACGATCAGCGAGACGCGCTCGCTTGCATACCGTTATCCGTGCTACGAATATTCGCCCGCATACGGTTCATGCGCCGCGATCGCAGGCGCAAACGTAATCGGTTTTTACGATCGTTACGACGAAAATCTGATCCCCAATCACCAATCGGGTTCGCCGATCGGAAATACATATTCGTACAGTGCTGAAGACGAAGCGGTTAAAAAAGTTATTCTCGAACTGTATGATTATATGGGCACAACCACTTCCGGCACAACGGAAAAAAAGTTTAAAGACGGAATGGCAGACTTCTGCAGAGATAAGGGGCATTCGATCACCTTCTCCTCCTGTATGCAAGGGGATACGATCAGTTACTCCAAAGCGAAAAGTTATCTTGACGCAAACCAACCGGTTATTCTCTTTTTAAGCAGCTATAACGTAGGCACAATAACGCAGAATACGAATTCCGACAAAATCAACTATTATGTTTCCGACGTTGCGCATATCATGATCGCATTCGGTTATAGAACGTACGTTTACAACGGATCGAGCACCTACCAATATTTAAACGTAGCATCCGGCGTAAGCGGATATGCAACCGGACTGTTCAACATCAACTACAAAACAAAAATAAATAATGCATTGGCGGTGAATATCGTTTAAAATGAAAGTAAAAAAGTATCTTAAACAACAAGCGGAACAAGACAGACAAGAAATTTTATCCTCTGACAACGGGGCGTTTTTGCGCGCCTTGGAACAGGAGTATACAGAGCAAAACAAAGCGACGAGGGAACGCAAACGCAGCCCCCGTTTAAAAGTTTGGCTTTCCGCATCGATCAGCGCAGTTGCCGCGGCGGCAGTGATCACAACCTGTATCGTTGTGTATTACCCTACCGGAGTCAACCGCGTCGAATATCTAGATACTAATATCGTATATGTAAGCGCTAATTTAGACGAATTTAATAACGACGTGAAAGAAGTCGAGATACAAATCGACACAACAAAGTATAATTACAATATTTTACGTGCATACGATAGAGTGAGCGGAGATACGCTGTATTATTCTTCGACAATCCTCAGTATTGACGCAACTGTGGAGATAAGGTTCATTTCTGTTTGCAATCCCAATTATATATATAAAAATTTCAAGCTTACCGACGCAACCGATCAAGCAAACTTGGGAAATTACAACGTCCTATATAAATCATGGAAATACGTCGATCCCGATTTCAGATTTAATATATTGGAAGCAAACGCAGAAATCCACAAGGGCAAAGAATATTTTTATATAACACAATATAAAGAAATAATCGGCGCCGAAGACGGTTCATTCCTCGAGGTTTTACAGTCAATTTTAAAATAATATGGCAAAAAATAAATTTACATCTGGAAAAGAATTTTGCGCTCTCTGCAAAAATGAATATGACAGTGAACGAAACCGAACTAGCGTCATTGATTCTAAAACGAACATTGTTATTTCATTTACAGCCGTCTTCTTTGTTGCAGTTGTTCAAGCAATTAACTTAGCTAAAATATTTAGCATTGAAATCAACGCTACTCAAACAATCAGCGCACTGATTTTACCGTTTGTCGCACTCATTTCTATCATCGGTGCTTTAACAATTTCTTTATTGTCTATTTTCACTTTTGTACGTGTAATTCGCACCCATACATACAATATAATAGATCCAGTAGCCTTTTATGATGCCGACATTTTACGTTCAAACCCAAATGAATTTTCAATTGTACTCGCACAAAAGTATATAGAGGCAACTCAAGCAAATTATTTCGTCAATAATAAAAGAACAAGGTTATATCATCGAGGATTAGTTTTATTAGTAATTGCAATTGTACTATTTGCACTATATATGTGTTTAATCAGTTTTATTTAAGGAGATACAATGTCAAACAATAGTATTAAGAGTTCGCTATCAAAACTCCAAAACGGTACTTTACCGCCTATTAATTCTACGAATTCAACACCGTCATCGAATATGGGGTTGAAAATCATTAATGAAGGTCTTAAAATCTCACATTATGAGCAAACCCCCTCATCCGGTACAAAATTAAGACTTGATAGCATCATAAAAAAATAAAAAAGGAACAGCTTTTAAAAGCTGTTCCTTTTTTTGTATTGCGTTTAATCAACCTGTTTTAAATGCCAAGACCAACTTCCAAAATCGGAAAGCTTGGGCAACAACAGTCCCGCGTTTTTCAGCGCCTTTCCGCTCGCTCTCAAATGTAATTCCTCGATTTCATACTGCGTATCGTCGTCTAACCCGCGCAAATTTATATATTGATTGTAATCGCAAGGTATCCCGTGAACACGTTCGCCCACGACGTACGCCTCCTTCTTATCCTTGCTCACCACCATTTCGCAGAAATAGTTTCGTTCGAGCGGATTCATCAGGCGATACAGATCGCCCTTTAATATCAGCTCGTCCGTGCGCTTATAACTCTCCACCTGCTTTTTCGTAAGCGCCTTTTCTTCCTCCGTCATTTTAGACAGGTCAAGTTCATATCCGAACGCTCCAAGACTTGCGACGTTACCTCGCGTTTCAAACGGCGTTGTTCTCTGCGTCTGATGGTTGGGACAAACGGATACGTGACAGCTCATACTCGAGAGCGGATAGCACAACGACGTCCCCCATTGAATCTTCGTGCGCTCGTATCCGTCCGTATCGTCGCTCGTCCAGATCTGCGGAAAGTAATACAGCATCCCCGCATCGAAACGCCCGCCTCCGCCCGCGCATCCTTCAAAGAATATTTGCGGGAACGCGCTCGTCAGCCGCTCCGCCAGATCGTATACTCCTAAGATATAGCGGTGCATGAACTCGCCCTGACGGTGCGCCGGCAACTTCGCCGAATATACCTCCGTTATATTGCGATTCATATCCCACTTCACATAGGATATTTCGTTTTCTTTCAACACCTTACTTACCGTTTCAAAGATATAGTCAACGACCTCTTTTCTCGTAAAATCAAGCGTTAGCTGTTGACGGCTGCGGCAAGGCTCCACTCCCTCTTTGTGTATCGCCCAATCGGGGTGCGCGCGATATAAATCGCTGTCTTCGTTGATCATTTCGGGTTCAAACCACAAACCGAACTTTAAACCGTTTTGTTTACAACGCTCGATCAGCGTTTTTAACCCGCCCTTCAATTTCCTTTCGTTGACGTACCAATCCCCTAAACCCGACCAGTCGCTGTCGCGCTTGCCGAACCATCCGTCGTCCAATACGAACGTATCGATCCCGAGCTTTGACGCCTCGTCTATAATCGGAAAGAGTTTTTCCTCGTTGAAATCGAAATAGGTTGCCTCCCAATTGTTCACAACGATCGGACGGCGCTTGTATACGTTCGCCGGATTGATCACACGCTCGCGCAAGAAGTCGTGTATACTGCGCGACATTCCGCCCAAACCTTCGCCCGAATAAGTCAACAATACCTGCGGAGTCACAAATTCTTCCCCGCCGTTCAATTCCCAACCGAAACCGATATCGCATATACCGCCCTGCAGCGTGAGCGCTCCGTTCTTGCACCACTCCGCAGTAAGCGCAAACGAGCCGCTGTATACGAGCTGCACCCCCACGCATTCGCCCGACTCTTCCGTACAGTTCTCTTTCAGGATTCCCATAAAACAATTGGCGTTATGCGAAGTACAGCCTTGTAACGACTGCAACCGCGTCACACCGTGCGCGATCGGCGCGATTTCTGGAATGCGCTCCTGTCCCCAAGTGCCCGCAAGACGGAGCATTCGATAGTTTCCGTTCGGCAGCTGTGCGCGGAAAGAAAACGCCTTTTTCAGCATGACCGCGTCAGTCCCCGTATTGCGTATCACGGCATTGCGCACCAAAACGTTTGTATCGTCCGATACCGTATAATACAAATCCACGGCAATATCCGAAAAATCGTCTTTGAGCGTGATGATAAGCGTCTCGTCGCCCGTGCGAACATGCGGCATTCCCTCTATCTTCGGCGCACCCTTTTCCACGCGGTAGCCTTGATAGCGCATACGACTCATGCTTGCGCCGTCTTTCCGCTCGAAGATACCCGTTGGTTCACGGTAATCCCCGCGCGCGTAAAAGCCGTATTCCGACAGCATTCTGTCAAACGCCATATCCATGTTCATATCGTTGTGCGGCGCATTCGTATCGCCGATCTGAATCAAATACCCCAGATCGTTTTCCGTAATCCTGCCGCCGTAATGAAGATGCTGTAAAAAACCCGTTTCCACTACATACATCGCGTAGCTGTAATTCTTGCCTTGCAATATAAACTTTTTACCGTCTGCTTGTATCATTATTTCAACTCCTAATCTTTAATGCCGAATTTACGTTATAAGCAAAATCTGATTTCGTAATCCTGATCGACCTGCGTATTCAATGTAACAAGCAAAATATCGGAATCTGGTGCGGATTGCCCCGCATTCAAGGGGAACGCCTCAGTATCTTTCTTCACGGTCTGAAACGCGACCTCTTCGCCGTTTACCGTTACGCGCTTAATCTGCTCTTTAAGCAAATGCACTTTAAGTGTGATTTCACGGTTTGCAAAACATTTTTCGCCCGCAAAACTTCCCTCAGCTTTCGAAAGATTGATCACGTAAGCGTTACACCCCTTGCAATAATCCGCTTTGTATGCGCTTTTGCGGAGCTGACCCAACTGATAGGCCGTCGTTTCGGTATCGTCCTCGTATAAATATCCCGTGTCCGCCGCGTTTTTATCGGGATAAAAATCATAGACGAGTTTATTCCATTTTTGTTCTTTCGTATTTCTTGCCTCGTAAGCAAGCGGAAGCAACGCGCCAAGTCTTACGAACAGCGGCATTTCGCGCAAACCGTATTCGCACGCGATCATATTTTCGCCCTCGTATACTTTTCCCGTAAACGCGTCCAGCCACTTGCCTGCAGGCAAGTACACGTTCTTTTGCATATCCTGCTCTAATTCGAAATAGCACAGCGTACAGCTCGCCTCGCCGCCCGCCTGAAAATATTCGATTTCGATACGGTGCTCTCTGCCTGCCGCCAATTCGCATAGCGGAAATAAGAGCGCCGAGTGCAACGTTTTATCCTCCAAAACCTTTTCGCCGTCCACGAATACGGTTGCGCCGTCGTCGCATTGGATACAAAGCTTCACATTTTTATTAAACTTAACGACAGTTTTAAACCGTGCCGAAAAATCATATACGGGCACGCCCTTTGCAGGCGATACGTGATTGAGATAAAAATCGAGTTTTTCGTATTCGGCTGTTGCGATCGGCTTGCCTTTCAGCTCCCTGCCGTTATAGTAAGTTGCCTGAACGGGCGTTACATAATCGCCCTTTTTCAGCGGCAAAGGTCTCTCTCCGCCGATCGGAGAAATCAAAAGATCGTTCCCAAGCATATACTCGTCGTCGCGAGCAATGGCTTTTTTATCGTCCGGATACTCCCAACCTAACCCTTTAAACATCGGCTCGCCCGTTTCATAGGCGTTATATGCGTTCTTATAAATGACAGGTAACAGGCGATAGCGCAAATTGTTGTATTCACGCACGATGTCTTCCGTTTCTTTATCGTAAACCCACGGTTCGCGCGTACGCGTGACCGTATTCGTGCAATGCGGACGATACACGGGCGAAAGCGTGCCGTATTGCATCCAACGCACAAAACCTTCTTTGTCGGGATTTCCGGTATGTCCGCCGCAATCGGAATTGATATACGGAACGCAGTTGTTCGTACATTTGATAAGCGTATCCACTTCCTGCGCGAGCGAGTCGGGCATGCTTGCGATATCGCCCGTCCATTGAATCGAATAGCGGTGCGACGCGCTGTCCGTAATGCTCATATAATTTCCGTTGATCACGTTTACCGCATTACCCATGACCACGGGACGGCGGTATATTTTATCGTCACCCGATTGCTTTTGATAAAAATGCCGCGTGACATCCTCGAAGAGATACAATCCCAATGTTTCCCAATATACGTTTTTCGAAGGCGAGATAAGATGAGTCGTCCAATTCCGATCGTACCACCAAATATCCAACCCCTCTTCCATGAGTGATTGCAGATTCTTTTCGCGGTATTCGATTTCTTCGGGCGCGAAAACCTGTGCGCCGTTCACGGGTTCGGGGTGATCGTTGAACATGATTTCCACGCCGTGAGCATGTGCAAAGTCCAAAAATCTCTTCATGTCGGGGAAAAGTTTCGTATTGATATCATATCCCCAACCATTTTCGCAAGAACGCCAATCTGTATCTATTACCATTACGTCTAGCGGAATATCATGCGCCTCGTAATCCAAAATCAGCTGTTTTGCTTCTTCCTCGGAATACGCGTAATACTTGCTGTTCCAGCCGCCGAGCGTGGAAAGGCGCACAAGTTCGCACTTACCCGTGAGTTCGACATAAAGCTTACGCAATTTTTTCGCGTCGCCCGCGCAGAGCAACAGATAAATATCTTCTACGTCTTCTTCAACCGTATATTCGCCCTTGCGATTTACGGAATATCCGCCCTTGGGCACGACGATTCGCGGCGTATCCGAAAGCGCGAACGCCTCGGGCGTTTGATCCATAGCAGGCAATTCGCCGCTATTCGAGAGTGTTTTGTATGTATAAATCGTTTCGCCGTTTTTGTCCAATCGAACGCCGGACAGCGAATCCGCATTTTCAGGAACATAGAGCGTGTAACGTCCAAAACAAATCGCACCGTCTTTTTCCGTATACGCGACTTTCGCAGCTTTGTAACGACTGCGATTAAGAATAAACAACGTATTCTCATCGCAGAATTTTCCGTTCCTTCCGTACTCTACGCGCACAACTTCTTCGCTCAACAACTGCACCCGTATGTTCCTTAAAATAATTTGTTCCATAGTTATCCGTTCCTTTTTTATTTATTCACCGAACAGGGACGCATTTCGGTCATTCGCCATAGTATAAAGATAAGAACGATAGACCCGCAAACACTTTATGAGAGTATAACACAATTTCACTTTTAATGCAAGCGTCTGTCGAAAATATTTTGTACTTTTTTAAATTTCATCTCGCTTTTTTTGCGCCCGTCTTTTTTGTTAGACTTTGCTTTTAACAGTCGCGCAAGTTTACGCTTACAAACAAGACACCTGCCCGCACCGTCGCATAGTAAGTAATCAAAAATCGGGAACCTACCCGTCATTTTTATAGAGCGCACAATTTCTATATGCACTCGGTGGACAAAACACATTCTACTTCCGATGCAGATTTGCCGATTTCTCAAATTGCGACAATGCTCGAATACGATTCGCAAAACAGTTATAGCGGAATTTTCAGGATCAATTCAGCGTTACACCCGACGCATGGCGAAAACGAAATCGGTCTAATTTGTTCAAATACAAAAACATTTTTCCTGATTATCGCAAACAATAATATGTCTCAGAATACAACAGCGAACGTCCGCACGCGTTTTTAAGATATATGACGCCGATAAAATTTGAAAATATGTATTATAATTACCATTCAAATGAACTTGTACAAACGAGTTCGGATTCCATAGATTTTTAGTTTTACGTTTCAAAATTTACTGTTTTTGGATTTTCTGTCTAATTATTTTCATCTGCGAAAAGACACAAAAAAGCACCGAATTAAGGCAATTTCCCCTCTAAATCGGTGATAAAATCCGTTATTATAAAAGATAAGGGTATCAGTTTGAACGCAAATGGTTCGAATTGATACCCTTATTCAATTGATTAAAGTCTTCTCTTTTCTCTACGACAAAAGTTATATATTTAAATTCCACTTTACTTGCGAAATTCATAAAGCAATTTAAAATACTTTTTCTTTCGTCTATCGTCATTAACTCATATACTTCTTCTTTTCGAATCAACGGTCCCGTATGTAAACAATGTTCCGAATAACTTTTCATCGATAGACTGTCAGATAAGTATTGTAATAATTCGTTAATACTATGTTTTTGATCATGAAAAAGCATAGTCACCAAATAATATGGTGCAATATTATTATACTTTCCAAAGTCCCCAGACTCATCAATAAAAATACTCAAATTCTTTCTCATACGCAAAAAAAGTGGCGAGGAATACCCCCGCCGCGGTGGACCTCGGGAATTTCAACCCAGCCCAAATTTATTTTTCTTGATAATATTATATGCTATTGAGGGATAAAAGTCAACCCCTTTTTAGCAAATTTTTATTATCATCAACATTATTATAACATATTTTTACTTGTTCCATACCGTTAACTGACAAATTCTATATATTCCTCCGAGATTTTTTGCCGTTTCGTCGGGCTTATCGTAGCATAGTCCTTCCCCGATGTCAACGGGCAAAAAATTGCTTTGAATTTGAAACCGAACTTAATATTTTCAGCACCGCACTTTTCCGTTCGGTGTTTTTTCTTTTAACGCAATTTTTTGGTTGTGGGGCATCTCCTCCCGTCATTATTTCACTTTTATTGCCACCGTTGACATCAAAAATTAGACGAAACACAACATCCTCCGAATGAAGTCCTATGCCTCGTTCGCCCTGCCGAACGGCAAATCAAAAATCTCGGAGGTATCCAAAATGAAAAGAAGGACAAAAAAACATGAGAGCAGAATAAGGTACAAGAACTTTGATTACAATGTTCTGAAAGATCCTATCTCGCCCAATAACGTATTCGCTATGTCCGAAATCATAGCGTTTATGGAAACGCGCTATCTCATTAGTTATGCGGGAACGCGTATGCAGCAGTTAAATACCAATCTGTTCAAAGACATCAAGAACAGAGACGACGTAAGCCGTTCGTTAAGCGATGGTTACGATTTGGTGCAGGAATGTGCATTGTATCTCTGCGAATACTACGGGCAGCATTTAGATGATGTTATAGGCTATACAAAGAAGGAAAAAAAGATAACGGTAAGAATCGCCTATATCAGAAAGATGATGAAACTGATTAACCGCAAATCGAGAGACAGTTCCCGCCTTATAAGCCTTGATGCTTTAACGCCCATAAGCGAACCTACGATCGAAATAAGAGAAGAAATCGAGCAGGATTATACAAAATGCGATAAGATTGTAGAGAGCCTGAATTTATCCGATAATATGCGAGTTGCTTTGGAATGTAGAATGTCGGGGTTAAGCTATCCCGAGATAGGAAGAATCCTTGAAAGAGCGCAAGCGACCATTTACGAATACTTTATCAAAATGCGTAAGCGGTACACGGCGATTTACGGTTAATGCGCAATATAGAGTCGAAACTATACCCCCACTGTGAAACGGTGCGTTATTCTTACTGTTTCATAGATTTTAACCGCAATTCTATCCCCCACTGTTAAACCACTGTTTTAAGTCGAGAAACAGCGCTGTAACCGCCGCGAATTACTTTATCGGAATAACACTCATCCTAACGCAACAAACGTTTCTAATCGAAATAGAAATGGCATTTGAAATTCGCAATGGTTAGCGCTAAAAATGCTTTCAAGAGTGCGAACGACCACGCTCTTTTTTAAGCCGGTACAGTATAGTTATAAGCGTACTTGTTTAACCGCTCGCCTTTCAAATTCAGAATATAACCATCCTCCACCTTGCAGCCCCATTCGGGATTATGAAGCGGTAATTCTTCTAAAATATCCTCATCCGTTACATCTGAACTTTCTATTACTTCCAAATCCTCTATTTTAATAGAAGCGCTCAAATCATCCGCAAGCGTTTTAGGATCTTCTCTATAAAACAAAAACGTTCCGCGACGAATTTCAGCGGCTAAAATATGACCTTCGTCCCCCTTGTGAATTCCGTATTGTTCATATTCATCCGTAAGAACGCGAACCCGATCTAAATACTTCATAACTTTTCCTCCTTATTTTACAAAGCCCGAAAAAGGCGTATTATTGTGCAATTTTCCGTTCGGATATGCCATCCATCCACTGATAAACCGATATACGCGACCATTCTTATCGCGCTTTCCTGCTAATTCCACTGCAATGCTCACTCGTTTCCCGTATCTATTCAACACGCCCAGTTCATATTTCCCTTTCAAAAATTCTTTTTTGGCAGATTCTGCAATGATATTGTAAACTTCCTCGGCATCGTCAATAATATATCCCATACTTTTCATTAAGTCAACCTTTTTGACGAATAAGTAATCCTTGATTTTTCCCATTGAAAATTCAAGCGTAACTTCATTCAATTCGGTAGGAATTTGTGTGCATTTACAAAACGGATGTTGTTCTTCATCAGGTTTATTATTATTTTTGAATATTGTTTTATTGATTGCAACGCAAATTTCGCAAGTATGCGTCATCGGATCCGCCACCGCAATTCCTCCGCACATCTCTATATCCAACGGACTATCATGCCAACCGTCTCCTTCTTTCAAAAACGTAGCCACTTTTTTCTTAAAAAACCCGTCAAATAAACTCATTAAAATTCTCCTTTTGTTTTACTCTAATTATAACATGCAATTTTTGGGTAAAGGGGGTATCATGACAAAATTTTTTGCATCACAATAAAAAATTCTGCAAATACAGCAACAGCCGCTTGTTGAGTATCTGAACGTACTTCTCCGTAACGCCCCATTCTGCCGCCAACGCCTTTTGCGTTAGACCGCTTTCGTACAGCCCGCAATAAACGCGCCGAAGGGGTTTGGACGCACTCTCAATCGCACGGGAATAATTCTCCATAAACCGCTTGATATCGGCAGGGACTAAAATTTCCACGCCTTTTCCGCCGATTTAAGTACAAAATGATATTCTCGGATAATCTTCAATTCCGCTCTGATTTCCTGTAAATTTTTCATAGAATATCTGCGAACGGGAATTAAAAAATCCCCGCAAGCGTTAATTGACTGGCTAATTGATAAAGTGATACTCTACGACGATAAAATTGAAATCTATTATCTCTACACGGAAAAAACAGACCCCGACGATTGTCGGGGTTTTGTGATTCGTTGGTGGATTTTCCGCTTTGAAACGCGTCATTATAGCAAAAATGAGCTGAACAAACGAGTTCAACTCATTCCTACTTGGCTGCACGACTTGGACGTAAATTGAACTCCTCTCCTGAAGATTTTTCCTTAAAGGTTATAAAATGTTTTTTCTTTTTTAGATTAAACATTGATTAAAAAGATTATTTTTGCTATAATAAAAAAGTCATTTATGGGCTGAAAGTGAATTTGATTTAACAAATCAAATATCTTTTTGATAATAATTCCCTATACAAAATTTAAATTGAGGCGCAACTTCTAAAACTATATTAATATGATGAAATCTAATTACAAAATTAGCGAAATTCTTGATTTGCCATTCAACGAACTGGTTTTTCTATGCGGTGCCGGGATTTCCGTCTCGGCTCCTTCAATGCTTCCCTCGGTTAACAATTTCATTTTTACCACACTTCAAGAATGTAAAGCCGATGAGGAAGCTGTTCGGAAAGTTAATGATAGAATTTCACACATGAATGTCCGTTTTGAGGGCTTAATTGATGAAATAAGAAAATACAGCGATGCAACATTAAAAATAGGTGACATATTTGCATCTAAATCGTATAACAAAGTGCATTCTTTTTTATCCTATGCAATAAAACAGGGAGCGAATGTTATCACTACTAATTTTGATAATTGCATTGAAAATTCGGATTTAGAATGGTTCACCGCCAATACTGTTAACAAACGAATCATATATAAAGGTGATGATTTAGAATTAACTATTGATAATATTACAGGGACTCTTTTAAAAGTACATGGTAGCCACCCATTGCTTAATAAAGATAAACAAGAATTAGTGATTACTCTAACATCATTAGCGAAAACGAATGATGGTTTTTTCTTTCTACCCCATTGGAGACAAACTTTACTAGATATATTAAAGGGCAAAGTCCTTATTGTCATGGGATACTCGTGCTCGGACGACTTTGACATTGTTCCACTTTTAGAAGTTGCCAAAGTTCGCAAAATCATATGGTTAAATTATGATGTATCGGATCCAATCCCAAAACAAAGTAATGAAATTCAAAATCAAAACGTTCTTCGCCTAAAAAAATTTCATGATTTGGATTATTTTAATGGTCTTTTGATTCCTTTATTATCAATATGGGGAGAGCGTTTAGGCTTTAGCCTAAAAGAAGGCGAAAGTAAAAACAACTATACAATACATCAATATATAACAGAAAATTATCCAACAATTTATGACAAGCAAATTCTCATTAATCATATATTGTACACTTATTCAATATATGAGAAAATTAAATTTTACGATGAAAATGCTTTAACAATGCGACAAGCAATCAAAGCTCTTTATAGGTTACAGGCATACACTGAAGTAGTTGATCTTTGTAATGAAAGAATCACCCAAAGTAACGAAGAAGATTTTGAAATAATGTATTATCTATCCTCGGCACTTTACTTTACAAGAGAATTTGACAAGTCCATTGATTTGGCAAAAAAATGCGTTGACGGTTTAGAAAAGTCAAATGACTATATTTTTTACCTAAACGCATTAGCTAATTATGCCTCTATACTTAGTGGAACAATCTCCCAAAGTGATTTAAAGGACGAGAATATAATCAATAAAGCTATAGATATTTATAAATTTTTACAAAAACGGTCTAAGGGATTAAACATCGAACTTGAAGCCACTGCATATTGGGGTCTAGGTTATGTAGAAGAACTACAAGGCAATTTTTTAGAATCAAAAATTGATTATTCAAAGGCAATGCAAATATTTAGCAAGATAGGTGATGAATTTAATGTACAAAGAATACAAGCCAATCTTGATGCAATCGCAAAGAAAATAGTTTAAATTAATAATCTAATTAAGTCACCACAAAAAATAAAAAGCACGATTTAGTTAGCGCTATGTTCTATGCGAAATGAAAGGCTGAATTAAATCCGATTATTGAAGAAATTTTCCACAACAACCGCAAGACATATAAATCGAGTAAAATTACCACAATCATGAAAGATCGCGGCTATGCGATATCCGAAAAAACTGTTGCGGATATCATGCACGAGAGTAGGCTATTCAGCGTCCGTTCATTGCGTATCAAGGTATATAGCAAGATATAACGGCGAGCGCCCGCACTCGTTTCTAAGATATATGACACACCAATCAAATTCGAGGAACTGTATTATAAATATCAACCAAATGACGCTGTACAAGAAAGTTCGGACTTGGCGAATTTTGAGTTACATTTTTAACTGATTCTGTCTAATTTTCGAATCTTAATAAAAAGTACAAAATAGCACTGAACTAAGGCAATTTTCCCTACAAATCAGTTCTAAAATCCATTATTGCAAACAGATAGGGTATCAGTTTGAACACAAATGGTTCAAATTGATACCCTTATTCACTTCCAATTATCAAAGATAAACAAATGACTGCGGCGCGACCTTAATTCCAAATTCAATTAGCAATCTCGGCTCATCATAAACTTTAATCTCGCCTAATTTATATGCATAGGCAAGGTCGCGATTTTTAAAATACTGATCAAAAAATTTTTTGCTAATACCTGATTCTTGTTTGGTTATCTCCCATAATTCTTCCGGTGGAAATTCCAATACATCTATAATCTCTGCCTCCGCGACTACTCTCTTAATGGGCGTAGTCTCGTATATAATGATAGAAGAAATATCTTGTTTCGCTGCGATTTTACGATACTCATACTTCTTAATGCCTTTTATTATGTTATCCACATGCTTTGGGTTAATTGATATTAATATTTTCTTTTTCATTTTTTAATCCTCCATTCCCAATTTATATATCGTTTCAAATTGTTCTTTCTTTAATAAATCAAAAGATCTTGGACCTGAGCATTGACCTATAATTCCATTTTTTCTTAGCTCATTCAAGGTAACCTTATGTTTAAATGGAACATAATCTAATAACTTGACAATAGTTGAATAACGAAAATATATTTTCCTTATTTGATCTTCGCTAAATATTGAACGATCTTTACATTTAAGAATACAATCTTCAACATTTTTCGTCGGAATGATTTCTTGCACTATTGCAATTCCGGATACAACCGACGAATAATTTTTATAACTGGATTCTCCCATCCGATAAATCAAAAGAATATCTCCTGGCTTTGTTCCTTTGACACTTGCTCCCGTTAAATATATTTTTTCAATCGCATACCTATGGGTAACATTATCTTCATAAAGATGCATATCTTCATTTTTTAAAATCATATCTGGAAATAAATCAGTATGATATTCGTGCGATATGGGCAAAAAACGATACTTTGGACTTTGATGAATTACGGGAAAATTAAATTTGGGATCATTATCCTCATCATATTCAGACATTGACTTAACGAGAACTAGTTCCCCGCTATTGTTCAATCCATATAATTTAAAACCCCATGGTTCTAAATATCTTTTTAGAAAACGCACCTCCTCTCGCTTATTTTCAAATAAAGTTACGTAAATTTCATCAACTTTACGGACTCTTGCATTATCAAAAATGATTTTCAGAAAACGCTCACCCAGCTTAAACCCAGATTTATTTATTTTAAATGTTCCTATTTTAAGTCTTTTTTTAGGAGACAAAATTGGCGTTACTTTTAAATAATCCGGCTCATCAGGCATTTCCGTCTTTACATATAAGAATCCTTTTAATCCATTTTGATCTTCAAACACATAGGCTTTTTCTTTGCCTTTACGTTTAAACCAATCATCGAAATCCTTTCCCCCATAATCCTCGCGTAAACTATCAAAAAAAGTATTGTTCAAATCAACATCTTCAAAACATTTTAATTTTACCGCCAACATTTTGTACTCTAAATTTTGCGGATATTCAGTTTCAAAATACAACAATAGTTCCGCGGAAGTAATTACTAAATCACGTATATACAATTCTTGTGCTTTTTGCAACATTACCGCGTCATCCGTCAAAAGAATATCTATATTGCCGTTGTATACCTCACGCAACAAATTATTATCATTTATACTATTTTTATCTTGTGCATATCGAGAAACAACATGGTCAAAATATTCATCCGTTTCTATCGAAAAATTAGGTAAAACCTCATAAGAGTCCAACTTGGTTAAAATTATTTTCTTTGCTTTTTCGTCCCCATAAGTTGACACCTCTTGCCTACTTATTTGATGAATGTATTTCTTAACCGATTTTTTATCAAACCAATTAAATAATTTTGATATCTCAAAGGAAACATTATTACTGCTTTCTCTTCTTATAATAATATTAGTATCTAAAAGAACCGATGCCCTGCAATAATCAATCTTTAATGGTGCTATTTCAAAAGAAACTATTCCGTAAGCATCCACATCTTTTTTAGGATAAAATTTATAGCACTCTTTTAAAGCTTCCTCCAATGATGAAAAGATAGCCTTAAAATCTTGTTCCCAATTTTCTTCTAATGCCTCTTTCCAACCACTATACACTTTTATCTTTTTTACGGTTGTCCTAATATATTTATTTTTATCTTGATTAGATACTAAAACAAGCGTATCCCCAACTCTTATACGCATTCTTTCGGGAGAAGCTAAACGATATTCATGTTCCTTTATACCTTGTTGTACAGAACATACAAACTTATCTCTAACTTTTAAATAATATGTTTTCATATTCCCTTCCTTCGTTTATATTTTATCATATATAACATGACAATTATTGTCATATA
The DNA here is from genome assembly GCA_910586985.1 of uncultured Christensenellaceae bacterium. Taxonomy (GTDB): domain Bacteria; phylum Bacillota; class Clostridia; order Christensenellales; family Borkfalkiaceae; genus Gallimonas. The sequence goes on along the minus strand of CAJUKK010000011.1, from coordinate 49,445 downwards.
TAAAAATTATCTTGACTTGAATGTTGCAAATAATGCTCCTATTAGTTCCAATTGGTTAGAAGATAACTGTACATTTTCTAAAAGCCGAAGTTTATCTCTAAGTTCGGGCGTATTCAATAATATTTCACACACATCAGGAGGAGGGATATTCCTTATCGAACAATAATACATATCCATCTTTTGATGCTCTTTGTCTGGTGGAATTAGTACTTTAATAATATTTGAATAAACTTCTGGAGACGGCACATTAACCCCTTTTTCAATATAAGTTACGTTTGAAGGAGGAAGACCAATCGCTTTGGCAAATTGACGAAGCGACAAATCTTTTGCTTTACGCAAACGACAAATCAAATCGCCCAAAGATCGTTTAACATCGCCTTGAATGTCAAATTGTTTCTTTGCCATTAAATTCCTCCTTTTTATTGTTATATGTCCTATAACATATAATATTGTATCATTTTGAATTAGCATTGTAAATCAATTTTGATTTGTTTTGATAATTTTCTTCTCAAAATTATACTTTATCCACCCAAAAATTTTTCGTTTTGCCTATTCAAATTTATTAGATTCCAATCATTTTTAATTCAGTACGTTTCAACTGTTGAGTTACAATAAATAAATTGTAACGCTATAAATCATTTCATAAAGATAGATAATAACGAAATTTTTCCTTTTCGTTGGGCTTATCGTTGCATAGTCCTTCCCCGAAGTCAACGGGCAAAAAATTGCTTTGAACTTGTAACCGAACTTCCTGTATTTCATCACCGAACTTTTACGTTCGGTGTTTTTTCTTTTTATGCAATTTTTTGGTGGTAGGCTCACTTCCCTTTCCCGCATCACATAATCTTTGCTACCGTTGACTTCGGGAACAAGACAAACAACAACTTAATCCCGAATGAAGTCCTATGCCTTCGTTGCCCTGCCGAAAAGGCAAAATTAAAATCTCGGAGGTATATCCAAAATGAACAACAAAAGCACATTCCTCGATTACGAAGTTATGAAAGAGGAAATCTCACCGGACAACGTATTCGCTATGGCGGAAATCATAGCGTTTGCGGAAACGCGCTATCTCATAGGCTACATGGGAACGCAGATGCAAAAGACGTACATCGATTTGTATAAGGACATCTTGAACAAAAACGATATCAGCCGCGTATTAAGCGACGGTTACGATTTGGTGCAGGAATGCGCATTGTGTCTCTGTGGACACTACGGAAAGCATTTGATCGACGTAATAGGCTATACCAAGAAAGGCAAGAAAATCACCGTACAGATGGCTTGCATCAGAAAGATGACGAAGTTGATTGGCAGAAAATCACGCGACAGCTACCGTAATATCAGCCTTGAAGCATTAACGCGGAAAAGCGAACCTACAACCGAAATGAAGGAAGAACTCAAGCAAGATTATGAGCAATGCGACAAAATCGTAGAGAGCTTGAATCTAACGGAAAATATGCGTGTTGCACTCGAATGCAGAATGGCAGGATTGAGTTATCCCGAAATCGGAAGGATCCTTGAAAGAGCGCAAGCGACCGTCTACGAATACTTCATCAAAATGCGGATGAGGTATAACGCTATTTACGGATAAAGCGAATAAAACAACCGAACGCTTTCGTCAAAGGCATGAAAAATCATGCCTTTTTTCATGCCGGTTACTGCCCCTGCCTTTGCAAAAAAAGTAGCAACCGCTTGTTGAGAATTTGAACGTACTTTTCCGTAACGCCCCATTCTGCCGCTAACGCTTTTTGCGTGCATCCCCTTTCATACAATCCGCGATATGCTCGCTGCACGGGCTTCGGTGCGTCTTTCACCGTGCGGGAAAAACTCTCCATGAGCCGCGCAATTTCATTCGGCACTAAAATCTCCGCGCCGTTTCCCGCCGAAGATAGCGCAAAATGATATTCACGAATCATCTTCAATTCGTCCCGAATTTCCTGTAAAGTTTTCATGATTTTTTCCTCCCGATTTTTATAAAAAGTTGGGGTATTGACACTTGCGCGTGCGCTTGGTTTATACAAGCGGGGCGGCTGCGCCGCCCCGAACCAAGCGCACGCGCTTTCAACTGAAACAACTGCTAAAATTATGAAAATCGTGCGCCGACGGGCGGGGCTTCGCCGCTAATCCGCTTGGCGAAACGCCCGCGGAGACCGTCGCGCAGATTCCCGATTTTTACCCGTACTTTTATGCCGCCGTTTTCAGTTCGCTTTGCGCATCCGCCCAATCGTCGCTTTGCTCACCGCGCCTAAATATTCCCCTTCGTCCCAACACCCAAAGTTATCGAACAGCAACAGCTTTTTATCCTCGATCCCCGTCGTCGTCACCACGTCCTCCTCGATCACGTCCGAAATAAAATATTGCGGCAGTCCCCTCGAATACACGATCTTTTCGCCCGTCTTTTCGATGTACTTCATGAGATACCCCATAGCATTCCCCAAGCTCTCCCCGCTGTCTATCTTCTCGAAGTCCGAACGCCCGAACCTCTGATTGAAATAAGTGTTCTGCACCGTCTCCTGCATCCTGTGCGTTTTGAAACTGTAATCCCTCTGTTGAAACAGTACCCCCGGCATCGTTCCTTCGGGGATATAGATCAACCCATGAAAATGCAATCTCTGCTTTTCGGGCGAGCGTTCCCACACGCCCACGTACTTCCACCCCTTACGGCTGCTCAACAGCTTCAAACAGTTTTTCAGCGTTTTACGAAACGTTTCCTCGGTATGGAGTGCACCGTTGTACGTAAAAGTCACAAAAAAGTTGAAGTCCTGCAAGTTCACTTTCCGCGTCAGACGGATACGACGAGCAATCAAATTCCTTGTCTTGCGTTCGAGATTACTTTCCACAAAATGTTTTGTGGCATCGTCCGTCTTGAAGTACGGGCGCAGAGCGGCGATCAACTTCTCCTTCCGCTCACGCTTTTTCAGAAAAGCGTACTCCTGATACAGCTCGTTGAACAGTTCCTTTTTCGTCATGCGCCGCTCGCCCGCTTGCAGGATATTCGCGGGCGGCTGTTCTTCCTCTTGCGGTAGCTCGCCCGTGACCGAAATTTTTTCAAGCGGAGAGAGCGCATCGTCTATCGGCGGTGCGCTGTCCTCTATTTGCTTCTCATCGGCGGGCGGTTTGTTGTCATTCGGCGGCTTTACCGTAATCACTTCCTCTTTCTTCTTCGGGCGTGGTTTATACGGTTTCTCCGTATGCGGGATCGCCAAGAAATGGCTGCCGTCCGAATATACTTTACATTCGGGATAAAACTCTCCGATCTTTAACGGTTCGGGCGTGTGATGCTTTAACTCTTTCATGCCGCCTCCCCGCCGTTACGGTACAAGCCGTTGATAAAATAGCTGTTCTGCGCCTTCAATTCCTCCACGCTCGCCTTCTCCGTTACGTATTCGCGGTAGTCGTTCAATCCAACGTTCGATTGCCGCGCCAAGTCGTTGAAGTAGTCCGAAAAACAGTCCGTGGAGAAACGGCGGGCATATATCTTGCGGTTCATGATATAATACTTCTTATTCTCCGCTTTCCCGTCCATCGTGCCACGCTCTTTCTCGATTTTGAGCGTATTATAGCCGTAATTGTTATAGATACGGTTATTCAGTTTCCAGATCCACGCCGTAACACTTTTGAGAATATGAACGAGCAAGGTGTTGTCGCCCCGTCTGAAACGGAAATCGTAATAGAGGTTGATAAAGCGATTAAAACTCCACTCGGCAATCATGTCCTCTATTGTATAAAGCGGATACGCGAGCTTTGATTTTGACGAGCTTACGATATGCAACACGTCGCACAAATCCCTTGCGTCTGCGCCCCAGCTTTCGGGACGCTGTTCGTCCGTGAATACTTTGATAAACGGGAAGTTGTCTACCGTTGCGGAGTGCCTGCACATTTTCAGCCACGCGTTAAAGAGATCGTTTTTCTGGTTGGTCTCTTCGTCCTTCTTTTTCTTCTCTTGAAGTTCGAGATTGTTTCCCCGTTCCTTGCCGATCTCCGTGATCGCCACCACGCCGAACTCGAAACTGCCCGCTTTCGGATTGTTCGCTATCACCTTCTTGCCGAGCCTTAACACGTCGAAATCGAGGATATGCGCGTGCCTGCTGTTACGCCTATGTCCCTGCGGAAAGAAGTCCGTAAACCACATAGGGAAGTTTCCTTGATCTATGAACTGATTGTCCGTTCTTATGGAGTAGTTGGCGATCAGCAAACTGCTCTCCATGACGTAAATGAAATACGCTTGTGCATACGTTTCCAAAACGTCGAATAGAGAACTAACGCTCAAAGCGTCGTCGTATGTATAGCCGTATCTGCACACGTCGTAACCGTATAACTGCCAGCGGGTATTATGATGCCGCAGGAAGCGCGAACGCTTTAACCCCACCCATGCCTTGACCGTTGCAAGGTTATACACCGTGCCGTACTCCATGCAGGTGCGTAGTTCCTTCTCGAACATGATCCACGGGAAGTGCGGAAACTTCATGTCGTTACGCTGCAATATCTCCAACGCCTTTTGCTTGAACATGACCTCTTGCGATAATGCCATGTCCGTGATTGCCGTCGTCTTTTTTTTGCCCATGCTCCCGCAGGTGATGGATACGATCGGCAGCTCGTTGATAAACCCGCAATTCTTCGCCTCGTAATGCCGTAGCCGTCCGAGCGCGATCCGCCTTCTCCAACACTGAAACAGCCGCCATGCGACGAACAGTAAACTCCAATACGGGAAATATTTGAACGGAATCTGCACGTCGATAAACAATTTACAGAACTGCGGATAGACAGTCGTTAAATCGAACGACACGGCGAAATAAAAGTAGTACGCAAGAAACCCCATGAAGATCGACGCGAGATTAAAATGAAACACCCATACGACAACCCAACAGCTCCTTATCCATGCGTGTTCCTGCAAGAAACTTCGATACCCTGTCATAAACCGCTTCAACGGTTGATAGGTGTACTTCGCTATGAACTTGAACACGACGAGCGGAACGGTGTCCCGATTGTACCGCCTGTTACTTCTGCCGTATAGCTGCTTGATAACGAAATACAGCCCTATCACGCATGGCAACAAAATCACGAGCGTTTTCGAGAGCGTTGCCATCGTTCCTGTTACCGACTGCCACCAGCCGACGAAGTTTTCCCCACTTACGAACAGCGAGAAAAACAACCGGCCATTTTCCTTGAATCCGTCCAAGTTATCCGGCAGCTTTATCATGTTTCCCACGAACCTTGACGGCGCGTTCACGCTCGGCGCGATATTGTGGCCCGTGCCGAATATCTCGCAAAAGTAAATCGCGATAGATTTTCCGAAATCCGCGCACGTTTCCCCGAACCGAAGATAGGACGAGGAGAACACGAACACGCCCAACAGCACGAACGCAATCGAGATAAGCGCCGATACCGTAATATTAACCGCCCTGCGCATTCACCTGTCCTCCCGTGTAAATCAAATAACTTACAAGCAACACAAGGGCGACTATCACCACTACCGCAATGAGCCTTTTTAGAATTTTCATGAATTTTTCTCCTTTTTTGATTGACAAATAACCGCGCTTCGGCTAAAATAGAATTGTAATTTATTTTAGTCGGAGATTGGTATGGACTATATTACAAGAGACATGGAAAGTCTCGTTCAAGAACTTACGAAAGAATATTCTTGCATTCTCGTCTGCGGTCCCCGTCAGGTGGGAAAGACGACGATGCTGAAAAATATCATGGCAGAAAACCGCAACGTTATTTCTTTGGACGATTTGGAAGAACGCAAGCTCGCCAAAACCGATCCCGCCATGTTTTTGACGCTACACCCTGCGCCCGTTCTGATTGACGAAGTGCAGTACGCCCCCGAACTCTTTTCCTATATCAAAATGGCGATCGACAACGGCGCGCCCGCAGGGAGCTTTTGGTTGACGGGTTCGCAAGCCTTTAAGCTGATGACGCTGGCGCAGGAATCACTCGCGGGAAGAGTTGCCGTTTTGCACCTTTCGGGCATTTCGCAAAAAGAACTCTACGGAACGGGTAACAATTCCCCCTTTGAAATCACTTTGCAAGCCGTTCAGGAGCGTAAAGAAAATAGACAGTCTGCCGATGCAAACCGCATTTACGAGCGAATTTTCAGCGGTTCTCTCCCCGCGCTGTTGAGCGGGAAGTTTACCAACCGAAACGTCTATTATTCGAGCTATTTGCAAACCTATATCTCCCGTGACGTGAAGGACGAAATCGAAGGCGTGAACGAAACGCAGTTCCTTGATTTTATCCGAGCTTGCGCCTGCCGCACGGGGCAGCTACTAAACGTTCATTCGATTGCTTCCGACGTAGGCGTTGCTGACCAAACGGCAAAACATTGGTTAGAGGTATTGGAAAAATCCGACGTTATCTTCTATCTGCACCCATACTCCAACAACCTCTTAAAGCGTACCGTAAAAGCCCCCAAATTATATTTCTTCGATACGGGCTTGGTCGCCTATCTCTCCCGCCACAGCTCGCCCGAGATTTTACTTAACGGCGCAATCAACGGCGCAATCCTTGAAAACTATATCGTTTCCGAAATCCGCAAGACCTATTTGAACGCAGGCGAAGAATGCTATTTGCATTATTACCGCGACAAGGATGCAAAGGAAATCGATTTGATTATTGAAGCGGACGGACTGTTGCACCCCTTGGAAATCAAAAAGACTGCAAGTCCCAATCTTGCCATGACTTCCTCTTTCGACGTGCTGAAAAAAGCCGCGCTCCCCGTAGGAATGGGCGCCGTCATTTGTCTGAAAGAAAGTCTCACCGCGCTTGACGGCAATACGCTTGTCATCCCCGTTTGGACGATTTAACCGCAATGGATAAAGAAACCGAAAACAGAATTGATTATACGGTGACTTGTATAAGCGAATTTTCCTATCGGCACTCTTTGTCTTATCAAGACTCATACCTTTACTTAAAAAAGTACGGCGGAATCGCCTTTTTAGTGGACTGTTACGAAGCGGAACATTTGCTCTCCATTGATGACACGATCGACGATTTAACGTTTCTTTGCAAACGGAACGGAGGAAATCTATGACCATCACAATAACCGAACTCAAAAAACATTTTGGCAAATATCTTTCGCTCTCGCGAACAGAGGACGTATCATCACGCGCAACGGGAAAGCAATTTCCGTGCTCACCGATCCGTTTGCAGACCGAAATAAAAACGTAAATCCACCGCCCAAATTGATTACGCTCGATTCCATGACAAAGGAAGATTTCGACGCCATGATGGAACAAGGCTACAAACAGGCGTTAAACGGCGAGGGCATAGAGATTGATGCCGCTTTTGAGCAATTACGAAAAGAAATAAAACCGAAACAATAACTTACGCCGATATTTACAGCTACGGATACATTCCGTAGCCGCTTTTTCTTTGCCCGTTACGTCATCCACCAATCCATTTCGTCATCATAACCGTACATCGCGTCCTCGATCTCTTGTTCGATCAGCCATTCTTCATCCTGATTCAACGCATACCGTTCCGTCTTTGTCAACTCAGATTCGCTCTTTTCGCCCGACCAAATCTTTTTCTTTAACGCGTCCACGTCAACCTTTTTCCAATTCTTCTGAACTTCCTTTTCCTCGCGTTTGCAACGCTTATCAAAATCACTGAACTCCTTATCCATCGGTTTCCGCGCTTTCTTCAATTTTCGCTCTAACCTCTTTTTCTCCCGCTTCTCCCGTCGTCGCTCTCTGCCCGAACTGCACGCTTTGAAAATTGCCTTGAACGGCATCTCAATCACTTTCCCGAGCCCGTAGATAAGCCACGGCGCGAACTTAATCAACAGCACGATAATCACAATCAGCGCAATCGCGCCGAGCAATATCTGCCACCATGCAAGCGGCTTTTTATCCGTCTGCGTGCTCACGGGCGGCGTTGCGTCTGCCGCAATATCCATAGGCGACATGATAACGGAAATGATCGTATCCACATTGTCCTTCGTGAACGTGAGGTCGATGATATCGAAATCGAGCTGTATCCACATCTGCGCGAAATAGGCGTTTGTGTCAACCGTCTTGTACGTTCCAAAGTTCCCTTGAAAGATGTAATAGGTAGACGTGCGCTCATACTCCGTCGCTTCGTTAGAAACGTACTCGGACAAGTGATACCGAAAAAGATACGTCGTTTCCTTTCTGCCCGTCGCCGCTTTTACGTAAGATTTGAAATCGTTATAATCGCTCTCGTCCACAAAAAACTTTTCGCAGAACACGCCCTTATCCGAATAAAGCGTAAAATCGTCCGCGGTCACTTTTTGAATGGCGTTTACGGTGGAATACTTCTCGCAGTCTATCTGCGTAATATCCTGTCCTAACCACCACCGCCAAGGATCAGACGATAATGTTAAGTCTTTCAGCTCGTATTCCTCGTCGCCGGTGATCGTCTTGTCCGTGAATTTTTCGTCCACCTTTTCAAACAACGCAGACGAATATCGGTTGTTTATCAAACTGTCGCCGAACTTGTCCGTGAACGTTTCCAGCCATCCCTTAACGCCGTTCTTCTTATCCCCGATAATCGCCTCGGCGGATAACGTATAACCGTCCGCCGAATCAACCCCCTCGCCTGCATAGAACAAATAGTTAAGGTGGTTGATATAGCGATCGTATGACGGATTCCCGCCGAAATCGTGATAAGCGTTATAGGCGTAATAGCCCGCCATCAGCGCCATCTCGTTATCGTCGCGGAAACCCTCCACCGCCTTCGTTGCAATGATCGCATAGGGAAACAGCGTGTTCTCGTATTCCTTAATCGTACTTCCGTCCACGTATTGTCCGAGATAAGGTAAAATAGCGTCGTAAATGTTTTTATTTCCCGTAACGAACATCGGCGCGGTATAGGCGTTGAGCCACGTTGCATGTACCGCCGTCATTTCTCCGTATTCCTCTATGATTTCATTAGGAACGGAGAAGTACACCGAATGCAACGTATCCTGCGTGTAGCCGTCCGCGTGCGTTCCCTTCGGACGGTAATAGGTGGATTGCACGTCCAAGGTCAAATACGTTTCCAGCCCGTCCACGGTGCAGGAGAGCGTATCGTTTATGGCAAGCGGCGAGCCGTAGCCGTGCGCAAAACCGCTGTATGTATAGACCTGTTGACACCCGTATTCCTCCGCCGCTTTGCCGATAGACAACTCGATCCCGCTCACACGGTATTCCCGTTTATTTTCCTCAACGCTTTGCCAAATCATGTTGCGCTCGCTATCGTCAAGCCGTACTTTGAACTTATAAAACCGTCCTTCATAGCCCGCCGTTTCCGAATACCTTACAAACTCCAACGGATACTTGTTGTACTCGCCGTTCTTACCCGCAGAAAGCTGTATCTTATTCCGCTCGGTATCCGTATCGAATACGGCGTCCTGCGGGTTATAGACGTAGACGTAAAACGCGTAATCGTTCTGCTTTTCTTCGTAATAAGAATAGCAAAACTCCACGAAGGAAACAATCTGCGGCTTTCCTTTTCCGTTATGCGGATAGTCCTGTAAATCGAACTGCTTTCCGCCGATCGTCGCACCTTCCAAATCCTTCATTACGTCCGTTTGCTCATACTTCTCCTGCGGCGATAACGCCGTTTCCGCACGGGCAACCTTTGACATGGTAGGCGGCAATAGGAACGAGAACAAAAGCAGTACGGATAAAAGCGCCGCACCGATAGATTTCCTAATCCCTTTCATCTATGCCTCCTTCGGCATGAGATAGATCATGACCGTTACGAAACAATCCGGCATAGTAAAGGTGTAGCTGCCGTCTTTGTTGTGCGTATAATCGTACTCGTACACTTCCTCCGACTCGATCATCAAATTGACGACCTCCAACTCTTCGTTCAACACTTCTACCGTAAACCGCACTTCCTCCCCTGCCGCCGCTTCGGAAACGCAACCGAACTTCACGGACAATACCGAACCGCTCCCCAGCGTATCGTACTCGATCCCGTATTTTTGCGTTTCCTCTTTCGGCGGCTCTTGGGGAACGGAAGGCGGTATTTCTCCGCCTCCGCCGAATACGATCCCGTTTTTATCCAACTCAATGCCTTCCACATTGATCGAAATGCCGAAGTTGATCTTGTACGTTATCTTTTCGTTATACGAGCTTACGACGAGCGTATAGAGAAATCCGTGCGGCTCGTCCACCTCTACCGTCTTGCTGTACACCTTTTCCAACACGCCTTTGAGCGTGAGCTCTTTGGGCATGGTGAGCGTGAATGCGCTCTTTTCTTTCTTGAGATTAAATGCGCCTGTAAGCTCTTTCGCGTCCGCATACGAATACTGTTTTCCGTCCGCCTTGAACGACAACTGAATCTTCCCGTTCGGCACGATTTTCACGTTATATCCTTTCGGCTCGCTCTTGTCGTTATCGAACGTGTATTTTACTTCATAGCGGTAGCTCTCCCCGCACGTGAACGACGTCTCTGTTTCACTCGTCAAAATCTGCTTGCCGTCCCGTTCCAGATAGAACGTTTTAAAATCTTCGTTGAACCCGTTCGTGAACTTGAACACAAGCCCCACGGCGAGCGCGACGATAAGCACGACGATCACGCCTGTAATAATTTTTGCTATCTTCATGCGCCCTCCTTACCAAGTAATCGACGGCGTATCTACGTTCACGCCCGATACCGCAATTTCAAGATTGGAAACGTCGAAACTTAAATTTATTTTCGTTGAACCCGATTCTATCTCCGCACCGTTATAGGTCACGCTATACACCGCACGGAGTACCGCCTGATTGTTGTCCGGCAAGCCTTTATTGACGCACGCGATAAACTGATTCAGCATCTGCCCGTTTGTCCATTTCATTCCGCCGTTCGGAGTTATCAATTCGAATATCAAATCCTGCGTGCTCGTAAACGACTGTTCAAAGCGATACTCGGAAACGTTCACGCCGTACATAAAGCCCGCCGTGTTCGACGTGTTCCCCTTACTCCAATAATTGCTGTTCAGCTCCAATACATAGTCCGTTGTTATCTGCGGCGTAACAGTACCTACCGAAAAATTCGGCGTTGCCGCAGGCGTATAAGTTGATCCGTCGCCGAGCGCGAGCGTCGTTGTTATGTTCTTGCCCTTCATTAACTTCAAATCCACCGATTCCACGCGCTTGACGTAATTGCAAATACAACTTGCAAACAATTCGGGATACTTACGACTTCTTACCGTAATGACGACGGGTTCTCCGAATGCTTGCTTGCACTCCGCCGTTGCGGTCAATGCGCCGTCCGAAGTAGGCGCTACCGTAACGTAATCCGAAACATTCTTCCCGCTCACCCAACTGCTTAGGCTTAAAAACGACACCGCCCAATCCACCTCTTGATAGGTCGCGTCGTTCGGCGTTATCGTTGCCGTGAGCGTGACCGCACTCTCCGCAAGAGGCGATACGCCGTTTGGCGTAAATTCCTCTTCCGCAATCGTTGCGCTCATGAGCGTAATTCCCGTTTCCTCCGTTTCGGACATGATAAACCCGCTCTGCGCAGAATTGTTCGTGTTCCCCGCTACGGGCTTGTCTTTTTGAAATAACTTCACGCTCATGCCTATAAAGCCGAGAAGCAGCACGGCAATCAGTACGAAAGTTACAATCCACTTGATTTTATCGTTTTTCTTTTCCATATTTCCTCCTTAAAACACCACGGTCTGATCGCTTACGGTCATTGCGTTAATCGGCGACGCATTGGTATAGCCGTTCATATAAAACGTTGTGCTTTTCGTTACCGTGGAATATCTGCCTTTTACCGTTACGGTGAGATCGAACAAATCGACGTTTGTATCGTAACAAAAACTATCGTCCGTCGTACCCTTCTTATTGAAACGGGTAATGATATCCGACACGGTTATCGCGTCGTAGATTTCCCCTTCAATAATGTTGCCGCGTCCGCTCTGGATGCTGTGTAAATCAAGATTGTCTACAAAGTACTTGATGCCGAAATACATCCCTTTTTCCGCAACCGAATAAGCATTGAACTTCGCGTAACTGCTTTCATAATTCGGCATCGTTATCGTGCAAAACTGCATGGAGTTCGGATAACTTCCCGGCATTCCCGCAGGTGTCGTCGTTAAAAAGCTACGAGGGTTTTCCAGCTTATAGGTTACGGTAAAGTTATCCGCAATCGTATAGACGCTGTCTTTCGTTTGCGTTAAATTTGCTTTCCCGCCCTTCGGCGTGCCGTTCTGATTAAGTTCCAGCGTTACGCCCGTCCGTCCGCCGAGATTGCACGTGATATCGCCGAATTTGAGCGAAACATTCGTAAGTTTCTGCGCATAGTCCACGTTTACGCTCGCCGTCACTTCGGGATTGTCCCGCGCCGTCGCCGTTACGATTATCTGTTCCCCGAACGGTTGAAGGTTATCGAGCGTTACCGTCTTGCTTTCGGCATAACCGTCTCCGCTCGGCGTCACCGTTACGTAGCTCATAACCGATTTCCCGTTCGCCCACGAGGAAGAAGCGTTCTTCCATTTAATATCCCAATCCACGCCCGTGTTCTCCGCCGTATTATCCGGTTTCACCGTCGCCGTGAGCGTAACGCTCTCCAATGCCTGCGCGGAAGGAACATCCGCTCTTGCCGACGTCAGAGAAATGCCGTGTCCCATGCTCTCTCCCACGACCATGTTTTGAGATACCTCCGTCTTCTCTTGATCCTTTCCCGACTGCTCTTTCTTCCTCTCGAACCAACCGAGAATAATGCCGATAATCATGATACCGACAAGGATAAACGCGATAAACGTTAATATCCATTTCACAGTATCCGATTTCTTGTGTTGCTGTAATTCGTTGTTCATCTTTTACCTCCCCTTTTGATTAAAAATACAGTCCCGACGACGCGGTCGTTTCCACTTGTTCTGCGGCGATCTTTACGGAATCGTCAAAATTGCACGCAATTACTCTCTGATAGCTGCAATGTTCTCCCGATGCCGATAAATAGAATTCGATGCAATAATGATTGCGCACCATGCTCTGATACACGTTCCGCATCGTAACCCCGCCCGCCGAGTTCGTCCGTAGAGTCGCAACCACCGAGGAATCGCACACGCCCGCATATCTTCCGATATTCAGCTTCTTCCCGCAGTTGCACGACGCTCCGCTGTGTACGGTATTGTCGCCTATACAGTTGCAGAAATGGTTGATCCCCGCCTCTATCGTGTCCTGCGCGGCGATCCAACTCGCCGAATGTTTCCACGTACAGCCGTAAGTATAATTGTCCGTTACTGTTCCGACGTTACTGAAAAAAGCGCTGCATTGGATCTCCGTTACCTGTATATCCTCATCCCATGAAAAAGAATATACGTCTACGTCACCGCCGAACGGTGATGCCGTACCCGTGGAAATCATTTTCGACACCGACGCATTGTTGTTCAGTAAATCCTTTCCTTTGAACGTTGCCGTCATTCCGATAACACGGATAACGTAATCGATAGGCACTTCGGCTTTGATAAAGCTCTCGCTCTCCGACGTCGCCGTAAGAATAATTTGCTCGTTAAACCCTTTCAGACAGGATACGCGGACGGTATTTGTCTCCCCTTTCACTTCGTTGAACGTGACGTAATCCGTAACCGTCTTCCCGCTCGACCAAGTTTTTGTCGCATCCCTCCATGCGATAGACCACGTTACGTTGCGGTTAGTTGCGAGCTCGGGATATACCACCGCCGTTACCGTATACGCGCTGTCCGTCTGCGGGGAAATGCCGTACTCGTCATAGTCCGACGTTTCGATCACCGAACTCATGAGAGCAATCTTGTTTCCCTTTGTTTCGGAAGGGATCAGCAATCCGCCGTTTGTCTGTTCGTTGTCCGTAGAGAGCTTGTCGTCCGTGTGGGAGAGCCATTCGGAGGGTTTTACTCTGACCGTTCCGAACACCTCCAGCATGAGTGTTAAAATCATTACGAAAGCTATCGCAAAAGCGATCGCCGTCATGATTTTTTTGAACTTAACCGTTGTTTCTTTTATTTTCATAATTACCTCCAAAAAAATATTGGCGGCTTGCAACGTTTCCCCGCCACAAGCCGCCGGTTTCGTCACTCCTTAACGGAGCAACATGTTGAGCAGCGTTTTGTCCGAATCGCGGTAAGGTTTCACCTTGCATTCGTACACCTCGCCCGTTTCCTCGTCCTCCGTGCGCACGCCGTAGGTGTTGCCCTTCACCACTCTGCCCGTCTTATCGTCCTTGATCTCGTAAGGCGTGAGCGTAAGCTCTGCCTTCATCTCCTTGCCGAACACGATATCCAACACGGTGTATCCGCCGTTATCGGGCGGTACGATCATAACGCGCACTTCCTTCCCGCGCACTTCGCCTTTGATGAAATACGAATAGTATTCCTTGCCGTCTTTTTCGAACGTATCCCGCTCTACGAAAATGTTCTTGTCTGCCATCTTTCTTTCCTCCTAATTTTCTTCACAAATTTTGTTTCAAGCCGATGAAACAAAATTTCGTGATTTCAGGGCTTCTCGCCCTCTGCGGCGCGATTTGTATTTAGCCCTCCTTCTATTCGCGTCGCATTCACCTCGCCGAGGCGCAAGTGTGCGCAAATTGTGTTGCGCGGGCGGAGAGATACCCTCCTTGCGCCATGATTTAACACGACCTTACGCCGCATCTTTCGGCTTGCCTTTGATCTTCGAGATCGCTCTCGCCTCCTCGGGGCTCTTACCCTCGCTCAACGCCTTCTTGTACTTATACATTCCGGCGTGGTCGCTCTGACAGAGCAGATATCCCGAACGGATACCCTTGTCGTATTCCGACAGTTCCTGCCCTTCCTTCGGTCCATAGGTATGCACCTTCGATCTGCGATCCTTCGCGTACCCTTCGGCACGCTTCGAGGGCTTCATCCAACGCCGCTCGTTATAGTTGCGGTGTTGTCCCTCGGCGGGCGCTGCGGGCGTTGCCGCAGGCTTATTTTTATCTGCCATAATTCACTCCTTAATTGGTTTCGCGCTTTATCGCCTCGCTGGGCTTCGGGAAGAATTACACGCGTTCCCCGCTTGCTCGCGGCGCGTACTTCCCTATAAAATTGTAGTTATGTAATCCGTGCGCCTTTTTGAAACTTTGCGTTTCCTGCGATCCTTACGGAAGGCGGCCGCCCTTATCTTGCAAGTTCTGCAGTTCAATCGCCTCGTTTCTCCCAGCGCCGTTTTACACGTCTATTGTACCGCACTTTTTTCCGCTTTTCACCAGACTCTACCGGCAATAAATCGGGTAGAAAGCGGGAAACAATCATGACGAAAATCAGAATTAAATCATTCTTTTTACATAAAAAAGCCCCGTTCGCACGGAGCTTCTTTCCCTTTAATACACATATTGGTCGGCATTCGCTTTCCATCGATATGCTTGCGGCTTGCGAACAGCTTTTCGTACTGTGCGTCGCGTTTCTTCGTTCTTCTGATAAACGTATCGTGACTGCACATTTGCGCCGTATGCACATTATCGTCTTTCAGACAAAGGACCTGTTCCACAATGTAGTTCTTTGTCCTGTAAACGTTTGCCGCCTCGTCCTCGAAAAACAAACCATCCATTTCGCCACCTCCTTATAATTTTTATCGAACTCAAACTTCATTTCCCCATATGTCCCATCCGTCCAAATACTGTCTTGCAAAGAGCTCTACTCGCGGGACATCGCCGAACAACTCGGTTATTCGTCTGCGCACCTCATGCGGCTTTTGACTGTGCCGCTCGATATGCGATATTACCACCGAGGACACGCTATGCGATTTCCGTTCCAATACCTTTCCGCGCGTCGCCAACAAACAAAACTCCGCGTTGGATCGGGTGTAATATCCCATACCCGTAAAAATGCCTTCGTTCTTCTTATTTCGCTTGATCCATGTAAACGCAACCGTTTTGTATGTAAAACCCCATGCGGAAATCAACTCGATTCCCTCCAACAAACACGGCGCCGTTACCCACAATAGCAACACGCTGTTTTCCGACGCAATCTTCTCAATGGGCAACGCCTGTATATCCTCTTTCTTCATGGTGAGATAATGCCGCTCCGCGCTCCTATCCTTTCCCTTTTCCGAATACGTCTTGAAACTCCACGGCGGATCTGCGTAAATAACGTTGTATTTCTTTCCCGCATTAAACACTTCCATCTGCCCCGCCTCCTTCTAACTCTTTGCTTAAAAACTGACATAATTGATTGTTCAGCTTTCTGATATAATCTGCCGAATAATCCCAATCCAATGCTACGGCAAGCTGGGTGTTGTTGTGTACGTATAAAGCAACGTATAAATCATACAATCTTACAGGAGCTTTACGAACCGCTGTATGGTAGCGTTCTATCTTCTCCGTGATACTGCTTGCCCCCACGGTACGCGACGCGCCGTCCAATTCCTTTTGTTTCGCATAATAATATCGGATTTCTCTCAAATCCTCTTTCACTTGTCGGATCGTCACTTTACTTTCTCCCTCTTCCATTTCGGATATGCAAACGTATTCAATACGGTCATCATGATTTTTCTATCGGTATCCTTCAAACGCGGCAATATCCGTTCCATCAATTCCGTTTGCTCTGACGTGAAGAATCTCATATCGGGAACGTAGTCCTCATCCAAAAAGATACCTCCGCCGTTCCCGGCTGCCGTATAGAGAGGAACTTCCGTTGACAGCCATTCAATATCAGTTTCTATCGTTCGCTTGCTGACACCGAATTCGAACGCAAGATTTCCGAGCGTTTCTTTCTTGCGCCGGAACAAAACCATTACTATGGCTTTTCTGCGTTCGTACATCGTCACAGCATTTCCCCTCCTTTGTCCGTTTTACGCCCCTATTCTAAACTGCAAAGTCGAAAGCCCGCTTAGACTTTGAAAATTTTTTCTAACAAAAAATCCCCGAAGGCGTTTTAATGCGCCGTCGAGGATTATTCGAGGTTCTTTCTATGCAGTTCTTTGGCGTTTTCCCGTTTCTCTCTTCGGCGTTGAAAATCATCCAATTTATATAATTTTGTATTGCGTTTTTGACAATCGTTTGAAATATACGCAACGCAATCGGCTATATCGAGCAATTCATCCTAAATTTGCCATTTACGTAACTTACAAGTTTTCCCCATTCAGCTTGATAATATCGCGGAACGTATAAGCGGAATCTTTGACAATTCTCTTTTGCGTGCGGTAATCAACGTACACAAGCCCGAACCGTTTGCCGTACCCTTCCGACCACTCAAAATTATCCATAAAACTCCAACACGAATAACCAATCACGGGCACGCCTTCGTCTGTCGCGCACTTTAAGTTTCTGATGTGCGTGCGCAGATATTCGCTACGTTGCGGATCGTGCACCTTTCCGTCCTCGTACACGAAATCAATATTTGCCATGCCGTTTTCCGTAATCATAATCGGCAACCCGTAACGACGGTACATAAACTTAGCCGAATAATACATACATTCGGGCGTGATTGACCAGCCCATATCTGTTAAAGGCATACCTGCATAAGAATATTTGAACTCTTCAGTATGTTGCGCATTGTAAATATTATAGGCGGCAAAATCAAGCGGCTCGTATATTTCTTTTAAATCTTCTTCCGAAAGCCAATCGCACCCGTTCGGCTTTTTACCCGCAAGCATGGGATCACACCACCAAGAGGGCGTATACACCCCGCTACGCGTGCCGGCGAACGATGCAAGATATGCCTTTTCTTCGTCATCGCCGTCCAAAGGCAATAAAACGTCGCAAGTGGAGGCAAACCCAATCTTTGGCGATAGCTTTGCATATTTTTTTATAACCCGAACCGCTCTCCCATGCGCAAGCATAACGTTACGCGAAATATTTTGTAATTCCTTTTGAGATAACTTTTCAAACGGTGCGTGTTTACCAATCTGATAACCGTGTCCTACGAAAATCTGCGGCTCGTTGAACGTAAGCCAATACTTCACTTTATCTGAAATCGCTTCCACTATTGTTTTCGTAAATCGCTCAAACCATTCCACGGCAAGCTGAGTTTTCCAACCGCCCCTTTCGTACAGCCAAAGCGGCATATCCCAATGATAAAGTGTGCAGATAGGCTCAATCCCCAGCTGTTCAAGCTCGGCTACCAAATCGGTATAGAACTTAACTCCTTCTTCGTTGACGGTAAACTCATCCTTCGGATAAATTCTCGCAAGCGAAACCGAGAAACGGTAACTGTTGACACCCAGCTCTTTTACAAGCTGTAAGTCCTCTTTCCACTTATGAAAGTGGTCGCACGCAACGTGACAGTTATCGTTGTTTTTTACATGTCCTTCCGACAATGCATCCCAAATATTCAACCCTTTGCCGCCGTCTAAATATCCTCCATCTTGTTGAGCAGCCGCCCCACCTACACACCATAAAAAATCTTTCTGAAATGACATTTTCCCATTATTCCTTTACAATAATTTTTGTAGCTTCTTTGCCGAAAAAATACCGAACGTTTTCATTAGTAATCCCGTCTATTACTACATGATACGAATATCACTTTTTTACCCAAAAACGATCTCAATTAATGCTTTTAACCGCCTTAACGTTGCACTCTGCCGGTGGCGTTGCCGTTTGCCAAGGCATTAACCTCGGCAAGGGAAACCATGTTATAGTCGCCCTCGATAGAATGCTTTAAGCAGCTTGCCGCGACCGCAAACTCAATCGCTTTTTGCGACTCGTATCCGCTTATCAGCGAATAGATGAGCCCCGCTCCGAAAGAATCTCCCCCGCCCACGCGGTCGACGATATGCATGGAATATTTCTTGGAGAAATACGCCTTGCCGCCCGTATAAAGCATTCCGCTCCAATCGTTGTCGTTGGCGGACTTGCTCTCGCGCAAGGTAATCGCAACGCCCTTGAAATGAAACTTTTCGGTGAGCTTTTCGGCAACGGAGATATATCCCTCTTTGTCGAGCTTGCCGCCCGTTATATCGCTGTTTTCCGCCTCGATGCCGAACACGTCCTTGGCGTCCTCTTCGTTGGCGATACAGTAATCGACGTACTTACAAAGCTCTCCCATCACCGCGCCCGCTTTTTCTTTGCTCCACAGTTTTTTGCGGAAGTTGAGATCGCAAGATACAGTGATATTCTTTTCCTTTACCTTTTTACAAGCCTGCAAGCAGATATCGGCAACGCCGTCCGAAAGTGCGGGCGTGATTCCCGTAAAGTGAAACCAACTCGCTCCACCGAAGATTTTATCCCAATCGAAATCGGCTTTTTGCGCCGTTGCAATCGAGGAATAGGCGCGATCGTATATGACCTTGCTCGGGCGTTGACTTGCGCCCTTTTCGCAATAGTAAATCCCCACGCGTTCGCCCCCTCTTGCGACATAGGTGGTATCTACGCCGTATTTCCTTAACGAATTGACAGCCGCCTGTCCGATTTCGTGCGCGGGAAGTTTACTGACGAACGCCACGTCCATGCCGTAATTTGCAAGGCTCACTGCCACGTTTGCCTCCGCGCCGCCGAAGGTCGCTTCATACTTTTCACTCTGCACGAACCGCAGATAGTTTTCGGGTGCGAGCCGCAACATCAGCTCCCCGAACGTAATTATTTTGCCCATTTTTGCATTGCCTCCTCTACAAAGAAACTGCCGCCAACCGCCGCGATTTTATCCCAGCTTAAAAATTCGTCTAAGTTTTCTCTGTTTACCCCGCCCGTGGGAATAAACTTTATCTGCGGGAAGGGCGCGGCAAGCGCCTTCATCGCCTTTAAGCCCCCGTACACGTTCGCGGGGAAAAACTTCACAGTCGTAATTCCGAGCGACAACGCCCGCATAATTTCCGTCGGCGTGACGCAACCGGGGTAATAAGGTACGTTGTTTTGTTTACAGATAAGCGCAACGTCTCCCGAAAGTCCGGGGGACACGATAAACTTCGCGCCCGCGTTCAACGCCCTTTCGCACTGCTCGCCGCCTATCACCGTGCCCGCGCCGATTTCCATATCGGGAAATTCTTGAACGGCAAGTTTAATTGCCTCCTCGGCGCACGCCGTACGGAAAGTAATTTCCGCGCAATATATCCCCTCTTTTTGCAATGCGCTTAAAATAATTTTTGTGTCTTTTAACTCTTTTATCACCACTACCGGTATTAACTTTTGCATGCTATACCCCCGAATATGCCGAAAAACCGCCGTCAATGGGCAGCACCACGCCCGTGATAAAGCCTGCCGCCTCTTCCGACAAGAGGAACAACACAGAACCGAGCAATTCCTCCGTTTCGCCGAATCTGCCCATGGGCGTTGCGGCAAAAATTTTGCCCGTGCGCACGGTCGGCGTGCCGTCGTCGTTCCACAACAGCTTTTTATTCTGCGCCGTGGAGAAGAACCCGGGGGCGATTGCGTTCACCCTTACGCCGACTTTTGAAAAATGCACCGCGAGCCACTGCGTAAAGTTGGAAATCGCGGCTTTCGCGCCCGAATATGCGGGAATTTTCGTAAGCGGAGTAAAAGCGTTCATGCTCGAAATATTCAACACCGAACAACCTTTTCTCCCAACCATGTCTTTGGCAAACTCCTGCGTGGGAAGTAGCGTTCCCAAAAAATTGAGATTGAACACCGAGGAAACGCCCTCCTCCGTCAAATCGAAAAAGGACTTCGTTTCCGCATCCAAATCGCCGAGTTCGAAATATTCCTTATCCGTCGTCGCCGCGGGGTTGTTCCCGCCCGCGCCGTTAATTAAAATATCGCACTTGCCGAAGTCCTTCAAAATTTCTGCATGGCAAGCGGCGAGCGTTTCTTTTTTCAAAACGTCCGCATAGTACCGCTTTGCCGTGCCGCCCTCGGCTTTGATCTCGTCTGCAAACTGCTGCGCCTTGTCGCTCCTGTCTAAAAGCGCGACTTTCGCACCCGCCGAAGCAAGCGCCTTTGCCATCATCGAGCAAAGCACGCCGCCCGCGCCCGTGATAACCGCCACTTTATTTTTTAAGTCGTTTACTTGAATGGGTAATTTCATATTATTCCTCCTCCTTTTCGATCGCCTCGAACAATCCGCTTAAATACGCCGCGCCCAAAGCTCTGTCGTACAGTCCGTAACCGGGTTTGCCCGCCTCGCCCCAGATGTTTCTGCCGTGATCGGGACGGACGTAACCGTTAAATCCGCCTTTTACAAGAGCCTTTACGATTGCGTAAATATCGACGTTGCCCTCCTGCGTCTGGTGTCCGTTCTCGTAAAAGTCCGTTTCGTTCACAAATTTGAGCTGCCGCAAATGCGCGAAGTAAATGCGCTTTGCGTAACTTTTTGCCATCTTGGGCAGATCGTTAAATCTCCCTGCGCCGAGACTTCCCGTGCAGAACGTAATGCCGTTGTGCGGATTGGGAACGGCTTTGAACAGTCTGTCGTAATCCTCCTCCTTGCCGACAATGCGCGGCAAATCGAAGATATCCCAAGGCGGATCGTCGGGGTGAATTGCCATATTGATCCCCGTTTCATCACACGTAGGCATAATGCCGTTTAAAAAATAGATCAAATTCTCAAACAGCTTTTCGTGCGTCATGCCCTTGTACTCGGCGAGCAAGCCGTTCAATTCTTCGCTTGTGTAGCTCTCGTCCCAACCGGGCAGGCGCAAGTTGTGCTTATCGAGCTTGTTGAAATCTGCCTCGCTGTACGAGAGCGATTCGCTCCCGTCCGCGTGCCGAAAGTGCAAGTTCGTGCGAAACCAATCGAACACGGGCATAAAGTTATAGCAGATGCACTTCACGCCGACTTTGCCCAGATTTTTAATTGTCTGCGCGTAGTTGGCGATCAGCTTATCCCTCGTAGGCTTGCCGAGCTTGATATCCTCGTGCACGGGAACGCTTTCGATGACCTCCATTTCCAAGCCCGCTTTGTCGCACAAGCTCTTTAATCTCTGTATCTTGTCAAGCTCCCATACCTCGCCCACGGGCGTATCGTACACCGCGGTGACGACCCCGCTCATGCCTTGAATCTGCTTAATGTATTCAAGCGGAATACAGTCCGTCTCGCCATACCAACGGAAGGTCATTTTCATAAGCCGAGTGCTCCTTTCACGTTATAATAGCAAATGTTCTTTGCCGTCTGAATTGCCGCGCCCAACGGATATTCAACCTTTTCCACAAAATTCCCGAGATAGTCCGAGAGAATTCTACGGAAGAAATCGAAACGCACGTAGGAGGGAAAAGAACGACTGTCTGTGAGCATTCCGAAATTTGTTCCCAGCGCGGAATACTCCGAAATCACCGAAAGATTCTTTTTAATGCCCTCCACTGTGTCGTTAAACCACCACGCCGCGCCCATTCTTACGTTACGGAACGCGCCCGTTACCGCCGCAATTGTAGAGAGGTTATTATCGTTGAGCGTATATAATACCGTCTGCGGACGCGCTTCGTCCTTGACTTGATTGAAGAACGCAATCAAATCTTTTACGCTCTGCTCCTCGGAGATGAGATCAAAGCCGCTATCTACGCCGCACTTTTCGTACATGGCGGCATTGTTGTTACGCACAACGGAAAAATGGATCTGCATGAGCATACCGCGCTTGGCGTATTCCTTTGCAAGCCATGCGAGCAAAAAGCCAAAAAACGCGTCCTTGCCCTTTTCGTCCGCCCCGTCGCGGTCAACAAAAATTTTCTCCGCCTCCGCCTTGCTTGCATAGCGTTTGGGGAATTTCTCAAAGCCGTGATCGGAAATCTTGCAACCCCTCGACACAAAATAGTCAAGCCGCTTTGTGATTGCTAAAAGCAAACCGTCAAGTGTTTTGATTTCCACGCCCGCGCTTTTGCCGAGCTGCCGTAAATATTCCCTGTCCAAAGAATACAGCTTATCGGGGCGGAAGGTGGGCGCAACGCGCGTGTTGCCGTATTGCCCGTGCTCCTTTAATTCGCTCGTCGGATCGTCCGTCGTCGCCACGTATTCCACGCGGAACTGTTTTAATAAATCCTGCACGCGCAACGTTTGCAATTTATCGTTCGCCTGCTCCCAAATCCGCTCTGCGCTCGCCGCGTTTAAAGGCTCGCCTATCCCGAAAATTTGCTTCAATTCGAGGTGCGTCCAATAGTACAGCGGATTGCCGACAAGCTGCGGCAAAATTTCCGCATATTTTATAAACTTATCGTGAAAGCTCGCGCTCCCCGTAATATACTCCTCGTCCACGCCGCAAAGTCGCATCGCCCGCCATTTATAGTGATCGCCCGCAAGCCACAGCTCCCCGATATTTTCAAACTCTGCATTCGAGGCAATCTTGTCCTCGTCCAAATGACAGTGATAGTCGATGATCGGCAGATCCTTTACCTCTGCGTATATCTTTTCCGCGCTCGCACCGCCAAGCAATAACTTGTTCCCGAAAAATTCTTCCATTACTTTGTTCCGCCGAACGACATGGAATTGTCGATCAAAATATCTTCGCCCGATTTGATTTTTGAAGTAGCGATGTGCTTTTGAAGCTCTTCCCAATATAATTCGTCGTCTACGGGAAGAGTTACCGTTTTATCGAGCCATGTGGAGAGCAACATGGAATCGATGAGCTCCACGCACTTCAAACCCTCTTTACCGTCTACATAAAACGGTTCTAACCCCAAAACAGCATTGGCGAAGTTATTGAGTATTCCAACGTGCTGCGGGTTGTTGCCGCTCTGCTTGATCACTTCCGTTTCGCACTTCGGCTCGTCGAATCCTCCCATTGCCTTTTTTAAAAATTCGTTTACGTCGACTCCCGTTCTGCTTACGGTAAGTTCGTCCTTTTCGCAGACAATTTTTCCTTTACTTCCTATGATTTCAAAACGGTTCGTGCCCGGCGTGTCTGCCGTACAGGTTACAAACGAACCCGTCGCTCCGTTCGGAAATTCCATATATGCCGTAACGTCGTCCTCTACCTCGATATCGTGCCACTTCCCGAAATGGCAGAACGCGCGCATTTTAACGGGCATCATGCCGCAGATCCACTGCAACAAATCGAGCTGGTGCGGGCACTGGTTCATGAGCACGCCACCGCCCTCGCCCGCCCACGTCGCGCGCCAAGAGCCCGAATCGTAATAAAACTGCGTGCGAAACCAATTCGTAATGATCCAATTCACGCGGCGGATCTCCCCGATTTCTCCGCTATGCACCAAGTCGTGCATTTTGATATACAGCGGATTGGTGCGCTGGTTGTACATCATGGTAAAGAGTTTATCGCTCTTTTCGGCAACGACGTTCATCTCCTTCACCTGTTTCGTGTACACGCCCGCGGGCTTTTCGCAAATCACGTTAATCCCTTTTTTCAGCGCGCGGATACTCAGCTCGGGATGACCGTAATGCGGCACAGCGATAATCACCGCGTCCACGTCCGCATTGTCAATCAGCTCGTTGCCCGACGAATAACACTTGTAATTCATAGGGCACGCGCTCTTTGCAGCCGAAAGCTTTTTTTCGTTGATATCCGCGATCGCGGTCACAACGCCGTTTTTCACCTTCTCTTCGTAAAAGGACTT
Source organism: uncultured Christensenellaceae bacterium (assembly GCA_910586985.1). Classification (GTDB taxonomy): domain Bacteria; phylum Bacillota; class Clostridia; order Christensenellales; family Borkfalkiaceae; genus Gallimonas. Next base: position 25,121 of record CAJUKK010000011.1, on the reverse strand, counting down.
CAAATGTCCCAAGCCCATATTTCCTACGCCGATAATGCCGAATTTGATCTTTTCCATATTTATAAATTCTCCTTAATGTAATCGATACTCTTTTTTGCTTCGCCGAGCGGGTCGGGATAGTCGCACGCATCGTCCTGTTCCACAAAGAAATACTCCGCACCCGCCTGTTTCGCCGCTGCGACGATTTTCTTAAAATCGAGCGTTCCGCTCCCCACGGGCGCGAACGCAGGCTTTAGCCAAACGGAATCCTCGCCTCTTTCGCGATCGATGCGATAATCCTTTAAATGCACGCACTGCGTCCGCCCGTTCAGCTTACCGAAAAACGCCGCAGGGTCTACCCCGCCGTATTGCATCCAATACTTGTCGGCAGTAAAAGAGATCGCGGGCGCGTTTTTCAGCATGTACTTGAACACCGTCTCCCCGTGATACTGATAAAACTCAAAATGATGGTGATGGTAGAAAAAGCGGAAGCCCCGCGCCTGCATTCTCTCCGCCGCGGCGTTCAGCTGCCCGATACACGCTTTACATGCGTCCTCGTCTGCGACCGTCCCGACGGACATCATGCCCAGCCCGATATTTTTGCAACCGAATTTCTCGTGCTCCTTCATGAGCGCGTCGGTATCGTTTATGATCCTGTCCATGGGCGCATGCGTGAGATACACGGGCAACCCGTATTCCTTGCTGCCCCTTGCGAACAGATCGGCATCCCAGGGCATGCCCGAAATCTGAACGTACGAATACCCCATCTCCGCAAGCGTGCGCAATGTGGTGAAGAAATCCTCCTCGCTCTGCAAAAGCGTACGAAGCGAAAAAAGATTGATTCCTGCCTTCATCTTACATATCCTCCTTTCAAAGGGCGATAACCGCCTTTATCGAGCAATTTTTTAAGCGCGGATACCGCCGCGTCGAATGCCTGCGCATTGCTTTCAAAGCGGTATTTGAGCTTCATCTCGCTGCCGTCGATCTGTGCGTAGGACGAGAACGTCGCAAGGTGCGGCTCAACCGTGAGCACGATATCCCGATCGATCGATTGCAGAAGCTTTCCGATCTCCCCGTCGCCCTCGCCCGCGGGCACGAGTTCGCCCGTCTTTACGATCACGTCTTTAATATGGAAGTATTCGCAACTCTTTGCAAGCGGAAGCGTCCGCTCCGCCCGCTCGCCAACTTGAATAAAGTTGGCGGGATCGTAAATAAACTTCCAACCGTCGAGCGTTTCCATCAGCTCTAAGACACGGTCGTAGACGTCGCCGTAGACGTCCTTCTCATTCTCGTGGCAGAGCGTAACGCCGAAAGTCTTTGCGATTTCCGCCGCGCGGTTCATGCGCTCGATCACGCGCCCGCCTTGACCGTACGCATGAAAAAAGCTGAACGCTCGCACCCGTTCCGTCCCGAGCGCATTGGCAATGCCGCAAATGCGTTTTACCGATTCCGTCCATTCTTTTTCCCCGATGGAAATATCCGTTTTGCCGAGCGGCGAGCCGACCGACCAAACGGTAATCCCTTCGCCATTCAATTTGCGCGCATACTCCGCCGCCTCTGCTTCAGTAAAAAGCGAAACGTTTTTTTTGTCTACGCTTCTCAACTCCGTTAAACTTATTTCATTTCTTTTCAAAGAGGCTATCTGACCGTCTATACTGTCTGCCGCCTCGTCCGAAAACGCACAAAGCCGTATCGTCGCCATATAGAATCATCTCCTTATTTAAATCAATTTTAATTCGTGACCGCATGCAGTCAATAAACGATACCGCGCCGTGCGCGTTTCTTTATTTTCGTCCGCGTCGAGATCGCGCGCATGGTACACGATATAATAGTTCCCGTTTTCCGCCAACACGCTGTTGTGTCCCGTGCCCGCCTCCTCGCTGTTTTTACACAAGAGCGGCGCATAGGTATGATCGTTCGGATGTTTTCGGAAATGCAATTTCGTTAAATCGTTCTCTCTGCCCTGCGCGTGTGCGTATCCGATAAAATAGGATTCGTTTTGGTAACAGTTCCCCGAATACATCACGTAGTGGTCGTCGCCTTTGCGGAAATAAAACGCGCCCTCGATCGTGTGCCAATTCTGCCCTTTACGGAAACGATCGCGCATAAATATTTCCTCGTCGAGCGTTGGGCGCACCACGGCAACGGGATTCCCTTCCGCTGTAAACATATCAATCATTTTATCGACGACGATATACGTTCCCGCGCGGGCGGCTTCATAATCGTTTGTCGAATAAAAGATGAAATATTCCCCGCCGTTCTTTACCACGTGCGCGTCGATGGAAAAAGGCTTTAACATGGTCTTTTGATAAACGAATCCGCCGTCGGGACGCTCGGAAACCGCCACTTTAATTGCTTGCTCGTGCATATCGTCGCAATCCTTGCGGCAAGAGGAGTAATACATATAGTAACGCCCTTTTTCGTACACGACGCACGGTGCCCAAAATTCGTGGCAATCTTCTTCTTGCAGCCCTGTTCCGAGGTGTTCCCAAACTCCGTCGAGCGCGGAAGAACGGTAAACATGTACACCGTCTACTCCTGTCGCGTAAATATAATAATTCCCGTCGTGAGCCTTGATGATATACGGATCCGGCTGCGACAAGCCCCGCGCGTTCTCCGAAAATTTCAGTTTCATAACTTACTCCTTGATGCCCTTCAACCGAGTTCCCGCAAAGAAAACAACCGCATCCGCTCCTCCGGCGAAACATTCGGTTGGTGCAGAGCAAGAACTCTTTCACCCTTAAAATCGGTAAAACACATACAGTGCCCGCCGTCACGGTCAAATAAAATTTTATCAAATATATATTCTCCGAAAACGCCGTTTGCACTTATACTGCGAACGACCATATATCCGTTCTTACCGATCGTAGACCACAGTAAAACAATTTTTCCGTTTTCTCCGTAAAGCCACGGACCTTCCGCAACGTATCCCTTTATTTGTCCTTCGCCGATTTCAACGGCAATTCCGCTTTGCTTTCCGCTGATAATTTTCTGCGGCTGTCCTATCAATGCGGTCAAATCCTCTTTCATTTCCGCGATAAAAAGACTGCCGTCGCCGTCATGAGAAACGGGCGTCGTCCACTCGTTAGAAAAACACAGATAAGGTTTATTGCGATAGACGAACAGCGTCGCGTCCAGACACCCCCAACCTTTCGGCGTAATATATTCGCCCGTCAACCTTTTGAAATTTTCATCGAGAGCATCCGAAACGAGAATAATACTCCCCCTTCCCAAATCCGCACGATACGCGGATACGATCAAATAATATTTATCGCGATATTTGTGCAATTCGGGAGCCCAGATATTTTGATAGGACGAAAGCGAGTCGTCCGTGACCAAAACGCATTTCTTTTCAAACTGCTCCAAATCCTCGGAAACGTACAAAACCAAATCGCTGCCGCGCTCCCAAGGGTCACCGCCCGTCGTCCCCAATAGATAATATTTCCCGTTTTCCGCAAAAACGAACGGATCGCGGATATGGATTTCGTCTCTTTTCATGAAAAACTCTCCATGCCGCTCAAAATACTTTTCTCGAACAGCTCCAACCATGAATCGGCAATTAAAGTAGCTCCCGCAACCATGGGATGCATTCCGTCAAAGAGAAACTTTTCCGCGCCGAATTGTTGCGCCGCCCGATTGAACTTATCCTGTAACGGCAAAAAGTAAATATGATATTGCTCTGCCAATTCCTGCACAATTTCGGCGTATTTATTACAGAGTTGTTGCACGCGTTCGAATTGCGCTTCCGTATTTTTTCCCTTTAACACAAACGGCTCAACCAAAATAATTTTCAGATTCGGAAAACGTTTTAGGGTATCTTCTATCATCATAGAATATATTTTCCGAAATCTATCCGGTTCTTGCCCGTCCTGATCGTTAAACTCGTCCCAAACGTTATTGATTCCGACAAGAACGGTCAACACGTCCGGATTCTGTCTCCAAACGTCGCACCTTACCCTCGCATTTAAATCCGCCACGCGATCCCCGCCGATTCCGCGGTTGACAACTTGATATTTTAACGGATTTTTGCGATAGAGCGCCGAGGCGACCAACATGGGATATCCGTTGCCGTAAGTAAAGATTTCATCCGCATTCTCATCCCTGTTTCTGCACATATCGGTGATACTGTCGCCGAAAAACAAAATCTTCATAACATCTCCTTCAATCGTTATTTCGCTTATTTTCTTCGCCGTTTTCTTCGCTTGTCGCCTGCGGTTGACCTTTTTTCGCTTTCTTATTCCGCCTTGCAAGAGAGAGCGGCAACACGACGGCGGCAACCAAAACGGGCACGCAGGCGCACGCCGCAAAGAGATAGAACACAGTGTTCCATCCCGTGCTTTCGGCAATTGCGCCGATGCCGTACGTACTGATTGCGCTACCGACGTAACAGAATCCGTCAAATAAACCCGCAAGCAGCCCCGCCGAAATCCTACCGCGCATCGAAAGCGGAACTACGGTGATGATGAGGTTATTAATGCCCGTCATAAAACAGTTGACGACGGCAAGGCATACGATGGCAAGTACCCAGAGGGATTGTTGCGCCGAAAGATACGGCACGGTAAAACAGAGCGCTGCCGTAAGAAGAAACAGAATCCCCGCGCTCAGATAGTAATTATTTTTGCAGAGCTTGTTCAGCCACAGCATGAGCGCCGTACCGAAAATGCCGACGGCGGGCAGGGCAACGGTGAGTAACGTGGAAATATCGTTGGGCAGGGAAAAAGATTCTATCATAATGGACGGCACCCAAGAAAGAAGTCCGTCTTTAATCAGATTGTTGATGACGGCAAACACGGCGAACAGAGCAATGACTGCGACAAGTCCGCCCGTAACCTTTCCGCCGCGCCCAGCGCTCGGCTCTTTTTCCTCTTCCGCCGAAGCGGCAATTTCCGCGCGCACCGATTCCAGCCTTTTCGTTACCCTTCCGTACCCGAAAAACCAAACGAGCGCAACCGCTGCCATCACGGCGAACGCAACGAGAAAGATATGACGGTATCCGCCGATTTTTACCAGCAAAAAACTCATGCCGTAGGCAAGGAGCGTTCCCACGCCCACCGTCGTTCCCATGGCGAACACCGCTTTTTTATAGTTTTTTTGCAAAACAAAATCTCCGATGACGACCATCAAAGAGGAGTATAAAACCGACTGCGCCAAACCGTTTACGAGCCAGAGATATTTATAAGCCGCAAACCCGACGCCCAACCATACGACCAAATTCAAAATTGCCGATACTACGAGAACGCCGCTTAAAACGACGCGCTTTGGGTACTTTTTGCAGAATATCCCGTTCACCACCTGACCGGCGCCGTACGCCACGAAAAAGCACATACCCACGAGTCCCGTGGCGGAGTGCCCCACGCCGAACTGCGCTTCGATTTGCGGAATATTGGCGCTGTAACCGTATCTGCCGAGATACGCCGCCGTATAAACCAGCCAGCATAAGACAATGATGAGATTCTGATCTTTTTCCGTCCGTTCTTTTCCCATATCGCACCCCACCCGTCTGCTCAGTCCGCCGATTGAATCCGCCCGACCATGTACTTGCCCGTACGGTATAAAAATGCAGTAGCGTCTAAACGAAGTGCTTCGGGAAACGCATTGACGAAGCCGTCTGCCTCGAACGTAAATTCCCCGCCGTAGCCAATACGGCGCAGCGCCGCGAAGATGGACTCCCAGTCTATCTTCCCGCAGTAGGGAGCGGTATGCAAATCGTCCTTCAAATCGTTGTCATGCACGTGAAGCGCGCCGAGACGGTCGCCGAGGGTAAGGATCAGCTGCGCCGCACTCACCGTTTTTCCCACCATTTCCGCATGTCCGATATCGACACAGGCGCAGAAGTATTCGGGATCCAAAAGCGCCATATGCGCGAGAAAATCTTCCGCAGTATTGCAAGCCGCGGGAATGGCAACGCCGCTACCGTCCCGCGACCACATGTTTTCCACCGCAATTTTTACGCCGAATTTTTTACAATACGGCAAAAGCGGCAAATAAATTCTTTCGGCGTTCTCTTTCGGCGTCCAGGTATGATAGGGATGTAAAACGCAAATCTTTCCCCCGACGAGCGAGGTGATTTCCAATGCCCGTACGCACCAATCGAAAATTTCTGCGTTCCATTTTTTGTCATTCGGTTTATAGCAGGGATATGGTCCGTGGCTCTGGTTGCATTCCATGCCCAAGCTATCGGCGTATTTGCGGAGCGCAAGCGCCTTTTCCCGCCAATCGGCTTCCCCGAAAAGGCTCCCCTCGTTTCCGAGGTCGAAAATGGACAAATCGTAGCAGTCGAACCCGATTTCTTTTAGCGCCTTCACCGCGCCCCGATATCCGAGCTGTAAATCAAGCGGGTATGTTTCCGTCGATAATTTCATATTTTTTCTCCTCCGCGCGCGGCTTTCGCTATATTATATCATAACGCCGCAAACGAAACCATAGATTTTTTCCTGATATCATACGTTTTTTATGTTGATTCATCAGATGTCGGTTGCCCGTCGAGATGGTAACAAACAGGGCAGAAATCCCCTTCCGCCTGCGGTAAAGGTAATCCGATATTTTCCAAAACTCTTCCGCTCATCGTCTGTCCCGTTTCCCGCACGCGATACTTTTTCTCGCAGTCCAAACCGTATATTTTTAAGAAACGGAATTTATCGTTCGCTTGTTTCAACCCCGTTATTCCCGTAACGTACGCGCGCGACTTATCGCACGAAACCTGTGCAAAGGCATAAACGTCTCCCTCGGAGAGCCGATAAAAATCGCCGTTCATGACAAAGTCCGCATCCCTTTTGTATGCGGTAATTTGTTCTTTGATTTGAGCGAGCTCGCTTTGAGATAGCTTTGTTAAATCCAATTCGTAACCGAAAATACAGGAGGATGCAACGGCATATCTGGCATCCAACCCGCTCGTGCGCCCCGTCTGATGATTGGGGCACACCGAAACGTGGGCAGTCATCGCGCTCGGCGGATAACAAAGCGACGTACCGTATTGAATCTTCGCACGGGCGAAAGCGTCGGTGTTGTCGCTGGTCCATATCTGGGGGAAATAGTTCAGCATACCCGCGTCGAACCTTCCTCCTCCGCCGCTGCAACCTTCCATGAGCAAATCGGGAAATCTCCGATTCAAACGGGAAGCGAGCTGGTATACGCCCAATACGTAACGGTGCTGTACCTCCGATTGGCGTTCGGGCGGTAAATAGGGCGAATACAGATCGGCAAGATAACGGTTCATATCCCATTTCACATAAGAAATCCCGTTTTTTGCAATGATATCTTCCATCTTGCCGTAAACGTAGTCGACGACCTGCGGATTGCAAAAATCGAGCACAATCTGATTTCGCCCGCGCACAAAGCCGCGCTCGGGATTTTTCAGGCACCATTCGGGATGCACCCGAAACAGCTTGCTGTTTTCGCTCACCATTTCCGGCTCGAACCACAGCCCGAACAACATATTGAGAGAGCGGCATTTATCGGAAATCCCCTTCAAGCCGCACGGCAGCTTGGAAAGGTCCTCTTCCCAGTCTCCCAGCCCGCCGTTATCGTCGTTTCTGCAAGTAAACCAACCGTCGTCGAGCACGAACATATCCATGCCCGCGTTCGCGGCAAGTTCGATAAGATGAAAGAGCTTCTTTTCGTCGAAATCAAAATATACCGCTTCCCAACTGTTGACGAGGACGGGTCTTTTGCGAAAGGCAAAATCGGGATTCATCAAATGCTTGCGGCAGAGGGAATGAAAACAGTGCGACATTCCGCCGAGTCCGCCGTCGGAATACACGAGAACGCTTTCGGGCGTTTCGAACTTTTCCCCGCTTTGCAAAAGCCAATCGAAACCGAGAGGGTCTATCCCGCCGCGAACGCGCAAGCCGCCGTACTGCGTATATTCCGCCGAAAGGCTGAACGAACCGCTATATACAAGCTGAAAGCCGTAGACCTCTCCATGCGTTTCGTCGGTATTTTTGCGTTTGAGCGCCAAAAAAGGATTGAGGTAGTGGGAAGAAGAGCCCCTCTGTCCCGAAGAAAGCTCGCAGATACCGGGGGCGCAATCCTGCCAAACAGGCGCGCGTTCGGAGCACGGTCTGCCGAACAGGCGAAGTGATTGATAGTCTGCGTCGGGTAAATCGATGCTGAACGAGCATAAATTCAGAACGTGCACCGAATCTGTTCCGTCGTTTCTGAGCGCCGCGCGTCGCACAACGGCGTCGGAATCGTCCCATACGGTATAATATAATTCCAGCGTCAGCGCGTACCGATCGTCACGGAGTCGCACGAAAAGAGTCTCGCCCCCGCGCACGTGCGGAAGCCCCTTTGCTCCCGCGTCCGTTTCCACGGAATGATCTATGTACCGAAAATCCGTTTGGCGCGCGCCGTCTCTTGTCCGCACCATAACGGCAGGGCGGCGGTAATCGCCGAGCCCCGCAACGGGATATTCGTTCGGCATGGTATCGAGGCTGAACGAACGGTTTTCCGCGCCGTCGAAATTGGGAGAAAATCCCCTGTCGCACGGACGATAAACAAAGGAAAGGTCTTCCCCGCACGCCACCTTTTTCCCGAAATAGAGATGATTCAAAAATCCGTATTCATCCTTGCGGAATACGTAGCTTACGTTTTTGCCCTGCAAATAAAAAGTGTTTGTTTTTGAATGAAAAAAGATCATTTAATCTCCAATGCGTCTTGACTTTTCCAGCAAAACGTGCTATCTTAAAAGAGGGTACATTTATGGGCAATATCGGCAATATAACGGTCATCAACAACTATTGCGAAAGCTCGGATATCATGGCGATCAATGCGGGTTTCCAGAAAAAAGCGGAACACTCTTTCGGACCGTACGTAAACAATTACCATGTTCTGCAATTTGTCCTGAGCGGGAAAGGTACACTAAACATCAATACGCACGAATGGAAGTTAAGAGAAAATACGCTGTTTTATCTTCCCGCAGGCGTTTCCTGCAAATATTATGCCGATGCGGACGATCCGTACGAATACTACTGGGTCTCGTTTATCGGGACAAAAGCACAGCAAATCGTTCAGAATTGCGGTTTAAGCTCCAAACTGCCCGTCAAGCAAATGGAAAATTCCCAAGTCCGCGAACTGTTCGAAGCCATCTTCCGCAATATCCGTTCCGACAGCGCCGATTATGCCTATAAAATTCTTTCCGACTTGTACCAATTATTTTTTCTTATTTCCGAAACGAATCAGGATAAGCTTAACCCGCCCCGTTCCGTGCTCATCAATAACGCGCTTGCTTACATGGCCGCCAACTATCACCTAGGCATTACGGTGGAAGACGTAAGCAAACACCTCTATATGAACCTTCCTTATTTTTCGGAACTCTTTACCAAAGAAACGGGTGTGAATCCTTCCAAGTATCTAATGAACATCCGCATGTCCAATGCCATGGCGTTTTTGCAGAATACCAACATGAAGATCGGCAAAATCGCACTCGCCGTGGGAATGACACCCCTTGCGTTTACCAACGCATTCAAAAAACGATACCGTTATACACCGCAAGAGTACCGCAGAAAAAGCGATAAAACGGTTCTTAACGATTAGGAGATTCAGTCAAACCGCCGCAGGAAAGTCTGCGGCGGTTTTCCTGAATTCCTTGCGCGGCGCTTTGCCGCGCTTATTTCACGTAAAGATGATTTTTACAAAACCTCTGCCGTTACCGTAACGGCGCAGGTTGCAGTGATTTCGCCGTACCCGGGCAGGGTGTATTTTGCCGTAACGGTTGCGGTGCCTGCGCCTACGAAGGTGAGCACGCCGTTTGATACGGTTACGACCGCATCGTCGCTGCTGCCCCACACCACCGATATGATTTTCTTCTGATAAATATCATTGTCCGTTGTGCCGTCCGTCAGCTTCAACGTTGCGGTAAGCGTCTGCTCTGCCGCGCCCTGCGCTACGGAAACCGTTGTCTGATCCAAAGCCAGCTTGGGCGAGTACTCTGCAATCTTCGTCTGCACAGCTTCGCCGTCAAAGGTAACGTAGTTGTTTGCAAAATGCAGATTACGTGTCGTCCCTTTCTTCTCGAAGCTGGCGATGCCGACCGTCCAGCCGTCTTCTGCCGGTTCCACCTTGTCTTGAGAACCGTTCGTCAAATCGTTTTCGGAGAAGCTATACGCCAGCTGTCCCTGAAGGAACACGTAGAAAACACCTTCCCGATAAGCAAGCCCCATTCTTGCGGCTTTTTCGTTCGTAACCTCAATACCTTTGTTTAACCCGTTATTATAATCAGGTAACCATTTCAATGTACCTTGATTATAATTTCCCCAGATGTAATTGAAACTGATACCGAGCCATTTATTGTTGGTAGAACCCAAATGAAGATGGAAACTTTTGCCGTCTTTCCCAATTACGGTAAAGCCCGCGCTGAGATCTTTCAACTCCCCGCTGAGAGTCGTGATTTCCGTAGAAACGTAAAACGTGTTTCCCTGTCCCTTTGCATAAGCATAGTGCCACGCATCGTTGTCTGTGCCCGTCTTAAAGTCGATCGTGCCGTCGTCGTTATACGTAGCCTTCGACGAATGTTCACCGTTGAAAAGATACGTTCCCGTTACCGTAACGGTGCAAGTAGCCCGAATCGTTCTTCCCTTGTACGAACACTTTGCCGTTACGGTTGTACTGCCGATCCCCGTAAAGGTTACTTCGCCGTTCTCAACAGTAGCAACCGACGGATCTCCGCTCTCCCATTCGATTGTGCCGAGCGTTTCGTCCTCCGCGTCCCAGCTTGCTATAAGCGTTACATGATCTGCCTTCTCGTTTGCCGCCGTTATTACCTTAACGTCCGTAGTGTCCGTTGTGTTCAAGATAAGCGTTGCGGCAGTGAACTTTTCCACGGTGACTGTGCACTTCGCAGAAAGCGTTACGCCGAGGTATTGATAGCTTGCCGTAATTTCCGCCGTGCCCTCCGCAAGGAAAGTAACCTTGCCGTTTTCGACGGTGGCAACCGCTTCGTTACTGCTTTTCCAAACAATGTCAGACTCCACGAGCGTTTCGCCTACTTTATTCCAACTTGCGGTAAGCGTTTCCTCCTCGTCACCCTCGGTTTTCGTTAAGGAGCTTTGGTCGAGCGAAAGTGTCGGAAGGTCCGCCGTTGCCGTAACCGAAACGGCGCAGGTTGCGCTGATCTCGCCGTAACCGGGCAGAGTGTATTTTGCCGTAACGGTTGCCGTGCCCGCGCCTACGAAGGTGAGTACTCCGTTTGCGACCGTTACGACCGCCTCGTTACTGCTTTCCCACTGCACCGTCATGATTTTCTTCGAATAAATATCGTTATCCGCTGCGCCGTCCGTCAGCTTCAACATTGCGGTAAGCGTCTGCTCTGCCGCGCCCTCCGCTACGGAAACCGTCGCTTGATTCAAAGCAAGCTTGGGCGAGTACTCTGCGATCTTCGTCTGCACCGCTTCGCCGTCGAAGGTAACGTAGCTGTTTGAGAAACGCAGCTCGCGATTCTTATTCTTCGCCTCGAAGCAAGCGACGCCGACCGTCCAGCCGTCCTCCGACGGTTCCACCTTGACCGAAGAACCGTTGGTCAACATGCTTTCGGGGAAGGTGTACGCAAGTTTGTCTTGAAGGAACACGTAGAAAACGCCTTCCCGATAAGCAAGCCCCATTTTTGCGGCTTTATCATTCGTAACCTCGATGCCTTTGTTAAATCCGTTATCGGAATCAGGCAGCCATTTTACGTTATCCCAGCCGTAATTGAAACACATGACGAGCCATTGATTGCCGCCGTAAGACAAATAAAGCTGAACGCTGTCGCCGTTCTTTCCCTTTAAGGTAAAGCCCGCGCTGACGTCTTTATCCTCCCCGTTGAGCGACGTGATATCCGTAGAAACGTAGAACGCGTTCCCCTGCCCCTTGGCATAGGCATAGCGTCCCCCGTGTTCGTCGCCCGTCTTAAAGTCGATCGTGCCGTCGTCGTTATACGTAGCCTTCGACGAATCGCCATTGAAGAGATACGTTCCCGTTACCGTAACGGTGCACCTTGCCAGAACAGGTTTTCCCTTGTACGAATACCTTGCCGTAACGGTCGTACTGCCGATCCCCGTAAAGGTTACTACGCCGTCTTCAACAGTTGCCACCGTGGGATCTTCGCTACTCCATTCGATCGCGGAAGTATCGAGCGTTTCGTCCGCGTCCCAGCTTGCAGTGAGCGTTACGTGATCTGCCTTTTCGTTTGCCGCCGTAATTTGCTTAACGTCCGTAGTGTCCGCTGTGTTCAAAGTGAGCGTTACATTAGCGGGCTCTTCTACGGTGATCGCGCACTTCGCGGTAAGCGTTACGCCGAAGAATTGATAGGTCGCCGTGATTTCCGCCTCGCCCGCCGCAAGGAAGGTAACCGTGCCGTTTTCGACGGTGGCAACCGCTTCGTTACTGCTATTCCAAACGATTTCGGACTCCACGAGATTGAAGTAAACGCTATCCCAGCTTGCGGTAAGATTGCTCGGCGCATCACTCTTGATTGCCGTGAAAGAAGTTTTATTGAGCGAAAGTTTAGGCGCGTTCGCTTCGATTTGAGCCTGCACCGCTTCGCTGTCAAAGGTCACGTAGCTGTTTGTGAAACGCGGCTTATGGTTGTTCCAGGAAGCGATGCCGACCGCCCAGCCGCCCTCCGCCGATTCCACTATTTTATCTTCGGAATTTATGCGATACGTCAACGCGCTTTCGGGGAAAGCGTACACAAGTTCGTTTTGAATGAACAGATAGAACACGCCGTCTTGATAAGCAAGCCCCATTTTTGCGGCTTTTTCGGGCGTAACCTCGATTTTTTGGTTTAACTCGAACAACCACTTTATCGTCTCTTCTACTGCCTTATTACCATCTTCCCATCTATGAAGGAAATTCATTGAGATCCATTTGTTACCGCCGTAACACAGATAAAGCTGGAAACTGTCGCCGTTCTTTCCCTTTACGGTAAAGCCTGCGCTGATGTCTTTATCCTCCGCGCCAATCGCCGTGATTTCCGTAGAGATGTAGAACGCAGTTCCCTGCCCCTTGGCATAGGCATAGTTAGGCTGCCAGCCGCCGCCCGTCGAAAAGTCAATCGTGCCGTCGTCATTATACGTAGCCTTCGCGCTTTCGCCATTGAAGAGATACGTTCCCGTTACCGTGACGGAGCACGTAGCCCGAACCGTTCTTCCCTTGTACGCGCAACGCGCCGTAACTGTCGTACTTCCGATTCCCGTAAAGGTTATTTCTCCGTTTTCAACAGTTGCCACCGTATGGTCTTCGCTCTCCCATTCGATTGCGGAAGTATCGAGCGTTTCGTCCGCATCCCAGCTTGCGGTAAGCGTTACGTGATCCGCCTTCTCGTTAGCCGCCGTAATTTTTGTTTGACTCAAAGTAAGCGTTACGTCAGCGGGCTCTTCTACAGTGATAGCGCATTTCGCAGAAAGCGTTACGCCAAGGAACTGATAGTTTGCCGTGATTTCCGTCTCGCCCGCCGCAAGGAGGGTAACCGTGCCGTTTTCGACGGTAGCAACCGCTTTGTTACTACTGTCCCAAACAATTTCGGATGCATCGAGCTTAACGAGGAGGCTATCCCAGTTTGCGGTTAGCGTTATCGGGTCGTCCCCGAAGACCGGCGTGAGAGTATCTTTGTTGAGCGAAAGCTTCGGAAGGCGCGCTTCGATCTGCGTCTTCGCGGCGTCTCCGTAAGCAAACGCTTGCGAAGTAAATTTGGCGGTGTGATTAAATCTCCACTGCGCGATACCCAAATCGAATACCGTCGTTTCCGCAAGTACACCCGGCTCGTTGCCCGCGCCCGTAAGCTCTACCACGGGAAGGACATACATCAGCTTTGCATTGCTGTAAACCGCAACGTTCCCGTTGAGCACGATAATTTCAAAGACGTTGCTCTGAGCATCGGTAGGCACTTCCGCCGCGTTTTCTACGACCCAGCGCACCGAATCGTTATCCTCCCAATGATAAGAGTTATTTTGTGCCAGCCATCCACCCTTAGAGGAACCGCTGAAATAGAACTGCACGTTCTTGGAATGGTTGCGCGCGTCCGCCAGCGTGAAGCCCGCGCTGATGTCCATGTCACCGCTATCTCTTAAGTTATCGACTTGCACTTTCGCGTAAAGGGTATCGGACGATCCGGTGTAGTACAAATACGATGCGCTTTCTCCCCATTTTGTGGTTGCTTCCGTTTGGAAGCCGCCGTCCTTGGCGATAAAGTTGGCGTTGGGTTTTACCGTATTGAATACGGCGTCGGAAGAAACGTCTTCGCGAATGAGCGATTCATCCTTCATCGCAAGTAGCTCTTCCTTGGTAAAACTTCCTCTCGACGTAACCCCGCCGACGTTCCAGAAGTAATATTTGCCCTCCGCGTTCTCGGTGGGTGCAAACTCCTCGGAAATATTCGCCTCCGCGCCCTGCTCGTTTACGATCATCTCCTTCTCCTCGTAAACGCGATAGAAAGAAGCGTAGCCGTCTTCGCGGACAAGGTACAGGTTCTTATAGGGAAGCGCGTAATAAATTTTCAGCGTGGTCGTGCCGTCTGCGGCAACGATTGCCGAAAGCACGCTGTTTTCTTTGTCGACGATAAACCCTTCGCGCGCGGCGGGCGATTCCGAAACGGTCGCGCCGATTGCCGCGTTCTTTTCCGTTTCGCCTTCCTTTTCAAAGGAAAGGTCGTCCTTTTGCACGTATGTTTCCACCTTAAAGGCGGCTGTCGGCGCAGGAGAAACCGTCACCGAGCAGGTCGCCGTCTTTTCCTCGCCGCCTTTCGCGGCGGTTACGGTTACGGTACATGTACCTGCGGCAACCGCGACGACCTCGCCCTCTCCGCTTACCGTAGCGACGGCGACGTTATCGGACGACCAGGAAAACGCTACGCCTTCCGCGGCGCACTCGGCGATCAGCGTTTCGCTTTTCCCGGCTTCGAGGGTAAGTTCGTTTTTATTCAGCGCGATCTTCCAACTGCCGCCGCACGCCGCCAAAAAGCAGCATGCAAGGACGACGGTAAGAACGGTAACCAAATAAATTTTCCATTGTTTGATGCGTTTCATAAAATTCCCTCCTCATCGAATTTTATCATTGAATCGTAATCCCGTACTCGTTTGCAAGTTGAAGAAGCTCTACTTCGGAAGAATACGCCGAAGCGGCATAATCGCTGAACACAGCGTTTGCTTTATCTACATAGAAGCCCGCATATACGTTGTACATAAAATCATTCTGCGTCGTTTCGAACGCCTTCTGTCCGTTCACATAGTAGGAGAGCGTTGCGCCGTTCTTGACGAGCGCCAACTTCACCTTTTGCATCGGCGCGGAAATCGGAATCGGCGAGACCTCGGATTTGTTCGGATCCGGAGACGTTCCCGACACGCGGTAGGTTCTGGTCGTGAAGGTCAGCGCGTTTTCAATCTTTCCGTTTTTCAGATTTCTGTGGTCGAGCATGAACGAGTAATAATTCTGTAAGCTGTCCATCACCATCAGTCCCGCTCTGGGCTCGATGTCGCAGCTTGCAAGCGTGCCTTTCAGCTCCACCGTCGCTTTCATGATAAACTTATCCGCATACAGATCGCGGAAAAAGATGAACTGCCACATGGCGCCCTTGCTTTCCACGATTTTCTCGCTCTCGCGCGAAACGTCCCAATTCGCGGATTTCGCAAAGCCGCTCGGCGCATCCCCTACGGTCGCGTCGGGCGCGTCCTCGCTCGTGTAACCGTCGGTGTCGAAGCGGTAAAACGCGGGCGTATAAATCCACGGGAAGGGCCAAAGATTGGTGCGCGAAATTGTGGTAGTCCCCGGCAGGAACGCTCTGTATATCGGCAGGATATTGAAGTATTCGGGCGTCCCTTCCGTCGTGTCGATTCTGAGCGCCGAATAAGGGATAAACATCTCGAAAGACGCGCCCACCGTTTCGCCGCTGTTCGGCTCTCCGTCGAGATGCACGGCGGCAAGCGCGCTCATGCTCGTAGTGGACAGGACGTTCCCGTTCACGTCCACATGGAAACACTGGCGGATGGATACGGGTTGCGTTTTGTTCTGATCGGCTCCGTGCGGCAAACAGAAGAAGTATAACTCCCACCCCGTATTGCGCTCGGGAGCAAACGAACCGTAATCGTTATAGCGGCGGATATTGGTATCCTTCGCCTCCGCGCCGATCCATACGCCCTTTTCCGTGGGGAACGCCGTCATACGGTAGTGTGCGTATTGATCCCCCGTAGTATCCTCGTTAAAGCCCGAGGAGTAAAATGCTTTATCCTGCCATACCTCATCGTCCAGCACGCCGTCCACGACGACGTTCTCGTCCGGCTCGCCCAAAGCGGTAACGTCGTAGCCCAAACGATAATTGAATTGCGGATTGTTTTCTACTTCGCTTAAATTTTCCTGTTCCGATCCGCCGCACCCCGCCAGGGAAAGCGTTGCAAAGCCTGCGGCAAGCACGAGCGGCAGCCATTTTCTCATTTTCATATCAACACTCCTTTCCGAGGCACACGATCTCGGGAATGCGGATTTCGGGGGAAGGGTCCCCCATGGCATCAAACTCTTCGTATTTTTCGCCGAGCGTGATTACGATTTTGTTCACCTTTACGCTTTCGAACTGCGCGACGCAGGCGGAACCCCACATGATCGCGGTTTCATATACAACCTCTTCGGGGAAGGCAATATTTTGAATTTCCCCGTACGTGTATTCTTTGCTTGCCCAATCCGGCTTTTGGGCAAAATACAAGCGGATGCTTTTAATGTTCTTAAACGCGTAATCATATTCTTTGGTATTGTAAATCATGACCGCGCTCAACGGTACGGGCTTCGCCCATTCGAACGTTACGCTTGCACCCATTGCACCTTTCCAATACCAATCGGCGGAGAAGTTATAATAGGGTACGACCCCGTCATTCAAATACTTTCCGCCTTCGCCGCCCGATACGGTAACGGCGGCGTCTTTGGCGTAGTTATGATAGCCGCTGATCGCTTCGGGAAGAGGTTGAAGCGAATAGCTGGGACCGTTTGAGGTGAGTATTTCTTCTCCCTTGTTGTTCTTCGTAAACACTAAATTGTCGATGCCGACGATACGCGTCCATCCGAGACCGTACCGATCGGGGTTCGCCATGCGTGCATACACGATAACGTATTCATCCCCCGCCTTCACGACGCAGTGGTGTCCCGTGCCCGATACGTAAGGAACGTCCGACGCAAGAACGGGATTTCCTTCGGTGATCAAGGGCTTTACGAAATCGCCGAGCGGCTTATCGGAAATGGCTTGGTGCACCGAATAAGCAGGGTTTTGGTATCCGTTACCCGAATAAGTCAAATAATATCTTCCGTTATGCTTCACCATAAACGGCGCTTCGTTAATAGAGCCTTCGGAAAAATTGTACTTATCCCCGAGGCTTACAACCTTCGGCTTCCCTTCCACTAAGCCGCCGTTTACGCTCACCACGTTGGGCATGGTCATTGCTTTGAGCGATTGATAATCGGGCGTTACGAAATCGCGCATCCGAATTCCCCACGTACCCATAAGCTCCGGGGTTTCGGGATTGCGGTCAGTATGCTTGTTGAAGTAAAGATACAGCGTGCCGTCGTCGTCCAAAAAGGGGCTGGCATCGATGACGGAGAATACGTCCGTCAAGCCGTACGCCCTTTGAAAGTCGATAGGCGGGCGTTCGTTGGTTACGAGCCTTTTATCGGCATCGAACACCGGTTTTTCCGCGCCGAGAACGCGGAAAGAAAGAGGCGTGTCTCCGACGGCGATGCCGAGATACAGACGGTCGAAATTCTCCCCGTCCCCGCTCGCCGTTGTCGCGGGTCGCGCGCTCGCGCTGTAATACATATAATACTTTCCGTCCTTCGGATTGCGAATCACCTCCGGCGCCCACTGCGTTACCTCGTCCAAACTCATCCAGTCTTCCGGTGTTACTTTAAGGGAATACCCCTGCTCATAACCGCCCGCAAGACTCCATTCGGAAAGATTTCTGGAACGGTAGCACTGAAAGGCGTACAGCTCTCCGCCGAGATTTCCGGAAGCTCCCGTGCTGTACATATAATACCAACCGCCGTATTCTTCGCTCTCTTCTTCGGAAACGTAAATCACGCCCGGGTCGGCAATCGACGTTTCGTTAGCATTGTTAAAAAACATTTCCCGATCGTACAAGGTTGTGTTTTGCTTTCCTCCGTCGGCGTAATTCATCTTAACGCCCGTCTCCGCGCCGTCGCACCCAGCGATAAGGCACGCACACATGACCCCCGCAACGGCAAGCCCTGCAACTTGCAAAAACTTTCTCATATAACCTCCTTATCTTTTTTTCTTTTCATCGCTTACTTTTTATAATTAGCAAGCGCCTTATTGGTTTCCTGCGTATAATTTGCAAAAAATGCTTCTATCGTCATTGTTCCGTTTCTCACCCGTCCGTTCAAAGGATCCGACCAAGTGTTGATCCAGTCTCTATCAGGCATATACCACCAGTCGCCCGGTTGCGTGTGAGAATTCAGCTCCAAAAGAATGGGTGCGTTGGGATATGCCGTTTTTTCGGCAAACAGCGCCGCATCGTCAATATTCGACGAAAGATAGCCGTTTTCCGCCAATAACGTTTGTCCCTCGTCCGCGACCCATTTCACGAACTTCCACGCTTTGTCCTTCATCTTACTGTTTTTGTTTATCGCAACGCCATAGCCTAGCGAATGCGCCGCCGACTTGCCCTGCACGGCTACTGTCCCGTCCGTGTTATATCTCTTATATACGGGAAGCGGGGCGACGCTCCAATCGTTGTTCCGCTGATTCATCGACTTGACGATATCCGAAATATACTTCATGTACTCCACGCAGAAGGCAAGACGCCCGCTGCAAAAGAAGTTTGTGGCGCTGGATATATCTGAAGGCTTGGGGCACACGTTCAACCCGTCCGTCCCTGCAAGCATAACAAATCTCGAAAACGCTTCCTTGGTAGAAGGCAATTCGGCGAGCTCGCCCGACGCCGCCTTTTGTGCCACGTCCGCGCGGATTTGAACGTTATTCCCGTTCACGGTAAAGGTATTATCGTCGTTCGCGACTATCGCGTCGCCCTTGCTTACGTCGAGCTTATCGAGGAAAGAGAGCGTCTCTCCCTTCTGATAAACTTTGCCCGAATAAGCGCCCGTATACGTTCCTTGTTGCACGATATAGTTGGCGGTTGCATCGGGAAGCGTATATTTCCAATCGCCGTTTCCGCTGATATCCTGCACGCAGTCGCCGCCGACTGACCAACCGTAGGCAAACCACCATTCGCTGTAATAGCCGTAGTCCGTCGGGGAAGCGCTGTTCTTACTCTTCGTCATGACCATACCGACGTCTTCCGCTTCATCCCAGTTCATGGCAATTTTGTCATTAAAAATCATCAGCTCACCGCTTGC
Organism: uncultured Christensenellaceae bacterium; assembly: GCA_910586985.1. Classification (GTDB taxonomy): domain Bacteria; phylum Bacillota; class Clostridia; order Christensenellales; family Borkfalkiaceae; genus Gallimonas. The sequence continues at coordinate 5,819 of CAJUKK010000011.1, read as the reverse complement.
GGGAGATTGCCAGCTTGCGCCGTTCGTTTCATTCGCGGGCTTTACATAAGGGGTTTCCCTGTAAAAACCTTTTGCCGGAACGGTAAACGAAGCTTCTATTCCGTAATCGGATTTCGATTTCCCGAAACCGTCCTTCAATGTTCCCGCATTGAACGCCGCAAGGTCTTTTTCGTCCACGCTGATACATTTCACGCCCGCCTGTCCGAGCAACGTCTTATTATAATACATTACGCTGATACCGTTTACGGCAGGATAGGCATAAAGCGGGTCGCCCGCGTTGGAAGTATTCGACTGAATGTTATAACGGTATCTGCTCAACTGATTTTCGTTGACCTGTGCGGAAAGCTCCACCGCCCCTTCAAAGCCGTCAAGCGGTTCGAGGAAGGACGAGTATTTCTTGAAATACTCATCGCGCACGCAGAAAACGTCGTAAGAATTCGAGTCGTATACGGACGTATTCATCTTGGTGTCGTAGCCGTCGTCCGCAACCTTTGCGGAACGGATCTGAATGTTATCCTCTTTTCCCTGACCCTCGTTATAAGCGTCGATCAACAGGGCGAACTGCTCGCCCATGGCGCCGTCGCCGGTGTACAAAAAGGAAACACGAGCCCTTCCTCCAGCGCCTCCGCCGCCTGCGCATCCCGCCATAACGGACACCGCAAGCAACGCGGAAACCGCAACTGCACATTTCTTTTTCATATAAATTCCTCCTTTTATTTTTATCCTTTTAATCCGGACGACATCGAAACGCCCTTTAATATCTGTTTCTGAAACGCGAGATAGATGGCGAGAAGCGGCAAAATACTCACGATACACGAAGCCGCCACAACGGAATTATCGAGCGTAGATGCATTAAATTGCGTTAAAAATAATTGCAGCGTATACTCTTCCGGCCATTTCAAATAGATGAGCGGACCCGTATAATCGTTATAACGCGTAACGAAATTCAGTATAAACTGCGCGAAGATTACGGGCAATCCCAGCGGAAAAACGATGGAAAAGAAAATTCTCATCTTGCCCGCTCCTTCGACCTTCGCCGCTTCAAGAAGCTCGTCGGGAATGGCGGAAAAGTATTCCTTCATAAAGAATATCATCGTTACGCTTCCGAATAATCCGGGCAGGATCAACGGCCACGGCGTCCCCGTCAGGTGCACTTCGCTGAACATGAGGTACGACGAAGTCATCATGCTGCAACCGGGAATCATCATCGTGAAGATAAGGAAGGAAAATACAATGTTTCTTCCCGGGAAATACAGCTTGGAAAACGCATACGCGCTCAACGAGGATACGAACACGCATACGACCGTCGTCGGGAAAGCGTAAAGCAACGTATTGCCGAACGATTGCAAAATCGTGATTCCAAGCGTGTCGTCGGTAAACGCACTCGAAATGCTTTCAAACTGAAAGCCCTGCGTCGGCCACCAGGTGAAGTAAGCGTCGTTTGCCTCGGCAATCGTCTTTACGGACGTAACGATTAAAACGTAAAAGGGAATCAAAAAGATCAAAGCCGTTACGATCAGCGCAAAGTAAATCCAAAAATTCGCCTTTTTATATGCGCTGACTGCGGTTATGTTCCATTTTTTGCCCATGATTTTCGCACCGATTCCCAATCCTACGCAAAGGAAAGCAAAAACGGCAGTCAATGACCAATACAACGCTTTATAGGGTGAGGGCATAACGGCGAAAATAAAACACGGAATTGCCGCGATGCCGAAAAATACCGTGGCGTTTCGTAAAATTGTTACTATGGTTTTTTTGCGTGCGGAGGCGTTAAAATTCATAATGCACCCACCTCTTGGAAAATCTTGCGGATATCCTCGTCAATATAAGAATAAACAACACGAGAATCCAGCTCGCGGCGGCCGAAACGCCGAACCCGTAACGACTCGGGAAGGTGAACGCCATATCGTAAATAAGCAAAACGGGCGTAAGATGAGCGCCGTCGAGCGCGTTATTGCCGTTTACTGCCGCCAAAACCTGAACCTCTCCCATCGTCTGCAAGGCGCCGATCGTGCATACGGTCAAAAGATAATAAGTGATCGGGCTGATCGCGGGCAACGTGATTTTGCGGAACGCCGTACCCGCGCTTCCGCCGTCCAGATAGCACGCCTCGTATAAATTAACGTCTACGTTTGCCATCGCCGCAGAGAACAAAATCACGCAATAACCGACGTTCTTCCACGTCTGCATGAACATAGCCGACCACATAAAGGTTCCCGGCGTTGTAATCCATCCGATTTTCTCGATTCCTAATCTCATGAGAACGGTATTCAGAATGCCGTAATTGGTTTCGTACATCATTTGGAACATCAGTACAACGGCAACGAGCGAGCAGACGTACGGAATAAAATAGACCAAACGGAAAAACTTTTTGCCTTTTACGTTGGTATTCAGAATGTAGGATATTCCGATTCCTAACATCATGGAAAGCGGAACGTTGAGCCAAAAAATGAATACGTTCAAAAATGACCGATAAAATCTTGGCGCATATTCGCCGAACAAAATAGAATGAAAGTTGGCGAACCCTATCCAAGCGCCTTCTTCAAGCAACGGGGATTTTAAGTCCAAAAAGCTCATGTATCCGCTCAGAAACATCGGAATCAGCGTAAACAGCAAAAACCCCAAAACGGGAATACACGCTATCAAACAATTCTGTAAATAATCGATGTGCTTCCTGCGCCGACTTTTTTTCACAGTTACCATAATACTCCTCCTTATCGCTCTCATTATAGTCTCACGTTTCAACAAAATAAATTTATAATTTACAAGAAAACATAGATTTTTTCGGTAATATCACAAGCAGATTGTTTCATATTACTTTCTTTGATACGCATTCAAGCGATTCGTGCAACCAATTTTTGCAATTCATATTTTCCCAATTTGTCAAAATAATATTTTACTTTCATTGCCTCAATCAAAGAGATAAAATGCAACACTTTTCTCTGCGAACTATTTCTTTACTGATTGTTTAAAAATAGACAAATATAAACATTTTTTCGAGGGACGCGATAATATTTTATATAAAAAATACCGCCCTCTTACGAGAGCGGTATCCCTATAAAATGTGACTCTCGATATTGCTACATATCACCATTTCTCATAAAGGGAAATTGAGAGCTCACACTACAAGGCGTAGTATGTCCCTTTATGAGTTTTTTATAGGTAATATGTAGCTTTTTTAGTATACCGCAAATTTTATTTTGTGTCAACTCTTTTGTAATTTATCTTCTTTCGTCATCTTTTCCACTTCTTCTATCAATGCGTCTATGAAAGCGTCGAGTATATCTTTCGGCATTTTCGTAATATCTAATTCCCCGTGCACGATCACTCTTAATTCCTGTTGTTGTTTTTTCATCTTGTCCTCCCGCCCCTATTATAGCGGGAGGTTTTTCTTTTTGCGTGGGAATAAATCGGTACAAAAGCGGGACAAAACCAATACTCAAAGCAGAATTTCGGTTCGTTATTGTATCAAAAAAAGCTCAAGCCGTAATTATGTATAGTCAAAATTTTTATCACGGCAAGGGCTCTGCAAAAATATTGCAACACTTTCAGCATGGCGACCGTCATGCAATTTTTTTGCATTTCCCTTGACGGCTTTCCTTTTTTTGATTTTTTTTGTTTGTCTTTCGGTAAGCGGAAGATAAATTCGCTGTTCGGTGTCATTTGTTGTTCGTTTATTTCCTTTTCTTTTTTATATAAAAAGTAGAAGATTTTTTTCGACTTTATCTGATACCATAGCGAAAAAACACATTTTGGAGGATTTTATGAAACAAGCAGTTATCTACTCTTGCCATCTGGAAGAGCGCGAAAACGAACCCGACAACGAGCTGCAAATTGCTTTATGCAAAGAATATGCCGAACGAAACGGCATTGAAATCGTCGGCAACTACATGGATCGCGTTTCCACCAAAAAAGAGCCGCTCCTGATGAAACGGTTACTGTTACAGGAATGCAGAAAGAAGCACTGGAATTTGGTCTTAATCGCGTCCATGTCTATTTTAGGACGAAATATTAAGGAAACGATGAAATTCTTAACCGAACTGAGTAAATACGTCGATTATAAAATTATAGACCAAGAGAACGACAAGCTGATGAATGAAATCGGCAAATTGCTTAAAGCGCTGTATAAGGAGAATCGTCTATGAAGAATAAAATTAGTTGGAGGATTTTATTTTGAAAAATGCCGTAATTTATGCTCGCTATTCAAGCGAGCGTCAAACAGAACAAAGTATTGAAGGACAACTCCGTGTTTGTAACGAATACGCTGAGCGAAACGATTTGAAAATCATTGATACCTATATTGACCGTGCCATGACTGGAAGAAACGACCAACGCGAAGCATTCCAAAAAATGCTTGCCGATAGCGCAAAGCCCGTTTCGTGGGATATCGTGCTTGTTTATGCCATTGACCGATTCGGGAGAAACTCCATTGAAATCGCCGTTAATAAGCAAAAATTAAAGAAAAACAATAAAACATTAATTTCTGCCACACAGCGCACTTCAGATAATATCGATGGAACAAAAAATCTCGACGGTATCCTGTTGGAAAACGTCTATATCGGACTCGCAGAGTACTATAGTGCTGAACTTGCGCAGAAGGTGCGGCGAGGGCAAACTGAGAGCCTTCGTAAAGGACACTGGCTCGGAGGGCAAACTCCATACGGATACAAGGTAGTAGATAAAAAACTAGTTATTGACGAAGATCAAGCCGAAATCGTTAAATATATCTATCGTCAATATTCCGCCGGTGTCATAGTTAAAGACATTATTCAAGATTTGACACAACGGGGAATTTATAACAAAGGAAAACCATTCACGCGATCTACAATGTACTATTTATTAGCGAATGAAAAATATTCAGGCGTTTTCCATTACAACGGTGAAACTTATCTGAATATCTGTCCGAAGCTCTTACCTGATTCTCTCTATAATAAAGTACACGCGCTCATGCTGCAAAATCAATTCGGAACAAAAAGCGTTGAAGTTAATTATTTGCTTCGGGGGAAAATTTACTGCGGTTACTGCGGACACCAAATTATCGCAGAGAGCGGCACTTCCATGACGGGCGTAGTAAAACGGTATTACAAATGCGGAGGAAGGAAAGCAAACAGCGGATGTCAAAAGAAGAATATCCGAAAGGAGGATTTAGAAGAATTGGTAATCAACGTAACAGTTGAAATGTTTCAGCAGGAAAACAATTTGGAACTAATCGCCGATGAAATCATGAAGATATTTAAAGACAAAAAGAAAGAACATTCGGTCATCTCGCTTCTAACTTCAGAATTGCAGAATACACAGCGTGCCATTGAAAACCTTTTAACGGCAATCCAACAAGGCATTATAACAACTTCCACGAAATCGAGGTTGGTAGAAATGGAAGAGAAGGCAGAAGAATTAAAAACGCAAATAACCAAAGAACAAGCCAAATTGGAAAATCGTATCAGCAAAGAACTTATCATTGAATATCTGCGAACGGGAATTAAAAAATCCCCGCAGGCGTTAATTGACTGGCTAATTGACAAAGTGATACTTTACGATGATAAAATTGAAATCTATTACCTCTATACGGAAAAAACAGACCCCGACGATTGTCGGGGTTTTGTGATTCGTTGGTGGATTTTCCGCTTTGAAACACGTCATTATAGCAAAAATGAGTTGAACAAACGAGTTCAACTCATTCCTACTTGGCTGCCCCTGGCAGACTCGAACTGTCGACACTGCGGTTAACAGCCGCATGCTCTACCGACTGAGCTAAGGGGCAATAAAAGGTGGCAACTACCTAGTCTTCCGAGCGGTGTCCCGCTAAGTACAATCGGCGT
>CAJUKK010000010.1 GCA_910586985.1 uncultured Christensenellaceae bacterium | reverse complement strand
TATACGTTCCGATATCTATCGTCTGTTCCAACCCGTTGTACGTGTATACCGTGCCTGCTGGTACCTCCGGCGCATCAAGAGTAATTTCGCGCCCAATTTTAGAAATATTTAAGTGAAATGCAGGACGTACTCCAAGCGATTTCGTAACAACTACACCCGAAGAATTCTGATTATGCACAGCGTCAGGGCCATTAGATCCTGCCGAGCGCTCCCACCACCAAAGGTTTTCATCCGGAGTATAATTACCAAGCATAACGTTATCAGTTTTCCAAAATCCCCCCGCATAACCAGCGCTGCCAATTTCCGCTTGCGCTACAAGCCAAAGACGATCATCCTTCCATGTATCGTATCCTACTTTATTTTGATAATTTGTAGAAGTCATATTCGGCATTGTAGTCGAATACGCATCATTACTCAAATTAGCGATCGATGAATTACTAATTTTATTACTAACGGTAGCCTGCCACGCCATTGCTGCAGGCGTTACAATGTAATCGGTTAAGCTACCCGCTATACCGGGAACTGTAAATGCTGCATAAATGTGTGTCGACGAGGGAACGGCGCTTAACGTACTAGAGGAAGAATTTGCATAATTTCCGCCGTTATTCAACTCCACGGAACGCATTTTACTCATTCCGTACATTGCCGAAGGATAATTAGATGAAATACTCCCTGAACTATATGGCGCAAACGCAGCTTTAAAATCGGGAGCCGTCCGCCAAAGCGTAAGAATAGAATCATTTCCGCTTTTAGAGAGATAAGTCGCATACCAAGACTTCCCTGCAATTTGAACAACAATATTATTACCCCCGTTAGCCGTTCGAATGTCATTGGACGTCATGGCGGGCAAACTTTCAACCGTTGCGATCGTAGCATTAGCTTGCCCGGTAAGCGCCTCAAATAATTTTGACATTTCGTAGCCGTCGAAAATATTGCCGTCTGTACGAGTTTCATAATTCGCAAGCGTCAAAGACCCAATCGTTGCACCACTCACTTGCTTTTTTTGTATATTAAACGAAAAAAATCCTGCTATGCATAGCAAGACACTCAATACGATCATTAAAATTGCATGGAAAAAACGGGTCTTATTTTCTGTTAATAAGCACCCCCCCCCCGTGTATTTTTGATTCTTTTTCTGTTTATTCATTTCTTGTCCGTCTCCCTTTTCACAGGATTTAGATTATGTATATTATACCACTCTGCTCTGTTTGCGTCAACAAATTTTCTTAAAACTCCCCTTTTTTCGCTGCTCTTAATCTGCATTTTTATTCGATTTTTTATATTTTGAATAAAAATTTATTGTTTTTGGCTTTTTTAAAGAATTAAATACACAGTCAAATTTATTTATTCAAAAATAATTTTACCCCGCAATATGCGGGGTTATTGATGATCGCCGATCATTTTACATTTTCTTTTTTGCCGCTTTCCGCGCATAGCGCACCAACATATAAGACAGTGCGATTCCCAAAAATAACAGCGCCACCGCTATGATCCAATACCAAGGTGAAGAATAGAGCGCGGATAAAGACGCGTCGCTTCCGCGAACGGTAGATACATACACCGCCGGAATCGAACCCACAATAAATCCGACGATCGAATAGTAAGTCCCGCGAGGGTATTTACGCAAAAGATACTTCATTATCTTAGAGATAAGAAAGAACCCGATCACCAACCCGATTCCCGTACAAAATAAAACCAAGAGACAAACTCCCACTTGCTGTCCGTGCAGCAGAGAATCGGTAATCAACGATACGAGCGGATTATAGTAACCGAAAATCAAAAGCAGCATCGACCCTGAAATCCCAGGGATCACCAGAGCACACGAACCGACAAGACCAATCAGAACAAGCAGAAGATAACCGCCAAAATTCAGATGAAACAGATCGACTGAATCGGAAAGCGGAATAAAGCTTAAACTTGCCGCAAAAACAAGCGGAACTGCGAGCGCGACGAGGTGTTTCCAAGTCGGCTTTCCCCCTTTTACCTGATCGGTAACGGAAGGCAACCCGCCAAGCGCAAGCCCCACAAAGAGCGTTACCGTAGGGATGGGATAATGTTCGAGCGCAATTTTAATCGGAATCATAAGCGCGCCGATTCCGAGCAGCATGCCGATCAAAATCGGCGCAAGCAGTAGAACGCTCTTTTTAAAACTCTTAAAAATATCCGCAATCGCCCCGACGAGCTTTTCGTATATCCCTAAAATTGCCGCAACGGAGCCGCCCGAAAATCCGGGGATAATAAAGGCGATTCCGATCAAAACGCCGCGCAGAATATTAAATAAAAACTCAACCGCCGCATTCCTTTTGGGCACGTTTCCTTCGGTTTTATCTATTTTGTTGTTATCCGTTTGCTCTTGCATAAACTCCCTGTTTCACTATAATATATAGTATATCGTCGCGCCGCCAAAAATATTATAAATTATTGACGAGATTGTATTATCATCCGAAAATACTCTATCAAACTTTACTTATTCTTTAAATTTTCTCTTGCGGTCGCAAGCATCAATTTGATACGGTTTTCCTGATTGACCCGCGTTGCCGAAGGATCGTAATCTACCGGCACAACGTTTTCATGCGGGTAAAGATTTTTTAACGTGCGCACCGCGCCCTTTCCCGCAATGTGGTTGGGAAGGCATCCGAACGGTTGCGCGCAAACAATGTTGTCCGTTCCCGTTTCAGCAAGGGCAGCCATCTCAGCAGGGATCAACCAGCCCTCGCCCATCTTTACGCCCTGATTGATTACTTTATCCGCACAGCGGCGCAAATGTTCAAAATCATGCAAGGGTTCAAATATTCCCTGTTTTTTCGTCATCTTTATAATTTTCTTCTGTTTACCGTATAACCATTTATAAGCCAATTTGAATAAAATGGTCGCTTTACTCTTCATATTATAATATTTCGCATCGTTTACATTGTTGATGACGCAATACAAAATGAAGTCCATAAGCGCGGGCACAACAGGTTCGCAGTCCTCGGAAAGCAAGAATTCTTCGAGATGAGAATTTCCGAGCGGAGAATACTTTACGTATATCTCGCCGACAATGCCGACTTTTACCTTTTCCTCGCGCTTTACCTTAACCGCCGCAAACGTTTCAAGCAAAAACTTTACGTTTCGCCCAAGTTTGTTATGCTTTTTACGATCAAGCGCATTTTTTAAATAATTGACGCACCGTTCACGAGCTTTCTCGCTGTCACCCGCATTTATTTCATACGGTTTCGTCTGATTAAACAAACTCATAACGAGATCGCCGTAATAAATGGAATAACCGAGACGCATTAAAAAGGATAAATTTAAATCAAGTCCGTTGCCCTTTTCGAGACCGGCAAAATTCAAAGAGAGAACGGGCACTTGCGGAAACTCCGCTTTAAGCGCCTTACGGATCAGCGGAATATAATTGCTCGCACGGCAGCCGCCGCCAGACTGCGTAATCATAACCGCCGTTTTATTTACGTCGTACTTTCCGCTCTTTAATGCGTCCACATACTGACCGATCACACACAGCGCGGGGAAACATGCATCGTTATGCACGTGTTTTAATCCTTCGTCGATGACTGCGCGCGAATCGTTTTTGAGTAGTTCTACATTGTACCCTTCCTGCCGCATGACGTGCAAAAGCAAATCAAAATGCCACGGGAGCATATCGGGAATGAGGATCGTATAATCCCGCTTCATATCCGCAGTGAAAATCGGATAATCGTCGGTATAGTCAACCGTATTTTTCTCCTGTAAATTTTCTTTCATCTTTACACCTCCTCCTCGCGGCTCTGCTGCTCTTCGATCGCGGCGAGCATAGAGCGCAGGCGGATTTTTACAACGCCGAGATTGTTAATCTCGTCAATTTTAATCTGCGTATACAGTTTATCGTGTTTCTCGAGAATGGCGCGCACTTCGTCCGTCGTCACTGCGTCGATCCCGCAACCGAACGATACCAGCTGTACGAGATTGACGTTTTTTCTATGAGCGGCAAACTCCGCCGCACGGTACAATCTTGCGTGGTACGTCCACTGATTGAGTACGTTGACTTTAACAAAGTCTGCATCTTCAAACACCGATTCTTCCGACACAACGGCTACGCCGAGCGAGGATAACAGTTTATTGATCCCGTGATGAATTTCGGGATCGACGTGATACGGTCTGCCCGCGAGAACGACTACCTGTTTTCCAGTCCGTTCCGCCTCCGCCAAAACCTCTCTGCCTTTCGAAACAATTTCCGCATGGAAAGCGCGCATACTTTCCAGTCCGGCACGATAAGCGCGTTTTATCAATCCTTTGGAAAGCTTATATTTTTTTAACGCGCGTGCAAGAGCATTGACTGCGGATTTCTCCTCGTTCGGATCGAGATAAGGCATAATAAAATTTTCCTCGTTCAACCGCTCGTTATTTGCCTTTAACAACTCGGGGTAATAAGCGACGACGGGACAGTTATAATGATTCATTGAATCGTGCTCGTCAAGATTATAACTTTCACAGGGATAGAAAACGAAGTCGACGCCTGCATCCAATAACGATTCGATATGCCCGTGCATGAGTTTTGCGGGATAACACGCCGTATCGCTCGCCACGGTGTGCTGTCCTTTGAAGTAGAGCTCGCGGGAGCTCTTTTCAGAGAGCATCACCTGAAAACCGCAGATTTCAAAAAAGGTAGTCCACAAAGGCAGCTGCTCGTACATGACAAGCTGCAACGGCAGCCCCACTGTACCGCGCTTGCCCGCAGTTTCCTGCGGCAACGAAAGTAATTTCTGATACTTGAATTCGTACACATCCGGACGGTTCCGGGGCACTTTAAGTCCCGCGCCTCGTTCGCATTTGTTTCCGGAAATAAACCGCCGTCCGTCGGAAAACGTAAGCACGTTCACGTTACAGTGCGAAGTGCACCCCTGACAGTTGACCGATTTTGCCGAATAGGAAAATACGTTAAGCTCCGCCTCGGTTGCAAGAGTACTCATCACTTTGTCGCTCCGCGTATTCTCTTTGGCGTAAAGCGCGCAACCGAACGCACCCATCAGACCGGCAATCGCCGGACGAACGACTTCGCGTCCTGTCTCTTTCTCAAAGGAGCGAAGTACCGCATCGTTTAAAAACGTGCCGCCCTGTACGACAATGTGTTTGCCGAGCTCTTCGGGCGTACGGGCGCGAATGACTTTATATATCGCATTTTTAACAATAGAAGATGAGAGACCGGCGGAAATATCCTCGACGCTCGCCCCCTCTTTTTGCGCCTGCTTTACGGAACTGTTCATAAATACCGTACAGCGCGACCCGAGTTCAACGGGATTTTTCGCAAACAGTCCGAGCCGCGAAAACGGCTCGATTTCCATACCCATCGCCTTGGCAAACGTCTGAATAAACGAGCCGCAACCCGAAGAGCAAGCCTCGTTGAGCATAATGGAATCAATCGCGCGGTTTTTAACTTTGAAACATTTTATGTCCTGTCCGCCGATGTCAATGATAAAATCTACGTTCGGCTCGAAATACAGTGCGGCCTTAAAATGAGCCATGGTTTCCACTACGCCGAAATCGATTTTGAGCGCGGCGCGCATCATATCCTCTCCGTAACCCGTAACGCATGCGCCGCGAATAACAACTCGGTCACCGATCAACCAATAAATTTCTTTGAGTTTATTGACGACAATATCGAGAGGTTGTCCGTTATTAGACTGATAATGGGAATATAAAATCTTATTTTGGGGAGTAATGAGAATAAGTTTTGTCGTCGTGGAACCGGAATCAATGCCGAGATACGCATCTCCACGATACGTTTTAATATTTTCAAATTCAAGATCACTCTTTAAATGACGAGCAACAAATTCGTTATATTCTTCTTGAGACGAAAAAAGCGGATCGCCGACAGTGATCGCTCCGCTGTCCGATGCGTTCCGGATTCGCCGTTCTATTTCGGAAATCGCCTCTTCCTGAGAGTTTTCCGCATACATTGCCGCGCCGATCGACATAAAACAAGGCGCGTTTTCGGGAAAGACCGCATGCGTTTCATCAAGCCCGAGCGTCTCAGTAAAGGCTTTTCTCAATCCTTTTAAAAAGTATAACGGTCCTCCGAGAAAGAGTACTTTCCCTTTGATCTTTCTTCCTTGCGCAAGTCCCGATACCGTCTGGTCAACAACCGCGCGAAAAATCGATGCGGAAATATCCGCTTTACTTGCACCCTGATTGAGGAGAGGCTGAATATCGGATTTTGCAAAAACACCGCATCGGGAAGCGATCGGATAAACCTTCTCCGCTTTTAACGCAAGCTCGTCCATTTCGTTGACGGTAATATCAAGCAGAGTCGCCATCTGGTCGATAAACGCGCCCGTACCGCCGGCACAGCTGCCGTTCATCCTCTGTTCCGTGCCGCCCGTGATAAAAATAATTTTAGCATCTTCGCCGCCGAGTTCCACACACGCGTCCGCATCGGGATAAAACTTACGGATTGCGCCAAATGCCGACTGTACTTCCTGCACAAAGGGAATCTTTCCGCGTTGCGCAAGTCCGAGTCCCGCAGAACCCGTAATACACACGCGATAAGACTCGGAGATCGCGCGGATTTTTTCAAGCTCTGAAAGCACGCACTCTTTAACGCGGGACAAATGCCTTACATAAGAAGAATAGAGAATCTTTCCTTCTTCATCTATTACACAAACTTTAACCGTCGTAGAACCGACGTCGATACCAAGTAATTTAGCCATTGTATTTTCCGCTATCATGATAATTTTTGTATATTATATCACAATGCAAGAAAAAATACAAGAACGGAGGCGGTATTTTTTCACTTCTCTTAATAAAGAATGCGCTAATACGCAAGTAAATCAAACCTGTACTGTTAAACCTTTCCTTTTTTTCCATTCTTCATAACGCCGTTTTGTAGCGGAGCCGCCGCGGATATGACGCTCTTTTAAGTTCTGCTCCAAAACCTTTTTTACAGCGCAATACAAGGCAGAATCAATCACTTCCAACCGTTCCGTTACATCCTTATGTACGGTAGATTTGCTAATTCCAAAGTGATTTGCGCAAGCACGAACCGTCGCACCCGTTTTAATCATATATTCGGCGCACTTTCTCGCCCGATCTTCAATTTGTTCCCACACAAAAATTTCCCCCTCTTTCGACAAAAGATACCATATATCTATGTCGAAAAAGGGAGAATTAGTACCTGATCAATTTATTTTACAATATATGAAATTTTTATTTTCAACTTTACACGCAAGAATTTATGTTATCCTTTCATACCCGTGATTGCAATACCTTCTACAAAGTAGCGCTGCGCGAGCACATAGATCAGAGTCGTCGGAATGAGCGCTACGACCGCGCCCGCCATAACGGTAGGAAGATCCTTTAAGTTTCCGCCGCTGAAAAACTGCAATGCAATTTGCAGCGTATACTTCTTTTCGGACACAATATAAATCAACGGCGCGAGATAGTCGTTATACCCCGCAACGAACCCGAGAATCGCCTGAGCGAAAAGCGCAGGCAGCGAGAGCGGCAACATGATTGCCCAATAAATGCCGAAATATCCCATCCCGTCCAGTTTCGCCGCCTCCAGCAGTTCATCGGGAATCCCCGAAAAGAACTGTCTTAAAAAGAACACGCACGCCGCAGACCCGAACATTGCGGGTACCATCAACGGAAAATAAGTATCCGTCAAATATAGATAATCATAGATAATATAGGAGGGAATCAACATGACGATTCCGGGTAGCATCATCGTAAACAGCAAGAGCGAAAACATCAGATTTTTCAGATGAAAGCGCAATTTTGCAAACGCGTACGCCGAAACGCTTGATGCGATCATACCGACAACCGTCGTAGGAAGCACGATGATAAAGGTATTCTGAATCCCTGTCAGAACCATGCTCTTTCCCGTCTCTATAATGCTGTACGAAGTAAACAGATTACCGTAAGCGCGGAAAGACATATCGGCAAATTTCGGAAACCAGATAAACGGGATATTCGTTGCAATGGCATGCGACGCTTTAAGCGATGAGATAATAATAACGTAAAACGGAATCAAAATCACGAGTGCCGCAAGGATGAGTATAACATAGATCAAAACACGCGTTGCGACGTGCCCGATCTTTCGTTTGACTTTTTCCCGATCAGTCATCGTAATGCACCCACCTTTTTGAAACTTTAAAATTAAATACCGTTAAACCGAGAATGAGAATCGCAACAATCCAAGAGGTTGCAGCGGCAAAACCCATTCCATAAGTGTAGTTATTTACAAAACCCTGTTGATAGAGGTAGAACACCATCGTAAGTCCTGCGTTGTTCGGCCCCGTTTCCCCGAATCCGATTGCCTGAAATCTCGTAAAATCCTGTATTGAGTTAATGAGTCCGATAACAAGCAAATAAAACGTCGTAGGTGAAATAAGCGGAAAAGTAATTTTAAAAAATTGTTTAAAACGCCCCGCGCCGTCCATTCTCGCCGCCTCGTAGTAAGATTTGGGAATCCCCGTGAGCGCGGCGGAAAACAAAATCACGTTAAATCCGAGGCTTGTCCATGCGCCCATCAAAATCATAACGGGCATATACGTTTTTTCGTTCGAGAGCCAATTCACCTTTTCAAACCCGAGCATGGATATAAAATCATTGAGAATCCCGTAGTTTGTGTCGAGTACCAAACGCCACATGCTCGTAAGCGCAACTACGGAGCAAACATACGGCAGAAAAAAGATTGTTCTGATGATCGTCTTTCCCTTTACGTTTGCATTTAACAGCACGGCAAGAATAAGCGCGAGAGTCATGGAAAGCGGTAGAGAAAGCGCCGCATAAAAGGTGTTCCCCACCGATTTCCAGAACAGTCCGTCCGATAAAATATAAGAGTAATTGCTGAACAAATCCGCTCCGCCCAAAAATTCAAGGCGGTCGATACTGAACCCCTTCATGGAACAAAAGCCGAGCACAAAGGAGAAAACAAGCGGAATCAACGTAAAGAAAAACGCACCGATCAGCGGTATACCTGCCATCAGCGTGCCGCAAACTTCTTCTTTACCGATTTTCCTTTTCTTCTTTGCTGCCTTTTCGGGAATTACTGTCTGATCCACGATCCGCCTCCTCTCGGTTTTTCCGTCATTTTTTCAAGGTGTAAGTTTTGAGTTTATCGTTTACCTTCTGCGTATAATTATTAAAAAGCTGATCAACCGTTACAACGCCGTTTAATACGTCTCCGTTAAGCGTGGGCGCCCATTCCTCGATCCATGCATCGTCGGGAAGATACGTCCAGTCTCCGCCCCTCTGCACCTCCGCCGCGCGGACGAATACCGCATTGTTATAGGGCGGCTTTTCGCTCTTTAAGAACTCGTCGCTCTTTGCAATGGATTTCTGATTGGGCACGTTGAATCCGGTCTTCATGAGTTCTCTCTGCCCCTCAGGTCCGGAGAGATACTCGATCAGAGCAAACGCCGCGTCTTTGTTTTTGCTCTTATTCGACATAGAGATGCACATCGAACCGCTGTGCCCCGATTCAACTCCGCCCTCCCAATGAGGAAGCGGCGCAACGTCCCAGTCGAATTTGCAATCGCGCCTGAACTCGGGAACCATATATCTGCCCTCTACGTACATGGCAAGGCGTTGGTTTGTAAACATCGTACTGTCGATATTGTCGTTGGGTTTGGGAGAAATGCGATTGCCGTTCGCCGAACCGTCCGCATTCTTTCCCGTTGCAAACGATACCCAATAATCGAACACCTCCCGCATACTTGCAAGCTCGTTGCACTTCGCCTTGTCTTCGGAGGAAATCGCCTGCTTATCGAAGTAGCCGAGTATTTCGCCCGCCTGATACGTTGTTCCGTTTACGGTCACGCTCTCCCCTTCTTTCACGCGATAATTGGGGTTTTTGTCGTTTAAAATAAAATCGTAATAACCGCCGTTGTACTTTGCATCGTCCGATTCCACAAAAACGACGTCGTCACCGCCGACCGACCAGCCGAGACTGAACCACCATTGACAATAGTATCCGAAATCCGTAGGCGACGATTCATTCTGCTCCTTCGTTAACAGTTTACCCATCTCCACAAGTTCTTTCTGCGTCATCGAAATACTGTTGTTAAAGTAGGGTTTCCCGTCCTTTACATAAAATCCGTGCGCCTCGTCCTCAGGAACCTGATCTGCGGTCTTGCCTTCCACAACTGTAATTCCCGCGCTCTGAATCGCCGTCTTATTATAATAAATTACTGTTGCGCCGAGATCCTTGGGCAGTCCCCATACAGGCGAATTTTCCGTCGTTTTAAAGGTGTCCTGATCGAAAATAAAGCGCGACATCTGACCTTCCCAGATATCCGAAAGATCAATCACCGAACTCTTTTCAATGTAGGGCGTAAGGTCTTCAAGAACGTTGATGGAATCGGACGCCCAAAGCTTAATTTTACTGTCCTCGACGAATACGACGTCCGGCGCGCGGCGGGATTGCAGTTGTTTTAACGTATCAACGCCGTAAGTGCTGCTGGGACGCTTAGTAAAGTTAACGTAAATATCGTCGTGTGTGGCGTTAAATTTATCGACGAGTTCGGTAAAAACTTGCACCTCGATATCGTCGCCCCAGCCCCAGAATTCGAGATTGGTCTTTCCCGCGCCACCGCCGCCACCGCCGCCGTCGCAACCTGTAAGCGCAGAGAGGGCGAATACCGCGGAGAGCGCGGCAATTGTTGCTTTTTTAAAAAATTTCATTTATGGTCTCCTTACTTTTCGGGGAGTATTCTCCGCCGCCGCAGAGGCGGCGGAGTTCCCCTGTTCGCTAAAAACTCAGTCCTCGTTAATAATTTTAATATCGGACATGACGCCGCTCATCGTATCGGAATTGATAACGACGCAACCGAGCTGATTGCTCTTATACGTCAAATTCCTGTGCGTTGCCTCGGGTCTACCGTCGATATAGAAGTATACCGTGCACTTCTCTTCTCCCGTCTCTCTGATCTCGATGCGGTACGTGTGCGTGCCTGCCGCGTATAGAGTTCCGTATTCGTTACCCTGACGGAATGCATACTGATAGCCTTCGCCTTCGTAATCGGGGTCGTTATCGGGAATAAATTCCGTCGTGACGGGATCTTGCCAAACCGATCTCCACTGATACTCGACCCAACCGAACCCGAAGATGTTAGTGCAATAGCCCCACAAATCGTTGTTCGGACTACCCTCTAAGCAGATATCGTTCCACTTCCAACCGTCCGCACCCGTAGTCCCGAGCGTGATGAACAGTTTTTTGTTTCTACCGTGGAATTTAAGATCGGTCATCTTAAATTCGATTGTCATATTCCCCTGATAGCCCTTGTCGGCCATATTGTCGTAAACGACCTTGGAGGTTTGATAGTTGGTAGCGCCGTTGTCGAGGAAGATCATCTCGTTGTTGCCGTAGACGACTTTGTCGAGATTCCCGTTGCCGACGTCGAGTTTTTCGTCATCGTATACCCAAATGGTATCGTCCTTTACGATGACCTTCGTCGCGCGCAACGTTATCGTATCGCCTTCGCCCTGACGCGCCGCAATGTAGTACGTTCCCGCTTTTGTCGGCGTGAAATAAGTGTAGGTCTTGTTGGTTTCGCAAGTCGTTGTGGTATGCGTCTTTACGACTTCGAATGTGACGTCGGTCGCGGTCGCAAACAAATTACCGCTATATACCGACAGCGCGCCCTCCCCGTAGATCATCATCGAAACGCCCGTCCTCGCCGCTTCGGTGTTGCGCGACATATCGATATCCGTCGCATTCTTTCCGGAAACAGTAAATTCGAAGTCCTTCTGAATGGGTCTGCCCATCGAAACGGTGGATACGCGAAGCGTATACTTCCCTGCGGAGGCGGGCGTAAACTTATAGCCCGTTTTCGCATCGCCGGTGATAGCGTTCTCTACTTCGTTTGTTCCCTTGTAAAGTATTGCCGAAGTTGCACCGATCATCGCCTCGTCATCCGTTGCGAACGCAACATTCGCCGTGATCTGAGATTCTGCCTTGTAAAAGTTTTTAAGTCCGAGATTGGAAATATTGAAGTCGGAATAGACGGTAAACTTCGTGCTCGTCTCGGAACGGTTTCCCGAAAGATCAGCAACCGTAGCCTTAACCGTATATTCGCCGTCCTTTGCAAGCGTCGCCTTGCCGCCTGTTACGGCTACCGCTTCGCCCGCGGGATCGGTCACTTCCCATGCGACACCCGACGTCGCGTTGTATATCTCGTCCATAACGATCAGTCCTTCGTTTAAGTCGATCGTAGACCCCACGCCCACGTCCTCGTAGTTGAGGACGACTGCGGGCGCTGCGGTATCCTTTGCAAGATTGCGGAAAGACGCAACTTCGATCGAGCCCTCTACGTTGATGGATTCCACCCAAACGCCGCCGACCGTATCCGTATAGTTGCCCTTAATGTTGAGCGTGGTGAAGTAATCGCCGTCCCAAGTGATTACGTAGTACGCGTTCCCCGTCGTAGAGACGACGCGCGTAAATCCGATGAGGTGTTCCGTACCGTCAGTGAGATTCTTTTCGACCGATTTCGTCGTATTGACCCAGCCCGTACCCGTCCAATCGTCGCCGCCCGCCTGACCGCTGTCCTGGAAAAACCAAGCGGAAAGTCTGCCGTCGTTTACGTTGAGGGCGATATTGTCGTCACGCTTGTTCTCGTCCGTTCTATCTACGCCGAAGAAGAAACGCGTCTCCTCGTTTTCACTGATCGCGTTTGCTTTAATGCGGTAAACAATCTCGTAATTATCCGCAAAACTTACGCCCGTTACGCGGTACTGACCGCTGTCCGTCTTTGCAGTCGCCGCGCCGCTCGCGTACGTTTCGTCGAACGTGATGACGGGAGAGAGCGGATTGTCGTTGTTGACGGTGACCCCTGCGCCTGCGTTTTCCTTGGGCACGAAGTTCATCATGCAGTAGTCTACGTTAAAGCTGGTGGAGAACGTCTTGCCGTTTTCGTCAAGGACGTTGTTTCCCTCCGCGTCTACGATGGTCAGATTGAACGTATACGTTCCGATTGCATCCGCCTGCTTTGCGGGTGCAAAAATCTTCGTCGACTTATCGTATACGGAGGACGTAACGTCCTTTCCGTCCAAAGAAACGGATACATTGTAGTTTGCGTCAACAACCGATCCAAGATTCTTTACAACAGGATCAATCTTCATTTCGCTCCCGTACAGCAATTCGCTCGTAATTGCGCTTGTGTCGAACGTGTAGTAATCCATAAACGACTCGTTCTCGTTGTCGCAAGCCGCTGCGCCTACGAGCATCGTTGCGGATAGCGCAAGCGCAACCAAAGTTTTGATTTTTTTCATGTTTTCCTCCTCATTGGGTTTAATAATATGTGACAACTATGCAATCCAGCAAAAGATTGCTCCTGCCCGAAAATGTGACGGTGTTCTCCCCCTCCCGAAGAGACACAATTTGCTGCGAAAGCGTAAACAGCTCTTCGTAACCCGTATACGGCGTTTGCAACGTACTCTCTTCGCCGTTTACCCGCACAATGGTCGTTACCGCTCCTTTATCCGCCTGCGCATTCGAATAACGGTAAGAAATTACCGCTTTTCCCGCGCGCTTTGCCTGAAACTTAAAAGTTACCGTATCCGCATCGCTCCCGAACGACACCGCTCTATCTTTGGACGCATAAGAGAAGTTATCGCCTTTTTCGAATTTCTTCACCGAACACCCGTCGGCGAGTGTTGCATTCTCCGCCTCGTAACGCACCTTTTCGGTAACGTCGCCCGAAGGAAGTTTAAGTTCTTCCGTCCATGCCGACATTTCCACCTTGGGCGTATTGCCCTCCCAGATCAGTTTTTGCAGACGCACCGTTCTGCTCCAACCCGCGCCCGAATATTTCGCCGCATGATAAACGATCCAATCCTCCGTACCGTCGGGCGATTTTACAACCGAATTATGCCCGGGTGAAACAACGTCCGTTTTTAAAAGGTCTGTCTCCATGAGCGGTTTGTCGCATTTTTCCCAACTGCTTTGCTTTATGGGATCGTCGCCCGTCATCTTCAAGTATCCGATACAGTAACAGTCTGATGCCGAATAACTCGCAGAGAATAAAAGTACGGGAGTACCGTCGGGCGCATAGACGAGACAAGGTCCTTCGTTCTGACTCGCGCTGTTGCGCTCCCAGGAAGCCTTCGGTTCGGAGATAAGATTGCGTTCCCCTCCGGAAGACGCTTTTACTTTAGTTGGATCGCCCGTTTCAAGCTCTGTTATATACAAATTCTGTTGCCAGAACGCGGTATGCATCTCGTTCGGCCAACCCGCCCAAATGACGTACTGCCTGCCGTTGTAATCCATAAACGTTGCGTCGATCGAGCGATAGTCGGGCGAAAGTCCGAGCTTTACCGCCTTTCCGTAATTTCCGAACGGATCGCTCGTCTCGCTCTTGATCATATAAGTGCGGCGCGCGCTGTCGATCCTGTCCGTCTGATCGGGTTGACCTGCGAGAAACTCCTCGTCCGTCGTCGCCGCCGTAAACAGAAGATACCAATGATCTTTGAAGAAGAATATCTCGGGTGCCCATACCGATTGAATATTTGAATCGGCGACAAACCCCGCAATATGCGTCGTTTCGGGATCGTCCATATCGGGATACAGCGTAGTCAGGCTCTTCGATCGCGTAATCGTAAAGGCAGTCTCCGTCTTTCCGTTGCGTTCCACGCCCTTCATGAGAATATGATAATAATACTCGCCGTGTTTATAAAACCACGGATCCTGACCGGACAGATGAATAGGATTATAAAAAGTATCGTTCATATTTTCTCCGTCCCCGCCGCAACCGCCGAGGAAAAGCGATCCGCACAACGTGGCGGCGGCAAGTAAAATACCAAGAAAAGCCCTGAATTTACCTTTCATGCTATTTCTCCAAAGCGTCCACAACAATGCAATCGATAAGAATGTTCTGATCGCAAACGATCGTGATTTCGTTCGGACCTGTAGGTTTTAAATAGAGGTCGCAGAAAAATGCATTATTGCAAAACGTATCGTCATAGGGTGTCTTGGGAGTATACAGCGTGTAGAGCGTTCCGTTGACGGTGATATCGACCGAAGTCGCCGATACCGCCTGATTGGAATAACGCAGTACAATGCGATATTTTCCGTTCTTTTTTACGTTTACTTCGAACTTGATTCCGCCCTCATCGGCAACGCGGACTGCCTTTCCGCCGGATGCCGCAACCGAAGTCGTACCGTCTCCGTTTTCGTATACGCTGTCGATCACCGTACAGCCTTCGCCGAACTTTGCATCTTCCGCCTCATATTTTACGCGGTTGACAATCTCTCCCGACGGCATGGGCGCTTCCTCATTATAAGCGTATACGTGTTCGACTACGGGAATATCGCCGTCCCACGTCATCTTTTGCAAGCGCAGCGTTCTGTCCCAACCCGCGCCCGAATACTTTGCGGAATGGTAGCAAATCCAATCCTCCGTCCCGTCAGGCGACTTAACGACTGAGTTGTGCCCCGGAGATATGATCTCTTCCTCCGTCTCCATGAGCGGCTTTTCTCCTTTTGTCCAACTCTCGGGATTGAGCGGGTCTTTATCCGATCCGTCGAGAACGATATAACCGATGCAGTAAGCATCCGAACCCGAAAACGCGCCCGAGTACAAAAGAACGGGCGTTCCGTTCGGTGAAAAAGTTACAACCGGACCTTCGTTCTGATTCGCGCCGAGTTTTTCCCAATCATATTCGGGCGTGGAGATAACGACGCGTTTACTTTCGGGAGAAACAACTTTTGCGGGGTTATTGTATTCAAGTTCCGCAATGCATAAATCCTGCTGATAATCCTGCGTGTGGTTCTCATACGGCCAGCTTGCCCAGATGACGTATTGCTTATTGTTGTATTCCATAAACGTCGCATCAATGGAGCGGAACTGATTTTCGGGAAGTTTCACCTGCGTGGGGCTTGTCTCCCATTCGCCCATTGCATCATCCGTCTTGCTCTTTAAACAGTACGTTTTTCTGCCCGCGTCTTTTAAATCCGTATTGTTTCCGTAGTCGTTCGTTGCCGTAAAATAAATGTACCAATTCCCGTTCAGGAAGAATATTTCGGGCGCCCAGATTTCTACGAGATTCATCGCCTTTTGACGGACGACAACCTTCGTCCGCGTTTCGTCGCCGTGATCCGCCGTCATGTTCGTCATCCACTTGGAACGCGTAACCGAAATCTGCGTCCCTTCGGAATAGGTAAGGTAATAATAACCGTCTTTTTTGTACATCCACGGATCGCCGAGTCCCGATTCAAGACGAAGCGGGTTATAGAAAGTGTCGTTCATAACCGTCCCCTCCGCATTCCCCTCGCCGTTGCCGCCTGCGCCCTCGCCGCATCCCGCAAATCCTGCCGCGCACGACATGCCGATCACGGCGCAGAACACCAAAGCTGCAATTTTTTTAAAATGTTTCATGCCTACCTCCTTATGTTTTTAACTTAAAAATTCCAATCGCTTAATGATGTGATTCTGATAAGCGATGTCAAGTTCGTTAAAGTATCCGCTCCAACCCCATACGCGAACGATCAGATTTTTATGGTTTTCGGGATGTTTTTGCGCGTCAAGCAACGTCTCGCGATTGATAGCGTTGAGCTGCAACTGATGCCCGCCGTTTTCCACGAACAGTTTCACAAGCCTTGCCACTTTCTGCGTTCCCTCGTCGTTGCGAAAGAGCGTATCGTGGAATTCCAGCGTGAGCGGCCCGCCGTTGCAGATACGCCCTAAATGCGGTTTTGTAAAGGAATGAATGACCGATAATACACCGTCGAACTTCACGTTGAGCGACGGGGAATAATTGGCGCTGAACGGTTCGCCCGCATACCGCCCGTCGGGCGTCGCTCCGAGATGTTCCGACAGCCATATATAGTACATTGCGCTGCCCGTGCCCGCGCGGAAAATGCCGCCGCGCTCGTTCTTTTCTCCCTTTAAAGCGTCTGCAAAACAGTCGGTTAACTCTACGGCAATTTCATCAACATAATCGTCGTTATTCCCCATTTTCGGCGCGGCAATGCAATCCGCATGCAGTTTTTCATAACCTTTAAAATTTGCGGCAAGCGCGTTTTTTAAGGTTGTAGCCGTATATTTTTTTTCGTCGTATACCAGCTTTTTAATTGCCGCGAGCGAATCCGCAGCCGTCGAAAGTCCCGCGCCGTGGAAACCGTAATTGTTATACTTCGACCCGTCGGCAATGTCTTTCGCCTCTTTGATACAATCGGTCATAACGACAGATTGGAACGGCGACGGTTCAACAAAGATATTCTTTGTATTTGCAATAAGTTTTTTACAAGTTGCGGTAAGTTCGCCCTTAACCGCCGCCATCAGTTTTGCAAAGGTGGAAAATTTCTCCAGCCGCGCCACGGCGGAGAGCATTACGTCCGGATAACTGAGCGCGTCTACGTTCGGAATATCGTAGGCGACTCCGGGGATAATAAATTCCCAGCAGGCGGCGACCACGTAGTTTCTCGCGTCCTCCTGCGAATAACCCATCTCCATAAGCGCGGGAATAACCACGTCGTCGTTGGAATACTGCGGAAAACCAAGTCCTTGTTTTGTAAGCAACGTTCCAAGGTAATAGGTGCTGAACGGAGTATTTTTACTCACGCGTATATTAATTTTCGGATCGATCAGATTGATTGCGAGCGACGCCTCTAAACAGATTTTGCTCAACTCGTTAAAAACGTCCTCTCCATCCGCACCCATGCCGCCGAGCACCATGCTCTGTCCGTTATCGCCCTGCTGTACGCCAGGATAAAGATCAGCGTCGAAATTTAAGTCAACAAAAAATTCTCCGGTAAGCTCCAACGCCTTCTCGCGCGTCAGTTTCCCGCTCGCGATATCCGCCTTGAAATAAGGATACATGTATACGTCGAACCTTCCGAGCGTATTGTGCTTGTTCCCATTCAGCCATAGCGCAAAATTGACAAGCCTCATCATTACAAGCGCCTCATAGTAACTTCTCGGCGCATACAGCGGTACGTTTGAGAGCGCTTCCGCAAGCTCCGTTATTCCTATTCGCTCCGCTTCTTTTCTGTATTTTTCCGCCAAAAGACAAATTGCATCGATCGTGAGATTCATGGCATAGAGTTCATAATATTCTTTACACTCCGCAGAATATTTTTTTATCTCATTTGCAATCTCTTCACGTTTGCCCTGAAAACCGTTTTTGAGCATTGAAGCGTAGTCGCTTGAAATATTGCCGACCTGCGCGCCGTCAAAGATAAAATAATTTGCTCTTATTTCCTTTGCCTCGTCCTCGGTCAAAAGCGGCGGAATCGTTTTGACCGTCCGCATCATGCCGATTGTATCCTCGGGAAAGAGAATCGCCTGCTCGGCATCTACCGCTTCGAGCAGTCGGCGCGCGCTGCGCACGGCAAGATTTTTTTCTTCGTAAAACTTGCACGGCATCAAAGTTCCGTCACGACGCAAATTTCTGTATTCCCGTTTCTGAAAACGATCGTATATTTTTTGCAGTCTCTCTTCCATAATTTTCTTCTCCTATCACATGATTTTTACTTTTATCCCATAACGCAGAAACAAGTCCGTATCCGCGTTGACTTCCGCTTGTTCGTCGAATTCGGGTCGATACTCGATGCCCGCCATGGTATATTTGCTCCCCGACATTTTGTTATATGGCAACAGTTCGATGCCGAGCGCGCCCGAATCCTTTATCCTTTCGGCAATCGCCGTAAGATTTTCTTTCGTATCCGTCACCGAAGGAATCAATGGAGTTCGTACCATAAAAGGCACGCCGCTTTCTTTCAGGTGTTCGAAGTTTTTTAAAATAAGTTCGTTGCTCCTGCCCGTGTACCTGATCGCCTGCTCCCGATCCATTATCTTTAAGTCAAACATCACGTAATCCACGACTGAAAGTACTTTCATAAACTGTGATTCTTCGGCATACCCGCTCGTTTGGATCGCCGTATGCACGCCGATATCTTTGAGTCCGGAAATAAGGTCATGGAGGAAATCCGCATAGAGCAGGCATTCCCCGCCCGAAAAAGTAACCCCGCCGCCGCACTGCTTTAAATACTCCGCATTCTTTTGCAATTTTAAGAACAATTCTTCAACCGTGTAAACAACCCCGCTGAATCGGATGAGTCCGCGCGGACAGACGGATATACATTTTCCGCAGGCGATACACTCATCCTTGTTTTGACAGACTTCCTCACACGCTCCGCAGCGCAAACAGCCGTTGGGAGATTTAACCACCTGTATCTTCGGCAAAAGTCCCTCGGGATTATGGCACCAGTTGCAGCGCATCGGACACCCTTTAAAAAACACTGTCGTGCGTATTCCGGGACCGTCGTAAACGGAGAATTCTTCAATTGAAAAGACAGTCGCTTGTTTCATGTTATCGATATGTTTCCCCATCGTTAAGCGGAGCAATTTTTTTCACGTCAAACTTCGGCTCGTGCTCCTTATTTAACAATCCGTTGACCTCCTGTTTTACGTCGGTAAGCTGCGTATAACAGAATCCCGCAAAATCACAGGCGAATACCCCGCGGTTGAGTTCTTTGAACCGTTGTAAAAAGTTTTCCGACTTTTCAAGACAATATCCCCACGCCTCGCCGTCCGCCTCAGTATGCAACTCCTTGACGCCCGACTGCAAAACTGCGATACCGCCGTACTCCGTTAAGACGATCGGTTTTTCAGCGCTGATTTTTTCGCCGAACCCCATTAAACGGCGCGCCATCGGGAACAACTCCGAAAGTTTTTCCCGTCCATACTTCTCTTGCCAATTTGCGGAATCGGTAGAATAGTCGTGGATACTGATAATATCCGTCTCTTTAACGCTTTCCCACCCGTCGTTGGTACTCACAAGGCGGGTCGCGTCGAGCGATTTCGTCAGATAGTACACAGCGCGCGCGTAATCCTTTTGCTTTCCGTCCGTCAGTAATTTACGCACGCCCCAACTTTCATTGAGCGGAACCCAGACGATAATCGACGGATGATTATAAAGATTTAAAATAAGTTCCTCGTATTGCGCGGAATGCAACCTGATTTCACGGCTGTTGAAGTCGTATGCGCTCGGCATTTCGCCCCACACGAGAAAACCGAGCGTATCGGCATAGTAGTAATAGTAAGGATCTTCCACTTTCTGATGTTTTCTTCCGCCGTTAAAACCCATCGCCTTCGAAAGCAAAATGTCCTGTTTCAGACTTTCCGCGGACGGCGGAGTCAGATCGGTCTCGTCCCAATATCCTTGATCGAGCACAAGTTTCTGATAGAGCGGAATATTGTTGAGCAATATCTTGTCCTTCTCGGCGCTGATCTTACGGAAAGCAAAATAAGTTTCTACGCTGTCTACTACCTCTCCTTTAAGCAGAAGTTCGAGCCGCACGTCATAGAGATTGGGATTTTCGGGCGACCAGAAGTGAATTTCGTCTATACTGTCCTCCGGCTTTAAATGCAGTGCCGTCTTAGCGTCCCTGCCACAGAGCGAACTCACCTGCGTAAGCGTCGTTCTTCCTTTATAGGAAACAATTACTCTCAAAGCGTCGAACTGCCCCGCAGCCTCCGTTTCAAGCAGTACGCTGTTCGTGTCGATATCGGGCGTAAACAGCGCGCGCTCTATGTATCCTGCGCCCGTTTTTTCCAGCCAGACGCTCTGCCAGATACCGGAACTTGCCACATACCAACAACGGCTTGCTTCTCTCTTCCAATATTGTTTGCCGCGCGGCTGCGCACAGTCGTAACGGTCAATAACGCGAACGCACAGTACGTTTTCGTCTGTAAGATATGCGGTGATATCAAAACAGAAATGGGTATAGCCGCCGACGTGTTTACCTACGTATACTCCGTTCAGCCAGACTTCCGCCTCATAATCCGCACCGTTAAAATGTAAAAGCGTTCTCCCGCCTTTCATCTCATCTGTGAGCGAAAAGACTCGACGATACCACATAACCTCGTGCAAATCGGAAATCCCGATGCCGCTCGCCTTGCTTTGGTATGCAAAGGGAACGTTGATCTCCAATCCCAACGGTACGCCGTTCTCATACAACTTTCTTGAAATGCCGTTCTCCTCATCGTCAAAACAAAACTGCCAGATCCCGTTCAGGGTCTGCCAAGCGCAACGCTTGAATTGGGGAGAGGGATATTCTGACCTTGTAAAATTCATTTTATATAATCCTTAATCTTAGTTTGTCTGATTACAAGCTAATCTTACAAAATATCACAAAACTTGTAAATCCATAATCGGAGAATAAATTTTTTTGCCCACTCCTACTTCGTGAAATCCTGAAATACCCCTTGACAAACGAATTACTCGGCACTATAATAAAACAAAAAAAACGCCGCAATGTTTCCTGACGGACGGCGAATCAGAGAGTATTATGTTAAAAGTTTCCTATTACAACTTTAAAGACGAAAACGAATTGCTTGAAATCGCCCGTGCAATCTCTTCGCCGAACAGACTTGATATATTAAAAGCGCTGAATACCAAAAGTCTGACCATTAAACAGCTGAGCGAACTTTTAAACCAACCCGTATCCTCCACTTCGATGAACGTAGATATTTTGGAACAGTGCGGACTCATCCGAACGGAACGGCAAATTTCACAGTTCGGAAAAATCAGGCTATGCTCTCGCGCTTGCGACAGCATTTCCATCGATCTTCAAAACGACAATTCCGTTAAAGAGAACGAGATCAAAATCGCCCTGCCTCTCGGTTCCTATTTTGATTGCAACGTCCAACCCGACTGCGGAATTGCGACAAAAACGGGGAATTTAGGCATCGACAGCGAAAACAAATGCTTTTTTATGCCCGAGCGACACATGGCTCAACTGATATGGTTCAGCAAAGGATATCTTGAATACCGCATTGCAAAGAGCGCGATTCCGCCCAACGCAAAACGCATGGAAATTTCTTTTGAAACATGCTCGGAAGCGCCCTTTTACCGAAACGACTACAAATCGGATATCACGCTTTGGTTGAACGGGACCGAGATCGGAACGTATACGAGCCTCGGGGACTACGGAGACAGACGAGGCAGACTCAATCCTCCGTGGTGGCCGGATTCGATGACGCAGTACGGAATGCTCGTAACGTGGCGCATTACCGAAAACGGCTGCAAATTGGGCGCGGAGGAGATAAACGGCAAAAAGTTCAACGATTTCAACATCTTTTCCCGCGACTATATTTCTATTAAAATCGGCGTGAAGAAGGACGCAAAGTATCAGGGCGGGATCAATCTGTTCGGAAAAGAATTCGGCGATCACGCACAGGACATTCTAGTTAAATTCAGCTGGTAACAATATTTGCAAAAACCGTCCGTTCCAAAAAGAACGGGCGGTTTATTTTGATTTTTCTTTTCACATATGCGCAAAAGCATGCATTTTTTTAAAATCGTGATATAATACCATCTATGAAGTGTAAGTTTTTAAAATGTGCGGGCAAGTCGGCTCGGAAAAATGCCGTGATGCTGATTGCGTTGTTTTTGGCGGTCGTCACTTGCTTTTTTATTCCGCCGGATCGACAATACCTTGAATACTTCGACTTTCGCACCCTCTCATGTCTGCTCGCGGTACTTGCCATCGTATGCGCATTAAAAAATGTGAACTTTTTCTATTTTCTTGCGCAACAAACGGTCAAACGGTTTAAAACGACGCGCGCATCCGTTCTTGCACTCATTTATATCACTTTTATCGGCTCTATGCTGATCGCAAACGATATGGCGCTTTTAACCTTTCTTCCGCTCGGATACATCGTCCTGACCGGCACGAAAAAAGAAAAACACATGATCTTTGTCTTTGTCATGCAAAATATTGCAGCAAATTTAGGCGGCATGCTCACGCCGTTCGGCAATCCGCAAAACCTGTATCTGTATTCTAAATTTAATATTCCAACGTTGGAGTTTATGAAAATAATGGCTATTCCTTTTGCTCTGTCCGTTTTACTTATCACTGCCTGTTGTTTTATTTTCGTTAAAAAAGAACCGCTGACCTTCGAGGCGGAAACGGTGCGCCCCGAGCCCAAACGCACCGCGCTGTATTTAACACTGTTCGCTCTTTCCATCGTAATGGTTTTCCGCGCAATTCCCTATTGGATCGGACTGCCCGTCATTTTAGTCATTTTACTCATTTTTGAACGAAAAGCTCTTTTATCCGTAGACTATCCCCTGTTATTTACGTTTGTATTCTTCTTTATTTTTGCGGGAAATTTGGCGCGAATTAACGCGATACGCGCCTTTTTTTC
Organism: uncultured Christensenellaceae bacterium; assembly: GCA_910586985.1. Taxonomy (GTDB): domain Bacteria; phylum Bacillota; class Clostridia; order Christensenellales; family Borkfalkiaceae; genus Gallimonas. The sequence goes on along the minus strand of CAJUKK010000010.1, from coordinate 66,380 downwards.
TCATCTTTTGGGATTGAACACGTTGCTGTTCAGCGTCCTTTCCTGCCAGATTATCAGCAACGTCCCCTCTGCAATTCTTTTATCGCAATTTACCGAAAATTACGCCCCGCTGCTCATCGGGGTCAATATCGGCGGCGTCGGCACGCTTATCTCCTCGCTCGCAAGTCTCATAACCTTTCGGGAATATTGTTCTCATAACCCGCACGGCGGCGCGAAATATCTTGGAATTTTCTCCGCCTTCAACTTTTCATTTTTGATAATTCTCACAGGTGCAATGCTTTTGTCAGAACTTGCCTTTACTTGATTGCTCTACGAAAAATAAACAGCGGAGACGAACGCAAATATGCATTCGTCTCCGCTGTTTTTATGTTGCCCGTTTCATTCTATTCTTCCACACAATACTTCATAGGATAAATCGCCTTGGGAAGCCACTTCACGCCTTTAAGCGGTCTGCCGCGCGTAGAAGTAATATCGATGGGAATATCCTCCGTTACGATCTCCGTCCATTCGCCCTCTTCCGTTTCTACAGCAAGCGAATATGGCACAGTCACATAGTCGGCGAATATGATTTTATCGTCTCCTTTCAGCGACGTGATCATTACGCCTTTACGGTAACGGGGGAGCGGATCGACAGTGCCGACAATGATACGCTTATACCGCCCGCCTGAAATTCCGATAAGAATTTCTCCCTCGCCGAACGTCTGAACCGCAAAAATCACTTCGTCCTTTTCTTTCAGATTCATGCCCTTAACGCCGCCCGCAACCCTGCCTTGCAACGGGATATCGTCCATTTTCGCATTCAGGCACATTCCTCCGCGAGTAACAAAGAAGAGCGTAACGCCGTCCTCGGTCTCTGCCGCCTCCATAGGCTGTACGGAAAGGAGTTTATCGCCGTCGTTAAGACGAATCGCCTGAAACACAGGCTTATTTACGTTATACTCACTCATCGCAGTCTTTTTCAGCATACCGTTCTTCGTGATAAATAAGAGGTCGCGCTCGTCGCTCATTTTGGCGACTGCAACAGGAATTTCTCCCTTCACGGAATCTTCAACGAGATCGGCAAACTTGTATCCGTCGTCCGTAAACCGCCGCATTGCATCTTGCGGAATAAACTTATAGCAATTACCGAGATTGGTAAATATTAGCGTCGGTTCATCAGAAACAACGGAAAGTTGCCAAACAGGCAGAGCCTGCTTTTTCGTTTTATCGCCGAGATGTTTATTCGCCGAAGCAATGTTCTTATTATTGACGCACTTGATCCGATGATCCGCGGTCAGGAACAGCGTACTCTGAACACCCGGTTCGCGGATATCCTGACGCTCCGCCGCCGCTTCCTCTTCCGTAAAACAGAGCGTAGATTTACGCGGAGTTTTGTATTTCTTTTTTATTTCAAGCAATTCATCCTTCACGACTTGCAACTGAAGTTTATTGCTCGCTACGATTGCCTGCAATTCCTCAATCCGCTGTCTGAGTTCTTTTAGCTCCTCTTCGAGTTTATAAACTTCGAGACGGGTAAGCCGTGCAAGCCGTAAATCAAGGATCGCTTGCGCCTGCCGCTCGGAAAGCTCGAAACGGGCGCGCAACTTTTCGCGCGCGTCTGCGACCGACTCCGCCGCTTTGATAATCGCCACAACTTCGTCAATATTCTTTACGGCAACGATCAATCCCTCTAATATGTGACAACGTTCTTTCGCTTGATTTAGATCAAACCTCGTGCGGTGCAGTACTACTTCGCGCTGGTAATTTACGTAGTACTTGATAATTTCCATGAGTCCCATGACCATGGGTTTCCCGCCTGCAATGGCGACCATATTCATACCGAACGTCGTTTCAAGATCGGTATATTTATAGAGGTATTTTAAAATAGCGGTTACGTCCGCGTCGCTCCGAACCTCCACAACGGCGCGCATGCCTACGCGGTCAGACTCGTCGCATACTTTTGTAATGGCGGCAAGCTCTTCCTTTTTATCCTCCCGCAACTCCGCAATACGGCGCAACAACGCGCTCTTATTGACCTGATAGGGAAGTTCCGTTATTACGATATTTTTCTTATTAGCGTTATCGCCTGCCTCCACGCGTACTTTTGCACGAAGCGTGATCCGTCCCTTTCCCGTTCTGTAAGCCTGATTAAGCTCGTTTGCGATAATGTATCCGCCCGTGGGAAAATCGGGCGCTTTGATAAAACTGAGCATCTCGTTGAGCTTAATCGACGGTTTATCGATATACGCCACTATGCCGTCGATCGTCTCGCCCAAATTATGCGGCGGAATATTCGTCGCAAGTCCGACTGCAATTCCCGACGCGCCGTTGACAAGCAAATTGGGGAAACGTCCGGGGAGCATATCCGGTTCTTTTAGCGAATCGTCGAAGTTGAGCGAAAACGGAACGGTATTCTTGTCGAGATCGCGCAAAAGCTCAAGAGCAAGCGGCTCAAGCCGCGCCTCGGTATAACGCATCGCCGCCGCGGGATCACCGTCCACCGAACCGAAGTTTCCGTGCCCGTTAACGAGCGTCCTGCCCATATTAAAATCCTGAGCCATACGCACCATCGCGTCGTAGACGGAAGAATCGCCGTGCGGGTGATATTTACCCATGCAATCACCGACGATACGCGCAGACTTTTTATGCGGCTTATCGGGGAGCAACCCCATCTCGTGCATTGTGTACAAAATTCTGCGCTGAACAGGTTTTAATCCGTCCTCTACACGGGGAAGCGCTCTGTCGAGAATAACAAATTCCGCATAAGGGAGCATAGATGCGGGCAACACCTCTTCAAGCGGGGTAACAAACAGATTTCCCTTCGGTTCGGGAATCGCTGCTTCGTTCTTTCTCATTGTTTCCCTCCTTCGTCAAGTTTTACCTTTCCGATAAATGCATCCGCTTTATTAAAGTTCGCATTGCGGTTTAAAAATTCTTTTCTCCCCTCCACTTTATCGCCCATGAGCGTCGTGATCATATTCTCCGCCGCAACCGCATCCTCAATCGTAACCTGCGTCAGATTACGGCGCGCAGGATCCATCGTCGTCGACCAAAGCTGTTCCGCGCTCATTTCGCCAAGTCCCTTATAACGTTGAATGAGGTAACCTCTGCCGACTTTTTCGATCTTTTCCTGCAATTCATGATCGTCGTATGCGTATTCTTCGATGGAACCGTTTTGTTTATAGACCTTGTAAAGCGGCGGCATGCCGATATACACGTGCCCCGCGTTGACAAGCGGCCGCATATAGCGGAAGAAAAACGTTAAGAGAATGCAACGGATATGGAATCCGTCCTGATCGGCATCGGAAAGAATAATCACCTTATGATAATTGAGCTTGTCCAAATTAAACTCGTTTCCGATTCCTGCGCCCAAGGCTGAAATCATGGTGCGGATCTCCTCGTTCGCAAGCACCTGATCAAGCCGTTTCTTTTCAACGTTGAGCGGCTTTCCGCGCAAAGGCAGAATAGATTGATATTGTCTTACGCGCGCCTGTTTCGCCGTACCGCCCGCAGAATCGCCCTCAACGATAAACAGTTCGTTAAGCTCCGGCTTTTTCCCCGAACAAGCGGCGAGTTTTCCGACAAGCGTGAGCGAATCGATACTGTTCTTTGCCCGCGCTGTATCCTTTGCCTGCCGCGCAGCTATACGGACGCGCGCCGCTCCCTGCGCCTTTTTTATAATTTCTTCGAAAATCTTTTTATTCTTATGATCGCTCGCAAGCTCACGCAATCCCTCTACAACGCTGCTCTCAACGGGCGTACGAGCCTCGGGATTGCCTAGTTTCGTCTTGGTCTGCCCTTCGAACTGTACGTTTTTCATCTTGATGGAAAGTACCGCCGTTAAACCTTCGCGGAAATCCTCCCCAAGAAAATTTGCATCCTTCTCTTTGAGCAGTTTATTATCGCGCGCATAATCGTTTAGCATGCGCGTCAGTCCGCCGCGAAATCCCATCTCATGAAAACCGCCCTCGGGCGTGGGAATATTGTTGACAAAAGAGAAAAGGCTTTCTGCATAGTCTCCCGTGTGTTGAATGGCAAATTCAATTAAAATCCCGTCCTTTTCCGTTTTGTAATATAACGGTTTGGGATAAAGTTTATTTTTGCCCTCGTTCAAATAAACGGCAAAGTCCGCAATTCCGCCCTCGTAATGGTAACTCACTTGATAAGGCTGCGTCGCCCCCATGAGATCAAGCTGTTTAATTTCCCCCTCTTCGTCCTCGCTCTTAAATTCGTTTGCTGTAATACGCTCGTCCGTCAGGTTGATAGTAAGTCCCTTATTCAGAAAAGCAAGTTCGTTCAAACGGTTGGAAACTGTCGTAAGCTGGATTTCCGTCGTTGAAAATACGCTGTCGTCGGGCAGAAAACGGATATAAGAACCGTGTTTTTTCGTCTTTTGTTTGAGATCGGCAAGAGGAGCAACGGGCACGCCCGACTCATACTTCCCTTTCTTTTCATCGTAATAGGAACGAAATTGCATACCGTACGTTTTTCCGCCCTTATACACTTCAACTTTCAACCATTTGGAAAGCGCGTTGGTGACCGACGCGCCAACGCCGTGCAACCCGCCCGAAAACGAATAGTTATGCTCGTCGAATTTACCTCCGGCATGCAATTGCGTAAAAACCACCTGCACGCCCGAGACCTTGGTCTTGGGATGGATATCGGTAGGAATTCCCCGCCCGTTATCTTCTACGGAGACGCTACCGTCTTTGTGCAATATGACGTCGATCTGATCTGCAAATCCGTTCGCCGCTTCGTCGATCGCATTATCGACGATCTCCCACAGTATATGGTGGAGACCCTTTTGTCCCGTCGAACCGATATACATACCGGGGCGCAACCGTACCGCATCCAATCCTTCCAGAATGGTGATATCGCTCGCGTCGTAATGTTTTTGTTCTGCCATGCAAACCTCGTAAATATAAAAAATCCGTTAGAATTATACCACATATTGCGCTGAAAGGCAAATAATTTTCGTATATTTTGCGTTTTTTCGTCGAAACTACGTATCTCAACCCCGTTTGAATATATTTGAAAAATACACGGTTTTATACTTAATTTATGCACAGTAAGCAGGTGTAGCAAACGTCCTTCGGTTGACATTTTTTTGAAAAATACATATAATAACCGATATGCGGACTTTAAACAGACAACGGGGTCTTGGGATTCTTTATATTCTTGGCGCGGCGCTTATGTTTGCACTCATGAATTTGTTTGTGCGCCTTGCGGGCGATCTGCCCGTCATGCAAAAGGTGTTTTTCCGAAATCTCATTGCCGCGGTCATCGTGTTTTTCATGCTCTGCTTTGATAAACAAAAATTTAAAATCAAAAGTCGGGAATGTCTTTTGTGGCTTTTTCTTCGTTCGTTACTCGGATTTATCGGCGTAATTCTCAACTTTTATGCCATAGACCGCCTGAATATTTCCGACGCGTCTATTCTGAACAAGCTTTCGCCTTTTTTTGCAATCGTCTTTTCGTTGCTTGTTCTGAAAGAAAAACCGAAATTGGTTGAAGTTGCCTTTGTGCTTGTCGCTTTCATCGGCGCGCTCTTCGTAATCAAGCCCACGTTCGGCGTAGAAACTCTCCCGTCCGCCGCAGGTTTTTTAAGCGGCGCATGCGCAGGATTCGCATATACATGCGTACGCGTGCTCGGACTCAAAGGAGAACGGGGGCTTATGACGGTTTTCTTCTTTTCCGTATTCTCCACCGTTGTCGCTCTGCCTTTTATGATTGCATTTTATCAACCGATGTCTTGGGCACAGACAACGTTTCTCCTGCTTGCGGGACTCTCGGCAACGGGCGGACAATTCTTTATTACAGCCGCCTACCGCAAAGCTCCCGCCAAAGAAATTGCAGTCTTCGACTACGCTCAGGTGCTCTTTGCCGCACTGCTCGGTTTCTTCTTTCTCGAACAACTCCCCGACTTATGGAGCATTATCGGCTATATCGTTATCATCGGCGCGGCAATTGCAAAATGGCTATATCATTTAAAAAAACATGCGCAACGTCATACAGACGCGCCGAGTCCGGATACCGAAAATCAGCCTACTCCGCAAGAGTCGGACGAAAATCAAAACATTACGAAATAGCACTTGATTTTTGTCGGAAAATATGATAAGATGAGCGATAAGAAACAACGGAGAATCACATGGAAGACGAAATCCCGCCCGAAAACCGCGAAGACGGGACAACTTCATATACGGCGGAATCAAAGACCGTAAGCGACGTGTACGCCCATCCGATCCGGAAGAAAAAGCAATCCGCGCTAAAATATTGGATCAAAACGGCGTTTATGCTCCTGCTCATCGGATTTTCCGTCGCCGTCATGTTCACGGTCGGCGATTATATTTCAGACGGAAAACAGCTTTCGCTCACTCAGATGCTCGGACAAGTCCACTACGGACTATTTGCCCTTTTCATCGGCGTAATATTATCGTATATTCTTACGGAAAGCGCGAAATACGCCTATCTTTTAAAAGTTTTTACGGGTAAATTTCATTTAAAAAGCGCATTAAAAACAACGATCGTCGGGAAGTATTATGACGGTATCACCCCATTTTCCAGCGGCGGACAACCGTTTCAGGTCATATATTTGCACAAAAAAGATATTCCGAAGGGTGCGGCAACCGCGGTTCCGCTTGCAAAATTTATTGTCAGCACAACGACGTGGTGTATTTTTTGCTTGGTTCTCATCTGCTGTGCCCCCACTTACCTGCACGCATCCGCGAACATCACCGTAACGAAAGCGTTTTTTGTCATCGCCTGCATTTCGATTGCCGTAAACATTGCAATTCCCATCGGAATCATGATTTTTTCCTTTTTTCCCAAAACGGGTCGGAAGCTTATTGCAAAGCTGACGTATGTTTTAAAGAAACTGCATATCGTTAAAAAACAATACGTTACGACGAAAAAGTATGTCAGTGAAGTAAACGAATACTGCAAATCCATACGTCATGTCTTTACAAAATGGAAACTGCTATTGCCGCTCATTTTGATATGCTTATTCGAATGCGCATTAAATATTTCCATACCTTATTTTGCCGTTATTGCGATTTCCGACGTTGTTCCGACGTTTGAATTATTTTTACAAATCGTGTGCTTGAATGCGATCGCACAATTTGCCGCATATATGATGCCGACGCCAGGCAGTACGGGAGCAATGGAAACAACGGCGTCGCTCACGTTTATGACAATCACGGGTATCGATTCCGTTGTAGGCTGGATTGTTTTAACGTGGAGATTTTTTACCTTTTACGTGTATATCCTCTCTGGTATGGGCATGAGTATATTCGAGGTTATCCGCGACGCTTTCCGCCGAAAAAAAGAAAAAATCAATCGTCAGGAATAAGAAATCGGTTTGATGATATCAAACCGATTTCTTTACAATTTTACTTCAATAAATATTTTATAAATTAAACGTTTTTAAGACGCCAATACAAACTCCGAATTTACCCTTAACGGACACTTGTATTCGGTCCGCTCGAAAACTAGCGATTAATTCCCCAATAATTGGCGCAATTTCCAAATCATCAGGATACTTATACCCTAACGTTACATGATGTAAATTGTCTTTCGACAAAGGAAACTTCGGCAAACTCATTTCATCATTCAACAATATATCTAAATCTTTGCTTAGTGCTATTAGTCTATCATCGTCAACTTCGCAAAAATAATAATTATTCGCTGGCGACTTTAATATTACTGGTTGAAAGCTCAAATCCATTGGCTTTATGTTTTTAGCAAAGTCATTTAACTTAAATAATAAATTTTCGAAGCAGCCATTTTTAACCGTTCCCATTTTTAAGGTAACATGAGGAAAAATCAACCTATTGCCATGAAACGAAATTGGGGATTTATTTACAGAAATAATCTTCTTGTTTAACTTAACACAATCACGTAGAGTATCATTTATTACGGGAATATTGATATTAATGTCAACATCTTCTAGTTTTTTCAGTTGGTACAATGCAATGGCAAGTTGGTCAATGTCTTTCATGAATGAATCCTCTATTTATTTTATTGACTAATTCCTTTTTTGTAGTCATTTTTTCTTTTTCTTATGTTCAGATTTTCGTTTAAAACGATAATCTGAAATTACAGACAACGCGATTATTAGAATAACAGCAAAAACTATAACTAACACAACAATTATAGACATCAAAAAAGCATTTTCACGTGTCAATAAAGTCGCTACATTATTGATTAATCCCGTTATTCCGAATATAGATAATATTACCGACAAAACCTTTGTAAATCTATTGATTTTTTTGTCTCTTTTTGCCTTTTCTTCGGTTAATTTATTTTTGTTAGATAAATATATAGCATTTTGTTTAGAATTCACTTCTTCTAATATTTTTTGTATACCAAGTTCTTCCGAATATCGACTATAAAATTCTCTGTAGTGTTCTAAATGAGATATTGTAGTAAATGTACCATGTATTTTAAAATTATATAACCGATTCAATTCTCCAATAGTATGTATATCCTCGATTGAACAAGTAAACTTTTGGCAATAATCAAGCAATGTAAACTCCTGATTTAAAATTATAAGGGTCATTAAAAGATATTCTCTTTTAACGTTCTTATAAAATTTCTGCAAAAAATTTATATTACCAACTTCCGGATCGTTATAGTTAATATTCGCTATTCCCTGCGTAGAAAACGCCCAAAACATATTTTTAAAAGGTCTAATGTATTTTCTTTCATCACATTCTAACGTTCCATATGAATTACCTTGCGAACGTTTCAGACATTCCAATTGATGTAATATATCTTCTTCTAATTTTTCTTTTTGATCTTTGCTTTGAGGCATAAAATAGGTAAAAGAATTTAGCATAATTGCAGACACATATTCCTTGTTGCTGTGTTGAAAAAATAAGTCATAATCGACATTCAAACCTTGCGGTAATTCATTGATTATAGAAAATAGATCTACTGTACTACCATTTAAAGAAATCTCAAATTTTGAGTCATCTATTTCTCTTTTAATTTTCTTTAATTTATTGAGTATTTCACACATAGTATTAATGTCAATATCTTCATCAAAAACAAAATTGAGAACAATAAATCCAATTCCATTTTGAAAACAATATACAAATATATCTTTTAAATAAGCTGACGTTTCAAATATCTTATTATTATCCGTTTGTACTTTAAATTTTAGCGTCTTACGAAACAGTTCAGGAAATTTTACATCTCTATCGACCCAAAAGTCATAAATAGTTCTATCAGGATTATTTTCCGTAATACTATCGGCCACATGCTTATATAAACGATCGTACTGTATTCTGTTATGATCACAAGATTTAAAATAACTTTTTTCTATTATTAAATCGCTATTTATATTGCCTTTGAATTTAAAAGGAATAACCATAAACGTATATTTAAAATCCCTTGTGTTTTTCGTATCCATTTTTTCACCTTTGTTAAATAATATAAGTCAATTATAACAAATATAAATTGTGTTTGCAATTAAATATATACGTTTGTAAAGATTGTGACATGAAAAAAAAGCCTAAATCAAAACGCTTATATACGTTTAACTTAGACTTTTTCATGGTTGAGGTGACGGGACTTGAACCCACGACCTCTTGGTCCCTAACCAAGCGCGCTACCAAACTGCGCTACACCTCAATAAAAGCATATCTTATTATATAGATAAATAATATTATGTCAAGTAATTTTCCCTGATTTTCGATAAATTTTTATTTGAATTAAAATCCATTATCTCACGATCAACAATTTTTTCCTTGCGCGGGTAATTGCGGTATACAGCCACTCCCGCGCATTTTCGAAACGCCCCGATTCATCGATAACAATCACAAAATCGTATTCCGATCCCTGCGATTTATGGCACGTAACGGCATAGGCAAATTCAAAACGGCAAATCGCATCTTCGCGCTTTACCCGCACACGCCGTAACAATTCGTAATTGTCTTCATGCACAACGGTCCCGTCCGCCAATATGCACGCTTTATCTCCGTAACCGTGAAAATATCTTCCGTCGGTAAATATTCCTGTGTCGAAAGGCAAATCTTTCACCTTTTTATCCAAAAAATCCGCTTGAAAATCGAGCAGCGCAAGTCCGTCCTCTTCTTCACGCACATTATAACATTTGCCGATGATCCCGTTTACGAGGTGAAAATTTCCGTTTTCATCCAATACTTTTTCCCAGTTATTCAACGTACAAATAATTTTTTCGCCGTCGATCGGCAATTTTGCCGCGTTTGAAATTCCCAAGAGAGAGCGAACTTCACGGTTTATAAGATTGCGCGTCCGATTCGTCCCCACAATAATCGTATCGGCCTTCAAAAAAAGCTTTTCGCGCAGGCTCTTTATAAAATCCCGACGGGGAATCACAGCGACTCCGTCTCCGTATTCCCCGTATTCAATATATTCGCCCGCACGAGCGCGTTCCGCCAAACGAATTATAGGATTATTTTCCTCCTGACGGACAATCTGTTTTAACGTAATGCACGGCATAGAGAGCAACGTATTGCTTCCGCCCACGGGCGGCAATTGCGCGGGATCGCCGCAAAACAAACACTTTACGCCAAATGATAGCAGATCTTTCAGCGTATCATCCGCCACCATCGAAGTCTCGTCTACGACAATCAATCTGATTTCTCCCGAAATTTTTTCTCGTTTTACAAATCTTAAAAAGCGTTCCGAGACTATCTCGCCGTCCTCATTGACCTCCACGTCCTCTTCACGGGTGTATATCAAACTATGTAACGTCGAGGCAGGCAATCCGCAACGAATCAACACGGACGCCGCTTTGCCTGTGGGCGTAACGAAAACAGCGCTCTCATTGGGAACAAGTCCGAGTCCGCGAACGACATAATCAATTAAAAACGTTTTGCCCGTTCCAGCATAGCCGCAAAGTACGAAAATCTGCGTATCCAGATTAAAATACCACTCTCTGATCAATTCCTCGGCCTCAGCCTGATCGGGAGTCAGCGTAATGTTTTGTTGCGGAGCCAGCTGTTTCATGACGGTATTATATCATGAATTTTTATAAATTGCAAACATTTGTTTTGCATTCATTCAATTTTATTTCGGAAAAGAAAATTCCGCATGCAAAAGTTTACCTGCAAAATTCCAGTCGACTATAATCGTCCCCTTATCAATGGGAAACGTCCGTTCTACCGTTCTCGCCGATTCTTTTACGGATAGCGTGATTTCGTCTCCGTCAGGCGACACGCGGTACCGACCGCTCCATTCCCCTTTATTGGCGCTCTTTCCTTTATATGACAAAACAAATTCGCCGTCGTACTTTAAATTTAATTTTACGCTCTCAAATCTTACCGTCATGTCCTCCGCGCCCAAACGAAGCGTCTTACATTCGTATTCGCCGACATATGGACGGGAAATTTCGGAAAGAGTCGTCATGCTATTTAAATCACACCCCGTAAAGACGGTAAGACTACCGATCAGTAAAATTGCGCTCAGGATTACTCTTCTCATAAAAAAAGTATTTGCAAAAAATTATATTTCATGATATGATAGGGAAAATACAGCGCAACTTCGCGCAAACGAGGCAATCTATGACCTTTGACACTCACCTTGTAGGAAAAATCGGCTCGATGGCGTTAATTGACCGTGCCGCCGGTCTCATCGACTATACGCGCGTTGCGCGGCTTTCGCGCGAGCTTCGCCCCGGCGACATTTGGATTTCAAGCGGCGCAACGGAAATCGGACGGCTGGATTATCTTGCACGCGGCGGAATAGAACTTACAGACGACACCGCCAAGACCGATTACGCGGCGCAAGGGCAAACGATCCTCATGCAGACTTATCGCCAATTTATCGACGCCAAATACTCGGTACGTCAGGTGCTTGTGGAACATCAACATTTTAACGACGTCGCAAAGAGCGAACATTTGAAATCTCTGCTCCTGCGCTGTAAGCAACAGAATGCAATTCCTATCGTAAATTATAACGACGCAGTCTCGGGAGAAGAAAACCGCCGCATGGAAATTGCCGCTCTTTCACTCGGACACGAGCGCGTCTATGAATGCGTGGACAACGACGAAACCGCGGCGCACATCGCTTGTCTTGTTCGCGCGGAAAATCTCGTCATTCTGACGAGCACGGACGGAATCTACACCGATCCCGACAATCCCGAAACGCTTGTTCCTTATATCGGCGGTAAAGACGTATACGAATTGCTCGACAACATCGAAGCGCATAAACTCTATTGCGACGGCGCAAGCCGCGCGGGCGCAAACGGAGCCAAAGCAAAGCTCGAGTACGTAAAAGAAGCGGCAGCACAAGGTACAACAGTCTATATTGCCGCCGCAAGATTTACGCTTGCCTCAATTTTAAACGGCGACGCTCCCTCTACAAAGATCGGAATTTCAAAATAATTTTTAACCGCCGCATGATAATTCTGCGGCGGTTCTTTTGAATTTTATTTAGACAATTATCGAAATATGGGTAAAATTTGCTTAAAATTAAGGATTTTAACGGTATTTCTATATTATTTAGATAAATATCGAAATAAAATCAAGCTTTATTTTGCTCTTTTAACATTTCTTCGAGTATCTCTGCCGCGTCAAAAATGAGATCGGGACAGGGACGCTTTTTGTAATATTCCGGCGTACGCTCTTCGGCGATCGGTGAAGTATCGACCTTTAAATGCGCTCCGCTGAGCAGTTCTCCGCAATTGATCGAACCGTTCCGCGCAACAAATCTCCGTGCAAATTCCTGTACGAGAGCATAGCATTCATTCTTGGAAATTCCCGCAAAGATCATGCCGATACACAGCGCCGCCCCCGAAACCGCGCCGCAAGTCTGACGAAGCCGCCCCATTCCCCCGCCCATCGGCAGACAAACTGCCAAAATCTTTTCTTTAGACAGATCAATCAAATCGGAAAAAGCAAGCGCGACTGCCTGCGTACAGTTATAGCCGTTTAAAAAATTATTTTTTGCGTTTTCCGCTCTCGTCATTTTACTTCTCCTTAAAAATTTGTTATAATTTCTGTATGAAAATCTACTATACTGCCGTTCCGACAAACAGCAAAGAATTTTTATCTCGTATTTTGCGGGATTTTTACGGCATTTCCACGCCGAAAATCACAAAAAACAGTTACGGGAAACCGTATTTTATAGATTTTTCGCTTTTTTTCAGTATTTCGCACAGTGAAAACATTACGGCAATCGCTCTCAGCAAACGCGAAATCGGATTGGATATTCAAAAAAAACGCGAAAAAACGCCGAAACGAGTCACTCAAAGACTTTCTGTCGCCGAAAAACAGGAGGATTTTTACCGCATCTGGACGACAAAGGAAGCCTATATTAAGTATTGCGGAAAATCAATTGCAAAGCTATATTCGCGTCTCGAATATAAAAACGGCGCGCTATACGAACAGAATACGCCCGTTGCCGCCGTTTTTTTATATGCTGAAATTGAGGGTTGTACCCTCTGCGTCTGTTCGGCGGAACAAGCCGCCGCAGAACTCATAAATATCGATTAAATTTATACGTCGTACCATTCGCCTTCGACGGGAACAATCGCCCGCGCTTCGGGAAGGTGTTTTTTTACAGTCGGAACAAAATACTTTATTTTGACAGATCGCGTCAAAGGCGGAAAAGCATCGTCAAAGTGATCGATCATAACTGCTTTGGGCTGGAATTCTTCCAGAAAGCTCTCCATGTGGCGGTGCATCTTCGAACGCCCCTGATAGGGAAAAACAAACAAATCCGCGCCGTCGGGATATTCCGTATTCTCATCCATGCCGGCAGAACCCAAGACCATAATTTTTTTGCCGCCGTGCGAAAATTCAAACGCGTAAATATCATCGTCGATCTGATACCCGCGCATCTGTTTGAGCAGGCGAACCGCCGTCTTCGCATGCGCATAGGTGCGAGGCGAAAAAAGAACGGAACAGATCGTCGCCGCGTCAAACACGCAATGACGACTCTGGAAAATACGTACATGAATATCGCCTACGTAAAAGCTCATGTTCGGTTCGATGGCGAGCATCGCATCCGTCAGAACGCCGTGTTTCGCAGCATGCTCAATGCCGTTCTGCGAAACGTATACGGGATAAATTCCCGCCTCTGTGAATGTGGCGATATCGGAGAAATGGTCAAGATGCGGATGGGTAATAAAGATTGCCGAAGCGGTTTTCGCCTCTTCGATGGGCAACTGCGGAAGTTTGGGATTAAACCCTTTCAAATACGGGTCGATGAGTATCCGCGTGTCTCCCCCCTCTATGAGGAGAGACGCCGTGCCGTACCATTTTATTCTCATAGGTAGTCTCCGTGTATATGAAGTTGTAAATATCGGAAAACGGGAAAACAATCCCGTGTGGATAATCGACTTTTATAGATTGTACTTTCGGAAAATCGCTTGAAATTCCGTAAAAGAAATCTTATGCATTTATTATAGCATAGACTAAAATTAATTGCAAGACGTGTATACGGATTTTTTATAAAAATTTTTTAAATTTTATAATTTATGAAACGCGCGCCGCTGAAAAATTTCGCGACGCGCGTTTATTTTATTTTCCTTTGACCCGACCGATATCGATATTGTCCTTTTTTCGATCGGACAGACAGCGGATCGGATGTTCCTTATTCTGTATGCGATAATCCTGCCCGAATTCTGCGATTGCTTTTTCGATTACCGTGTGCGTACCGACGCTTGCAGGATTCCCGTTGATCTTCGCATTGTATGAAAAATAGCGGAACGAATCGGGAACCTTGTCTAATTCTTCCCAGCCTTCTTCCACGCCCGTGAGCCGCACGCTCTTTAAAATTTCGCGGACGTACTCTTTTTGAGGACGGAATTTGAGCAATTCGGGGAACTCGCCGCCTTCGGGCAAAACTTGCTGCCAGACCTTTCCTTCATACGTTTTTAAAAGATCGCAAGCTTCGTGAAGATGCGCAACTTCTTCAAGGAAGTGCATTTCCCAAATCCCTTTAATGCGCTCGTCCGTTTCATCCTCATAACAGGAGTAATACAGATAGCATTCGGTATACTCGTTCATGAGAAGCGATTCAAACGGACTCATACAGGGATCCTTGAGTCCGCCGTAACCCGTTACATGCTGCTCCTCGATCATCGCGATCTCGTTAAAGAGCTTTCTGCCGAGCGGCGTGGGATAGAGATTGGCTACGTTCATATAGAAGTTCATTGTCTGCTGTTCCGCCGCCGTAATGATATTGATATTCAGCTTCGTCTTAATATTGTTGAGGTAGTCGTTGATATAAAAATTTACGTCGTCGTAGGGATGACGGTACTCGGCGACAGTCGGACGCCCCGGCATGACCTCTGTATATTCCCCGACGAGCCGTTTGGGATCCCCGCCTTTTTCAAGCTCCATGAGGTCGGAATAACGGTACAAATGATCGAAATCTTCGAGAAGCGCGAAGTCGAGCTGTTTTTTTACATAAGAATTTTTTTCGCTGATCGCAAGATTCGCGGTGAGATCAACGGCGAGCTGTTCGTATCCGATTGTGTGTTCCAGAATACTTTCGTTGGCGGGTTTGAGTCCCGCTACGCGCTTTTGCTGAATCTGTTCACCTCTGCGCATATGTGCAAGTCTGCGGCGCACATCGTTATTCGCGCACATTCTCATAAACGCATGACCGAGCCTGACCGACTCGAATTCCGTACCCGACATTAGAATAACGCGCAAACGCGTATAGGGATCGACCGTATTCTTATTATATGGTTTGACGAGAACTTTATTCCAACTTGTAAAACATTTATCCGCCTTTTGCGGCTTTAATTCAAACGGATTCATAAATCCTCCTTTTCCGCATTTATCGCCAACTGCCGCAAAATATATGCAGGGAGTTGCAAAATTCCATAAAAACTGTTATACTATATGAAAGCAGGTAACTATGGAATATTTTGATATTTACAACAGCGAGCGCATACCGCAAAACAGAACGAGCATGCGCGGCATCCCTTTAAAGAGCGGAGAATACCACCTTGCCGTGCATATCTGCATCTTCTATCGGGATAAAATGCTCATTCAACAGCGCACAAACGATAAGGACACCGATGCGAGCAAATGGGATCTGACTGCGGCGGGATGCGTACTCGCGGAAGAGACGAGCGCAAAAGCCGCCGAGCGGGAGATCTACGAAGAACTCGGCATATCGCTCGATCTGAGCGGGAAACGCCCGCACCTTACGATGAATTTCCACGAAGGATTTAACGACGTGTTTCTCGTCGAAAAGAACGTCGATCCGAGTACCCTCCGTCTGCAAGCGGAGGAAGTCCAAGCGGTAAAATGGGCAAGCCGCGAAGAAATTATCGACATGATCGAGACGGGCGAATTTATATCGTACTATCCCGCGTTCATTTCGTTACTGTTTCAAATACGCCATAATTTTGGTGCAAATACATATAAACCCAAGGAGAAAAACACATGATCGGTGCAGTCATTGCAATGGACAGCGAAGCGGAAGCGCTCCTTTCCCAGATGGAAATCGAGGGAATCTCTTCTCTCTTCGGCAAGCCCGTTTACACGGGCAAGGCGTTCGGTAAAGACGTTTTACTCGTTGTATGCGGCGTAGGCAAGGTGAACGCTGCGGCGGGCGCATGCGCCGCTATTCAGAAGGGCGCGGACGTCATTTTGAACTTCGGCGTTGCGGGCGGTCTGAACGACAGGACGGAAGTCTCCGAGCTCTACGCCATCGATAAGGCGGTGCAATACGACTTTGACTGCACGCAGCTCAACAATTCGAAGGTGGGCACGCTCGACGGCGAGACGGAGAACTTTATGCCACTCACCGTTCCCGAAAAATTCGACTTCCCCCGCCGAGCGCTCGGCACGGGCGACCGCTTTAACGACAGTGTGAAGGATCATGATCTCCTGACAGAACTCGGCTGCGATATCCGCGAAATGGAGGGCGGCGCGATTGCGGAAGTGTGCAAATACGCGGGCATACCCTTTATCTCCGTCAAGTCTATCTCCGACGTCTACGGCTCGGGTAGTACGACCGATCAATTCCGCAAAAATCTCAAGCTCGCCATTCTCAATATTCAGGCGCACATGAAAGAGATCATCGAGGCGATCGATGGATAAAATCTCCTCTTTTCAAAAGAATCACGATGCGCTCGCCGTTGGTCTGCACGCGCAAACCGACAAAAACGCAATCACAACATTTGATCTGCGCTTTAAAAAACCCAATGCGGGCGACTACATAACGCCCAAGGCTTTGCATACGATCGAACACCTGCTGGCGACCGTTCTCCGCAACAGCCGCGAAAAGGAAAACATCGTCTACTTCGGGCCGATGGGTTGCCGCACGGGATTTTATCTCTTAACGTTACACCTTGATTATAGACAAGTGCTTAAACTCCTGAAAGAATGCATTCCCGTTGCGCTCGCGCTCGACGAAATCCCAGGAAACAAACGCGAAGAATGCGGCAACTATCTCGAACACGATCTGAACGGCGCAAAGCGCGAACTTGAAAACTATCTTACGGTGATTGAAAAATTATGATTGATTTACTTGATTGGAAAGAACCGCTCGCTCCTCTGTTTGCCGACGAACGCTATCAAAAAATAAGACGGTTTTTAAAGGACGAATATTCGCACTATACCGTTTATCCCGATATGTACGATATTTTTAACTGCTTTTTATTTACCCCCTATGAAAACGTAAAAGTTGTTTTGCTCGGACAGGATCCCTATCACAACGTCGGACAGGCGCACGGACTGTGCTTTTCCGTACAGGACGGCATAGAACCTCCTCCCTCGCTTATCAATATGTTTAAAGAGCTGAAAAGCGATCTTGGCTTCGATCCACCGCGCTCGGGCAATCTTACAAAATGGGCAAGAGAGGGCGTACTGCTCATGAATACCGCGCTCACCGTACGGGCGCATCAGGCAAATTCTCATGCAAACTGCGGTTGGAGCTGGTTCACGGACAGCGTAATCTCGCTTTTAAGCGAGCAGAAAGAAAACCTCGTCTTTATTCTCTGGGGCGGAAACGCGCGCAAAAAAACTTCTCTAATCGATCGGCGTAAGCATTTGATTTTAGAATGCGCGCACCCCTCGCCGCTATCCGCTTACAACGGTTTTTTCGGTTGCAGGCACTTTTCCAAAACAAACGATTATCTGATCGCGCACGGAAAAAGTCCGGTCAATTGGAACTTAAACGAAACTCCCGTTAAATAATTTATGATTAAAAGAGCCTCGACGCTTTCGCATCGAGGCTCTTTTAATCATAAAAATAAACAAAAAAAGTTACCCCCCCCCCGTATTTGATTGACAAGTGTTTAATACTTAATTATAATGTATTTATCGAGTGATAAATATGAAAAAAAGGAGGTAAACTATCACTATGAAGAAAAAGAAGAGCCGCATTATTGCGCTCGTCATCGGTACGGCTGTAACATGCGCGATGGCAGGCGTGCTTGCGGCGTGCGGCGGCGAAGGCGAAGCTTTTAAACCGGGCGACGCAGTCGTTGACAGTGTCGACGTTAAGTACACCATCGACAAAGACGGAAACGTTATCGAAAAGGAATATACGGGCAAAGACATCTCCGTTAAATACCTTTTGGACAACAGCTCCTACGTATTGTTGGAGGGAAAAAGGGCAGACGATCTTACCCTCACAAAGTACGTCGGCGATCTGACGGAAGTTTCGCTCGCTTCGATCGAAGAAAAAGTCACAGTCGAAGACGAGGCAATTTCGGTCACGGCGATCGGCGAAAAAGCATTTTACGGCTGCGACACACTGCAATCGCTCGATCTGAGCAAAGCAACAAAATCGTTATCCTTTGAAATCGGCAAACAGGCTTTTGCATACTGCGTTTCGTTGGAAACGGTCACCCTGCCTGAATCTGTATACGTAGACTATAACATTATCGGAGAATACGCTTTCTCGTACTGCGAAAAACTCAGCGACATTACCGTAGGAGAGAAATTCGCCACGGTCGAACAGGGCGCGTTTGCATACTGCACTTCGCTGTCATCGATTGCTCTTTCTCCCAAACAGAAAGTCATCGAAGCAGGAACGTTCTATCATTGCGATAACCTGACGAACGTCACTTTCTCGGACGAAATCCGCAGTATAAATCAAAGCGCTTTCGCCAATACGGGTATTTCGAACCTTGATCTGAGCAGATACACAAAACTCCGTTCCATCGGCAGCAGCGCATTCGAAAAAACAAAACTTTCGACCGTAACGCTTCCCGATTCCGTTACATATATCGGAAACAGAGCATTCTTTAACTGCTATGACTTAGTGAGCGTTGAAATTCCTTTTATCGGAAACACGCTTGTAGAAACGCCGAACGCAAGCTCCTTTACGAGCATCTACGGCATGGTTTCCCGCCAGACGGACAGCGACCGCCCCAATCCTCCCTCTCTTCCCGAGAATCCCGACAATAACGACGAGGATGAACCGACGATCCGTCCCGAGCGCACGATGAGCGTCACTGTAAAAGCGGTCACGAAAATCCCCGCAAGACTATTCAGCGGTTGCGACTATCTTACGTCGCTCAACGTACAGTCGTACGTCACCCCCGGTACATACTTTGTTTACGACGTAAATACCGCAGACGATCCGGAACTCGACGAAGAGAGATTCGACGGTATTACCCACAGAGAGATCGAAATCGAGTACGACGATATCGATAAAACCGTAAACGACAGCGCATTTGCAAACTGCGTCAATCTTGCCAGCGTGTCTCTTCCGAGCGACACCGAAGAGATCGGCATGAATGCGTTTGAAAACTGTAAAGCGCTTACAAGATTCGCATATCCTGCGGAACTTGAAGTAATCGGCGCATACGCATTCAGCGGTTGTACCCGTCTGCAGGACACCGAGTACCCCGCAGAATTGAGAACCATCGGGAGCTACGCGTTTAAGAACTGCAAGGCGCTGACAAAAGTAACCATCGGCGAAAAAATTACGGAAGTAGGCGAAAAAGCATATAGCGGATGCACGGGTATCCAGACAGTGAACGTTGCAAAAGCAAACGGAGTATTCACCGAAAAAGAGGAAGGATATATTTATTCCCAACACCTTTTCGACCACACGATTTCCAAATGGTTCGACAACAACAATCCCTATGCAACGGCGGACAGCAAAAGCGCAACCGAGAATAACGTAAAAACGATTACGATCGGCAGCGCGTACATGATTCCCGCCAAAATGTTCTACGGATTTTCGCACCTTACGAACGTTGAGGTCACGATCAAAGACTTTACGGAAGAAGAAAAAATCTTTATTAAACGCGAACTCGGAAGCACAGCAACAATTCCTGCGTCGGAAATCGGCAACGAGGCGTTTAAATATTGCCGCGAACTTACGAACAACGGCTTGAAGATTTACGACGAAAAAGGTCTTATCAAACGTATCGGAGATTCCGCATTCCTTGCCTGCGCCTCGCTCACAAGCTACACCGTACCCGCAAGCGTCACCGATATGGGCAGCGGCGTGTTTGCCGACTGTATCTCTTTGCGCGAGCTGACAGTCGAAAAATACAGCAGCCTAAATTCCAGAGGCACAATCAATACGTTAAACGATTGGTTCTCTTCCGATTCGGTGTACAACAACATGGGAAATGCAGATTCTTACATGTATAATCCATCCAACAATTACAGTAACGCGATAAACGCATACATTCCGAACACGCTTTCGAAAATCACCATCAAAGACGTATGCCAAATCCCCAATTACGCATTTTTGGGTTGGAGCAGCCTGAATACGCTCAACGTTACGTTCCGCGGCGCACTCTCCGAAAACTATACAACAAGCATCGGCAATTACGCTTTCAGCGAACTCAACAACCATATTGACCTGACGCTTTCGAACGCAAACAACGTTAAATCAATCGGCAATTACGCTTTCGCAAACAACAATGCGATCAACGCCGGACACGTAAACGCTTTCACGATGGTGAAATCTATCGATTCGAACGCATTTGCAAACTGCACGAATATTTCCGGCACAATCAATCTTTCTGCCTCGTTAAATTGGATCGGCAACAATGTTTTCCTCAACTGTGCAAATATCGATACGTTAAATATCGGCAATTACGAAGGAATGTTGAAAAATTCCAATTACGGTTCCACCGTTTCGTCGCGTTCGCTTGCAACGATTTTCGGATATAGCGAAAGCTCCATGACCGCCTATTTCACGGAAAGCGACTTTGTTTCGGTAAACAATTACTACGTTCCCAGAACGTTGAAAACGGTTACCGTCAGCGGACTTTCCAATATCGATTCGCTCAATACGAACTTCTTCAAAGACGTTTCTACGATCGAGAGAATCAGTCTTGCAACAACAAGCGCGGATACTTCGTTCGTTATGGACGGAAACAATCCTTTCAGCGGCTGTACAAACCTTCAAAAGGTATTCCTGCCCAACACGATCGAAAAAATCTTCCTCTCATCCTCTTCAAGCATGTGGGGAACGACAGATCTTTCGAGCTACTTCGAAGTCGGTTGCCAGAACGGCACGATGCCCGTCGTTTATACCTATCGCAATTCTTCGTACGGAATTTCCGACTACGGCAACTATTGGACGGGCAGCAGTTCCTATCCCGAAATCTGCGAAAAACCCACGACGAACAACACCGTAACGATTACTTTTAATTACGGAGAAGCGCAAGACGAACAGACGGGAACGACGCTGAGTCCGGTCGAAGTTAATGCGATCAACGGTGTAATCAATGCTGCGCCCACGGCGCCCGTAAACACGGGAAAAACGATCGTCGGCTATTACGACAACAGCTCGTTCAGCGGAAAACCCGTTTCTTTCCCCTATTTCTCGGAATCAAGCAAAACGCTCTATGCAAAATGGGTAGCGGATGAAGATGCGACGGTCGAATATCCCGATCCCGCCTCGACGACTTTTACCGTAACCGAAAACACAAACGGCGTCACACTGCACCGCGAGGGAACGTCTACGGCAACTTACGCAATCAACGTTTGGAGCGACAGACAAATTTCCGGTACGATCACATTGTATTCCTACTCGTCTTACAATCACCCCTCCGTACGTTTGAGCATCGGAACGCTGAACGGAACGACGGTAAGCAGAACGATTACCGCCGTCAACCCTTCCTACAGCCAAACGTTTAAATTCTCTTATAAAGTAAAAGCGGGCGAAACGTTCACGGTTGAATATACGGGGAGACACAGTTACGATTGGAGCGATATAACCCTTACCGTCTCCGAACCGACTTCGATCACCGCGCCTGTAATCCCCGAATACGAAACGTTTATGCCCAGCATCAACGAGATAGTCGGCGACGTGAAAGGCTCGCAGATGACAGAAGAACAATTCAATCAGGCGATTGAAAGTCTGTATAGCTCAAATCTTAAATCGTATACGGGCACATTGATTCGTTTAGACGGTTTAAACATAACCGTCCATGCGGAAACAAAGAACAACGGCGATCAGTATTATTACGTAACCTCTGATTATCCTGATTTCCAAATAGTTGCTCCCCTCTATATCACGCAGGAATACGGTACGAGATATCTCTACTTTACGATCAACGGAATTCTTGTCAGGTGCTCGCAATATGACCTTACGGAGATGGGCGCGGAAGATATTGCGCAACAGCTCGATATCATTATCGACAACGTTCGCCCTAACCCCAGCGAAAAACCGGATATCGCGAACGTAGATACGACTTACGACTCCGAAACAGGTACGCGTTATGTTGTGGTCAACGGCAGCATGAACGGACAATCGACAGTCCTTATCGTAGCCGCTACAATGGTGAACGGCAAACTTCAGCTCAGCCTTGGCTTGTACGTTGACGAGGTGCTCAGCCTTGTGATACGTTACACCGATATCAACAACACAACTGTCACGCCTCCTACAAACTTTGTTACCCCTGATTCCGGTAGTTTTAACTAATCGGACATAGACGGTCGGTTGTACAAAAACCCCGCGAATGCGCTTGCATTCGCGGGGTTTTATTATTCCTATAAAAGCAAAAGTTTACGCTTTAAATTGTAAAACGCGCTCCTCGATAAATTTTCTGTATGCGTCGGCACTGAAATCTTCGCCAAAGTACATTGTCTCATACTTCACGCCGCGAACGATAAATTCCAACCCCGAAGAAATAAAGCCTTGGGAGAGATAAAAAGACTTTCTCTTTTCCCGTTCCTTTAAATTGGGTGCGCCGTCGTACACTGCCTCGATATCGATTACAACCGTTTTGCCGCGAAACCCCTCGGTTACCGAACGTAAAATTTTCTTGCCGTATCCCTTGCCGCGCACCCTGCGGCTCACGGCAAAAAAGAAAAGATAAATAAACTCCGTCCGCTCAAGCTCAACGGTAAAACCTATAAACGTCTTTCCGTGATAATATGCCTCGATCGCACAGTCCCACTCGTTGTAAGCGCGCATCAGCCTCAACCAAGGCGCGCGTTCTTCCCGCGGAAATGCTTTACGATAGAGACGTTTGACTTCGCCCTTTTTTTCTACGTCGCGATAATCAACGATTGTCAGATTCGTTTCGTTCATGTCCATATAATTATCGCCCTTTTATTCTTCCGTAAACGTCAATTCTCCGTCTGATTCGTCTACCAGCACCGTCGCCCCCGCCGAAACCTTTCCGATCAGAATCTCTTCCGACAAACGATCTTCGACAAGTTTCTGCACGACGCGTTTTAAAGGGCGCGCACCGAATTCTTCGCTGTATCCCCTATCGACGAGCAGAGAAAGCGCGCGCGCGCTCATTTTGATCTTTATATCGCGATCGGCAAGACGGCGCTTGAGTCCGTCTACGATCTTCTCACAGATATGAGCCGCATCCTCTTTGGTAAGTTTGTGGAAAACGATAACGTCGTCAAGGCGGTTTAAAAATTCGGGTTTGAATTGCTCTTTCAACGCGTCGTTGATATTTTCCTTCATTTCCTCATACTTGCTCTCCGTATCCCGAGAACGGAACCCGAGCGTGGCGACTTCCTTTACCTCGTGCGCGCCCACGTTCGAAGTCATAATGAGCACGGTATTTTTAAAGTTGACGACCCGTCCCTTGCTATCCGTCAGCCTGCCGTCGTCGAGAATTTGTAATAAAATATTAAATACGTCGGGATGCGCCTTCTCGATTTCGTCAAACAAAACGACGGAATACGGTTTGCGTCTGATTCTCTCGGTGAGTTGCCCGCTGCTCTCGTCATGACCGACGTATCCGGGAGGCGCGCCGATGAGTTTGCTGACCGAATACTTTTCCATATATTCAGACATATCCAAACGCACCATCAGACGCTCGTCGCCGAATAGACTCTCAGCAAGCGCCTTTGTAAGATCGGTTTTTCCGACGCCCGTCGGTCCGACGAAGATAAACGAACCGATGGGACGATTGGGTTCTTTGAGTCCCGCGCGCGCACGGCGGATCGCCTTTGCAACGGCGGAAACCGCCTCCTCCTGTCCTACGATACGTTTATGCAGTTCCTCTTCGAGGTGCATGAGCCGTTCGCTCTCCGCCTCTGTGAGACGCAATACAGGCACGCCCGTTCTGCCGCTTACAATCTCCGCAATCTGTTCCATGCCGATCGAAAGGTGCGTGGAAGTACGCTTGCTCTCCCATTCGCGGCGAAGAGAAGTCACCTTTTCGGTAAGCACATTCATTTCCTTGGTAATCTCTGCCGCACGGGCATAATCTTTGCGGGAGGCAACGCGGTCGCGCTCCGTCCCGAGCCGCCCGAGCCGTTCTTCCATCTCGTGCAAACCGCTCGGCCCGTTATAAGAATTGAGCCGTTCGCGACTCGCCGCCTCGTCTATGAGATCGATTGCTTTATCGGGCAAAAAACGATCGGTGATGTAACGATCGGAAAGTTTTGCCGCCGCCTCGATCGCCTCGTCCGTGATCGCCACGTTATGATGCGCCTCGTACTTATCTTTGAGTCCCCGCAAAATGACGATCGTATCTTCAACCGACGGTTGATCGACGACGACTGGCGTAAATCTGCGCTCCAATGCACTGTCTTTTTCAATATATTTCCGATACTCTTCGAGCGTAGTCGCTCCCACAGTCTGGAGTTCCCCGCGGGCAAGCATCGGCTTTAAAATATTCGATGCGTCCATCGTACTTTCGCTCGACGCGCCGGCACCGACAATCATATGTATTTCGTCAATAAAAAGAATGATATTTTTATTGCGAACGATCGTCTCCATCACGTTTTTCAACCGTTCTTCGAACTCGCCGCGATATCTCGTCCCCGCGAGCAATCCCGTAAGATCGAGTGAAAACACGATTTTATCGCGCAGAAGTTCGGGCACGTCTCCCCCGACGATCGCCTGCGCAAGCCCTTCGACTACCGCGCTCTTACCGACGCCGGGTTCTCCGATGAGCACGGGATTATTTTTAGAACGCCTCGACAAAATCTGAATCACCTTCTCTATTTCGGCGTGCCGCCCGATTACAGGATCAAGTTTTCCCTCCCGCGCCCGCTGCGTAAGATTGAGTCCGTATCTGAGTAGAGATTCGTCCAAGGGATAATCCTTTCCGTCCCGCGCGCGTTCGATTCTGTCGAACGCAGCATTTATTTTTTTTGCGGCAACCGGCGTTGTAAAGGACGCGATCGCAGGCGTTTCCTCCTCGCGCGCCGGTCCGATCAGCTCTTCCGTATTGCGAATGAGCGCATCGATATCCACACCCTGCGCCCGCAATATCTGCATTGCCACGCACTCGTCGTGGGTAAGGACGGAAAGCAGCATATGCTCCGTACCCGTTACAGGTTTAAATGCGCCCTCCACCATAGAGAGTTCTTCCGCCATTTGAAACATTTTTTTCGTACGCGGCGTAAATCCGTGCACAACGGCGTTATGACTGACTGAATTTTTAAAAGAGCCGAGGTATTCCGCCCCGTTGACTCCTGCCGAAAGCAATAATTCGCCTGCGGCGCAATCGGTTACACAGAGCATGCCGTAGACAATATGTTCGCTCCCGATATATTTCGTATCGTACTCTTCCGCTAATTTCTCCGCAACTTTGATCACACGCATTAAGTGATCGGAGCATCTCGAAAAATCCAACTTCAAATCCCTCCCGTACAGTGTTCGCTACGCGCCTGCAAAGCGTTTCGCTCCTTAGTCGTAAGCAGTTCCATCCCCCGCAACGCCTTTCCAGCATATTCCGCGCGGTAAACGTCCTGCTCCGCCTGATTGAGCAAAGACCCGTTCAAACGGTTGATGTTCGCAGGGCGCATATCAACGATCAAATCGTCCAGCGCGGGAATATCTCCGCCCAAAATACCGAGCGCGACGCCGAGTTTCACGTCTGCCATTTTTACCATAAATTCTTTTAAATCGATGCGCATACAATTTGTGAGCGTACCGTATGCGCGCAGTATCCGATCCGTCAGTGCGATTTCCTCTTCGGCAAGCATACGTTCGCGCTCGCGCAATTCGAACTCGACGATCGTTTTCACCATCTGCTCCACGACTTCGAGTATCTCGTCCTCGGATATCCCGAGCGTAACTTCGTTGCTGATCTGGCACAGCTCGCCCTCCGTACCGCTCCCCTCGCCGAATGCTCCCCGTACGACAAGTCCTTTTCTCGTAAGCTCGGGAATAATCCTGCGCATGAGATTACGCCTTGTCAGCGCGGGCAGAAAGAGCATAGCGGAAGCGCGAAGTCCCGTTCCGAGATTGGTCGGACAGGCGGTAAGATACCCGAGCGCATCGTCATACGCAAACGGAATACACTCGGAAATAATCTCGTCGATTCCGACAATCCGCTCATAGACGGCGCGCAGATCGAAACCGCGCATGAAATACTGTTCGCGGATATGATCTTCCTCGTTGATCATAACCGAAATACTCTCATCCCGCGAAACCAACGCCGCGGCAATCGAACGGTGCCCCAATAAATCCTGACTGATGAGATTGCGCTCTTTTAAAAACGCCGCCTTTTCATCGGATATGGAATTCATATAAAAGAGATCGAACGTCTCCGTATGACTGAGTCCCGCAGCAACAAGCTTTACGATCTCGCGCGCGGCTTTTACGTCCTTTAAATGATTGGGAAAGGGATAGTCTGCAAAATTGCGTGCAAGGCGTATCCGCGTAGAAACGACGACGGAATTATATAATTCGCTTGTTTTCGCCATTAAGATTTCTCCCCACTGTAAATAGCTTTATTGACGCGTTTCAAACGAACGGTGTAATAATCCGCTGAGGCATAATCCCCCTCGCGGATAGCTTTTTCAAGCGCGCTTTTCAGTTCTTCCTGTTCTCGTATGAGCGCGTATTTTCCCGCCGCTTCGTCCTTGGGACGCGCGCCCGCATGTTCTGTTTTTCCCTGCACAAAACGTACGGTAGGCATAAGTTCGTTGCGAAACACCGTATAACAGTAGGCGCACCCCACTAGTCCCGTACGGTGAAAATCATCAAAACTCGCCCCGCATTCGGGGCAAGTTCTCGTCCGTTTGGGCGAAGGAGCGACCGCCCCCACAAAAGAGGTGAAGAAATCCGACCGTTTCTCTCCGTACAACTTTTGATAGCATTCGGAACAGAGACAGAGTCGGATTTCCTTTCCGTCCGATTTTTTCACATAGTCGGACGCGGGATTGACGCCGCAAATGACGCAAAGCATTTTTACTCCTTTTGCGATTCCGCACTGCGCGCAGTGCGCGCGATCTTATATTATTTTACAAGTTCAAACCGATATTCCTGCGTCGCATCGGGATATTTTTCCCGATCGACAGTCGACACAAACAGCTCGTACGGTCGCGCAAATAAACGGCGTTCCCCATAGAGCGCACGATAAACAACAAGCCGTTCTTCCGTTTCGGAATGAATGGCGATATCTTCTACATAATACTCATTGCCCTTAAAATGGCGATACACGCCGTGCAACACAACTTCTCTCATGCGGCTTTACACTTTTCGCCGTGAAGGCGTCTAATTTCATCGTATACGCCGTCGAGCGCGGGAAGGTGGTATGCGCCGCAGGTACATTTTACGTAGATTACGGGAATATTTTCCTCTTTCAACGTAATTTCCTCGATTTCTTCCCACTTTAAAAAAAGATTGTTGACGGCGTTCTGCTCCTGCCAGAATATCCCCTCATGATAAACGGAAAAGCAAGATTTACTCTTAAAATATTTTACCGCCGCACGTCCGCCGAAGTACACGCCGAACACCGAGACGATCGAACCTACCGTAGCCGACAGTAAAAAGGCGATAACGATCCCGCCGACAAGCGCGACCCCGCCGACCGCCGCAACGATCAGCGCATTTTTGCGTTTTACCGAATCCGGCTTAACCGCTCTGAAAACGCGCGTAAACTTCTTTTTCTGCGACGAGTCTTCCTGCCGTTCTCCTGTCAGAGGAATGTTATTGCGCGTCAAACTTTCATAAAGGCGCGGTTTGGCGTCTGTCTGAATATAAAATTTTTCGTCCTCTTCCACTTTACTCCGATCTTTTGCGAGATCGCGCGCGGGAACTTCGAATACGACGCTCCATTCCCCTTTTTCGCGCGCAAATCGACGACTGCAAAGCGAGAACGCCCGCACCTTGCTCAACGGAATCGAAATCGGTTTATCTCCCTTTTTCGGCGCGCCCGCGCGTTGAATAACGATCTTATCCCGATACAGCGTTGCAAGGGTGCCGTCGCCGACAAGAAAGCTGTCGTCCGAATGATAACGCTCCAATGCGTCGCGTTCGCGTTTTAAGAGCTTTTCCCCCGCACGGTAGAGCAAAAATCCAAGTCCGCCAAAGAGCAATACGCCGCCGAACATAGACAACGCAAGTATATACAAAAGCGTCTCGGGTTCGTCCCTGAACCCAAGCATAACAAGACAGACAATAATTCCGATGAGACTGAAAATTGCAAGGACGATCGATATCCAGCTCAACGCGCCTACAATCTTCCTTGCTCTTTTATAATGTATTACTTCTTCCATTCATTCTCCGTATATCGCGTTATTCGCGCAATTTCGTACGCTTGAGCCAGACAAAAAAGAAAAGCGCAAGCACTTGCAACGGGATTCCGATTAAAAAGAGCTGCCAGGCATTATAACCTGCAACGAGCGCCGTAAGATAAAAACAGGAAATGACGCTCCAGATCAGCAACGAGACGGACATAACGCGAATCCACTTCCAATGCCAGACGCAACTGAATACCAGAACGATAATCGACGACGCAGGCACGGCATAAATAAACGAGAGCCAGCCGAATTTGAGATCCGAACCGAACAGAAGAAAACCGACGAACACGACTACCGCAACCAACCAGCACAATCCGACCGACAGCAATACCGTAATCAACCTCTGCTTGCGTTTTTCGTTGCGCGGTATCATACGCCGCTCGTCGTGCTCCTTCACAAGATCGTCAATGGACACGCCGAACAGTTCCGCAAGCTGCATTAAAATGCGCACGTCGGGTATACCGTTCCCCTGCTCCCATTTCGAAATGGATTTATCAGAATAATTCAGTTTCTCCGCGAGTTCAAGTTGCGTCATATTCGCAAGTTTTCTCAACCGCGTAAGATTTTTTCCAATGGTGACAGCCAACTGATCTTGTTCTTCCATGTTACTATTATAACCAATGTTCATGCGTTTGTCAATACTTCTACTGTGAGTAGAGTGTGAAATAAAGACTCTATTTTTAAATTAACATTCGATAGAGCGTCATTTGAAAATAGTAGGTTGATTTTTTTATCCGCAGTCGTTTATAATAATGGCATAAGCAAGGCATTTCCTTGCGTAAAGAGCGGCGCAGTCCCAGCTGCAAAACTCCACTCTCCAATCTTAGTTCAAACCGCCCGAGGCAAATGCCTCGGGCGGTTTGAACGCTAACGTTATTTAATCTTTGCACGCATCCGCATAGAGTTTAATACGGCAAGCAACATGACTCCAACGTCGCCGAGCACCGCCGCCCAGAGCGGAATCCATCCGAACAGAGAAACCGCCATCAAAGCAACCTTAACCGCGATCGAAAATACGATGTTCTGCGTCACGATTTTACGCGTCTTCCTTGCGCCTTTGACCGCCTTAGGCAAAGCGGAGAGATTATCTGTTGCAAGCACGAGATCGCTCGCTTCGATCGCCGCCGCGCTCCCGAGCGCGCCCATAGAAACCGCGATGTCGCTTTCCGCAAGCACGGGCGTATCGTTGATCCCGTCCCCTACATAGAGCAGCAATCCCTCTCTCTTTAACTCCCGTGCCTTTGCAATCTTTTCATCAGGCAGTAATCCGCCGTATATTTCGTCAATGGGGAGAGTGCCCAACGCCTCTTTTGCACGCGCCTCCGTGTCTCCTGAAAGCGCCGCGATTTTAGCGACGCCCGCACGCTTCAACGAAGCAAGCGCGTCCGCCGCGTCTGCTTTGATCTTATCTTCAATTTCAATGCTTCCGATTGCTTTTCCGTCCTCTGCGACGTAGATCACGAGCGCGGAAGTCTCTACTTCTTCCACAATAATTCCCCGCTCTTTCAGTAGCCGCAAACTTCCGACCAACACGACTTTTCCGTCGATCTCTCCTTCAAGTCCGCGACCCTCGATCTCATTCACGCGAACGGAAACCGAATTTGTCGGCACACCCGCAAACGCCTGCGCAAGCGGATGAGAAGAACTCTTTTCCAGTGTCGCCGCCAATTCCAGCACGCGCTGTTCTCCGTTGATTTTAGCGACGGAGAATTTTCCTTCCGTTAAAGTCCCCGTCTTATCGAATGCGGCGACTTTAATTTTAGACAACGTATCGAGATACACCGCGCCTTTGACGAGCACGCCGCACCGCGCAAGCGAACCTACGCCTGAAAAATAAGTGAGCGGCACGGAAATAATCAGCGCGCAGGGACAGGAGATAACAAGGAAGTTAAGCGCGCGCGCAATCCAAACGCTGAAATTGTAGTTTTCAAAGAGCGGCGGTATCACTGCGACCGCAAGTGCGAGCAATACGACGACTGGCGTGTACCAACGCGCAAAACGGGTAATAAATTTTTCCGGTTTTGACTTTTTTGCCGCAGAGTTTTCCACGAGATCGAGAATTTTTGAGACGGCGCTCTCGCTTGCAAGCCGCAAAACACGCGCTTTGATCGCCGCTCCTGCATTCACGCAACCCGATAGCATTTCCTCCCCCGCAGAAACCTCCCGCAAATACGCCTCTCCCGTCAAAGATTTCGTATCAAGCTGAGCGCTCTCCGAAAGCAATACGCAATCCACGGGTACTTTATCGCCTTTACGAATGAAAATCACGTCGTCCACCGCAAGCTCGTCGGGCGAGACTTCCGATTGCATTTCTCCGTTCAACCTGATCGCAGATTCGCTCTTAAGCTCCATGAGCCGCGTAATCGCACTGCGGGAAGAACCTACGGCAAGCGCCTGTAAAAATTCTCCGATCTGATAGAGCAACATGACCGCCGCCCCTTCCATATTCTGACGGATCGCAAACGCGCCGACGGCGGCAATCAGCATTAAAGTATTCTCGTCGAGCAACGCGCTAAAATTGCCCTTAAACGTCTTTAACATATTTTTACCGACCGAATATACAACCGACCAACCCGTCGCCGCAAACGAACACAAAAAGAGCCCGAATGACCACCATTCGTATCCGCCGACAAGTTCGAGCACGAGCGCAGGGACAAAGAAAATCACCGAAAGCGCGATTGACATTATCTCTTTCATATGCAAATTCCGCTTTTCAATCTCACCGCCGTCAATAATCTCCACCTCTTCAAAATGGGAGATTGCATATTTGCATTTTGCAAAGGCATCCGTCGTACATACGAGAGATACGCGTTGCGTGACAAAATCCACAGCCGCCTCGCTCACTCCCACTATCTTTTCCAGCTCTTCCTGTAACTCCGCCGCGCATGCCGCACAGTCGAGATTACGGATTTTGATGATCCGCCTGTCGTCTTCTACAATTTCTACTTCTTCAAAATGAGAAATCGCGTATTTGCACTTTTCGAACGTATCTTCCGTATCGCACGTTACGCTCACGCGTTGTGTGACGAAATCAACGGACGCGTCTCTCACCCCTACTATTTTTTCAAGTTCCTCTTGTAACTCCGCCGCACATGCCGCGCAATCCAGATTACGAATTTTAATTATTTTTTGCATAACGTTTATTCTCCGTTTAATCGAATTTACAGTTCAAATGCGCGCAGGCAAGCTCAAGCAACGCGGTCACATGCGCGTCTGCAAGGGAATAGACGATATTCTGCCCGTCCCGCCTGGACTTGATAATGCGGTTATCGCGCAAGATACGCAATTGATGAGAAACGCCGCTCTGCGTTCCCCCCGCAGCCTCTACAATATGATAAACGCACATTTCACCCTGACGGAGCGCAAGCAGAATTTTAAATCTGCTCGGCTCGGAAATAGCTTTGAGCTGTGCGCATACCTCAAAAATATCCCCGTCCGTCGGCATATTCACCTTTGCGCGCATCGCCGCGCCCGTATGCTCTTCTTCATGACTGCACTCTTTCATAATCCCTCCAATATATAAATATATGAATAACTGTTCATATATTATCATATAAAAAAGAGACTGTCAAGTAAATTTCAGTCCTCTTTTTCAATTATAAAAATTTTTTTGATACAAACTGCTTATCGTTCAGGTAGGAAAGATTGCCCTGTAGTTGAAACCGTAGCTGTTTTGCAAGCAAACGTTGCCGTGTCGCATGCTCTTTACGGTTAAATTCACCGTCTCCGTATTTCCCGTCCCCCACGACCGGATGCCCGAGAAAGGCAAGATGCGCGCGAATCTGATGCGTCTTTCCCGTATGCAGCGTAATCTTCAAAAGACTCGTTTCGCCGCGCTCCTCTACCACCTCATACTCGGTAACGATCTCTTCACCCTGCGTCTTTAATGCAGACACAAAGACGCGCGCTTTCTTTTCATCCTTTTTCAGATACGCCCGCGCCACCGCATGAGCGGACGGCATTTGCCCTATGACAAGCGCATAATACGTTTTTTCTATACGCCGATCGCGAAACGCTGAAAGCAATTCCGCCTCCGCCCTCTCCGTACGCGCAAAAATCATCAACCCTTCCGTGTTGCGGTCAAGTCTGTGAATAAAATACGCCTCGCCGCACGATGCGATTTCACTGAAAACCGCCTCGGAATTAACGCCGCTCAGCTTATCAACAACGATAACGTTTGCGTCCTCGTAGACGATTTCAAACGCCTTTTTACTCTCCTGCGCCTGCGACATATAATAACATACTTCATCGCCTTTCTTTAAAATCATGTCGGCACAAACTTTTTTTCCGTTGACTTTAATATCTTTTCCCTTCAAAAGCGTACGAAAACACATCGACGCCTGCGCGCAAGTGTTATCTGTGAAGTTTTTCAGCGAATTTGTTTCTTTTACGGTGAATTTTTTCAACTTTTTTCTTTCCCAATATGAATAATCCGATCAGCGGCGTGGCGGCAATCGCAAGATATACCGCGCCTCCCGTAACCGCGAAATAGACGGCATATGCAAATAACAATGCGCTCAACGTTTGTAACGCGGCATAAATAATCGCGTGTTTCCAACCCGTTTCCCGCGCGCAAGCGGCGATCGCAGAGACGCACGGCGAGCACGTAAGCAGAAACGCGCCGAACGCGAGCGCGCTTTGCGCGCCGTAAGGAAACCCGCCGCAGAACGTAAGCAGAACTCCGGCAACGTTCTCCTTAGCAAATAATCCCGAAACCGCCGCATAAGCAATCCGCCAATCGTTACAGCCGATGGGTGCAAACAAAAAGGAAATCCTGCGGCATACAGACGCAAGCATGCTTTCCTCCTCTCCGCAGAACGTAAACGCGAAACTGAACGATGACAGGAGCCACGACGCAATAAAAAAGGCAAGTATGACCGTCGCCGTCTTTATTATAAACTGTTTCATCTGAAAACACAAGGATTTTGCGACGAAAAGCGGACGAGGCAATTGTAACGGCGCAAGCTCCATAAGGAACGGCGGATTTTCCCTGCGGATAAAAAGAGCGACGATCAGAGAAATTGCAACACCTAACGCATAGAAAAAGAGCACCGCGGGAAAAGGATCATTGCAAAATGAGGAGGCAATAACAAGGTAGACAGGCAACTTTGCACTGCACGACACATAAGGAAGACAGAGAATGGCCCGACGCTGTATGCGTTTATCGTCCAATCCTCTCGTAGAAGTAATGGCGGCAGCCGTACATCCAAACCCCATGAGCAAGGAAAAAAATGCTCTTCCGTTGAGTCCTACTGCCGAAAATATCCCGTCGGTATGATAAGCAAGACGCGACATAAGTCCGCTTTCTTCCATCAGAATAAGCGCAAGATACAAAATAGCGATCTGCGGTAAAAAGCTGAGGACTCCGCCCGTCCCCGTCAAAATTCCGTCAACGAGAAAGCTACGGAGCACGGGCGAAGGAATGTTTTCCGCTTTCCCCGCCAAAAATCCGCAGAAAAAGTTTTCAATGCCGCTTTTTAAAAAATCACCTAAACTGCCGCTTGCAAACGTGAGATAAAACGTTGTGAAAAGAATACACAAAAAAAGCGGTATGCAAAAATATCCGCTCAAAAAAAGCTTTTCTGTCCGTGTAAGCGCGTTTGATTGCGGCGTGTAAGCGCGTACCGACAACTGTTCTTTTGCATCGCCTTCAACTTTCGGCATAGCAAAACAGGCAGAAATGCGTTCCTTCAGCGCACTGCGGGAAAGTTTCTCCGCCGTAAAAACAGGAATTTTTAATTCTTCCGATAATTTAGTTTCGTTTAATTTCCCGCCGCGTTTTTCAAATTGTTTCCGTTTTGTGAGCGCAAGCGCTAGATTTCTTCCCTCTTTTTTCAGTGCGCAGAGCAGAGGCAACGCGCGGGAGAGCGTCGCGCACTCGGCAACAAATAGAACGGCGTCGCCGTGCTCCGCAAGATAGTCTCGCGTAAGCTTTTCTTCCATGCTCATGCTGTCCAAAGAATAAATTCCAGGCAGATCGCATATCTCTACGCGCTTTTCGCCGATCGTCGTTTCTTTACAAAGCGCGCCCACCGTAACGCCGTGCCAATTCCCAACGCGCGCCCTGCCGCCCGTAAGCGCGTTAAAAAGAGTACTTTTCCCCGCATTCGGATTCCCGACAAGCAAAATTTTCATGTGCGGAACACCCGTATCATGGCTGCGATTTCGCGGCGCATGGCAACCTGACTGTTCCCCGCTTGTAAAAGATAGGTTTTTTTCATGGGCGACACCTTGACCACGGTAATTTTAGCATTGGGATAAACATTGAGAGAGCGCAACCGCTCGCGAATGGGCGAAGGCACATCCGTTCTTAATACGACCGCGCTATCGCCGCGTTTGAGTTCGTTTAAAGTCATACAATAAAGAATGCCGACGGAACAAAAAATATTCCGTCGGCATTAAAACTTGTTTTTTAATTATCTGTACGAACTTCGCGTCCGCCCTGCAATTTCAAAGCGCCGTTCGTAATCATCGGCGAAATGATCAGCCAAAGCGCGGCAAGCGCAATAAGCGAATAGACGATGATTGCGCCGATGTTGCGCGGTTCAGTAAAAATTGCGGAGACGAGATTGAAATTAAACAATCCGTAAAGTCCCCAATTGACTGCACCGGTCAACACAAGGATATAAGCGATCAGGTTTGCAATTACCATAGTTGTTCCTCCCACACTCAGCTTGCGCAAACCGCAATCAAATATGCGCCGAATAAGATTAAAAAATACGGCGCAACTTCTGCGCCGTATTTTAATCGCATAAATTAATTTTTCTTTCTACCCTTAAGCTTACTGAGATCGACCTCTTCCACCTTTTTATCGGAAGGCTTAATAAACAGCAACACAATCAAAGCAATCGCAAGTACACCCGAGATCGAGAACAACACAACCGCCGTGATATTATTCTGCAACCAATAAGTCTCGCCTTTGATCTCGTCGATATTGTTGCTTACTTCAATCACCTGATAAGCAGTCTGCACGTCGTTGAAATAATCTACGTCGGTCACCTCGACCTTGACGAAATAATACCCTGTCTTCTGCGGACGGAACGTGCGGGACGACGGTCTCCAATAGTAATCGTTGTCCGTCTTTTCCCACGCCGCATCGTCTTCGCTTACGGAATCGTCAAAGGCACGAATCTCAGTTACATATTTATCGATCGCATACTTTTCGGGATCTTCTACAAGCGCCTCGTAAGAAGGCATCGAATTGCCATCCGCAATATATTTATCCTGCTCGAAGTAATAGAGCTTATATTCGCTCTTGTATCCCGAAATCGCAACGATGTCAAAGCTCTCTACTGTATACGCGCCGTCCAAATATCCCTTAGCGGGCGCATCGGGTTTTTCGATCACAGCGCCTTTGCTGTGCGCTACGAAATCAAACTGCGGAATACAGTCGAAATCCCAAACGTTGGACGAAGTAACCGCTACGGGAATCCCGTCCTGCATCAGTTGCATGCCGTTTCCGAGCTTGTCCGTCGCCACAACGCGGAAAGAATAATTTCCCTTCTTGCTGATTTCGATCTTGAGCTTATTGTAATCGAGCGATGTTGCGGACTTCGCCGTACTCGATGTCTGATCTTTATAGTAGACGCTGAATTTCAGATTCCGATAGTCGGTATTATCGTCGACGATCAGATCGCGAAGAGAAGGAAGATAGAAATATGCGCCGCTCCCCGCATTCAGGTCTTTGCTCGCTTCTTCCACAAGCGCGCGGTACGCCTCGATGCGCGCAATCGCCTCCTCGGAAGTATCGGCAACGCTTTCGCCGTTCACGTCTTTGATAACCGTCGTGTAATTAGGACCGTCGCTGTTGCGGTTTACGGTAATGTAATCGGTACCGTCGTGCTCGGTAAGAGCATTGTCCGCAACATACCAGCTCAGATACGCATATCCGCGTTTTTCGTCGCTTCCGAGCGTTCTGCCGTCGTCGAGACGGAAACGTATGGAAACGAACTCTTCCGCCGCCTCTTCATTTCCCGCAACGGGCATTAAGTAAGTGGAGGTGGAAAGGGATTTGTATTCAGGCTTTGCCGCCTCTTCGCCCGATGCAGGCGCTTTATACATATAATATTCGCTCGTAATCGTGCTGAGGGAACGGGAAGAACCGCACACATCGATCAATTTACAAGATAAGCTGAATTTCTGTCCGAGCTGGAACGAATTGACCGCCTCATTGACGACGAGAACGGGATCGATGCTGTCCGTCACCATACTGCTGTCATTGAGTACAAACGACTGATTGTTCATCTCTTTTACAAGGACAATCTGGCTCTTGGGATCAGTCTCCGCAGCAAGCGCGCCGCCCTCCGCCGTAAAAGTCAGCGGATCGCGCGAAGTGCTGTATTCCATGTAATAACCGCCGATGTTGGTGAACCTACCCGCATTGACGCCGTTGACAATCACGGCAAACGCACCCTCTTTATCGTCGCCCTCTTCCTGAGTGAAGGAAACGGTGATATCAGCAAACATGTCCTCTATCGCGTTTCCGCTGTCCACGGGATCGCTGTCTCCGTTTTTAACGGACAACGCAAGTTTTCCGTCCTTAACCGTGAAAATGAGCGCATTCGTCGTCTTTTCGTCCTTATCGACGCTCTCCTGCGCGCTGACAAAAGTAAGCGTAAACGTTTCGAAGTTTACTTCGGGGAAAGAAAATCTTATATTAAAATATCCGAGTTTCGCCTCGGGCGTAATCACCTTGTCCTCGTCAGCCTGCGATTCTTCGCCGCCCTCAGAATCCTCTTCCGCGGAAGTTTTGACCTCTTCATACCATTTGAGCGCAAGATCGCGACGAAAATGTGTTTTTCCCTCGTTTTCAAGTTTAAACTGAACGTAGGATTCGCCGCCTTCGCTTTTTTCGGACGCGCTGACCGCCCCGCCGGAACCCGCCGTAAATATACTGTCGGGATTATGGGTGGTTGCCGCACCCGCGCGGACGGGTGAAATCGCTCCGAACGCAAACGCGAGCGTCAGGAGTATGAGCGCGCCAAGCGCAAAAATTGATAATAAACGTATTCTGACTTTATTCATGAACAGCTCCACACGGGCATATCGACCCGTTTACCGTATTATTTTACACAAAAATTCAACTTCCGTCAAGCGGTATGCGCTTATCTTGCATTGAAAATTAAAAGTTTTCGCAAAAAACTCACACGTTCTGCAAAATCCGCTTATATGAGACGCATCGCTCCCGCAACGTCGAAACGTTTCCACGGAATTTCGTCTGCGGGCGGCTCTAAAAGAAAACGCAGCCGCTCCCCCGTAACGGGATGCGTAAACGCAAGCGAATAAGCCCAAAGCGCAAGTTTGCCCTTAACCGCATACTCTCCGCCGTAGCGCATATCGCCGTAAACAGGGTGTGCAATCCCCGCCATCTGCACGCGGATCTGATGACTTCTGCCCGTATGCAACTTCACGTCTGCAAGCGAGAACCCTTCCTTCCGATCGACGATCCGATAATCCAAAGAGGCGAATTTTGCGCCGTCCGTACCCTGCGTACACAGATAAACCATATTGTTGATCGTATTCTTTTTTAAATATCCCGTAAGCGTGCCCCTGTCCGGATTGGGAACGCCGCACAATACGGCGAGATACTTCTTTTCGAAATCGCCCGACTTCATCTGATCGGTGAGCCGCGCCGCCGCCTTGCTCGTTTTGGCAAACACCATCACGCCGCCCGTAGGTCGGTCGAGTCTGTGGACGAGACCGATATATACGTTCCCCTGCTTATTGTACGCCGTCTTTACATAACGTTTTACGCGATCAAGCAGATTGTCGTCCCCGCTCTCGTCGGGACAGGACGCAATGTTTTGCGGCTTATATACAACGATCACATGATTATCTTCGTGCAAGATCGTAAGTTCTTTATCTTTGGCGTTTTCACTCATTGATGTAAATACCTCCCGCGCCGCAAGGGAGCGCGATCCCCTCTTCGGTAGGAAGTCCCACCTCGTATGCGTCGTATATTCCGCTCCGCCCTTTCAGACACAGCTTTAAAATGTTATGTAACACTGTCGGTTGAAGTCCCGTCGTGTAACTGTTGATGAGGAAAAAGAGCGCGTTGTCGGATAAAAGTTTACCGCACAGCTCGACAAACGGATAAAGTTCGTTTTCTATCTTCCACAGCTCGCCTCCGGGGCCTCTTCCGTAAGAGGGCGGATCCATGATCACCGCATCGTACTTGTTTCCGCGGCGGATCTCTCTGCGCACAAATTTGATGCAATCGTCCACAATGTAGCGGATTCCGCTTTCGATTCCGGAAAGCCGCGCATTTTCACCCGCGCGCTCCACCATTCCTTTTGCCGCGTCTACGTGCACAACCTCCGCGCCCGCTTTTGCACAGGAGACGGTCGCTCCGCCGGTATACGCGAAAAGATTAAGTACTTTGACCGCCCCGCCTTTCTGCCGACGCTTTTGAATAAGTTCCGACGTTACGTCCCAATTCACCGCCTGTTCGGGAAAAAGTCCCGTATGCTTAAACCCCATGGGCTTAACTTTAAACGTCAGATTACGGTAAGATACGTTCCACTCCTGCGGCATAGGCTTTTTAAACTCCCAGCCTCCGCCGCCCTTTTCGCTACGGTGATAGACAGCGTTCACCCCGGGATAGGAGAAAATATCTCTCTGCGATTTCCAGATCACCTGCGGATCGGGACGCAACAGCACCACGTCTTTCCAACGCTCCAACTTATAGCCGTCGCCCGTGGCGACGACGGAATATTCCTTCCATCCGTCCGCAACTTTTATCATAGGAAAATTATAAAATATTTCCTTTATTTTGTAAAGTGATTTTAACGGAGAAATAAAAGGGCGTTCCAAAATGTCTCTTCGGAACGCCTTCTCTGATTGAATTACAATCTCTTATTTTCCGCTCGCGCCGTAATTGGAAAGCACGCGGGCGGACGGATCGTTTACATTGCAGCCTTCCCACTCCTTGTTCGGCATCCAAAAATCCGCGATCATACCCGCCTGTTTCGGATAATACTTTTCAAAAATCTCACGGTATAAAAGCGATTCTTTCGTAAACGGTTTGCAATGATAATCGTATTTTCGGGCAAGCTGCTCCCAATCGCCCCCATATTTTTCTTCGGCGTATTCCTTTAAATCATCCACCATGGAATGTCCGACGGCATCGGAGAAAGCCGCTTTTTCGCGATATAAAATTTCTTTCGGTAAATAATCGCCTTCGAACGCGCGACGCAACAAATATTTGCCTTTATCGTATTTATTTAATTTCATTTCGGGATCGATACTCATTACGTATTCCACAAACCCGAGATCTCCGAACGGTACGCGCGCCTCGAGCGAGTTTACGGAAATACAACGGTCGGCACGCAGAACGTCGTACATATGCAGTTCCTTTACCCGCTTTTGCGATTCCTTTTGAAACGCTTCGGCAGACGGCGCAAAATCAGTGTACTTATATCCGAACAGTTCGTCGGATATCTCGCCCGTCAGCAACACGCGTATATCCGTCGACTCGTGTATTTTTTTACAGATCAGGTACATTCCCATGCTGGCGCGGATCGTCGTAATGTCGAACGTTGCTAGCGATTTTATTACAAATTCGAGCGAAGAGAGCACCTCTTCCCGCGTCATATAAATTTCCGTATGATCGCTGCCGATATAGTCCGCGACTTCTTTTGCATATTTTAAATCGATCGCATCCTTTTTCATTCCTACGGAAAACGTACGAATCGGAGTTGAAAGCCGCTTTTGTGCGACTGCGCACACGAGCGAAGAATCGAGTCCGCCCGAGAGCAAATATCCCACGGGCGCGTCGGCATCCAATCGTTTTTCGATACCCGCAACCAATTTCTCGCGAATATTTTTACACACCGTATTAAGATCGTCCTTTCTCACGGTTTTTACCGCCGTTACGTCGCGGTAACTGGTAAACGCGCCGCCCTTCCAATAGTGTCCCGGCGGGAAAGGGAATACTTGACCTTCGCAAATCGGAACAAGATTTTTCGGCTCGCTTGCAAAAGCAATTTCGCCATCCTTTAAATAGCCGTAATAGAGCGGACGTATTCCGATGGGATCGCGCGCGGCAATATATTCTTTTTTTTCTCCGTCATAGATGACACAGGCAAATTCCGCGTCGAGCCGCGCAAAGAGATTCACGCCAAACTGTTCGTAGAGCGGGAGTAAAATCTCACAATCCGAATCGGATTCGAATGAATATCCAAGTTTTTGTAATTGTTCTTTCTCGCTGCGGAATCCGTACAGTTCGCCGTTACAAACGCAAAAATTTTTACCGCGCGTAAACGGCTGCATACCCGCCGCATTTAATCCCATAATGGCAAGCCGGTGAAAACCGACCATTCCGCGTTCCGTTTCGTAAAAACGGCTCATGTCCGGACCCCGCGTATGCGTTTCGTAAAACGCCCGTTCCGCGCGCTCCATAGGAACGCTCTTTCCTGTGAGTACAAATATCGAACACATATGCTCCTCCTTGACGCAACGACCGCAGAGTATAAAAAAACAGCCGTCCGTCCCATTTTTTAGGACGGATAGCCGTAGTATCCGCGGTGCCACCTAAATTACCGCTCGTTTGCGGTCACTTTTCGCCTCCGACAAGGCTTTCGCTGTTTACGCAAGCATACGTCGCACCTACTCGAATGATCTTTCGGATTGCAGCTCGGGAGCGTTTTTCGTCTGCAACGGCTACGGGGTTTCCACTTTCTCCCGTTCACTGGACAAGCCGTACCCGCAAATTACTCCTCTCCGTCATGGCTTTTTATCATTATATGCAATATTCATGCGTTTGTCAACCGTTTAGAGGGTCTTTTGTTGCATTTTTATGCAATTATTGTATTTTATTCGGTAAAAAAATCTTCTCTCCTTAAAGACGTTCTTAATTTTTCTAAGGCGCGTTTTTCAATGCGGGAGACGTAGGAACGCGAAATTTTGAGTTTTTGCGCAACTTCGCGTTGAGCAAGCGGCACGCCGCCCGTAAACGCATAGCGCATGCAGATGATCGTCGTCTCCCGCTCGGTGAGCACCGACTTGATGGCGGAAAGAAATTTTGCCTGCATCAGCGACTGCTCCACGCCGGCAAAAACTTTATCCTCCTTTTCAAACAGCAAATCCATAAGCGTCAGCTCGTTTCCGTCCTTATCCGTTCCGACGGGATCGGAAAGCGAAACGTTGTTTTTGTGTTTTTTTCCCGCGCGGATCAGCATCAGGATTTCGTTTTCAATACAGCGCGCGGTATAAGTTGCAAGACGCGTCCCGTGCCCCGACTCATAGGTATTGATCGCTTTGATAAGTCCGATACTGCCGACGGAAATCATGTCGTCTGTCTCAGCTGCTCCGTTGTACTTTTTTACAATATGCGCGACAAGACGCATATTGTGTTTCACAAGCATATCTTTCGCAGCGCGATCGCCCGATTTTGCAAGCTTTAAATATTTCTCCTCGTCCTCTTTAGAAAGCGGCTTTGGATAAGCACTTCCGTCCCGGAACGATCCCGTAAAAAAGAATACCCGACAAAGTACCGCATATAACATTTCGATCATACATTCACCTCAGGGGTATTGTATGATCGAAAAAAGTTGTCCTATTCATGCCGGACGGCAAGTATTATATTGTAAAAACAAAACGTCAGGGGATCGTCACGTATTTTATTTTAATGCTGCACCGTCTCTGTCTATTTTCTTCTGCGAACAATATCCCCTTCATGCAACGGATACGAACAGTCGAACGAATAAATTTCCTGTACCCGTTTCGCATCTGCGCAAAGCTCGTTTGCACAATCGCGCATATGCGCAACCGTTACTTCTTTTAAAAAATTATCGGAGGGGGACAAAACCTCGAGTTTCTCTCCTTCATGAAAACGGTTTCGCATTTCTACGGAAACGCGTCCGTTTTTATAATCTCTGACAATCCCGATAAATTCACAGCTTCCCTTTGTCTGCGAATTGTCATAGGATACGCTTTTTGCATTTTTCCCGAAAGCATATGCCGTCGTATAATCCCGATGCGCCGCACAGCCAAGCTCGCGCCCGAGTTGTTCGGAAAACCCGCCGTCAAGTATACGCCGATATGCGTTGACAACCGTCGCAAGATAGTATTCGCTCTTCATCCGTCCTTCGATCTTGAAAGAACATACTCCCACCGCCGCGAGCTTTTCTAAATGTTCGCTCATATTCAGATCTTTACTGTTTAAAAGATACGTGCCCTTGCCGTCCTCGGAGACAGAAAGCCATTTATCTTCCTTTCCCTGACGGGCGCGAATCTCGTATTCGTACCGGCACGCCTGTACGCAAGCGCCGCGATTGGACGAACGTCCGTCGAGATAGTCGGATAAAAGGCATCTTCCGCTGTACGAAATACACATTGCGCCGTGAACGAACGCCTCGAGTTCGAGGTCGGGATTCTGCGCATGAATGTCGGATATTTCCTGCAAGGAAAGTTCCCGTGCCAGTACCACGCGGCTTGCTCCAAGCTCCCGCCACATGGCGCAGGCTTCGCTGTTCGTTGTATTTGCCTGCGTGGAAACATGCACGGAAAGTTTGGGCGCAACTCTGCGGACAATCCTGAACGCGCCGAGATCTGAGACGAGCACCGCGTCCGCTCCGATCTCTTCAAGTAACGTAAAATATTCTTCGAGCGGCTTAATATCCGCGTTCCGCGCAAAAATATTCGCCGCAACGTAGACCTTTTTCCCGCGCTCATGCGCAAAAGAAATTCCCTCTTTCAGCTCCGCGTCGGTAAAATTATCTGCAAACGTACGAAGAGAAAAAGACTTTCCCCCCACGTACACTGCGTCCGCTCCGTAATAA
The DNA here is from genome assembly GCA_910586985.1 of uncultured Christensenellaceae bacterium. Classification (GTDB taxonomy): domain Bacteria; phylum Bacillota; class Clostridia; order Christensenellales; family Borkfalkiaceae; genus Gallimonas. Next base: position 22,744 of record CAJUKK010000010.1, on the reverse strand, counting down.
AACGCAAGTTTTAATTTGTTGAGATTGCCCGCAGGGGCTAATAGTTCGATCTTCATATATTACACCTTAACGCTGAGCGCCAATCCTTCGCCAAACTCCAAAATTTCCGTTTTAAACTCCGAGTCGCTTTCCAAAGCCGCGAGATATTCGCGAATATGTTCCACAAGCATTCTGCGCTTTTTGGGCGGTTCGCCGCGCACCCAGCCGAACAGCAAAATATCATCCGAAAACAGCGCGCCGCCCCGCTTTAAGAGTCGTTTGCAATCGGGCAGATACTTTAAGTACTGAACCTTAGGTCCGTCGAGAAAAATCATATCGTACGCGCCGGTCAGCATCGGCAATATTTCCCCCGCGTCTCCCTCATGCAATACGACTCGTTCGGAAACGCCGAACAGCCGATAATTTTTGCGCGCCGTTTCCGCTCGCGCAGAATCAAATTCAATTGCCGTAAGCGTTGCGGCTTTGTTCGCCGTAAGCAGCGCAACGGAAGTAAGTCCCTCCGCCGAGCCGATCTCCAAAACACGTTCGGCTGCGTGATCACGCGCCCAGGTAAGCAGACAGGCAAGCGTTTCGTCCGCCGCCGTCGGGTCGCGCCCCTGCTTAGCATTCTCCCGCATGGCAAGCAACCGCACATCGAGATGAAATGACCGAAGATCGCTCATTTTCTCTTTTTCGGCGCGGGGAGCGCATCCGCGACTGCGAGCAATAACTCGGATATAAACGCTTTATTCTGCGTATTTTCAACAAGATAATACGGCTTTGCGCCTACATAGGGCGGAACTTCGGGCGAACCCTCCAGATAGTTTTTGGAAACAGGCGTAATCTTGACAAAGAGTTTATTATCGCAAATATCTCCCACAACTTTTTCCCTGCAATAGAGCACATATTCGCCCATCATAGCACGAACGCGCACTTCGGGCAATCCTGCAATTATTTCTTCCAAAACTTGTTTTTCCGTCATATTAATTCTCCTCTGTATGAAAAGCCGCTTGTTACGCGGCTTTCCACTTATAATTCCTGAATCACCGGCAAAATCATGGGCGATTGTTTGGTCTTTTTATAGAGATAATTCTTCATTGCGCGTTTGATTGCAGTGCTCAGTTCTCCCGCGCCCGCGTGCCCTCCGCAACTTTCGATCGCCTTGTCGACAACGTCTTTGAGTTCGCGACGATGGTCGCGCCCTTCCGAATAGACGAAACCGCGGCTCTCTATAACAGGTTCTCCGAGCACCACGCCGCTCGATACGCATACGCTTACGACGAACACTCCCTCGCTCGACATCAAAATTCTATCCTTTAATACTTCACTTGTGCCGTAATCTTCAAACCCTGCGCCGTCGATCAGACGCGCGCCCGAGGGAATACTCTCACCCTGACGGATACTTTCCCCGTCGATCTCCACGCAATTGCCGATATCCGGAATAAAGATGCAGGACTGCGGCATACCCGTTTCCTGTGCAAGCAACGCATGCCGTTTCAGATGGCGATATTCACCGTGCACGGGAATAAAAAATTTGGGTTTTAAGAGCGTGTGCATGATCTTATGCTCTTCCTGACAAGCGTGTCCCGAAACGTGAATTTTTTCAAGACTTTCGTAAACGACGTTCGCGCCCTTTTTATAGAGATTGTTGATGACGCGGTAAATCATACGCTCGTTTCCGGGGATCGGATTGGCGGAAATAATAATCGTATCGTTGTTGCCGATGGTAACGCGGTTAAAATCGCCCGACGCCATGCGCGTTAGCGCGCTCATTGGCTCGCCCTGAGAGCCCGTGGAAACAATCACGATCTCGCGGTCAAAGAAATTTTTCGTCTTTTCAACGTCCACCAACACGCCCTCGGGAATTTTCAGCTCCCCGATTTTTGCCGCCGCCTCGACAACGTTGAACATACTGCGCCCCGAAAGCGCAACCTTTCTGCGATACTTTACCGCAATGTCGATGATCTGTTGCAATCTGTGCACGTTGGAAGCAAACGTCGCAATAATCAGCCGTCTGTCCGCATTTTCCGCAAACAGATGCTCGAACGTCGTGCCAACAACTTTTTCGCTCATCGTATAGCCGAGCCGTTCCACGTTAGTGGATTCGCCGAGATATAAAAGCACTCCCTTTTTGCCGTATTCCGCAATCTCTTCAAGATCGATGGGCGAACCCGCAACGGGCGTCAAGTCGATTTTAAAATCGCCGCTGTGGAACACGTAGCCGATGGGCGTTTCGATCGCGAACGCCAGCGCGCCGGCAATCGAATGGTTGACGTTGACAAAATTAACGGTAAACGCGCCCGCCTTCACCTTGTCTTTGGGACTGACCGTTTTTTCGACAACGTTATTTAAACGGTGTTCCCTGAGCTTGTTATCGACCAGCGCAAGCGTCAACTTTGTCCCGTAGAGCGGCGTATTGGGATTGATCTCCTTCATGAGGTAAGGAACGCCGCCGATATGATCCTCGTGACCGTGCGTTAAAAATACGCCGCGAATCTTATTTTTGTTTTTAACAAGATAGGTGATATCGGGAAATACGAGGTCGATCCCCGGCATCTCCTCTGTCGGGAAGATAATGCCCGCATCGATAATGATAATGTCGTTTCCGAATTCAAGCGCGGTCATATTTTTGCCGATCTCGCCCACGCCCCCGAAAAACAGCACCTTCAAACAGCCTTTCCTGTTCTTTTTTTTGCCCGCTTGTCCCTGTTTTCTATCCGTTTTATCCTGCGCGTTACGGGGAAGTTCCGCCGCAACGGCGTTTTTATGCTTTTGCACGTTTTGTTTGGGAACGGGCGCAAGTTCAAACGGGGTAAGTTTTGTCCCCTTTCCCTTTGCGCGCGACTTGCGGTGAGGTTTGAGTCCTGCCTCTGCCATAGCTTCTTTGCTCAGAAGCGGCGCGTTGTTTTTTTGCTGCGGTTTGCCCGTTTTCGCAACAGATTGCGCGGCGCTTTTTCCCGCTCTGTTTACGTTCTTATTCGCCTGTTCTCTGTTAAATGCCTCGATCCCGTTTAAAATAGCAAGCTCGATCGCATTTTTTGCGCCTGCGTTTTGTCGGTTTTTGTTGCCTTGTTCCTTCTTTTCCAAAAATTACTCCTTTCTTGCCCAAGCTTTATAACAAAGCGAGAGAGCTGACTTAAAGCAGCTCTCTTTCGTATACTTTGTCCCGAGCTATATTTTAATCAAAATTCAAATCCACTTTCTCAATGAGCGTGGTTTTGATAAGTCCTTCATTCAAGAGCGATTCGTCGTTCTTATAACGGTACATCTTCACGTAGTCCACTGCGGTAAACGACTTTTTAAGAACCGCCTCTTCCTTTTCCATGAGCAACGCGATGAGTTTCTGCGCGCGTTTCAGCGCCGTCTGGCTCTTGACCTTGACCATCATCGGCGTCTTTTCGTACATCTTCGTATCGCCGACAAACGTCTGGTGGTAAACGGAAGATGCAAACTCGTCGGGATTGAGCGAAAGGAACACGCAGAGCGTTTTGCCGCGGATTCCGATTTTTGCAATCGTCTCTCTGCTCTTGGTAAAGCGATCGTTCGACCAGCTCACCTGCGAACTCACCTTGGAATACGCCAATATACTGTTTTTCAATTCACTGTAAAAATACTTCACGTCGTCGTCGCTTTGGATAATCTTTGCAAGGAAACTGCGTTTATACCGCGTCATCAGCGAAGGATCGCCTGCTGTCTCCGTCGCGCCGACGAGATCGTCGTCCTCTTCATCCTCTTCCGCTGCCGCTTTTTGGGGCACGGATTTTTTGGAGGAAGACGCAGGCTTGACCTGCTTTTTCTCTACGCGAACCGGCTCTTCTTTCTTTTCGGGCACAGGCTCTTCGATTTGCTCTTCCTCTTTGGGAGGTTCTTCCAAAACTGTTTCGACAATTTTTACTTCTTCTTTTGCGGGTTGCGCGGCGATCAGCGCCGCAATGCGCTCCAGATCGCTTTCGTCGCCCTTGACAAGTTCGGAAACGCGACGGGCGATCTCATCATAATCGACCTGCGGTTCGTCCGTCTTTATGAGTTCTGCAACTTTGTTTGCGATCTCATCGTAATTGACTTCCGCGCCGCCATCCTTTACAAGCTCCGCAACGCGTTTTGCCGCTTCGCCATAATCAAATTCAGGCAATTGCTCTTTTACGATATCCGCAACGTCCTGCGCCGTAAGCTCGCCTTCCTTTTCCGCAATATCGTTCCGGAGCTGTTCGGACGTGCGACGAGCCGCTTCGTCGTAATCAAAGAGCGAATCGTCGCTCTTTATCAGCTGAAGGGTACGCGCCGCAATCTCGTCGTAATCGAATTCGGGCAACTCGTTTTTCACCGCTTCCGCCGTGCGCTGCGCCGACACCTCGGTAGAGAGCAAACTCTCGTCCGATTTTAAAAGCTCCACGACGCGGCGGGCGATCTCGTCGTAATCCGCCTGCGGTTCGTCCGCCTTGCTTTCCGCAAGCAACTGCGCAAGTTTTTCCGCCAGTTGTTCGTAATTGAGTTCGGCGATCACCGTCTCGGCGATGCGGCGTACGCCCTCCTCGCTCACCGTTACGTCGAATTCGTCTGCAATCGTACCCGCGACGCGCTCGGCAATCAAATCATAATCGGTGGGGATCACCACTTCCGCGACGCGCTCGGCAATCGAATCTTCGCTCAAGTGCGGCACGACAAGCGATATTTTGTCGGCAAGCAGATCGTAATCGTTTTCGGGAATGACGGCGGACACCTTGTCCGCAATCAGATCGTAATCCACCTCGGGCAAGATCGTTGCAATTTTTTCCGCAAGAACGTCATAATCAAAAGTATCCGAAAGCGGCGTATGCTCCTCGCGAGGGATTTCGTGCAAGGCGTATGCGGTCGTAAGCGCGGTCTCCTCGTCGAGCATAACCGTCTTGTTCGCATTCTTCTTTTTAGCCTCTTCAACAGCCGCAGTCGCAGCAACCTGCGCCGCCTGCGCCGCAATCTGAGCCGTCTGTATCTTGAGCACGCGCTCTACCTGTTCGCCGATCGCCTTTTCTACTTTTTCCGCAATCACGCGTTCCGTACGAACAGCCTGATCTGCAACAATGCGCTCAAGCTGCGCCGTATACGTAGCAAAATCCGTCCGTACAGACGATTCTTCCGCCGTAGACGTTTTTATATTGTCTCTGACGACCGTCTCCGTCCGATCGGAGAATTTTGCAATCTGCTCGTTTACGATTCTTTCCAACTTCTCCGTAATCAAACGCTCGGTCTTTTCCGATACCGCGCTCTCGAGCCTTTCGGAAAGAATACGGTCGGTCTGCGCGGTCAGCTGCGCCGTTTGATCGGCAAGCGTCTTTTCCAGCTGCATTGCGATCAGACGTTCCGTACGCATCGTCAGAATCTTTTCCGCCTGTTCGGTAAGCAGCCGCTCCGTTTCGCCGGAAAGAATGCTCGCGCTCGCCGCGGAAAACGCTTTGTTCGCCTGCTCCGCAACGCGGCTTGCCGTCTGTTCGGCAACTTCTTTTGCAAGCGCGTTCAGCTCTTCCGCTCCGATCCCCTCTTTTTTCGGCGCGGATACCTGACCCGCAACCGCGGCAAGCTGCTCTTTCACTTCGCGCGTTTCCTGTGCGACGCGATTAAACGAAAGACGGTTCTCTTCGGCGGCTTTTTCAATCGCCGTGTGCGTAGCCTGTCCGAGTTTGTCAATCGCAAGGCGGTTTTCCGCCTCGAGCTGTCTCATTGCGCCGCGAATGAGTTCTTCAAACCGTTTATCCCTGCTTTCCGCGGACTCCGCAGGCTTGCTTTGGCGGAATGCATCGAGGATATCCCCGAGCATTGCTTTGCGCGCCGCCTCCTGATATTCGTAAATCGCACTGCTCTGCTGAGAAAGATACTTCAATTCCCCGAGCAACGTTGCGGTGCTTTCTTTTAAATCCTGAATGAGCGTTTCAAGAGCGGAGAGCTGACGAACCGATCCGCTTTGAATCTCTTTGCCGACCGCTCCTTTGATATCGTCAACCTGCCGAGCAATTCCCTTATACATTCCCTCGAGAACCAGCATATCGTCCGAATTGATATATCTATCCGTCATAAAAACCTCACCACGCCCAAAACGGCATTTTACTTCATATACTATTTTACACCAAAAGAGTGCAAAAGTAAATATCTTTCGCCTCTTTTTTTCTAAAACAGGTAAAATTTTTTAAAAATAAGAGAAAGAGGCTGTCATTTTTTCAAAAACTTACATAAAATATTCGTAAAAACGCCCTCAAACACTTGTCAAACAAAAATCAAGGGCGTATAATAAAAAATACAATTATTCATTTTTTAAAGAGGTAGTTTATGAGAGCATACAACTTTTCTGCCGGACCATCCACCCTTCCGTTAGACGTTTTAGAGGAGGCAAAACGTGATTTACTCGACTTTTCCGGTACCGGAATGTCAGTTACGGAGATTTCCCACCGCAATAAAGCCTTTTCCGCTCTCGTTGAAGAAGCAGAGCAACTTATGCGTGAATTATTGCATATTCCAAATAATTATGCGGTAATTTTTGTGCAAGGCGGCGCAAGCACGCAATTTGCCGCCGTGCCGCTCAATCTCATGCACAACCGAAAAGCCGACTACCTTGTAACGGGAAATTTTGCCAAAAAGGCTTACGAAGAGGGAAAAATCTACGGCGACGCCGTTGCGGTCGCCTCTTCTGCGGATCAAACTTATACGTATATTCCCGACCTTAGCGCCGTACCCTTCCGCGACGGAACGGACTATGTTCATATCTGTTCGAACAATACGATCTTCGGGACAAGATACGTTGAATTTCCTGATACGAAAGCACCGCTTGTCGCCGATATGTCCTCCGAAATTCTCTCGCGCGAGATCGACGTCAATCGGTTCGGCGTTATTTATGCAGGTGCTCAAAAGAACCTTGCTCCGGCGGGCGTTACCATTGTTATTGCCGACCGCGCGCTCATTCAGAATCCTCTTCCCGCATGCCCGACCATGCTGCAATGGAAAGTGCAGGACGAGAACAAGAGTCTCTATAACACGCCCCCCTGTTTCCCGATCTATATTGCAACGCTCGTTCTGCGAAAACTCAAAGCCAACGGCGGGATCAAAGCAATGAACGAGATCAACGAATTCAAAGCAGGTCTGTTGTATGATTTTATCGATAATTCTTCATTCTATACCAATAAAGTCGTAAAAAAATACCGCTCGATTATGAACGTTCCCTTTACTACCCCGAACGCCGAACTTGACGACGCGTTTATCAAAGGAGCGGCAAAAGAAGGACTCGTATCATTAAAGGGTCACCGACTTGTAGGCGGCATGCGCGCTTCCATCTATAACGCTATGCCCGTTGAGGGAGTTAAATCGCTCATCGACTATATGAAAAAATTTGAACGGGAGAACGCTTAAAATGAAAGTACTAAAACTTAATTCCATCAGTCCTGTCGCTGACGGGACATTCAAAGGCTACGAATATTCAGAGACGGCGGAAAATCCCGACGGCATCATTCTGCGCTCTTTCGGAATGCACGACTATTCCCTCGGGGAGAATCTGCTCGCCGTGGCGCGCGCGGGCGCGGGAGTAAATAACATTCCCATCGATCGGTGTACCGAAAAGGGGATCGTCGTCTTCAATACTCCCGGAGCGAACGCCAACGCCGTAAAAGAACTTGTTTTATGCGAGTTATTTCTCGGCGGAAGACAGATTGTCGAAGGCGCGGCTTGGGCGCAGTCGTTAAAGGGACAAGACGGCGTACCTACCCTTGTGGAAAAGGGAAAGGGTAAATTTGTCGGACAGGAAGTACTCAGTAAAAAACTCGGCGTTGTGGGACTCGGCGCAATCGGCGCAATGGTCGCAAACGCCGCGATAGAGCTCGGGATGAGCGTTGTCGGCTATGATCCTTTCATTTCCGTCAAAAACGCATGGCTGATCAACAACCGTGTGGAATTTACTTCCGACCTGAACGAAATTTTTAAAACCTGCGACTATATTACCCTGCACGTACCGCTGACTCCCGACACTAAGGGCATGATCAATGCAAAGACGCTGGAACAATGCAAAGACGGCGTTGTAATTATCAACAATGCAAGAGGCGATCTCGTCGTTTCTAAAGACATAATATCCGCCGTTCAGAAAGCAAAGGTTTCCCGCTATATCACCGATTTTCCCGACGAGGAACTGCTCGGCAAGGAAAACATTCTCTGCATACCGCACCTCGGCGCAAGCACCCCCGAGGCAGAGGATAATTGCGCTTATATGGCGGCAAAACAACTCACCGACTATCTTGAAAACGGAAATATTACGAACAGCGTCAATTTTCCCGCCGTTTCCATGCCGCGCGGCAGTATTTCGCGCGTGTGCGTACACCATAAAAACGTGAAAGAGATGCTCTCAAAAATCCTCGCAATCGTTTCCTCTCAGGGAATCAACGTTGCGCACATGCAGGATTGCAGCAAGGGTGAATATGCCTACCTGATTCTCGATCTTGACGAAGTTCCGAGCGATTCGACGCTTGAGCTTATCAGGAACGTTTCGGGCGTTCTCCGCGTAAGAAAAATCTAACCAAAAACAGCAAATCGGCTCTCCCTTAAATCGGGAGGGCCGTTTTGCTGTTTTTAACATTTTAAATGTGATCGATATAATCCGCGCCGAACAGACTGTACAATACCGTCTGCGCATACACGCGCATCATATAGTCGTTGGGATGGTTGATATTGTTTGCCGTGCAATCGACAAAACGTTTTTTCGTGTACACGCTCTTTACGGAGTTGTACACCGTTGCAACCCCAATGTTTTCATAATCTTTAGAAAGTTCCAGCAATGCGTTCTGATACGCCTCGTAATCCTTGTTGTCAAAGTACGTTTCCGGATTGGCGATCATCCCCGATACGAGCATAATTTCTACGTCCGGATTTTTAGCGCGCACTCCTTCGATCATCTCTTTGATATTCTGTTTGTATTCCGTCGCATCGTACTTCTGATCGTTCATGCCGTAAGCGATAAACAGCAAGTCTGGATTTTCGTTCAACACGCGCTTTTTAAAATGATCCCCTTCGCTTGCCTCCAAACTATCGATCCATGCATTACCCGACGTTTTATTGATTCCCCAATTGGAATCCGTTCCCCCGACGGCGTTGTTTTTAAAATCGATCGTCGCGGACGGGAATCGCTTTTGCATATACGACTTCACCATGTTTGCGTACGACTCCGCATGCGGCTCATAACCGATATATCCGGAAGAATTTGCGCCAACCGTTATCGAATCGCCGTAGAACAGCACTTTGATCTTTTCCCCTCCGTTGAGCTTTGCCATCGTTTTGGGAAACTTCGCCGTTTCGACTTTCGGAAGATTCCAAGCAATTCGATCCTTATGGCGGTAAGTCACCGCTACTTGCTGCGCGCTGATCGTCGATCCCTCGTCGGCATAGAGATAGGCGCTGTCCTGTCCCTCTCCTCTTCGCAATGCCTTTACAAAGAAGTTTATAGGAGACGCACGATAAAATTCGCTCGGGGCAAGATAGGGAATTTTTCCGTTTTCGGGAATAATGATCTCCCTGCCTTTTACCGTATAATCGACACTCTCTTGAAACGTTGTTGTCAAATCATAGGACATGACGCAAACGATCTCCGTCGGATCATACATAAGCGATGCGGAACGGCTGCCCGCAAACCATAACGTTTCGTTGTAGACGACCTCGCCCTCCCACAGAGGAAAAAGATAGGTCTTTAAGTCGTATTCGCGGTAAGTCATCAGTTTCTCTTCTTCTGATTTCGTCTCGGTCTTCATTTTGCAAACCCCTTTTGAATTTTTCCTATTATAACATACGGAAAAGAAAGTATCAAGAACTTTTAAAGAACTCACCGAACGAATTTTCTACGAAAAAACAAAGTACAACGAACCTGCAGCGGTGAGAATCTAAACGATGATGATACGAAGCAAACGGCTAAATAAAATAAGGAAAAAAGGCGCGCTTTGCGCCACGCCCTATTCTCTTTCTCCGCAACTTATTAAAAGAACTTACCAAATACAAATTAATCGGCATATATTCTATTCCAAAACGGTAACTTTATCTTCAAAATGGTAGTTGACCGTTCCGAGCTTTTCCATCCATGCGCGTGTTTCAAGCGTTTTATAAGGTCCTGTCCCGTACCCGCCGCCGATGTCGTTATTCCAAAGCCATTCGGGAGTGGGCCACAGACAAATTTCGGGACGAATACGGCGATAAAATTCTTCCGAAACGCCTTGCTGTCCGTGATGCGCCATCTGTATGACGGGGCACTTTAATTCTTCGGGAAATTCCCGCAATATTTTTTCTTCCGCGCGCCAATCCATGTCGCCGAGAAAAAGTATGCTTTTGCCGCGCGTCTCTACCCGATACACGACGCTAGACGGGTTGAGCGATTCGCCGACCGCCGAACCGTCCGAGAGCGGCAACACGCGAAAATGCCCCGCATCCATCCATTTTCCTTTTTGCGGACGAATCACGCGAACACCGCTACGCTTTATCGCCTTTTCCAAATCGGCAACGCGTTGCACGCGGTTTTCCTGCCGCTCCACGCGCTCGATATACTCCAGCGCAGGGAATGAATAACAGACGCTCTCAACCGTTACTCTTCCCCGATTGAGCATTTCGATAAGTCCTTCGATATGGTCAAAATGTCCGTGCGTCAAAAACCAGCACTTGACTTTCCCGCCGAGAAGAAGTAACTGCTCTTCAAGCTCGTCCGCCTCGTTCTTTGTGCAACTGTCTATTCCGATAACGTCGCCGCCGCCCGCCAAAAGAAATCCCATACATTGCAACGGCGTGACCGAGGGCAACATATAAAGTTTGTCACCGTTAAATAACATATCTTTCACCGCCTTATTTTAACGTTCCCTTGACAAGCGCTACAAGATCGGGATTTTCCGTACCCTCATTGTGCAACGACTCAAAAAATGCACGCGCACCCTGCACATAGTCAAGCTTTAAATAGTACGTATATGAATACGTAACATAATTCGGCATAATAAATTGCGCCACAGGTGCAGTGTAAGTCGTGCTGTTTTGCAAAGCCGGAACTTTGCTCGTCTCCGTAGAGAGCACCATCATTCTGCCCGCAAGCATATTGACGACGTCCGGCACGTATAACCCGATGCCCCAATTTTCCTCGTTGACCCATGCGATCCAATTTTCCGAAGCCTTAAAGCGATTGGCGGCAGTCGCCGTCGCGCCCGACCAGAACGGCAAGTTGTTTTCATATTGGATTGCATCGTTCGTCCACGCGTTGTTTCCTTTATAAGTTGCAAGACGAGGCAACGCTGCTACGCCGTAAAATGCCGGCAACTCCTGATCGCGCGGCTGACCGTGAGAATAACCCGAAAAGTCCGTACCGCGGTTTTCCACCCGAATGTATTCGCCGTATACTTCGTCCTCAACAATTTCATAGACGTTTTCCATGTAGAACGGCGTCACGCTCTTTTGTTTCGCCCAATCGCAGGGGCGGGTTTTTACATAAATCTTCGTGGACGAATAGCACACGTCTGCAATCTGACTGACCGTATTCGTCTTATCACCGCCCTGTACGGGATTATAAGGCCATGGAATTTCGTTGATGCCGTCGTGTCTGAACGTACCGCATTTATAGTCGTCCTTCGGCTCGGCGATCGAATCGCCCGGACTGCCGTAATAAGACTGCTGCACATATCTACCCGTGTCGTGCGCATTGACAAGATTTACGTCGTCTTCCTGCAAAAGTTTTCCGCTCGACGAATGCCCTACGGACAACACGCCGTCCGATTCTTCAAAAAGTTTTACGCCGCTGTTTACGGACGAAACATAGTTGATACAGCCGCCCGATTTCAACGTCATGCCGAGTTTACATTCTTTGCCCGTTATATACAGTTGCATATTCTCCTCGATCTCGGGCGTTGAAAGATCGGCGGAAGCAAAATCAATGGGATGAGTCGCGGCGGACACGGAATTTAATTTAAACTCGCCGCCTGTCTCGCCGACGCAACGCAGCGTGACCGAATCAAGCGTTTTATCAAACCGATACTCTCCGTAATAGTCAAGTATCTGACGAAACGTATTGTCGTCTTTTTTGAGAAAAAAACGTTCTTCGTACTTTTTATCCCCTCCTTTCTCTTTAAAGGACAACACGCCGTCGAGATAGCACGTCGTAGAATAATCGAATTTGAGATAATTTTTATCGCCGAAATCGGCGTTTAATTCAAGCGTATACGTTTCACCTTTTTCAAACGTCTTACTCTCTCCCGCGTTCCACACCGTGGAAAATTCTGCAAAGCCTTCCCATTCATCCTTAGAAGATTCCGACTCGTTGCCGCAACCGACTGCACACGCCCCGAGGCATGCGCCCAATGTTATTGCAGCCGCCTGTTTAAATTTCATAATACCTCCGTTTTTTTCAGCCCGCCCCGATCGGGGGCGGGCGAAAAAAGCTTTTCTCTAATCCTTTTAAATGTGATCGATATAATCCGCGCCGAACAGACTGTACAATACCGTCTGCGCATACACGCGCATCATATAGTCGTTGGGATGGTTGATATTGTTTGCCGTGCAATCGACAAAACGTTTTTTCGTGTACACGCTCTTTACGGAGTTGTACACCGTTGCAACCCCAATGTTTTCATAATCTTTAGAAAGTTCCAGCAATGCGTTCTGATACGCCTCGTAATCCTTGTTGTCAAAGTACGTTTCCGGATTGGCGATCATCCCCGATACGAGCATAATTTCTACGTCCGGATTTTTAGCGCGTACTCCTTCGATCATCTCTTTGATATTCTGTTTGTATTCCGTCGCATCGTACTTTTGATCGTTCATGCCGTAAGCGATAAACAGCAAATCTGGATTTTCGTTCAACACGCGCTTTTCAAAATGATTGCCTTCTGCCGCCTCTATATTGTCGATCCCTGCAAGGCCCGTCTTTTTGTTGATTCCCCAATTGGAATCCGTTCCTCCGACGGCGTTATTTTTAAAATCGATCGTCGCGGACGGGAACCGCTTTTGCATATACGACTTCACCATATTGGCGTACGATTCCGCGCGCGGCCCGTAACCGATAAACTCGGAGGAATTTGCGCCAACAGTTATCGAATCGCCGTAGAACAGCACCTTGATCTTTTCCCCTCCGTTGAGCTTTGCCATCGTTTTGGGAAACTTCGCCGTTTCGACTTTCGGAAGATTCCAAGTTATCTGATCCTTATGGCGGTAAGTCACCACAACTTGCTGCGCGCTGATCGTCGATCCCTCGTCGGCATAGATATAGCCGTCCGGTTGACCGTCCTCCCCTCTTCGCAATGCCTGTACGAAAGAGTTCATGGGAGACGTGCGGTAAAGTTCGCTCGGAGAGAGATAGGGTATCTTTCCGTTTTCGGGAATGATAATATCTTTGCCGTCCACAATATAGTCGGTATCTTCTTCAAACGTCGTTTTTAAATCGTAAGACATTACGGAAACAATCTCCGTCGGTTCGTACATGAGCGAAGCTGTCTGACTGCCTGCAAACCACAACGTTTCGTTGTAGACGACCTCGCCTTTCCACAAGGGCGATAGATAGGTCTTTAAGTTATATTCGTGATAAGTCATGAGCTCCTCTTTTTCGGGTTCCGGCTCGTTTTCGCCACATCCGACTGCCGCGCCGACCGAAATTGCAAGACAAGCCGCGCCGAGCAGAAGAGCCGAAAGTTTCTTTAAAATCATTCGTTCCTCCTTATGCGTGGAAGACGATGCTCTTTAACAAAACGTCGTTATCGAGGTGCGGGTTACGCCCCTTGGGTCTGCCTGCGTCGTTATCTTCCGTCAATGAAGCATCGATAAATTCCCAACGTGGAATGAGCAACATCTGCGCATTACCCCATTCGGAATAGCCGTCTGCGCGCTTTGTCCCCTCAACAAGATCGATCGTGACTGTCGCCCATTCGTCCGTCTCTTTCATGCCGCTCTTAACGGGCGTATCGATAAGCATACCCGCCTGCCAACCGCCGTTGCCCGAATGCGTCCATTCACTCGTCGCCTCATTGTAATATCCGACAACGTAGTAAAAACGAAGTGTCTTGCAAGGTCCGAGATTTTTATAAGTGATCGTCATTTTATCCGCATCACGATCTCCCGTCAGGATAGGCGTATTGAGATGCATGTTCGCCGTGTAGGAATGAATCCATGCGGTATTCTCGCTTGCGCCGAAGTGGACGCGCACATACTTATCTTCGTAATTATCGCCGACAAGCGTAAGTTTCGTCTCATCCGCCGCCATTTCTCTCGCTTCTGCCTTGCTGAATCCGAGCGCGGTATATGAATCGGGATCGAATTTCTTTTGTGAATTGCCATAACTTGTCCCAAGCCCCATAATCGCATCCGCATACAACGCTTTTCCGCTCGTTTTTACATAGAGCGTCAGATCGGAGGTAACAGGCGTATTAAAGTCGTATGGCAGCGTGCGCGCCTCGTCGGTAAAATATCCGTCGACGTGCGTCCATCCCGCCGCCGCATCCTCGCGCACAGCCTTACCGCCGGAAAATACCTTTTGTTCCACGTCGTTTTCAAAACCTTTAAAAGTAACCGTGAGTTGTTTCGCCCATTTTGCATAGAGCGTCAAATCAGAAGTGACGGGCGTTTCAAAATCGTATGCCTCACTGCCTGTCTTTTCCGTCATCCAATATTGAAACGCATAACCTTCGGGATTGGCGGTTTTAATAACGATCGTCGCCGACTTTGCCTTTTCACCCTTCTCTACCGTCTGATCTTTGACTGCGGTAACGTCGCTTTGCGTCAATCCCGTGCCTTCAAGGTTGGCGTCGAAGGTGACCGTAAACGGTCCATTCTCCTCGCCGCAGGCAACAAAACAGATACAGAGCATCATCGTTGCAAACGCAACGGAAAATATTTTAAATAATCTTCTCATTTTTTTAATCCCTCAATTAATATCCGTCATTGACAACTTCGTCATAAGAGTTATACAGGAAACCCAATTCCTGCCACCCCGCAGCGGCAAACGGATTGTCTTTCCCGTGAACGAATTGCGCAGCGACAAACGTAGCCAAGAAATCCTTCATCGCTCCGTTATAATACGTACTCGCCTCGTTCCATGCGTTGAACGCCTCTACCGCCTCCGCTTCTTCCGTATCCATCAAGATGGTAAACGCGCATTGTCCGTCCGCCTTGTCGTTGAACTGCCAGCTGTGTTCAAACTTTTCAAACGACGCGGGCAAAACCAAAGAGAACGGAACTGTACTCGTTCCGGGTGCGCCGCAGAAGAAACTATCCCCGGGGAAGTTCATGCATTCCTGCAATACTTTAACGCCGCGCGGGATTCTGATCTGTCCGCGAAGAGGAACGCTACAGAAACAACCGATGAGCGTCTCGTTCTCGATCTCTGCGGGGAGCGTCAATCTTGTAAGAGACTTTAAGCCGACAAAATTGTAGTTGCCGATACTCGTAATGTGCGTATCTTTCGCTTTAAACGCGCTGTTTACGTCGATCGCAGTAACCGTATCAAGATAGGCAATGAGCTCCTCGTCCGTATAGGCGTTTATATTGAATACGCCGCTGTCGATCGCCGTCACGTTCTTTTCGTTGTAAGTCGTAGGTAGATAAATTTCGGTAGAATCCGCAGAGATAATATCCTTCGTCAAAGATATGATTGTATACGAATTGCCGTCCGCGTTGAGCATATACTCGAATCCGCCCGCTTTCGCCGTCGTAACTTGCTGTCCGCCGTAGGGAACGACCGTCGCCGTCGCACCCGATTCCCAATTGTACAAGTTTGTAAAAATACGGAACATCATGTCGCTGCCGCCGTATGTAATCGTGAGCGAGGACGCAAGGTTTTTAAACGCCACCGCCTTGCTAACCGCCAAATCTGCGGGGAGCGTAATATTTGCAAGTTTATTGCAGTTGACGAAAGAGTTTTCGGAAATAGTCACCGCGCCCTTTGCGATAACAACCTTTGTGAGCGCCGGACAATGATAAAAACACGAGCCGCCGAACGCCGTGACGGATTCGGGGGTTGAAACCTCTGTCAAAGATGCCATGCGCACAAAGTTCTCTTTCCCAATCTCCGTTATACCGTTTTCCACGGTAATTTTTTTAATTTGTTTTAAAGAATCGAGTTTTGCGTCCGTCTCCTCGTTGAGAATGCTAAACGTACCGTCCGCAATCGAGACAACTTTTTTACCGTCGTAATTAGCTGGAACGGTGATCTCATCCATCGGATCACCCGTATACGCTATGATTTCGATGCCGCCGGTCACTTCCTCATAGGCGAACGAAGAAACAGGCGTTTTTATATATCCGCAGACGGAGCAAGCGCCGTTTGTGCCCTTCGTATCGTGTCCGCCGACGTCCTTTTTCTCATTTTCGTGCTCGCAAGTTGCAGCATAGTAGTGCTCTGTCTCCGTCTTGGTCCACCCGTCGGCAAAGGTATGATCGTGCGTGTCTCCGCACGCGCAGGCAATTCCGAGAACTCCCGCCGTGAGCGACGCCCCGAGCAGAATAGCAGAAAGTTTCGTAAGTTTTGTAGATCTCATAATTTCCTCCAATGGTATAGATTTCTCTCACTGAGCCTCCGAATTTTTTTGCTCAATGCACGCTTCGCATTTAAGTTACTCGTTTTATCGTTTAGAATTTTACTTCCTCCTTCCCCTTTTATAATTTAAGTCCTGCAGCAAAATCTCCGCTCTGGAACTTTTCAAGACTGAGCGCCGTTACAAAGATGAGCGGGATCGACGCAATCAGATAAGCCGCATATCCGACAGCCTGCTGCGTAGAATTAAACTCTGCCGAACGGGCGAACAACACGGGCGTAAGCGTGAGCATGTCTCCTTCCAGAATCAAACTTGTCCACAGATAATCGTTGTATTGTCCGCTGAACGTCGAAACAAAGTTTAAAAGAATAATCGGCAATGCAAACGGTACGGTAAAGTAGAAATAAATCTGCACGTCGTTTGCGCCGTCAAGCATTGCGCTTTCGTACACCGCAGTCGGATGGGAGCCGAAGAAGGTACGGAAAAGGAACAATGCGCCCGCCTGTCCTCCCGCAATTACGGGCAGCCACACGGCAAGGTAATTGTTTTTGAGTCCGAACGTATCCGCCATCATGGGATATAGCGTAGACATTCCCAATATCGACGGAATGAGCAATATCAAAATATACAGCGTGAAAATAAATTCTTTTGCAATAAAACGTTTGCGTACGAAGAGATAGGCAAGCACCGACGCAATAAACACATTGAGAATCGCAGATACGAACGAAACGGCTACCGAGTTGAGCATATACCGTATGATAATGTTCCACGCGTTTGCAAAGTTTACGGCAATATTGGCGAAAATCTCCGTAAACGTCGGCAACGAAAATATACTTGCCGCAACCTGCGAATTTGTTTTTAAGCTGTTAAGGATGGTGATATACAGCGGAATCATGCTGAATACAACCATTATGCCGATGTACACATAAAAGGTAATCTGAACGGGCAGCTTGTCCTGCGAACGCAGTCTCGTATGCTTGAATCTCCTTCTCTTGGGAGAGGGAGCAATCTGTTCTATGGGAGTATCGTGAAGAACTCTTTCGTTTGTTTCCATAATTTTCACCTCCTCTCCTTACTCTCTTTCCACCGTCTGCATACGGAGATTAAACACCGTTGCGATCAACAGGAACAGGAACAATATCGTTGCGTATGCCGCCGCAAGTCCGTAGTCCTGCGCAAGCAAGTAAGAATACATGCGGTTGATGGGAATATCCGTCCCGTACGCGCCGCCCGTAAGCGTGTATACGCGGCCGAAGTTCTGCACCGACGCAATAAACGACATAATAAACACGTATTTAATCTGTGCGGTAATCAGGGGAATGTCTATCTTAAAGAATCGCTTAAACAGTCCGCATCCTTCAAGTTCCGCCGCCTCGAAGTAAGAGGACGGAATATTCATCATGGCGCCGTAGAATATGAGATACGACCCCACCCACGGGAAACCCATAAAGATAAGCGACGGCAGCGACCACGAGTTATTAAACAGGAAATTGACCGTTATATCCGAATTGCCCGTAAGCCACCGAACCACGGTGTTGAGCGCGCCGCTCGAACCGAAGATACCGAATTTCCAGATGAGCGTCGTTGCCATACTCGGCAGGATCGTCGGCAAAAACAGAAGCACGCGCGCCGTTTTAGAATATGCCTTGGATCGGATAATCGAAAGACAAAACGCAAACATGAGCGGCGGAACGATAGCCGTTACAATGTCCGCCAGCAGGAATATCAGCATATTTCCGAACGAACGGATCGCTTCCATACTCGTGAAGATCGTCACGTAGTTTTTAAAATTATTCCACTGTTTCGACGGATTTGCGCCCGTATAATCGGTGAAAGAAAGCGCAATAGACGAAATCGCCGGATAATAACAAAATATGAACAGTAGCGCAAGCGAACATGCGAGAATAACGTATACCCATTTCTGCTTGACGAGGTCTTTTAATACGACCTTTGTCTGATCCGCAAAACCGCTCTTAAACGTACAACCGATCAAAATTCCCGCCGTTACAACAAGCAACGCGCCAAGCACAAAGAACACGGTAGCAAGCGTTTTGTATACGCCTTTCATATAGATATTCGGACTGCTGACCGAAAGGTTGAAGGTAATGTTGTCGTTGTCCGTAAAGCAAAGGAAGAGCTGCGTTCCGTCCCCGTTGTACGCGACCGCGCGGATATTGTATTCGAGCGCACTGTCAAACAATCTGTCCACTCCGTCCGAAACGTCAAACCCGCAGACGCGGTTACTGCTCGTAAAAAAGATAAGCAGTCTGTTTGATTCCTCGTGCAAATACATGGGCGGCGTATTGCGTGAAGAACTGTTGTCGTTATTGCGGTTAATCGGGCCGTAACCGCTCTCAAACGAAATTTCCGCCTTTAAATATTCGGAATAATCAAGCACGCCGCGTTCGCTGTTGCGATAATCGAATACGTCGCCCGTGCACGCATATATGTTGGCGGAAGTATCGAGCATATAAAACGTCTTTTGTCCTTCGTGATATTCCGCCCCGCAAAGCGACAACATCGAACCGAAAACGAAATATGCGTCCTTATCAAACTCGCTCTCGTCAATCGTTAAGATATCGTCGTTTACCCAAGCGTTCACCTGCTTTAGTCCGGCGAAATCGGTATTGATTTTAAAGATACGACCCGCCGCGCAGAATATATACAGATATCCGTCGTCGATTCCGTAACCGACGGGACGGGGTTCGTTGGCAGGCTCGAGCGAAACTTCGCCCGAGCGAACGCTCACTTCGTAAAGCGTTCCGCGCGACACCGCGTTTTTCGCCTCGGGGAAACCGTTTTCGAACACGCTCTTTTCGTGCTTTTCCAAAGAAATCGCCTTACCCGTCTTTTTTACGAGATAGATATAATGCTCATCGGCGAGCATTTTTTCAAGCGCGATATTGCTTGTGGATTTGCACACCAACCGAAACTCCGCGCCCGTATCCTCCAATACGTAAACAACGTTGTTGATATCCTCGCAAAACAGATATTCGGTATTCGGATCGGTCATAATGTCGTTTAAATAGACGTTTTCACCCTCCGCGACGAGGCTTGAATAGAGCGGATTGCCTTCGTCGTCCGAGCGGTACAAATTACCTTTATCGTCCGAATAATACACGCCGTGATTGTACTTTGACGAAGCGACCCGCGTGTATGCGCCGCCTTCCGAAGGAGCGAGCCGCACGCCGCTTGGTATAACGGCGCTCATCACAATGACGGTAATGAGCAAGGCAAGCGCGAGCACGGTTGCCGCAATCGCGGCGATCCCCTGTTTTGTCTGATAAAATTTTTTTAATACCGCACGATTTGCCCATGCGCTTTCAAACTTGTTTTTAATCGATCGCTTAATGTCCTGAAATTTCATATTTTCTCCTCTCTCACCGCTCCGCGCTTAACCGACCGACGCCGACGGATTCTGAGAGGGAGTCTGATACATATTCGCTCTCCAACCTTCCTGCGTACAGCGCAATTGATAAGCGTCGAAGAGAACCTGATACCATTCGTCCGCGTATTTGTCTACGCTGTATGTACCGTCGAACAAGTACCATACGAACTCTTTATTCTTGCTGATCGTTGTAGGGTTTCCGTTAAAGTGATAGATAAGATTGTTCGTAAACTGGCTCATGTCGCACAGTCCGTTATAGGTGAGCGTCTCGTTTGCAAAAAACGATTCCCATGCCGACGGAACGGCGAATATCGTCTTTCCCTGACCGTTGCGCACGGTCGAAAGTCCATCGGGTGCAACCGAATTTTTTTGCAACGCCCCGTAATACACCGACTGCCCGTAGGGAGACATAAAAAATTTGATAAAATCCAGATTGAGATCGTTTTGTTCCTTACCGTGATCGACAATGGAAAGATATCCGCCGTTGCCGCCGACGTCGCGCACAAAATGGAAGTTGACGTTCTCACCCGTCATATACGGATAATCGAAATAGCTCACCGTACCTTTGGAAGTCGCGTCCGCCGTGTGCGTCAGATAGTATCCGGAATAATCGAGAAGAATCTGCGGAGACGCCGCGCCCTGACTCTGATATTGGAACTGACTGCGCACCTGATCCAGACTGAGAGCGCTGAAATCCTTCCCGATATAGTTCTTCATTTTGGCGAGCTGACCGATAAATTCTTTATAACGCGCGCTCGTCGGACCGTTGTAATTCTCCGAAGTTTTATCGAGAATGAGATTCATGAGCCGCCCTGCGCTGACTACGTAAGACGATTTGCTTTCCGGCTGGGTATCCGTATCGTTAAGCGTAAATTTCACGTCTTCGTCGTAGTTGTAATCTCCCTCTTGCGCCATGAGAAGCGGCGTAAGTTCGCGGTAATACTGATCGCCGTACACGCGGAACAGCCATGCGAATTGCGAGGAACCGATACTCTCTGCATTGCCCGCAATTCCGAGAGGGTTTGTATAACCCGCCTGCTGCATATAACTGCTGAGACTGATCACGTCGTCCCACTGCACAGGCATTTCCGCTTTATCGTCCGCATTTTTATAGCCAAGTGCGACCGCCTTATCAAAAGCCTCCTCCTGCACGAACCAACCTGTGGAAAGAAATTCGGAATTGAGAATATAGACGCTCGAATTGCTGCCCGATTTATCCGTCTGATAAGCATCTTTGGAGAGAACTTCGTCCCAATAGACTCCTTTGCCGTTTGCTCCTTTCCCTGCATACGCATTTTTTTGCGAAACGTATGTATACATATTTACGCCCTTGCTCGTAATGAGCGAATTTTGATAATTTCCCTGTACGATGTCCCAATCGGAATTCGAACTGTTGAGCGCGTTCTTTAAATTCTCGGTATAGGATGCCGAAGACTGGTTTTTATCAATCGTAACGTATACTCCGGGCTGAATGTCCATATACGCTTTGGCAACCGCTTCCCACCCCGGAACAAGCTTTCCGAGAATCATCTCCACATCGATTTTCCCGCTGAGCGAAGGGACGTTTTCCATATCCGGATGGTATTGTTCCTCGAGCGAAGCGAGAATATCCGCATCCAATGCAGAATTGTCGACGGGGGGAGTATTTTCGCCGCAACCTGCCGCGGCGAAAATACATAACGCCGAAATTGTTAATGCCGCAAATTTTTTGATCATTTTGTTAACCCCTTTTGAATTTGCTTTATTATAGCATACTAGGGGGGGGTATCAATAGTTAATCGTATTATTGAAAAATAAACTTTTCTGGGCATACTTTCAAGCAGAAACAGTCACAAATGAGCATAAAAACACCAATATATGGAAAAAACCGCCCTCCATTTTAAAAAAATGGAGGGCGGTCGCCTTTTTTGACTTTTTTCATACGCTAAATATTTTTAAATTAAATTTATAACATTTTATGTTCGAGTTGTCCCTTCTCAAGCCCGCGGCAATTGTATATAAC
This sequence comes from uncultured Christensenellaceae bacterium, assembly GCA_910586985.1. Lineage (GTDB taxonomy): Bacteria > Bacillota > Clostridia > Christensenellales > Borkfalkiaceae > Gallimonas. The sequence goes on along the minus strand of CAJUKK010000010.1, from coordinate 888 downwards.
GCCCGCTGTAAAACAGATCATCAGCCAATAGAGCCATAAAAGAAATACGATAAAAACGGAGAGTGCGCCGTACAATTTTTCGGGGTTTGAAAAGGAAAGATAAACTGCAAATACCGCGGAAGCGAAGAGCCATGCCAAAGACGTAAAAAAACTGCCGAGCGCAACTTCCATCGGATTACAGCGGTAAGGACAGACGTAAATATTTAAAATCCATGCGGCAAAAAAGCCGAACACGAGTAAAAGCGAATACAGGACGGGAGCGGAAACCAGTCGGGGAAGAAACCGCGTATACATACTCACGAACACAAGCACCGCACCTGCAACGGCGAGGTAAAGTACAACCAGAAAAGTAAGCAGAGCAGCGGAAAGCCGTACGCGCCACCCCTGTTTATTTCGCGCATAATCATAAATTATTTCACCGCTGCGGCGCAGATGATAAAAAAATCCCGTACTCGACCAAAGGGTTGTTGCAAGAAAAAGAACGCTTACCCCTACTGTTGCCCCCTCGGCATTGTTTTTAAAAAAGGCGAGAAGTTCCCGCGCCCAGCCGAACAACTCGAGATCAAGCAATGCATCGGTATTGATTCCCGTACTTCCCGCAAGCAGGGCAAGCCAGAACGTGAGAGGAACAAACGACATAATCAGAAAAAAAACAAGTGTTCCGGCAATTGTCGTAAACTTATGCGCGGCGAGAACTTGCCATCCCCGCCTCCCTTTATGCCATACTTTTTGCAAGACCCCTTCCTTTTTCATATCTTATAGTATGGGCAAAATTTTATGTTTTGATAATAACACTTATCTGATTTTTAAGAAGAATATTTACGTCTTTACATAAAATAATAATCCACCCGCATAGCGGGTGGTATTTCATTTTCGGGCATAGCCCTA
>CAJUKK010000009.1 GCA_910586985.1 uncultured Christensenellaceae bacterium | reverse complement strand
CCCCCCCCCGAGGTGTTTCAAAATATTGTTATTTTTCTTCATATCCTAACCTCCGCAACAAAGGTTCTTACAATACAAAGTAAGAGTAAAAATTGCAATTGTATACACTATATACGATATGAATTTTATCACTTTTATGTATTCCTGTCAATATTTTTTACCGATTTAAGCATATTTTTGCGAAAAAGGCATGTTACACGCAGCAAAATCATAATTTAAAGCATGAAAAAATGTCTCTATACATTATCTTTATCTCTTCTTACTCTGCCCCTGTTTTTTGCAACAGGGTGCGCGGAATACGACTACACGCGACACATATCGGAAGCTCGCAGCGATATTTTCCGTGCAGAAACGGATGAATTTACCTTTACGCTCTCTTGCGTAGACCGTGAACAACCCTACCTTGCCGACGGCGTTGCCTGCGAAATGACGAGCCGGATCGAAATCGTGCTCGCCCCCGTGCAGCCGATTACGGCGGACTTTTACGTAACGATTAACGGTGCGTTCGGCGGCGACATGTCCTTCCGGAACACTTCGGGCGACTACTATTATTCGCAGGGAGTCGAATCCTTTCCCTCTTCATCCGTAGCGGTCAAGCTTACGTGGGGCGAGGAAGAGCGCGAATTTACCGCAACTTCCGTTAAAAACGAAAAAACGCTCTCTGTTGAAGACGCGCTTTCCGCCGCAACGATCAGCGAAAAAGAACTGATTGCCGGCATGACGCAAAACAACGAATTCTATGGAGAATTTTACATACGCCTGTTGCGGCGCGATAAAAATTTTTATTACGTAGGCATTATCGGCAAATCGGAAACGACCGTTTCTCTTCTCATCGACGCAGAAAGCGGCGAAGTGCTCGCACGGCGGGAATCGTCTCTCAGATAATATGCCACTTGCTTTATTATAAAAACTCGGTGAAAATTTCTCCCAAAGGTTGACCTTATGCCCCTGCATATGGTATAATCTCAACCGTTGGGAGGAAGATAACAATGAAAGTCGCACGTAAAATATTAACGGTAACGCTTGCCGTATTTATGGCGATCGGCTTTATTTTGTGCGCGCTCTCTTTCTCGTTGCTCATTGCCGACGGCGTATGCGAACAATCCGCGCGCATTCTGCCCTCCTACGACCGCGAGGACATTCTCGAAACGCTCAACAAAGAGATATGGTCGGAAGAAGATTACGATTTTTTATACCGCCAGACGGGACTTACCCGCGAACCGCTCGACGCGCTGAAAGACACACCCGAAAAAATTCTTGCCTTTCAGGACGCGCTTTATTATCGCGGCACGATCAAACATCAGGACGCGGCGCCGACTACCCCGCACGACTATATTCCAAATTACGCCGCTCCGATCGCGCCGCTCAAAGACGGCGACGTGCTCGTAACCTCCGCGTGCCACACTTACGGTTGGCGGAACGGACACGCGGCGATTATTGTCGATGCAAAGCGCGGCATATTACTCGAATCGATTGCCCCCGGTATGCTGAGCGATATCTCTACGCTCAACTGGTTTCAGCATTCTAGCAACTTTATCATTCTCCGTATGAAGGGATTGACGGACGAACAGCGAACGGAAATTGCCGTTTCCGCCTCGCAGAATCTCTTTCATCTCCCCTACACGCTTACGGTCGGTATCTTTTCGGATAAGGATCAAGGACTTACTCCGTCGGGCACGCACTGTTCGCACCTCGTTTGGCAGGCGTATAAAAATTTTGGAATGGATATCGACTCAAACGGCGGAAAAATCGTAACCGCGCATGACATTTTGCAGTGCGACCTGTTCGAAATCGTTCAGGTATACGGATTCGACCCGATTGAATTATGGTAATAATAGTAAAAAGCGCGTTTTCGCAAAACTTGCAAAAACGCGCTTTTTGATTTAATCAATTCATATATTCCGTCAATATTTGATTTTGCACATAGAGGTATTCCTCTCTGATCCGCGTAATATCTCCCGTCTCTTCCAGATAAGCGACGGTTTTTTTATACCCCGTCGCAAAATCCTCTTTCCAATCGCTCCCGAACGCCGCCCGATACGCCTTTGCCGAAATTCCGTAGCTTGTCCTGAGCGCAAGCATAACGAATTCAAACTTCGCGTCCTCCGTCTTTACGTCCTCGCTCTCGATCACAGGTAAAAATCCGGAAAGAATACACTTCATATATTCGTCGAGATTAAACGTATTCGTAAATCGCTTTCCACAGCAAAACGAGCTTGCGGAAATTCCCATGCCGATATATTCGCCGCGTTGCCAATAATTGAGGTTATGTTTACTCTCAAAGCCTTTCTTTGCAAAATTGCTCACTTCGTAGCGACAATACCCCTTTTCTTTTAGCAGCTCCCAACCGAATTCGTAAAGCCGCGCAACCTCGTCCCCGTCGGGAAGGTCTCCGTTTAAATAATCCGTATAGATCGGCGTACCGTCCTCAGGCGTCAACGCGTACATGGAGATATGTTTTGCGCCGCTTCCCGCCGCGATCTCAATCGTCTTGCGTACGTCCTCTTCCGTCTGTCCTTTGAGCCCCAACATGACGTCGGCTGAAAAATTTTCCCCTTTTAACAGGGAAGTCGTATACAGATAATCCCGCACGGTGTGAATACGTGCAAGTTCCTGAAGTTGCGAATCGATCGCCGTTTGCAGACCTACGGAAAAGCGGTTGATTCCCGCGCGTTTATAAATTGCTATTTTCTGCTCGCTCACCGTTCCGGGGTTCATCTCAATGGTAATCTCGGGATTTTTGGAAAGACGAAAACATTTTTTGATTTGTTTCATCGCCCCGTAAATATACTTTGGATCGACGACGGACGGCGTACCTCCTCCGATATAAACGGTATCGAAAGTAAGCTTTTCAAGCTGTTTCCCACGCAACTCGATTTCCTTATAGAGACACGCCATATACGCCTCGGCAAAATTCAATTTATCGGGAAAAGACGTAAAGTCGCAATAGGTACATTTATGTTTACAAAAAGGTATATGTAAATAAATTCCCGCCATAAAAACTCCTTTATTCTGCTGTGCAGTAAACACGCTTAACCCGCGAAGGCAATTTTCGCCGCGCTTTCTCTGTTTACAAAACAACGTTTACTCAAATTACTTACAAACTCACTCTCGCCAAATATATTTTTGCAAATCGACATAGCCGTCTGTCACTATCACACCTTCGTCTTCAAGCAACCTTGCCTGCACCTCTACGCCGCCGAATGCAAACGCAGGCGCAAGCCGCCCCTCGCGGTTGACGACGCGATGGCAAGGAATCGTAACAGGTTCGGGATTGCAATGCAATGCGTTCCCCACCTGCCGCGCGGCGCGGGGACGACCGATCGCGCAGGCAATCTGCCCGTACGTTACGACTTTCCCTCTAGGAACCGTCTTTAAATAATCATAGACTCTTTCGTAAAAATTCATCATATAACAAAGAAACTATCTTCGCACTCAATACATTCGTTGAGAATGATATTTAGGAAAATACAGCTAAGAGCCGTTAAGAACAAAAATGAAACTACGCCCGAACGATTTATTTTGCGCTTTAAAACAAATCGTTCGAAACTAGTCTTTATTCGTCTTTAAAATTTCCATGAATACTTCGCTGGGCACCTCGACCGAGCCGACCTGACGCATGCGCTTTTTGCCCTCTTTCTGCTTTTCGAGCAATTTTTTCTTACGCGTGATATCTCCCCCGTAACATTTGGCAAGCACGTCTTTGCGTACTGCCTTTACCGTCTCGCGCGCAATTACTTTGCCGCCGATCGCAGCCTGCACGGGAATTTCGAACAGTTGTCGGGGAATTGCGTTTTTCAGATTTTCGCACAGCGTCCTGCCGCGCTGATAGGCGCGCTCCTCATGAACGATAATGGACAGTGCATCGCAAATATCGCCGTTGAGCAAAATATCGAGCTTAACGAGTTTACTCCGTTCGTAACCCACCACTTCGTAATCAAAGCTTGCATATCCCTTGGTGCGGGACTTCAGCTCGTCAAAAAAGTCGTATACGATTTCGTTGAGCGGCAATCTGTATTCGAGCTTGACGCGGTGCGCATCGAGATAAGTCATATCCTTAAATACGCCGCGCTTATCCTGACAAAGATCCATAATCGGACCCAGATAATCGGGCGGGGAATAGATTTCCGCTTTAACGATTGGTTCTTCCATATATTCGATATCCGACGGTTGCGGTAAATGGGACGGATTGTCCACATACAGTTCGCTCCCGTCCGTCTTGTGCACGAGATAGGATACTGACGGCGCGGTAGTAATGATATCGAGATTAAATTCCCGCTCGATCCGTTCCTGAATGATCTCCATATGCAAGAGTCCCAAAAATCCGCAGCGAAATCCGAACCCGAGCGCAACCGAATTATCCGGCTCGTACAAGAGCGCGGCGTCGTTAAGCTGCAGTTTCATGATCGCCTCTTTGAGATCGGAAAACCGACTGCCGTCCAATGGATAAATGCCGCAAAATACGACAGGTTGTACTTTTTTATATCCCGGCAAAGGTTCTTTTGCCGGATTTAACGCATTGGTTACCGTGTCTCCGACGGCAATTTCTCGGATATCCTTGATACTTGCCGCAATATAACCGACCTCGCCCGCTTTCAGACTTTCCTTCGGCTGTAATCCGGGGGCGAACGCGCCTACTTCGGTTACGTCGTAAGTCCTGTCCGAAAGATACGTTTTAACGGTATCCCCTACCTCTACGCTCCCGTCTTTGATCCGGACAAAGAGAATAACGCCCTTATAGTTATCGTAATAGCTATCGAAGATGAGCGCGCGAAGCGGCGCCTCCGTGTTCCCGTCGGGCGGAGGAATGAGTTTCACAACCGACTCCAGAATATCGCGGATATTCGTCCCCTCTTTTGCCGAAACGCAAGGGCAGTCCTCCGCAACCAAGCCGATCACGTCTTCGATCTCCTTCTTCGTCTCTTCGATCTGCGCCGATTGAAGATCGATCTTATTGATAACGGGCACGATTTCAAGATCGTTTTCGAGTGCAAGATAGACGTTGGCGAGCGTCTGCGCCTCGATGCCCTGCGTCGCGTCTACAACAAGCAACGCGCCTTCGCATGCGGCAAGCGAACGGCTGACTTCGTAAGTAAAGTCCACGTGCCCCGGCGTATCGATTAAATTAAATTCATATTCGTTGCCGTCAAGCGCGGTATAGTACATTCTCACGGGCGTGAGTTTAATTGTGATACCGCGTTCCCGCTCGATATCCATACTGTCGAGCAGTTGATCTTCCATATCGCGTTTTGAAACCTGTCCCGTAAGTTCCATAATACGGTCGGCAATCGTACTCTTACCGTGGTCGATATGCGCGATGATACAAAAATTGCGTAAAAACTGGTTGGGTTTTGCCATACGTGATTCCTCTGCTTATCATTATAATAAATTTTTGCAATCTTGGCAATCATTCTTGCAATCTTCTTTCGATTGTGATAAAATATCTGCATGAATAATTTTTTAACAACCGTGCCCATCGCGCACCGCGGATTGCACTCCGACGGAATCCCCGAAAATTCTATGGCGGCTTACCATGCCGCAGTGGCAAAGGGATACGCAATCGAACTTGATATCCGTCTTACTAAGGACAATCAGCTCGTAGTATTTCACGACGATGATCTTCGGCGTATTGCAAAAATCGACAAAAAAGTTATCGACTGTACGCTTACACAGCTCGAAAAAGTGCATATCTACGGCACTCGTGAGACAATTCCTTCCTTCGAACGCTTTCTAAGGGAAATCAACGGACTTACGCCCGTACTCATCGAAATCAAAGACGTACCGAGAGCGAACAAAAAGGACTATATCGGGCGCGTTGTCGATGCACTCAAAGACTACAAGGGCGATTTTGCCGTACAGAGTTTTCAACCATTTCTCGTGAAACGGTTTAAAAAAGCCCGCCCCGACATTGCATGCGGCATCCTCGCAACCGCGCAATACGGCAAACTCAATTTTAACAACAGTTTTATCTGGAAATTAAAGGGAAAACTCATGAAAAACATGACGTTAAACGCCCTTGTCAAACCTGATTTTATCAGCTACAATCTACCCGACTATCCGCAAAAGGTCACTGACAAATTCACAGGCATCAAACTCGCATGGGTCGCGCATTCCGAAGAGGAAGAGTTACACGCCAGAACTTATGCCGACAACATTATTTTCGAAGATTACCTGCCTAAACGCGGCATTGTTTCCCCTCGATAATTAGTTGACTTTTATACAAAAATATGCTATAATTTTGCATAACAATACAATACGAGGAAATTTATGCTGACTATCGAAAAAATCAGACACGCCCAAACGGTTTTAACGGAAGCGATCTATAAAACGGACGTGATATATGCCAACCGTCTTTCGGGCGAATATGATATCTATTTAAAGACGGAAAACCTGCAAAAGACCGGCTCGTTTAAAATCCGCGGCGCGTATTATAAAATTTCGCAACTGTCTCCCGAAGAAAAAAAGCGCGGCGTTATCGCATGCTCGGCAGGCAACCACGCGCAGGGAGTCGCGCTTGCGGCAACGAAAAACGGCATATCCTCGCTCATCTGCCTGCCCGAAGGCGCGCCGATCTCCAAAGTGGAAGCCACGCGCGGCTACGGTGCGGAGCTCTGTCTCGTTTCCGGCGTATACGACGACGCTTACGCCCGCGCAATACAGCTCAGAGACGAGTGCGGCTATACGTTTATTCACCCCTTCGACGACGAAGACGTGATTGCGGGTCAGGGTACAATCGGTTTGGAAATCCTCGAACAGGTCAAAGACGTTGACGCAATTGTCGTCCCCATCGGCGGCGGCGGACTGATATCGGGCGTGGCGTTTGCCGTTAAAGCCGTCAATCCCAAAGTGAAAATCTACGGCGTACAGGCGTCGGGCGCGCCCAGCATGCTCAATTCCCTGCGCGACAATAAAATCGAAACCCTCCCCTCCGTATCCACCATTGCGGACGGTATTGCCGTCAAACAACCGGGAGCACACACCTTCGAATACTGTAAAAAATTTGTCAACGGCGTCGTGACCGTAACCGACGAAGAGATCGCGACGGCGATACTTGCGCTCATGGAACGGCAAAAAATGATCGCAGAGGGCGCGGGCGCCACCCCGCTTGCGGCGATCATGGCGGGCAAACTTCCCGAACTCAAAGGTAAAAAGGTATGCTGTCTCGTCTCCGGCGGAAATATCGACGTGACGATTTTAAACCGCGTCGTCGATCGCGGACTTTTAATGTCGGGCAGAAAGTGCACGATGAATATCGAACTTCTGGATAAACCGGGTCAGCTTGTTACCGTCTCCAAAATTATTGCGGCATGCGGAGCAAACGTCGTCGGCGTACATCACGAACACGCAAACGCAGGCAGCGACGTGATCGGCTGTTTTCTTCGCATTGACATGGAAACGCGCGATTTCGAGCATATCCGAAAAATAAGATCCGCACTCGAACAGGCGGGGTTTCACATTGAATAAACCTTTCCCTTACCGCAAAATCTTGATCGTCGGATGCGGCGGCGCAGGTAAAAGTACATTTGCCCGCAAGATCGGAACAAAGTTTACTCTCCCCGTCGTTCATCTCGATCGGCTTTGGTGGTTGCCGAATTGGGTCAACCGTTCAAAGGAAGAATTTGACGAAATGCTCCAAAACGAACTAAAAAAACCGGCATGGATCATGGACGGCAACTTTTTCCGGACCTTCGAACTTCGTCTTACATACGCAGATTTTTGTATTTTCCTCGATTTCGATACGGAAACCTGCTTAAAAAACGTTTATGCCCGCGCCGAGGAGTTCCGCGGCAAGACCCGCCCCGATATGACCGAAGGTTGCATCGAACGCATAGACGAGGAATTTGAGCAATGGATCAGAAACTACCAAACGCAGACTCGCCCCGCAATGCTTGAAATTCTCGGAGGCAGCGGCGTTCCCCATATCGCTTTTAAGACCCGCGAAGATACGGAAAATTGGTTGAATCAATTTTATTAAGGAGAAAAAAATGAAAAAAGTTTTTACTACGAACGCGCCTGCGGCAATCGGACCGTATTCGCAGGCAATCGAGGTAAACGGACTTATCTTTACCTCGGGACAGATTCCGCTCGACCCCGAAACGGGTAAAACCGTCATCGGCGGCATCAAAGAGCAGACGGAACAAATCTGCGAGAATCTAAAAGCCGTTTTAGCGGCGGCCGGCTCTTCGCTTGAAAAAGTCGTCAAAACGACCTGTTTTCTTGCGCATATGGAAGATTTTACAGATTTTAACGCCGTTTACGGCGAATATTTTACGGAAAAACCTGCGCGCTCATGCGTAGCGGTAAAAGCGCTCCCCAAGGGCGTGCTCGCAGAGATAGAGGCAATCGCAACACTTTAAAGGTTTTATGAAAAAAACCGCACGGGTAACACAGTCCCTTGCGGTTTTTTTATCGGCTTATTATACGTACGTTCTTATCTTTTCGAACAGTTCGTTCCAATCCACGTTTTGAAAATCGGTCGTATCCACGACAATATTTTCACCGTCTACGCGAAACTGATCCATACCGCGCGACGCAATTCCGCCGATAAAATGCTCGTACGGCATAAGCGGAATCTTGAGAACAAATCTTCCTCGGGATAGCGATCGTTGACAATATGTCCTCTATGCCGATCGGGATTGTGCTACCGCGCGCAGAACCGCTCAAAAATCCGCTGATAATCGCCAGTCAAAACGACAGAGATCGCTTTATAGGAAAATTTCTTCAACAGTGCAACAATTTCGCCCGCCGTTTCGTTTTCGAAGTTGTTTTCCAGAATAAGCGGCAGCGCACATACCAAAATTGTTCCGCAATATAGTATAAAACGGACGTCGCAGCCAGATTCAGCCTGATCTTCTCCCCGCGGGAAGAAAGACCGATCGAATCAAACAGCCGTTCTTTCACGAAATCCTTGGAAAAATACGGAATTTGCAGCTCTTCCGAAATAATCTTTGCCGCAGGACTTTTGCTGATATTACATCACAGAGCCGCATAAAAAGTAAGGGAAAGGCGAAATTTCGCCCTTCCCTCTTATTTATTCACTCAAATCGAACTTTAACGTCAGCCCTTCGGCACGGTAATCATAAAGCCGTTATCGCCCGCGACCACCTCGGGTAATTTTCCGTCCCATTTGGATAAATATTCTACATACTTCATATAATCGGCAATATCCGAACCCGTATGCGTCTCGTCGAATACGATCGTATAGACTGTAATAACCGTTCCCTCATCGCCCGTCTGCGTTTCGGAGTTAACGGTGTAACCGAGCATACGCGCAACCTCCACGCTTTTGAGCATGATCGCTCTTGCCTCCGCCTGCGCTACCGCAACCTGAGCTTCCGCCTCTGCCTCGGCTTTGGCAACGAGCGCGCGGGCCTCCTGCTCGGCAACGTACAACGCGGTTTCCGCTTGCTCTTTCTTTTTTTCATTTTCGTATTGCGCCTGTAATTTTTCCTGCTGCGCCATCATTTTTGCTTCTACCGCCGCCTCAAACGCATCGGAAAACGTAATATCCGTAAGCACCGCGCTGTTGAACGTCACATAATATTTATCGCCGATTGCCGTTGAAATTTCACTTTCAACCGTCGAAGAAATACTGTTGCGCTGTTCAATGAGCTTTTCCGCCTGATATTGCGAAAGCGTCGCTTTGGTACGCTCGACCGCAACGCTTTGAATACGGTTGGTGAGCGCTTCGAGTCCGCCGTAATTGAGCGCAATTTCCTCTACGTTATCCTGACGAATCTGGAATTGCACAACCATAGAAATGTCCATCGACTGCGCGTCAAGCGTGTATGCGTCCATGTTGATCTCCACCTGCTGCACCTTTGCATCGTATTTTTCATACTTGCGGACGAGCCAGAAATCAAAGTACGTACCGGGGCCCTCTACGTCGCAGATGACGCCCATCTGTTTGACGACCGCCACAGAACCGGCTTCAACCGTATGAAACGAACCGGGAATGATCGCAATCAATAACGTTCCCACAGCAATCAATGAAGCGGAAATTCCAACGTGAATTTTACGCCCGCCTCTGTGTTTCTTTTCCATCCAATAGTTGCGGAATATTAAAAATCCGCCCGTCGCAATCATAGCGAGAAACAACAACGCAGTAATAACCGAATAAACCATAATAACTCCTTAATTCATTTTAGTCACACAGATTGTTAACGCGCTTACAAAAGAAAAGACCCACACACCCTATATCGGTATGTGTGAGTCTCATTTTTTAAAACTACCCGAGCGTTTTTTACGCTGTATTGACGGTTCGTTACGATCTGTTCTCTTCCGAACAGCATACGCAAATTACTCCCTCGCTTGCGCTGACAAGCAATCCTTATGAACAATTATATTATATCACGGCAAAATATTCTTGTCAAGCAAAAAATCGATAAAATTTTATCGATTTTTTAAATTCTTATTATTTGATTTTCCAGATATGCTTTGCGTAATCTTTTACCGAACGATCTGCCGAAAATTTTCCCGCCGACGCCATATTAATAAGACACTTCTTATCGAACGCTTCGCTGCCATAGTCGCGCAGAAGTTCTTCTTTCACGCGTACGTAGTCGGCAAAGTCATACAGCACGAGATATCGGTCCGGCTCGTACCCTGTAAGGAGGCTCTCGTAAAGTTTTTGGAGCATGCCCGAATCGTCTTTTAACGTACCATCCACAAGCGATTCTACCGCACGCTTGAGTCCGATCGTATTTTCGAGAATCTCCCGCGGGCAATAGAACTTTTTTACCTGTGAGACTTCGTCTACCGTAGCGCCGAAAATATAATTGTTTTCTCTTCCCGCCTCTTCGCATATCTCTACGTTCGCGCCGTCGAGCGTGCCGAGCGTCACCGTGCCGTTGAGCATAAACTTCATGTTGCCCGTACCCGAGGCTTCCATACCCGCCATTGATATCTGTTCGGAGACGTCGGCAGCGCAAACGATCTTTTCCGCATACGAAACGTTATAGTTTTGTACAAACACGACGCGGAGATAAGGTTTGACCTGCTCGTCCGAATTGACCAAGTTTGCGATCTCGTTTATAAACTTGATAACCGCCTTCGCCATGTAATAACCGGGAGCGGCTTTTGCGCCGAAGATAAACGCAGTAGGCGGGAAGTCCTCGATACTGCCGTCCTTGATTCCGTTATAAAAATACAGAATAGAAAGCGCATTCAGGAGCTGACGCTTATACTCGTGCAAACGTTTGACCTGTACGTCAAAGATAAAATGAGAGGGTATCTCCACTCCTTCGTGTTCCTTGATATAATCGGCGAGTTTCTTCTTATTTTCTTCCTTGATCCGTTTAAAAGAGGAAAGCATTTCGCCGATATGCGGTTTCAAACTCTTTAATTTCTTTAAGTCGGTATGCCATTCCGTACCGATAAGCGAATCGATCTCCTTCGCCATCTGCGGATTGTTCAAGAGCAACCAACGGCGGGGCGTGATGCCGTTTGTAATATTGACGAATTTATCGGGATACAGTTCGCACCAATTTTTAAACGTATCCTTTTTTAAGATATTCGTATGAATCTCGGCAACGCCGTTGACCTTGGCGGAAACGTAAATTGCAAGATTCGCCATATGAATCACGTTATCGCGAATGATAAAGAATTTATCGGGATCGACGCCCTCGCGTTGGATACGCTCCTGACAATTGACGATCTGGCGGTAAACGTCGGGCAAAAGTTCGGAGAGTGCGAGCGCATCCCACTTTTCAAGCGCCTCCGCCATAATCGTATGGTTTGTAAAATTAAAGCATTTTGCAGCAAGATCAAACGCTTCTTCAAATGAAAGCCCTTCCTCCTGCAACAGCCGCAATAATTCCGGAATAGCAATAACGGGATGGGTATCGTTGAGCTGGAAACAATGATATTTGGGTAAATCTGAAATCCTGCGCCCTTTGGCCTTGTCCTTTGCGAGAATATCCTGAAGCGACGCGCTCACAAGAAAGTATTGCTGTCTTAAACGCAATATTTTCCCCGACATTGTATTGTCGTTGGGATACAGTACGTCGGTAATCTTCGTCGCATTAAAGTTTTCCTCTGCGGTACGCTCGCCCTTCATCTCGTTAAATGCGCCGAAATCAAAGGGTTCGACGGGTTCGCTACTCCAGAGTCGGAGCGTATTCACAACTCCGTTCCGATATCCGAAAACAGGCATATCGTAGGGAACAGCGAGTACTTTCTGATCGGAAAACGAAACGACTACCGCGTCGCGGTCTACGCGAACGCTCCACGGGTCTCCCCATTTAAGCCAATCGTCACCCTCTTCGTGCTGAAAACCGTCCTCAAACGTCTGACGGAAAAGTCCGTAACGGTATCGGATTCCGTATCCGTCCAACGGAAGAGCAGAGCTTGCCGCGCTCTCGAGATAGCATGCGGCAAGCCGTCCCAAGCCGCCGTTGCCGAGAGCGGCGTCCTCCACTTCTTCGAACTCATTCAGATCCTTTCCGATCGAACGGAGCGCTTCGCACGTCTCTTCCAGAATCCCGAGATTGAGCAGATTGGAATAAATGGAGCGTCCCATCAAAAATTCCGCGGAAAAGTAGCCGCAGCGTTTTTTATTGTTATTTTTTTCCCGATTCCAATCGTCGTATGCAAGCGCCATTGCCGCTTTGGATAGCGCGTTATACAGCTCTTTTTTTGTTGCACTGCCAAGCTCTGTCGCATAGTCCGCGCGCAGTATGCGATCCACTTCGCTTAAAAAGTTTTTCTTGTCAAATTTCATATGATCTTTCCTCTGTTATCCGACATGATCGGATTCAAAATATTATATAGACATATCTTTTTTATTTTAGCACATGTATCCGTGCTTGTCAATTTTTTTCCAATTATTTCCCTGACGAAAAACGCTTCGCGCAAAAGAAATTATTCCGACAAATTTTTACATTTTTCGCAAAATGATTGAAATTGCATTCGGAATATGATATAATAAAAATCGCGGCGAATTATCGTTGCAAGCGTCGTTTTTTCTTTGAAGATTCCAAAAAATGGCGACAAGGAGGTTGTTTATGGAACAATGCGAAGCGATCGGCACGCCCGAACAGGCGGCGAAGCTGAAATCGGTAATCGAATCTTCGCGCGAAACGCCGGGATGTCTCATGCATATTCTGCAAGAGGCGCAGGAAATTTACGGTTTTCTCCCGATCAACGTGCAAAAACAGATTGCCGAAGGACTGAATATTTCCCTCTCGGAAGTATACGGCGTAGTTACTTTCTACTCGCAATTTTCCCTTAATCCCAAGGGAAAGCACCGCGTCAGCGTCTGCCTCGGCACGGCGTGCTATGTCAAGGGTTCGGACAAGATCCTTGAAGAAATCGAAAAAGAGCTCGGAATCAAATGCGGCGAATGTACCGCAGACGGGCTATTTTCGATCGACAGCTGCCGTTGCGTCGGCGCGTGCGGACTTGCGCCCGTTGTGATGATCGGCGACGAAGTATACGGTAAGCTCACGCCCGAAATGGTAAAACCCATTCTCGATAAATACAGGGAGGAGACAAAATGACGACGAAAGAATTAGACGCGATCCGCGCCGCCAAAAAAGACCTGATCGAAGTTCGCCGCGTCATACGCGAAGAAGGCGAAAAACTCGCGAAAAAGACGGGTTATCGTAAACAAGTTCTCGTCTGCGGCGGTACGGGATGTACTTCATCGCACTCGCTTAAAGTCATCGAACAACTCGAAAAATCGCTTGCCAAGCACAATATCAACGATATTCTCGTAGTAAAAACGGGTTGTTTCGGACTGTGCGCGCTCGGTCCCATCATGATTGTTTACCCCGAGGGCGCATTTTATGCACAGATGACGCCCGAACATGTAAAAACCGTGGTGGAAAAACATCTTACAAAGGGCGGAGATATCGTAAAGGAACTCCTCTATCAAGGCACTCTTGCAAAAGACGGCAGCGTAATCCCTTTCGGCGAAACGCCTTTCTATAAAAAACAAATGCGCATTGCGCTCAGAAATTGCGGCGTAATCGCACCAGAAGATATCGAAGAGGCGATCGCCGCGGGAGATTATGCGGCAATCGAAAAAGTTCTCACGTCCATGACGCCCGACGACGTAATCAACGAGATGCTTGCCTCGGGACTGCGCGGCAGAGGCGGCGCAGGATTCCCGACCGGCAGAAAGTGGGCGTTTGCAAAAGCATCTCAGGGCGACATAAAGTACGTGTGCTGCAATGCGGACGAGGGAGACCCCGGCGCATTTATGGACAGATCCGTGCTCGAGGGGGATCCACACTGCGTTCTCGAAGCCATGACGATCGCGGGTTACGCCATCGGCGCGCACTACGGCTATATCTACGTCCGCGCGGAATATCCAGTCGCCGTACAGCGCCTGAAGATCGCCATCAAACAGGCGCACGAATACGGACTGCTCGGCAAAAACATCTTGGGACTCGGTTTTGATTTTGATATCGAAATCCGTCTCGGCGCGGGCGCGTTCGTCTGCGGCGAAGAAACCGCTCTTATGACGAGTATCGAAGGACATCGCGGCGAACCCCGTCCCCGTCCCCCCTTCCCCGCCGTCAAAGGTCTGTTCGGCAAACCCACAATTCTCAATAACGTCGAAACGTGGGCAAACGTCAACCCCATCATTATGAAAGGCGCGAAGTGGTTCTCCTCCATCGGTACCGAAAACTCCTCGGGAACAAAGGTATTTGCGCTCGGCGGTAAGATTACCAACGTCGGACTTGTAGAAGTCCCCATGGGCACGACGCTTCGCGAAATCGTCGAAGAGATCGGCGGAGGCATTCCCAACGGTAAAAAATTTAAAGCGGCGCAAACGGGAGGACCTTCGGGCGGCTGTATTCCCGCGTCCTGCATCGACACCCCCATCGATTACGACAGCCTCATCGCCATCGGCTCGATGATGGGCAGCGGCGGAATGATCATTCTCGACGAAGATACTTGCATGGTGGATATCTCCAAATTCTACCTTGAATTTACGGCTGACGAATCTTGCGGAAAATGCACGCCGTGCAGAATCGGCACAAAGCGTCTTTTGCAACTTCTTACAAAAATTACGGAAGGCAAAGGCGAGAGCGACGATTTGAACAAAATCGAAGAGCTTGCCTCGCATATGAAACAGTCTTCGCTCTGCGCGCTCGGTCAGAGCGCACCCAACCCCGTACTCTCCACCCTTCACTACTTCCGCGACGAATACGCAGAACATATCGAAGAAAAGAAATGCCGCGCCGGCGTATGCAAAGCCATGCTGCAATTCTCTATCGATAAAGATAAATGTATCGGCTGTGGAAAATGCATGAAAAACTGTCCCGTGGATGCAATCCACAAAACGGACTACGTTGCGCCTTCTCATAAACTTCCCTCTCTGGAAATCGACGCCGCTAAATGTATCCGTTGCGGCGCGTGCATGGCAGGTTGTAAGTTCAGCGCAATCGAGAGAAAGTGAGGTGTAGAAACGATGAAAAACGTTACGTTAAAGATCAATAACATTCCCGTTACCGTTCCCGAAGGAACAAGTATTTTAGAGGCGGCGAGAAAAGCGCATATCGAAATCCCTACCCTCTGTTATTTAAAAGACGTGAGCTGCGTAGGTTCCTGCCGCATGTGCGTTGTCGAAGCGACGGGCGCGCGCGGACTCGTTGCCGCATGCGTCTATCCCGTTGCCGAGGGCATGGAAGTGCGCACCAACACCGAAAAGTGCCGCGAAAGCAGAAAAATGACGCTCGAATTGCTCCTCTCCAAACACAAGAAAAAGTGTCTTTCCTGCGAGCGCAACCACAACTGCGAGCTGCAAAAGCTCTCGCTCGGATATGGCGTCGACGAGGACAGATTTAAAGGCGAGGACTTCGTTCTGCCTATCGACGACTCCACCCCTTACGTTGTGCGCGACAACGACAAGTGCATCAACTGCATGCGTTGCGTGGCGGCTTGCCGCAAACAGAACGTCAACGCGATCGGCCCGATCGGCAGAGGGTTTAACGTGCACATCGGCAGCGCGTTCGATATGCCCCTTTCCGAATCGGTATGCGTCGGCTGCGGTCAATGCATCGTCGCATGCCCCGTGGGCGCTCTCAGCGAAAATTCGACGGTCGGCGAAGTCTGGAAAGCGCTTGCCGATCCCAAGAAAAAGGTTCTGTTCTTCACCGCTCCTTCCGTGCGCGCAACGCTCGGCGAAGCGTTCGATATGCCCGTGGGCACGAACGTAGAGGGAAAAATGGTAGCGGCGATCCGCCGCCTCAATCCCTATGCGGTTTATAATATGGACGTTACCGCCGACCTCACAATTATGGAGGAGGCAAGCGAACTCATTAACCGCATCAAAACGGGCAAACCCATGCCTATGTTTACTTCCTGCTGCCCCGGTTGGGTGAAATTCGTGGAGCAGAAACATCCCGAAATGATCCCCCACCTTTCCACCTGTAAGTCGCCCCAACAGATGTTCGGCGCGCTTTTAAAGAGCTATTGGTGCGAAAAGAACGGCATCGATAAAAAGGACGTATACACCGTCAGCGTGATTCCTTGCACTGCGAAGAAATACGAATGTCACCGCGAGGAAATGGAGGGCGACGTTGATGCGGCGATCACCACGCGCGAACTTGCCCGTATGATTAAAACGGCGGGAATCAAGTTTGCAGAACTCCCCGACGAAGAATTTGACAATCCTTTTGCGACGGCGACGGGCGGCGGCGCGATCTTCGGCGCGACGGGCGGCGTCATGGAGGCGGCGCTCAGAACGGCGGCGCACATGATGGACGGAAGTTTCGAAGTGCTCGACTTTTTTGCCGTCCGCGGCAGCAGTCCCATTAAGGAGGCAACCTATCTTGTTGCGGGAAATACCATCCGCGTCGCGGTTGCATCGGGATTAGCCAATGCCGAAACGGTTATCCGCCAAATCCAATCAGGTGAAAAGCAGTACGACTTTATCGAAATTATGGCATGCCCCGGCGGATGTGTCAACGGCGGCGGACAACCTACCCTTTCAGACAGCGTACGCAATACGGTAGAACTCAAAGAGGCGCGCGCAAATGCATTGTATGCGGCGGATACCAAAAACGAATTGCGCCGCAGCGCCGATTCGCCCGTGATGGATCTCATTTACGACGATTATTTTACCTTCCCCAACAGTCCCAAGGCTCATAAGATTTTGCATACGAGCTATAAGGCGAATAAACGAATTTAACTAAAACAAAAAAAGAGCTCGGTTTTACAACCGAGTTCTTTTTTATTTTACCTTAATAAAATATCGTACCGTTTTTCATTGGTCTTGCGTCGTCTTTATGATTCACGAATTGTACAGACGCGCTCATTCGTTCGATATACCAATCGTCGGACCATGCGCCGCTTGCATCGTACTTGATATAGAGCGCTCCGACGTTTGCAAGTTGATCAATATTCATTACGACTTCCATGTACTCCGTGCGCGTCGTTGTATTGGAGGCGCTATATTCCCAATGATTAAGCTGGGCGCTCCCATTGTAAAGGTAGACGTGCTGATATCCGTCATCGATTCTATGATATGTAAGTTCGATTTTTATGACGACCTGATTGAATCCCATCGCCTTTTGCTCTTGTACCATATAGCTACCGTTTGAAATCAATCCGATTGTTAAGGTGTTTGTGGGATTTTTATCGATACCCTTATCCGTTATCGTCGTATTCGTGCGCGACGTATTGCTGACAAGACGTATCCACTTGGCATATACATGAAACTCCCCCGAAGTTGTTGACGAAAGCGTCGCAGCATTTTCAAAATTCTTATCCATATAAAAACCCTTAAATTCGCACCGCGCTTGGCTTGCAGGATAAGCAATCGAAAAACGCGCGTCATATTCGGCAAAGTTTATAAAAGTTCCGTATGTATATGTTTTCGGCGCGTTTGTATATGCCGTTTGATTGAGATATTTATCGTACATGTTATTGTATACGATTGTATATGGCGTTAAAGTCCATTTCGCATAAAAAGTCATAGATTCATTGACTGTAACGATTGTTCCAAATCCATACTCTACACCGCCTCGTGTCCAAACCCCTGTATAATGCGGTTTAGTTGCATTTGGTAGCACAAAAGTATCGCCCATAGCAACCTGTTGTCCATAAGCACCGGAAGTTCCCGCATTGGGATAGAACTCCAAAACGCACATTATTCTTTCATATTTTGCATATAGAGTTAAATCTCCTGTTTTGCCTTGCGTCGTGGTAACCTTTATACCCGTACCATCCGCATTGGTATACCAACCTACAAACCGATAATTCGTATAAACTGGTGTCGGTAAACTACGCGGACTATAAATATTATATTCGGTTGATACCACCCCCTGAAATTTCCCATTTCCTAAATTAAAATTAATCGAATAAATAACTTTTTCAAAATTAGAATATAATGCACAACCGCTATTGCTTTCGCTCAACGGCGTAATATCAGGCATTGTAGTAAAACTAAATCTTGACCCGTCATGCATTGTCCAATAAGTAAATTGATACTCGCGCTTGATTAAATAATCGTTATGAACGTTCACATAGTCAATCGTTTGCCCATACTCAAAGGTTTTCTTGATACCCTCTTGATACGTATTCGGATTTACATTTAAATAAGCCGAATCGGGTCTACTAAATGTAACCGTATATTGTTCCTTTGCGTAATACGGGTACAAATCTATTTTCCCGTTTTGAATCAAGGCAATATCGTCTACCCAACAAAACTTTTTGTTTGTCGTTTGATCCGCAGTGAGATACTTAAAAATATGCCCCTCACGATACAACATTGATAGCATTGTCTGATTTTTATTACGATACCATTCTGCAATTTGACAATCAGGGCAGAGTGATGAATTTCCGTAATATGTCGTTTGCCCAGCAACGTCTTTTAGTGCGCCGTCGATCCAATACTTCACATTCTTTCCATCTTGTGAATGAATCGCAATCGTATATCGATTGCGCGACCATTTCGCAATCACAGAAATATCGTTTTCAAATAAAAATTTTCCAAGGCTATTACCATTTTCATTTACAATCTTTGTCCCGTCGCTCAAATACCAGCCCTGAAATGCAAATCCGCTTACGTTTAAAACAGGCAACCTAAAATTTTCCCCGTATCGAATTGGCTGACTAGACGGGCAGAATACCGTTTTATCGTCGATATCGCTACTATTAACGATTAACGCCGCATGATAAAATTCCATGACCCACTTTGCATAATATGTACGGTTTCCTATCGAACCGATAGGTATACGCTCGATCGAACTGCCGTTAAATTGGGCATTATCATACCATCCTGCAAAAATATGATCGCTGCGCGTTGTGTCTGTGGAGAGAATGTAGCCGTTTTGAATCGTATAAGATGCGGGAACTATTGCACTGCCTCCGTTTGTTTCGTATGATATTTGATAAATTATAGGCGCGGCATTACCATATAAAGTAACCGTTAACCCTTCAAGCACACCAAAATTTTCGTTTGTAATGCGTGTTCCTGTTCCGTTCTCCTCCGTCCACCATGCGCCGTTTTGATAACCCTCTCTTTCCGAAACTGCAGGGAGAGAGATTTGATCGTTGATAACCGTTATCGTGCGTGTCATCTTCCAATCGATTAATTTCACAAACCGTTCGCTTGAAAGACTAACTTGAATCGTATCCGATCTCGGAGACGTAAAACTTACGCGTATATAATAATCTTTTCCGCTCTGAGCTTCAAATCGAACTGATCCATCAGACGAATTCATTATTTCGAAAGAATCGTTATAAACCGTTATCTTCGCCCCCTCGGTTAATGCATTGATCGTATAGTTACATGCATGCTCGGCATGTATTTTTATAAATTCCTTATCAGTATTATGGAACTGAATATCGTTATTTCCGAATTGCGCCGTAGGCGGAGTAAAAGAGATTGTCCCATATGCATATTGCGCATTTTCTTGATTCGTGCCAGTAAATTCCAAACGATAACGTATATTCTTCATTAAATATATCGAATAATCGTCATCATTTTGCTCCAATGTCGTTTCTTCACCCGTTACAGTATTGATGAGTTTAGCGTTAAAAGAGGATAACTGCGATAACCTTAAATCATAGATGCCGTTACGATCCGGCGTAAAGTCTATCATATCCTTCCCGTTTGGTAACGTATATATCAAAAACGAAGAATCCGTTGTAACATTTTTTACCGTATCAAAAAGTGTTCGCTCTTTATTGGTTGTAAAAGGTACTACATTGCCTGTCATATCATATTCTATACGAGCTGTACAATTATTCCATTTATCGGCGGTGACAATATCGAATTGAAGAGATTGAATAAAGCGACTACTTTGATTTGTATCGTTCACGAGAGTATTAAATTCAATAAAATTACCCAAACCGAAATAAATATCTTCTGGAGTCTCAACATATTTTGTTCTGGTAAAAGTTTCAAGTAACGAATTTTGTAATTGTTGTTGTCGTGACAATTCCGTAAAAACATAGTTTTCTTGATTTGCGCTAATCGTTTTAGTATTGTTTTGCAAAATATGTATATTTTTAGCGATATCGCCAGGCAAACGCTTAATTTGAAATGCAGTACTAACTTTCGGTAGAAAACCTTCAATGGTCCTTACCGTGAAATCACCTACCGTTGCCCAATCTCTATCAGTAATTTGCAAGCCGTTAAAAGCAATTCGCGTCTGCTGCAAAAACACACCGCTATCATTGTACTTGGAATATCCGCTATCACCGTAATTTAAATCGTTTTCGTTAAGAATGCTGCTAACATATTTAAGATTTGTTAAACGAAACTTTACGTCGCTTTGATACTCTTTATAAATCCATGTCGTCCCATTCTCCGTAGCTTTAATTTGAAATCTTGCATTTACAATAATTTCTACCTTTAAATGACACTCGTTATTCGGTTCACTTTCCCAATCGAAATCCACAATCATTACATGAAGATCATCGCCGTCATGGAGCACCATAAATCCGTATTCTTGACCAAAGTAGTGATATTCTTTGTCCGTGTCTTCTTTCTGTAAAAACTGCGCGGGAATAATTTGCGCAAGCTCAGACATCTCTTTGTCCAAGTTCATTCCCACATGTTGCAATTTGTCTTTAAAAGTATGAATAGTTGTATCTTTAGAATTAAATAACTTATCACTATCCGTAAATTCTTTACAAATTTGAATAATATCCTTACTTGCCGCAGATGCTTCACGCTGTACAGCATTTAATCCAACAAATATACACGAAAATAATAAGGCAACTAAAACTAACACTAGATTGAATTTTTTCAAAAAGAACTTTTTCAACATATCCTCACCTCTAAATTTTTTATTCCACTATAAGTTTCAACCATGCACAAAAACGATCAAGCGGATCTTTAGGATAATCATCCACAAAACGATATCTATATATACCTCGTTCAAGAGTTTTAGGTTTTATTTCCTGCGTCTGATCGTCCAACGTACTATACTCTAAGTAATAACGTCTAAACCCATTACATGTGCACAACGCAAAATCGTTTCCGGGTATCATAAAACGCACATAAATGTAACTTCCTTCAACATAAGGAATCGTAACCTCCTTATTGTCCCCGTCTTTTAGTTCACAAACAAGTTGCACCCCTTCCATAATCGCCGCATCGGTTACGTTTGTTAATCCTGTAAGCTGTCGATCGGAAACATAAATCATGTATGTTATTTTTTCCTCTTCCTCGTCTTTGCACCCCGCAAAGCCAATCGATAACGCAAACAACATCATCACCGCCGTTATAAATACCAAAATCCTCTTTATTTTTGCCATAATTTTACACCTCCTGCTTTTATTATATCACAGAATAGTTCAAAGTTCAAGTGCCTAATAGGGGGTTAAAAGCACATTTTTCGGTCTAAAATTCAAGATTTTCACCCTGCAAGAATGGGCAAAAACCCCTGCGTTAGTAACAAAATAGTATCAAGTTAGTATCAATCACAATTTTGTTTACTTTCGGGGGTGCTTGCCGTTTCGGAAGGCGTGTCGGATTTTTCGTCAATAGTCTTGCCGGTCACATCTTCCTTCTGCTCTGCATCGGTCTTTGCAGTGTCGGTTTCGGTCTTGTCTGTTTCGGATTTGTTCCTGCTTGCATCGACCAAGCCTTCCCCGATTATGTATGCGATCACCGTTGCGCCTGCCATAATGATGGCGGTGATTTGGGCAACCGTGCCGTCCCCTGCGCCGAATGCAACTGCAATCGAAGCAGCAGCGGAAACAATCGCTGCCCAAAACTTTCTGCTTGTCAGTTTTGATTTCCAATCAATTTTTTTCATTTCTGAATACCGTCCTTTTATTTTTTAGATGTTGATTTTTCTTGCAGTCTTTCCAAATCTTCAATGCGGTGATTTGCCACTTTGATTTCTTCGTTGTGGACTGCATCCTGTTTTTCCAGTTTATAAACACGGTCAATTACTTGATTGTGTTTGTCAACCTTCTTTTCAAGTTGTTCAATCCTATAATTGATCAACTTTGTCCCGACCACAATGCCCGAAAATGTTCCGATGAGCGTTCCGACCAGTGTGATCAATGCCACAATGATTTCTGTTGTCATGTTGTCGTTTACCTTCCTTTTGAAATATTGCCGTTTAAGGCGCAAAATCGCCCTTCTGACGGCTTTTATTTTCGCAAGGGTGAATGTTCAACCGCACCCCCATTCGCTTATCCTGCCGAGCGTGGGGCAGGATTCGGGCGGTCAAATCACTGTTCTGCCAACAACGCTTCAACGGCTGTTTTCAGTTTGACCGGAACATCGTCAATGGTCTTGATGCCTTTGCGAATCAAATCTGCATAAACCTTCGCCATATCGCTTTAACCCCCCATCGATTCATAGATTTCACACAACGCAATTTGCGTGTCGGTGATGCTTTCCTTCAAGGCTGCGTTTTCCTTCATCATCAAATCCAAGTATTCGTCTTTGGAATATTGCACTTCGTGATAGGAAAACAAATCTTCCACCGCCTTTCCGTTGTGGTCTGTTTCGACCTTCTGAATGTCGGTGTGAACATATACCGTATCAACGCCGACAATCACTGCTTTTGCCTGTTCACCGTTGCCGTGAACAATTCCCATGTCTTTCATGATTGCACCTTCCTTTTAGATTTTGATTTGACAACTTCGTTGTAGTACCTATCCAACGAAGGTTGAATCGATTCGATGTATTTTTGTCGTAACCGATATGAATTGCACCACTTCAACCATCCGTTGTAAGAATTTGCGCTGCACCATTCAGAATAGTTGATCAGATTGCCGTCACACTGTTTCCTTTGGATTTGCACCATTTTCTTCTTGAACTTTTTGCAGGTGGTTTTGCGTAGTAGTTTGTAACCGTGGAAAAACCTATATCCCACAAAGTCAACGCCCCTTGCATCGACAGGAAACACCTGCCAATTCGGTTTGATTTGAAGGTCAAGCCGAATTCGAAGATATTCGTCCATCTGCTTTCGAAGGCTATGCAAGAATGCTTTTGACGAACTAAAAATCACAATGTCATCCATATATCGGACAACATATTTGATTTGCATTTCTTCCTTCAACCAGTGGTCAAAGTATGCAAGATAATAATTCGCCAGGTATTGTGAAAGGTATGAACCAATCGGAACACCCTTTTCCCCAGGATAGGAATCGATGATTCTATCAAGCAGTTCAAGCAAATCCGCATCCTTGAATTTCTTCCGCAGCAACTGTTTCAGAACTGCGTGGTTGATGTTCGGATAAAACTTCCGAATGTCGATTTTCAAACAGAATTCCGTCCCTGGAACATCCGTCATAAATTCATCGACAAGTTTCATTGCCCTTTTGATTCCCCTGCCTTTCAGTGAAGCGCAGGTGTGACCGCAAAGGGTATTGACGAACACCTTTTCGATTTGAAGCAAAATCGCCCACTGGATTATTCTGTCGGGAAAATACGGCAGTTTCATCAGTTCACGGTCTTTGCCTTTGTCGTTTATTGTTGAAACCGAATAATCGCTGACGGTATAGGTTTTGTTCATCAGCATTTCTTGAATTTGCCCAAGATAGAATTCGGGATCACTGTCAACCTTCTTCACATCCTTGTAGAAGGCTTTGTCCTTCCTGGCGTTTTTGTGCGCCAGTTTCAAATTTTCCATTGTGAAAATTTCTTTGTAGATATTGCCATATCTTTTCATAGAAACACCCCTTGTTGATGTTTTCTTTCCCCGAACTTTCGACCTTCGGAAGTACATTCGGAAGGCTACTAATACAGGATAAAGGTTTTTGTGTTTTGCCCTGTGGCAGGGTGCGAACGCACTTCGTTTATGTCAAACCCCCGACTTGCATCGGGGGTTCAGCAAACAATATGAACCTTTTGAAAACTTTAAGTGCGCCGAAACATTACCATTCGAATCCGAAGTGGAATTATTCACATTCAAATAGAAAGTACCGGTATTATCGCCATTCGACCAACCACCGCCGAAACTAGCGACACAACCGCCATTCAAACTCGTACAATCGAACTTGTTTGTTGTGCTTTTCTTCTTGATAATATTTCAATCGTTCGACACCCCTGTTTTTGTTATAAATACATCAAGCGCGCCGAAACATAACCATTCGAACCCGAAGCGAAATTACCCACATACAAACAGAAAGCACCGGCAGCATCGCCATCCGACCAACGACCGCCGAAATAAGTGACACAACCGCCACTCAAACCCGCAGAATCGGTGAAGTATGTGGTTGACGATCCACCGCTTGCCTTGAATGTGAAACCTGCTTCGGTGTTGCCCTGCGGTTCTTTCAACCAACCGCCGTCTCCGCTTGACATTCCCGAAGATGTGGTCATATACCCTGCGCCCTTGCCGTTGTCCTGGAAGTTGTCGGTGTTCGTCAGAATGTTTATGGGGTTGCTTGAATCGGTGACCAAACCGTCAATCCATTCCCAAACATTACCCCAAAAATCTTCCACACCCAAACACTTCACTTGATGTTTGCCATCCGTCATGTAGGAAGGATTGCTTGCTTTTATAATTTCACAATCCATTCCATAGGCGTTCGCACCGCCAGTGTTGACCTTTGCGCTTGCACTGACCAACCCTTTTCCGACTGCCGTTTGTGAATTCAGCGAACCGAACTTCATGACATAGGCGCACTGTCTGAACAACAACTGATAGAATGCAGATTGTTCATAACCGCTGCCGTTATTTTGGGCATAGGTTCTTGCAGCACCAATGGTGATGCTGACTGTTGGTGTTTTACCCGATAACGAACGAAGTTTGTTGTCACCGTCCTTGTACCCTTTGAATGCACCAATATAGAACACATTCTTTTGTACACTTCCCCTTTGATGGGCATAATATTTGAAGTCAGGGTTGTCGGGGTCGTTCGTCATCGAAATCGTCATGGTGGTTGTTCCTGATTTTGTGATTTTCAGTCCCCTTCGGGGAAATGCAATCATGACATCACCGCTTTTGCCCGATTCGATGTCGGCAAGACTGCCATCTTCAAAAAGCGCATAATTGTTCCGGTCTAATCTTCCGACTTCCTTGCCGCCCTTCAATAATACCGGATAGTGTCCGAAGAATTCATCCCACTGTTCCGCCGTCATTCCAACCGCATCATCTGCGTATGTTACGCAGGTTGTAGGATTGCTGTTCGACAGATTGATGACTGCCGTCATTGTCTGATAGCCGAGCAGAACAGGAATTTGTTTCGCTTCGGTGACATCGACAACCTTCGAAATAACCGTGCCGTTAATAGTTGCGGAAACCGTCCACTTGCCATAATTCGGAACGGTGAAAGTTGCTTTGCCGTTCGAAGTTGCGTTGTAAGTGATAACACCGTTCGTCACGGTGACCGTGACCCCTTTCTTTGTGGTCACAATCAATTCGGGCAAAACATCACCAACCCAAGTGTAAACACCCGAAGCAACGGCAACACAATGGAATATTTTCTTGCTTGCCGTGTTGATGTAGATTTGACCGAGAATGCCGACTGTATTCTTTGTCGGATCTGTCGTTCCATGTTTAACCGCAGGAACTCTTGCAACGGCATCTTCCGCCTGTTCGACCACATGGTTCATCTGCGTTTCGATGGTGTCAATCGCTTCGTTGAGTTTCTGCTCTGCTGCCGTTTGAATTGCCGTCTGTGTTTCTTCAATGGACTGTGCCTTCAAAGTTTTCCATGACGGAAGAACTTCAAACAGACAAACCAAATTCTGAATGTTCAACCCATCGAAGGGTACACGGTACAGGGGCATGTCGTTGACAAGCACATGGTCATTGATGATGTCCCCTTTTATCGGGTCAGGGTCTGTTGCGTTGCCGGTTGTGGGCGTTCCCTTGATAACAACCAGGTTTGTTTCTTCAACGCCAGTTGCGGAATCCTTCGTGTATCTGACAACAATCAGATCGTTGCGTTTGAACCCCTGCTGTCCGTTTTCAAAATCCAGGTCTATGTATGACCCATCATCAAGCCTGATGTGCCGTCCCTGCATGAGAATATCACCGTCTTTGATTCTGACGATGTTGTTCGAAATGATGGTGAATGCGAACTTGCTTCCCCTTTCAAGGACAAATTCACCTTCACCAAGCACCGCTGCGTTGAAACTTCCTTGGTCTGCGGACTTGATGTGTTCTTTGTTTGCATAGCCTGTGACAAGATGCATATTTGCCATTTTTATTCACCTACCTTGTAAGATATAGTTGCCCTTTCGTTTTTAAGGGTGACTATTTTCTTGATGATTTTTTGAACGATTGAAATGCCTGTGACATTTTCTTTCGCCCCGACAATATCCCCGATGTCATACACCGAAGATGAATTCGTGAAGTTGATTTTCACGGAATCGGAATTCCACGACTTTTCAATCACTTCCCTTCCGCCGTTTTCAAGTTCTTCGTTCGATTCCGCATTGCTGCAATCGTACACTTCGCACACTTCATCCATTCCGAAGAATGACTTCGTGTGGGAAATGTTTCCGTCCTTGTCGGCGTACAGGTGAATGACGGTTCTTTCCGCAAGGTCACCTGCGCCCAAACAGATCACATGGTTTGTCGGCTTGAAATTCTTTTTGATTTCGAAACTGATCTGCGAAGAATCGAATTCTTCATTCTTCGAATAGTCCACCAACGGCTTTGCCGTCAGTGTCGCATAACCTTGTCGGAAGGTTATGTTCAATTTGCCGTTGACGGATTGAAGCATCTTCACAATGCCTTTGTAGCCGTCAATGTATCTGTTCATTTTGTAGTTCCGCACCGTCAACCCCGAAGGGGCATCGGGTGCAACAAACAAATCCCCCAGGTTCATTCGCTGAATGAGTTCGGCAAGAACCTGGTTTGCATCGCCCGATAAAATCAAGTAGTCTTGCCCATCATCAGGTTGAAGGATTTTACTTCCAAGAATACCATGCCAGGTTCTGCCGATATATTTCAACGAATTCGAACTGGTGTTGACTTTGATTTGGTCAATTATTCCGCCATAGTCAGTGCCTTCGGCGTATATGTAGAACCCCGATTCGCACACATTGTTTTCCATAACGGTTGACAATTCAAAGTTGTTTTCATCTTCCCCGAACGCCAAATCAAGTGTGAAGTTTTTCATGACCCCGATGTCCCTTTTTTTATCGTCCATATATATCAAGTCCATTTGGGTTCACTCCTTTCTTCAATCAGAACGATGTCAAATCCAAAGTCACCATTCCAACTGACCACATTGCTTCCCGAAGGGATTTTTTCGAAGATATATGAATCTCTGTCACGAAAATTGAAACAGTTCACAATTTCGCCGTTTCGCTTCGTCAGCGTGATTGTCTTTTCAACGCTGTCAATGGTCAGATATTCATTCGCTTCGACAATGCGATTCACTTGATAGCGGTGACCCGAAATGTAGATTGTGGGGGTCGTACATGCGCCATAAATAATCAGGCGGAAGTTTGTGCCGACAAAACCTGCATTGTTCAGCGTGTTGCCGTGTAGTTCTGATGCATAGTTGTAGGCAAAGTCCACATTGAAGTCAAGATTGCGTTTTGCCCCTTCCTGTGCGACTGAATCTTCGTCATTTCGGAATGTGACCGTGCTTTCTTTTATCCACTGCGGATAGTCTGTGACAATCGTCAGCGTTACTTTCAAATATCCTTTGTGTTTCAGATATTCTGTTTTGGAAGAACCACTGACGAAGCACTTCAAATAATAGTCCCCGACAATCAATCTGCCGTGTTGCGTTGCAAGAACATCTTTTTCGCATATTTCGAATAGTCTGTTTTTGATCGCAACCCCTTCATCTTCTGACTGACAGGCAATAACTATGGGGACTGATTTTTTCACGATGGACTGGGAAAATGCTGAAATTTTGTTGTTTTCCTTCGCATAGTCCCACGAATAATTTCGCAGGTCGTTTTGGTTTACATAAATTCCATTGCTTCCCCAGTCCATCGCTTCGTTCATGTGATTTATGAATTTGACTTTTTCAAGCATATTTACACCCCTTTGACAAGCCGTGCGAATTCCCTTTCATTGATGCGGAACTGCAACCCTGTCATTGCTTCGTAAAGTTTATCACCCAAACCTTCATCAAGTTTGTAGATTGCTTGAAGAATCGCATTCAGCATTTTAGAAACAACCGCTGTCTGTCCTTCCAAACCTTCTTTCACAGCGGTTGCAAGACGGTCAGGTGTTTCCGAACTTTTCAGTTTGTTGCTGTCTGCTTCCGCATTCAATGCGTAAAGTTTATCAGCAATTTTATTTATCCACCCAGTGTTCTGTTCAAGTGGAACAACCGCTTCGTCACCATCACCTTCAAGGAAACCTGTCTGTCCTTTTTTCAAAACACCGCCTTTTCGAAGCAGTGGAATTTGGGGAACACTAAAAAGTTTTATCCAATCGAAGGGTTTGATGCCGACAATACTGATGCCCTTTATTTTGCCCAAGATGCCGTTGATAGCGTTGAAAGGCAATGCAATGACTTTGTTAATGCCTTTGATTATAGCGTTGACAACAGCCTTGAACGCCGTCACAATGCCGTCTTTGATGCCATCGAATATCTTTCCGCCAGTGCTGAAAACATTCTTCACGGCTTGCCAAGCGTTCGAAAATACATTTTTGAACCAATCGGTGACATTTGAAAAGGCGTTCTTGATTCCGTTCCATATACCGCCGAAGAAGTTACCTGCACCCGACCACACTGACTTGATTCCTTCCCATACCGACTTGAATGCGCCACCGACATTTCCGATTAGATTTCGGATGCCGTCCAACGCCCCTGTGAGAGTTCCCGAAAGGAAACTTGCAACCCATTCAATGATGGGTTTGACAACCGTGCTGATTATGTTCGCAAGGAATTGAAGCAAAGTTGTCAAGGGCGGAAGAATGATTTCAAGAATTTGAAACAGTGGTTCAAGTAGAACCATCAGCAATTCCAAAATCGGTTCAAGAATAGGCATCAACGCTTCCAGGATAGGTGTCAGAATATCCAACAGACTGATGATGACCGGAAGAATTGCTTCGATTATCTTCATCAAAATAGGCACAACCTTGTTCACCAATTCAATGACAATCGGAAGAATTCTTTCGATTATTTTCATGATTATCGGAATCAGCGTTTCTATCAGTTGAATGACAATCGGCAATATGTTTGTGATGATATATTCTATCAGTGGTGTCAGTGTATTCAGCAACTGAATCACCACAGGCAACACCGCCGAAATAATGTTCGAAATCAACGGTGTCAACATTTTCACCAGGTCTATGATGACTGGCAAAAGTTTTTCGATTATCTGTTTGAAAATAGGTGTCAGTCTATTTATCAAATCAATCATAATCGGCAGCATTGTGTCAATAAACTGCTTAATTATAGGAAGAAGCGCATTCACCAGTTCAATGATAACCGGCAAAATTGCTTCGATTATGTTCACTATTATGGGTGTAAGTGCTTCAACCAATCGTGTGAGAACTGGCAAGATTGATTGAATTATTTCAATCAGGGGCGGAATAACCGCCTGCACCACTTTAATGAGCGGTGGAAGCACCGATTTGACCAACTGCACCAACGGTTTAATGACCGATGACAGAAGGCTTGTAATAAGCGGTAGAAGCGACCTGACGATTTCTGCAACTGGCGGAATAAGCATTTCAATCAAGTCAAACAGGATCGGGAACACTTCTTCTGCCAACTCCATCAAGGGCGGAAGCAACGAATCAAACAATGTTGCCAACACCGGCGCAAGTTTTCCGACCAACGCATTGATGGAAGGCAACGACTTCTGAATGTAAGTCAGAACCTTCGTCAAAATAGGCATCAACGAACCGCCCAACTGCGTGACGATTGACGAAAACGCCCTTTTGGTTTGGTCAAGGGTGTCCGTCAAAACAACGCCATTGTCAACAAGTTCATCCCCCAGGACAAGACCAAGTTCATGCGCCTGCTCTTTCATCGCTTCGATTGACCCTGCTTCGCCGTTTAACAACGGCATCAGTTCAGAACCCGATCTGCCGAAAAGTTCATTCGCAAGCCTTGCCTTTTCTGCCTGATTATCCATCGACTGCAACGCTGCCATGACATCCCACATCACTTCTTCCTGCGAACGCAGATTTCCGTTTGCATCTGTCACGGTCACGCCCAGTCTTTCGAATTGTGCAATGTTCGATTCAGTTCCCGACACCGCACCATCCATTGCTGTCAGCAACGATTTCATTCCCATTTGCAAACTGTCAACAGAAGTTCCGCTTTGGGAACAGATGAAATCCAATTCTTGATAGGCTTCCCTTGAAATGCCGATTTTTTGGGACATCTTGTCGATGTTGTCAGCCGTAGCAGCGGAAGATTGTGCGAATTTTGCAAGACCTGCAACTGCTGTGGATGCGCCTGCAACAATAGCAGTTCCCCACTTCGCTGCGGTTTTGATGCCGTTTCCCAGTTTGGATGAAAAGGATTCCGCCTTTTCGCCTGTTTCGTCAATAGCCTTGTTTGCATCGGCATTGTCAACCGCTATACTGCCGAATAATTTGAAAAGTTCCATTTTGCGTTATTCACCCCCCTTCACAGGTCATCAGGGATGAATCCCTGCATAATATCAAAGGAATTGTTCACTGTTGTTTCAATTTGGGTCTTTGAGAATTCGAAAGTTTCCTTCGGTTGTTTGTTCAAAGCACCTTTGAATTCTTCGAACGACTGATCCCGAACTTTGTGAAGGAAGAATTCCCACAACCGTTCATCTTCCGTCCGGTCATATAGTTCCGTCACAAATCCGCTGAATCCGTCAACCGAAATCATTTGGTCAATAAGGAAATATGGACTTGCATATCTGTGAAATAGCAAGTCCATATACCTGTTGAAGCCTATCTGAACAACTTTGAAACAACCCCAATAAAATCCTTGAATTCGGGTTTCTTGATGAAATCAATCACCATTTCCGTGAAGGTCACAAGGTCAAACGCCTTGACGGTTTCCACGGTCAAACCGCTGACATTCGCAAGAAGTGCGAAGATGTCCTTTTCGACTTCGGGAATGTGGCAAACGATGATGTTTGCAATTTCCAAGACTACCTGCAACCCTGCAATGTCCTGAATCTGCGTTGCATCCTTTCCCTTCATCTGCTTGATAAGGTTCAGGACACTTTCACTTTCAAAACACTTGCTGAATTCGGTGATGCCGATTTTGCCGATGATTTTGCACATAGGCGCAACATCAAGTGCGCCCAGTTTTCTGAATTCGTATGCCTTTTTGTCGGCGGTGTCAACCGCCTTTTCAATTTCGTTGTTCATTGTTCAAATACCTTCCTTCTTTTATTTGTTTTCATCGCCGTTGTCGGGCGTGGTTTCTACTGCCTTTTTGGGGTAGTAAATGTGATAAGGCAATTTGTCAAGATTG
Organism: uncultured Christensenellaceae bacterium; assembly: GCA_910586985.1. Classification (GTDB taxonomy): domain Bacteria; phylum Bacillota; class Clostridia; order Christensenellales; family Borkfalkiaceae; genus Gallimonas. Next base: position 59,868 of record CAJUKK010000009.1, on the reverse strand, counting down.
CCTTTGTTCGGGTCTGCGTAGCACTCGAAGGTTGCCTTCATGACTGCTGCGTTCTTGTTCTTGCCTTCCGCTTCGAATCCCGAAGTGCAAAGGGCATTGTCAAGGATGACGATGATGGGCGTTCCGTCTGTTTTCTTGCCGACAAAAGCAATATTTTCAAGGTAGTCCCCTTCTTTGATGTCCGCCCTGGATTCAATCAGGTCATAGCCTTCAATTTCCGAATTTTCCACGACTTCACCGATGACAAGGGTCTTGATAAGTTCGGGCGTAAGTTCAAGAAGGTTCGTTTCCAAAGTTGCCGTTTCACCCTGCTTGAAGGTCAATCCCTTCGTTTTGACAAGTGCGCCGTCAACTTCGACATCCAACACTTCGGGAACAATGGAAAGTTTGTTTCCACCGCTCGTTGCGCCAAACAAAGATTCCTTGATGTTCCATTTGCCATCGGCAAACTTCAAACCTTTGTGAATCGTACCTGCGCCAAGCAGGATTTCTTTCGGCGTGTTTTCGGTCACGCCGTGCGTTCTGAATTCTTCGTTCATGGTTTTATACACTCCATTTTTTTATTGATAAATTGATTTGACACCTTTTCAGGTCTTGTTCGTCCGAAGGAACATTCAGACTGCCTGCATAAAAAATGACCACCGCAGAACCGCTTTTGGTGATGACCGACTTGCCGTCCTTGAAGTAGTCCTTGATTTTCTGCTTGCCTTCTTCCAGTTCCAAAAATTTACCCCTTGCAAAGCCTGTCAGCGTGACTGTGGGCGTTGTCAACCCATCTTCTTCAAGTGGTTCAGGCTCTGTGTAATCGCTCACCCAATAGGGGTATTTGGGCGGTGTTTTTGTGTACTGACCAAATTCATAGTTCAGTTTTAATTCCTTCACCATGTGGTCGTTTAAGACTTCAAGCACTTCAATCATTTCCGTTCAACTCCTTCATCAACGCTTCCGCCCTTTTAATCAGTTTTGGTTTCAGGGTCTGAAAGGCGTTCCACAGCGCACGGTTCGGTTTCTTGCCGTGCGTGAAATGGGTTTCGCCTTTGCGGTCTGTGTATGCCCAACCGCCTTTTCTGCCGTCACCATTCAGTGCATATTCGCCAGTGCCGAATTCTTCCCAAATAGCGTTTTCCAGTGCTGAACCGATCATGCCTTCAAGGGTTGCTTCGTCAACATGAGTGCCCCAAGACCCCTTTGTTTGCTCTGTGTCAACTCTGCTGTTCCTGGCGGTTTGTGATTGCAGTTCTGCAACCGCTTCAAATAAAAAAGCAATAGCCTTTTCCGCCATTGCTTCCAATACTTTTGCACGGTTATCTTCGAACTGAATGCCTTCGTTTTCAGTCACCTTGACCGCCTGTGTATTTCAGATAAATTTCAAAATGCTGATGCATGTTCATGGGGTCATCAATCAGCATAATGTCATAGACCTGACCTTCGATGACAATTCTTGCATTCTCCGCCGTCAGCGTGATTTTTTCGTCCGGTGTTTCCGCTTTCGGCGTAAAGGTCAAAGGTTGATAATCACACAAAAACATGTGCGTGGATTCCTGGATTTTTGCGCTATAAATTGTCCGCTTTGAATCGCCATTCGACAAGTCAAGCCAACCTTTTATGGTCAGCGCATCAACCCAAGTGTGTTCACATTCACCGATTTTATTTCTTTCACCTTCCACCTTTATTTGGAACATTGCGAATGTATTTCCGCCGATTTTCTTCATCAGAACCGTGCCTTCGTGAAGGGTTTCAGAAAACCAAGAAGGGTCACCGGATAACCCATCAACTGATTCCCTGCATCCTGCGAAAAGTATGTCACAGAATGCCTTGACAGCGTTTCCGAAGCAATTCCCACCTTGTCACGCATTCCGACATCCCACAGCATCAAGTTGACTGTTCCTTCAACAACCGCTGTTGGATATTCGATTTTGGTCACCAAGTTGTGTCTTGCTTCGTACAGTTCTTTGTCAAGGGTGATTGTGCCGTTTTCTTTGTCGATTGCCTTGATGACATACAAGCCATCGTTGACTTCCGATTCAGTAATCTGCACCGTGTCCCCTTCTTTGAAATATTCGCAAATCCCTTGAAGTTTCGATTCGGAAGAAGGTGCGTGAATTCGCTTTGCCCTGCTCTGAAAATTATTGTTGGTATATGCACGAACCAATTCTTCGATTGCCGTCAACTTCCTTTTAATGGTTGCTTCCGACATGTCTTTGAATTCGGGCATTTCCTTGATTTCTTCGACAGTTATGATCATACTGCACCCCTTTCAAAAATTTTTGGGGGATGCACCCACAACGGCACATCCCCCTTGTAGGTTTTTAGTCTTTCGGCGTTTCGGAATTTTCGGTGTTTTCGTCACCTTTGCCCGATTCGCCTGCCCCTTTCGGTGCTTCCTTCGGTGTTACCTTGTAGCCGTGTTTACGATACCAGTTGAGAACCCAACCTTCGTTGACTTCGGCTTTGCCGTATGCGAAATGAACACCGCCTGCGTTGATTCCGCAGAAATTCTTCACAGGGGATTCGACAATGAAAACCTTTGCGTTTTTAGTTTCCTTATTCTGTTTTGCCATGTCCGTTCACCTTCCCGATTAAAGAATTTTGATGTTACGAAGAACACCTGCTGCCTTCGTGTTTTTGAGAACAACCGCAGCAACCATTTCGACTTCACCCTTCTTCACTGCGCCAGGCGTATTGAAATCGGGCAAGAAGGTTTTGATTGCCGTGTTGCCGGTGAGCGTTACACCGCAGAAGCCATCGTCCACGCCGAATCTGACCGCATAGATGTCGGTCAAGCCTTCTGCGCTGACAGGGATGATTGCGCTTTCGGTTGCTGCGCCGTCCTTGACTTCGTACACATTGCCCAAGTCAATCAAACGGACTTTGCCTTCACCGATAGTGGTGACCACTCTGCCGAACGCTTCTTCGGATTCGGTCTTGTAGCCAAGAATTCTTGCAACGGTCTGAATTTTGGTTTTCATGTTCTCGTTGACAAGAAGTGCGCTTGCGCCGGTCTTGTTGATAAGGTTCAAAAGTGCTTCGTAGAACACATCGGCGTTTTCCTTCAACTTCGCCATTGTGGAAAGGTCGATTTCGCTGTCAACGCCATATTCCGTGGACTGTCCGACAAGGAACTTGTCAAGACCATCGAAGGAATCTGCATTCGATGCGCTGTCACCGTTAATCATAGCGTTGTGGAAAGTGCCGATTGCCGAATCGACCTTTTCTTCGATTTGGAACTGCATATTGTTGTACAGACCTTCCGCTTCTTTGATAACACGGTCAATTTCGAACGCACCGCCGAAGATTTTCAAATCCGCCGACTTCTTTTCCACGGTTGCTTCGTTCGCCGTATATTCCTTGTTGATTGCTCTGAACGCCGTTGTCGAAGGCAACTTCTTCTGCATATACGCATAGGTCAAAGTGCTTCCGCCCGAAGGGGAAACGGCGTTGTCGAAAGGAAGCAGTTCAAGCAACTGCGACTTTCTGATGAAGGTGTCAACCACCTGCTGTGCGACCTTATCGGTCATACCCTTTTTCATTTCTTCCAAAGTAATAGGCATAATTTTTTACCGTCCTTTTAATAAAAATTTTTAGTTTTTGGTTTCATACGCTGCTTTGAGCGCATCCGCAAGTGATTGCGGTTCGTTGTTCGGTTCGTCATCGCTTCCAGGCAATTTGTTTTCGTCAACCTTCTTGCCCTGTTCGGTGATGAACTGTTTGGGAAATTGAGTTTTCAACGCAGCAATGCTGTCATCGATGCCCTTGATTTTGCCGTTTTCGTCCAGTTTCAGTTCGCCTTTTTCTTTCAGTTTGAAAGTCAGATAATCGACATCATCTGCCTTCGCTTCCAAAAGGGCAACTTTCAATGCAGCATCGATTTTAGTCTGTTCCAATTCGGCAGCCATCGTTGCCATTTTGGTTTCATACTCTGTGATTTTCCCCTGCAATGCTTCGTTGCCGGCGTTGTCCTTCTTCATCTGCTCGATCAAGGCGGTGGATTCGCCGTGTTGTTTGGTCAGACTGTCAAAATCGGTTTTTAATTTGCCGTAGCGAATATCCAGGTTTTCTTCCGATGCCGTGAAAATTTTATTCTGCTTCATTTCCCCGACAATCTTCTGAATCTGTTCTTCGGACAGTCCCTGACTTTTCAAGATTTCCTGCAATGTCATGTTTTTTGTACCTTCCTTTTCAAATATGATTTTTACCTGTTACATCAGGATTTTGAAATGCTCTGTTTTACTTCTGACTTTTGAAGAAGTGTATGAAAAAAGCACCCTTTTCAGGATGCTTCAATCATTGAATTGTTGTGGGCGTTACGCCTTGATGCCTTTTTCGGCGTTTGCTTTTTCCTTTTTGATATATTCCGCATAGGCTTTTTTTGCGGAATCGGGGGCATCATCCCTGATACCTTTCCAACCGTCATCGTCTATGATCAAATAATCAAAGAATTTTTTCACATCTTCGAAGTTTTCCATGTCAACCAAGTTTTCCTTTTAAGATTTTCCAAACTTCTTTTGAAAGAATGGAAGCATTTTCGCCGTTTGCAACATAGTCCGCAACGCATTCTGCAAGGCATTCACTGTTATTCTTTGTTGCATATCCCGAAACCATTGCCTTCAACTGACTATTGACTAAACCTTTGCCTTCTGCGGTCTTTTTTGCCATTTTGCAGGCTTCGGAAATGATATTTGTCGCTTCTGTGCATTTACTCCACGCCTGCGCCCTATAAAGTTGATCCAAAGCACCAACGCCTGGGTGCGACATTTCAATCAATGCCCTTTCCAACAGATGTCCCATTTCGTGACTGCCTGTTTCAAGAACACCGGTGTTCGCAGGGTGAAATCCTGTTGTGATACCTTGAACCATTGTCTTTGCGACCCGTGGATCGCCGTTCTGATAATAATTCGGGTTGAAATTGATTGTTCCGTTGAAACTCGCAGACATCACACCCGATTTGGAAGTTGAAATTCCTTTCAGCGCACTTTGCGCCTGTGGAAATTCGTCCATAACCCTTTCGATTCCCATTATTGACTGCTGAACCGCAGGGAAATCAAGGTGATGAACACTTTCATCAACAGAAACGCCATACTGCGCCATCATATAGGAAGAAAGACTGTTGAAATCCTTGCATTCCTTAACTGACATTATACCGCTTTCGGCGTTTTCTGTCAATGCTTCCGCTGCTTTCAAGTATTTTTCTTTGAAATCGTCATATCCAGTGCATTGAATGATGCCCCCTGTTTCATTGTTCCACTTGTCATAGGTGGTTTCATCTTCGACTGCCCACCTTGCCCTTTGCAACATACAACACCGGCAGTTGCAATCTTCGGCAGGGTCACCAAATCCCCCAGGATATGGGGCAGATGCGCCCAAGACTGTGAAATCTTCGTCCAATTCTCTGACCTGTCCGTCAAGTAATCTGTGCGTGTCCCTGGTTGCACCGTCAAGGGTTGCATCCCACTGTTTGACTATATCTGCACCCTTCGCCTTCGCAGCGTGATAGGAATCCATCTTCGCTTCGCTCTGCACACGGTGTCCTTCCGTCCTTGCAATGGTCATTGACCGCCCCATGTTCGCCTGTCCCCGATTGCTGATATTTCTTGCAATGTCGGTATAGGTCAGATCACTGGCAAATCCCCTTTTCAGTTCTTCAAGAACCTGCGTTTTCAGTTCATTTGTGGAAATCCCGACTTTATTCACCAACTTGATGTTGTCGGAAGTTTTTTGAACTGCCTTCAAGACCTGTGTCTGATTGATAGGCAATATCAGCGGAACACCCTGACCTTGCATGTCGTACATTGCCCCGATGAACCCTGTCTGATAGCAGGTGTTCAGATAATCGGCAATGGAAGCGAAGTTCTTTCCCGACAGATTGTCAAGGATGCCCGATATCTGCCTTTCCAACTGCTTTTGAAAATCCAGTTGATAAGCCTTCGATTGTGTCAAAGGGTTCGATTGCAGTTCCCTGATGTTCCGTTTGATGTCGGCAAGTGCTGTGGTGTAGTTCTTTTCAAGTGCAGAAAGAACGGCTTTTTCATCATCAAGTGATGCTGCGATCACTTCTTTCTGTCTTGAATTCATACGCCTTCACCGCCCCCACCATCGTCACCGCCTTCCTGGGGAACGACATTTGCCAACTTTTCACTTGCTTCGTTCAGATCAGTTGCCGGTTGTTTCGGAATTTTGTCCTTGACTTCTTCATAATCGATTTCAAGGATTTCGCAGATTGCTTTCAGCACGGTTTCTTCGTCAAGAAGGGATGCTGCGTTCAGAAGGGTTGTCATTCGAACTTGCCCTGCCTGCGCCTTCGTGAATTCAATCGTGGCGTTATCCGTTGCGTTCGTCATAACTTCACGGTTAAATTCGAAATACACATCTTTGGGTTGATAGTCAGTGCCTTTGATTTTGTTGATTTCATTCAACGCAATCTTGACCAACTTTCGAAGGAACGCTTTCAACCTTGCTTCAAGTTTGTTGCACTTTAAGTCCAAAAGTGCATACCTTGATTTGATGACAACATTCGTGACATTACCATCGCCCAACTGCGCCGAATTGAACCCCATGCCGAAACGATAGATGTTCTTTTCGTCCGTTTCCATCTTGATTTTTCGTGCTTCATACGGAATGGAAATGGTCTTGATGTCGACATCACCATCAGGTTCAACGCCGATGTGCTTTTTGGTCTTGACATTCTGAATCATTTCTTCAAGGTTGTCACCCTGGAAGCCTTTGACCACCCACACCGCTTCGCTGACATCCTGAATGTTGTTCGACAATCCGCAGGACATCAGGTCATAATCGTCAATGATTTCCTTCACAGGTTTCAGATGACTGGTCTGCTTTTTGTTTGCATCCAGTCTGAAAAACGGAATGAAACCAAATCCGTCATAATAAGTGCCATCCTTCTTCGTATATAGAATATGGGGGCGTGGATTGAGTTCAACGGAAGTATCCTTTTCGACTTTGCCGTTGTCAACCTGGCAGAAATAGGTGGTTTGTTTCGAATCCCAAACCTGAATGCGCTTGACCTTCTTCTTGCCTTTATCAATGCGGTCTATGTACCAATAGATGACATATTCCGTGTGATCGTCTGTGTCCTTTGCTCTGACTTCAACAACACCGGACTGTTCTGCATAGGTGAAGGAAGTTCGCATGTCGGAATTCATATATCCGTACATGTAACCAAATCCACCTGCACAGGTGTCAGTCAGCGTGTCTGCAAGTTCCGATCTGAATTCATCCCCGAAGTACAGGTCAAGTTCTGCTTGCAGTTCTGCATTGTTAGACTTGACAAACGATTCATCGCCCGACAGCATATATTGAACGCACTGGTCAACCAATTCCGTGAAGAATGGATGACTGATTTTTATGTTGCTTCGGCTCTTATCTTCGACAATCTTGCCGTCTGCGTTGTAATAATACAGTTTATAATTGCGGATGTCATGTTCCCCTTCGTAATAGCGCAAGCCTTCCTTCGCCCTTTGCTTTTTGGGGTCACTTTCATCATCACTGATGAACCTTGTGATTTCTTCGACTGTCAGCATTTAATCACCTACCTTTTAATAAATCCAACCGTTCTTCTTGATATACTGTTGCAAACCGTATCGCATAGCATCCATCAAGTGGTTGAAATCGTCAATCGGTTCGTTCAGTTTATTGCCGAACTTATCAGTTGCCCAGGTATAGTTTGAAATTTCCGTGATAAAGTTCACGCACCTGGGATGAATTATGATTTCGAAGTCCTGAATCCATTGAATGCCGTTCATCACGCTGTCTTTGCCCTTGACCGCCCCTTTGGTTCTCAAACCGTAACCCTTCAATTCGTCTATTGATTTGGGTTCTGCACTATCTGCGGTGAAATGGTCTTTGACATATCCCATGGATTGCAGGACTTCAAAAATCCGTTTGTTAGATAGACCCTTTTCGTACATTTCATCCCAAATGAAGATTTGTTGATGTTCCAAATCAACGCCCCCGATGAATGCTGCGGAAGGGTCATTTGTATAGCCGAAGTCAAGACCAAATCCCGACTTCAAACCTGGATGGTCTTTTCTGAACTGTTCGGAATGGATGTCAAACACTTCTTCCTTCCAGTTTTCATAGATCAGACCTTCAACAATTCCCCAGTCACCAAGTCCTGCGACACGGTATCTTCGGGGATTGTTCTTCTTCATTGCTTCGAACATCTTGCGGTCTGAATCGTCAAGGAATTCGTTGCACTGATAGTTTGTGGTCAACGCCAACACTTCTTCGTCTGCTCTGTCGAAGAACCTTTTCTTCAACCAGTGGTGTTCATTCCAAGGGTTGAATGTCAGCGTTGCTTGCTTGAATAATCCTTCGGGAACTGCGCCACGAATAGATTCGTCAAGCATATCAAAATCGGCTTCCTTGCTGATTTCATAGGCTTCTTCGACCCATAACCAACAAAGAACACCGACTTCAACCGTGATTGATGTGACCTTCAAAGGGTCATCCAGTCCCCTGAAAAAGATTTTCTGACCTGTCGGCAGATATGTCATTTCAAGGGGTGATTCCTTCACATCCCACTGTGCATCCACGCCCAAGCGGTGAATTGCCCATTTCAGTTCTGTGAAGCAACTGTCTTTCAGCGTTCTGAATACCTTTCGAACGACAAGAAGGTTCGCTTCGGGGTATTGCATTATGCTTTTGATGTACCAAAGCGCAGTGGTCTTTGACTTCTTCGATGCACGACTGCCTTTCACAACACGGTATCTGCCTTTGAAATGCCAATATCGGTTGTACCCTTTACCGACAACCTTCTGCATCGAAACTTCGTTGAACTTCTTCTGTGCCGGTTTAGTCATCGGTTTCGGGAATATCGTCTTTGATGATCACCGGAACTGCGCCTTCCAGTTTCACATTCTCTTTGAATAGACCATATCGCTTGCCCAAAAGTTCCGCTGCCTTCAATCTTTGCGTTTCGTCAGGCTTTTTGGTCATTGACCGTGCTTCGGACATTCCGTCACCCACACCTTCGACCACGACTATTTCAGCGGTGCTTTCCCCACGCAGGACAGAAGTCAGGTATTTCATCACTTCCGCTGCATCGGCAATCTTTTCCGAACTGATTTCGTCAAGGCGTTCATCAATATAGGCTTTCAGGTTAGCATTTGTCAGCAATCTTGACCCATTGACCTTTGCAACCTGGTCATTCTTCACATGCGGATAGGCTGCCTTGTATGCCCTTGTAGCATTGCAGTCAATCAGATATTCGTCCGCAAATTTGCGCTGTTTGTCTGTCACAAGACATCACCTTCCTTTTCAAAGACTAAACGACAGAACAGATTGCCAAAGAAGAATGGAAACACAATCTGTCTGCCGTTCGTGCGCCATACAAAAACGCCTGATTGAAATTTCTTTCGATCAAGCGCATTGTTTGACGATAACATTATAACATATATTTACTGCCATGCACTGCCGTCTTTTTTACACCGGCACAACAATCTGTTTCAAACCTTCCGAATGGAATCTGTATGTCTGCCGTTCCGAATAGAACATGTCATTCATTTCGGCAATTATCTTCACCCAGGGGAAAAATTCTATGTACCTATACCGTAGAACAAGTCTTTGGTTCGGGTCACGCACGGCATCAATGGCATCGTGAATCTTTTTCTTCAAATCAATCAGGTTTTCAATTTCTTTTTTGATTTGCAGTTCAAGATCAACTTTCTTTTCAACCTGCCGAACAAACGGTGCTTCGGTGTTCCTGCTTCCTGACGGCATTCCTGAAAAATTCGATGACGATATAACCGCCCCCATTTCTTCAAGTTCCGAAAGTTCCCTTTGATGGCTCTGTATCAGTTTATTCAGGCAATACGCCTGATTCAAAAATTCTTTCGCTGTCATTTTTCGTATTCCTTTTCTGTTTGCGATGAGTAACACAAGTAACAAGTAACACATAATTTTCTTATTCTCTTTTTATAGGCGAAAAAATAATTTTGTATATAAAGTAAAATATTTTTTATTCCTATTTTTCAAGCAAAAAGACATCTGTTACCTGTTACCTGTTACCTGTTACCGTGATTTTAATTTGTCAAGTTCAAATCTTCATACGGTGCTATAATAGAATAGACCATTCAAGATTTGAAGTTGACCGCTTTTTATTTTGATTTGGTTTTCAACCTTGAACCCTGGGAATTGCAGTTCCTGGGGTTCTCTTTTTATTTTGTCACTTTGTCACTTGTCACAGATATTTTCTATATTCTTTTATTTTTGCGGTATATAGAAAAGTCATCTGTGATTTTTTTTTCTTAAAAACCTATTTTTCAAGCAAAAGAACACCTGTGACAAGTGACAGTGTGACAAACGCCGTTTTGCCCCTTCTGCCACTACTGTTCCGACTTCCCGAATATCTTCGGGTTGTCCCTGATGACCATGTAAAAGGCATTTGCCAATTCGTCCACCTTCTTTTCGTTGTGTCGGCTATATCCGAGATGGTCAAGGATTCCGTGAACTACTTCGTGCCAAAAGTCTGCTTCCATCTTCCCCCTTGCACTGGGGTGGATGCGAATGACCAATTCCATGTATTCAATTTCAGCGGAAACATTCGCTTTGCCCAGTGTCAGGTTATCGGTGATTTCTACCCGATAGACCTTGCCACCGATTTTGATTGTTTGTGGTATATTCATAATCGTGTACCTTCCTTATTTTTTAATTTATCCACTTGATTGTGGTGTCCCCAGTGAACCCCTTCACCCATACAAACCAGGCATAGGCAACGGCACTGGAAGTGATTTTGTCAAATTCGCCGTTCATAGCACACAGCAGTCTTGAACTTGAAACATAAACGATTCGGGGGGGGGGTCTTTTGGAATAGTTCTTTCCTTGCTTTCCCTTCCAGGAATTGCAGTTTCAGGAACATTGCAACCTTCCTTCCGACCTTTACGCTTTCCAACGCCTTCTGCACGAATTCCTGTGCGTACTTATAGGGCGGATTTGTGATGATGTCCCCTTCGAAATCGTCCAGTGTGTCTTTCAGGAAATCAAGCGGTTCAGGGTCACCATATCCCCGATATATCAGATCGGTTGCAATGACTTCGTGACCGTGCGCTTCGAATACCTTTGCAAGATGCCCTTCACCGCAGGCGCATTCCCAAATCGTGTGGTGGAAATCTTCCTGTTCAAGCAGAAGTTCCGCTGCCTTCGGTTCGGTTGCATAGTAGTCATCCGATTGCCTTTCCCCTTCGGTGTGGTTCGATGCACCTAATGTCTTGTAGATGCTATTTTGATTCCCCGACCAATCTTTCGGCATGGCGCACCCCCTTGATATATTCCTTCCAAACACGCTTCCAGTTTTTCTTCCTGACCCTTTCCGTTCTACCGTGCAGGGCAAGGTGTCTGACCCTTTTGCTGCAACTGGCAAGTGCTTTTTCTTTCTGCTCTGCAAGCGTTTTGAACGCCATCTGCATGATGTCCGCAATAGGCTTGATTGCATTTATAAGCAACTGAATTGTGTCACCCAATTTCCGCACACCTTCCTTCAAGGGGTCACGGTCATCTTCCTTGACTTTAATGTCTTTTGCGTTTTGTTCTTCGCACATGCACTTCACCCCCTTCTTCGTCTTGTTCCTTCTGCTTGTTCTGTTCTTCGATGCGGTGAAGCGTATGATTCAAAATCTGCCCTGCCCACACCGTCATGGAATAGTACATTCGGAAGGCTTCTTCCTTTTCGTCCGTCACACTTAACCGACAGATGCATCCGTCAAGCATTCGAAGGGCGTTTTCTTTTTCTCTATCCATTGTGATCACCGTCCTTTTTCAATGGTTTCAACCCTGGGCATTTTCGTTGTCTGCACCTGTGGGTTTCAATCAGACCTTCGGTCAAATATCCGTTGTGTGGTCTGCATTCCGCCACCGGATAGAAGGTCAAGTTGCCGTCTATCAACTGAAACTTTTCCTTCTGCTTCGGCGGTCTGCTTTTCAAGCGTTCTTTCCTGCGCTTGTATTGTGCTTTGCGGTTTCCGTTTCCCATTATCCGTCACCGCCTTTCTTGTCGTATTCCTGGCGTTCCTGTTCATGGGTGCATCCTGCCATGACACACTTGTCAACAAAGAATTGCATGTCAATGGCAGCATCAATCCCACTGTTGTTCACCTTCAAAAATTCATCCGATTTCAGTTTCCCGATAGGACATTCACGGATGCAATAAAGGCTGTATTTCGTTATTCTTCGCCATCCTTCTGCGCTTCCACATAAACCCTGTGACGGTTTTTTCCGACCCTGATTTGTGCGGTGTCATACCCACGCAAACGCTTGATTTGCTTTGTACATTCCATCTGTGACACTGCTTGATAGCCGTTCACCGTGCAGAATGCGGAATATTTTTCGAATACCACACCCACACTTTCGTTCAGGATTTGGATGCCGTTTTCTTCGCACTGGTTCAGGAAGGCTTTGACAGGGTTGTTCATTTCTTCGTATTCGGCAACTTCGACCTTGACCTTTTCGGATTCGGTGAACGCCTGGCGTTTGATGACTTCCTTCAAGGACTTCAACCCCAACTGAATCAGGTATTCCATGACTTCCTGCGCCTGCAACTTATAAGTGATTGCAGAATCGTAGTCAGGATCATCCGCCGAAAACCGTGCATCGAACGGAACAATCAGCAATCTGCGAAGAACCGCACCTGTCTTGTCCTTTATCCTGGGGATGTTGTTTGCCGAAAAAAGCATCTTTGCGTGGTTGTTGAATTCGAACGGTCTTTCCCCTTTGCGCTGCACCTGAATTCTGTTGCCGGTGACCAGTTTCTTGAACACCGATGCGTTCACAATGAATTCGTCCGAAATATCGTCACCGATGTTCGCCAACTTGCCGAACAGTTCTGCGTTTTGGAACTTCGCATCCAATTCCTTCAAGTCAAGGGAAGAAATGTTTTCTTCGCCCAGGATGTTTTGAATCATCGTCAGGAAGGTGGATTTGCCGTTCGCACCTTCACCTGTCAGAATGAAGGCTTTGCCACCGCCAAGTGTGTTCGAGCGGTAGAAGCAAGACCCGATGCATTCATTCAGAATCGTTCTGATTTGCGTGTCGTGGCAAGCAATCTTGTCAAGCGTTTTGTCCGCCAGTTCCGAATATGCGCTTTCATTGAAGTCCCAGGGGATGCGGTTCGTCAGAACGATTTCGGGACTGAATGCCCGAAGTTCCCCTGTGTCGATGTTGTAAACGCCGTTGCGGAAGGCAATCAAATTCGGTTTCGCCGGTTCGGTGTTTTCCATTATCAAAATTTGCAAGTACGCCAGGACTTCCGACCTTTTTGCCCTTGACAGACTGGGGATGTGCTGAATCATTATGGATTCCAATTCGTCCTGTCCGCTGACATAGATGCCGTCTTTGTACACATACAACTGCCCATTGATTTTGATGATGCGGTTGTTGTTCTTGATGTAGGTTGCAAATTTGTCGTGAAGGAAGGTTTGTCCCTTGAAGAAAATCGGTTTGTGGAATGCGCTGTCACGCAATATCACATCCAATTCGCTTTCCGACAAAGGGTCTTTCAGAATGTATTTGTTGATGATCCTGATGGTTTCCCTTGCTTCTTCCACGCTGTAATCGTTAGCCTGTAATGTCAGTATGTAGTTGAACAGTGACTGATTCCGCCCTTCACCTGCCTTCATGTCAAGGAATTCTGTGTTGCATTTTATGGGGAACAACCACTTCGGCACTTCTTGATATTCTTCATCTTCAAAAATGTCGTACAAAACTTCCCTTTCCCTGCCTTCGATTTTCAAAACTTCATAGCAGTTTTTGAACCCCGATTTGATGTCTGCAATCAGACCGCAGGACAGTTTGGTTTTGGTGTAGCACTTGTCAACCTTGCTGTTCTTGAACAGGAAATGCATCCCTGAACGGCTTTGAAGGACTTTGCAGCGGATGTTTTCACCTTCGCAGATGTCAAGCAATAGGTTTGATTGTTCCATATCGTCAACATCGACCAAGATTGCATCCGAAGCAAGAATGCCTGCGAATTCGTCCAATCCCTTCACTTCATCGTAGGTTTTGAAATCCGTCCGACCTTTGAAGGTTTCCACGCACTTCTTGTTTTTTGTTTTCACATATCCCTTGAAAAACATGGTCACACCCCTTGTTTCGCCAAGTATTGTTCTAAAAGTTCAATATTTTCAGCGTACTTTGAAATCAAACGGCGGTTGCGCTTCACTTCGTCAAGGCTTTCCCTGCTCTGCGCTTTCTGCCACATCAGATCGTTCCTTGCTGTCGAAAGTTCTTCTGCCGTTACTTTTACCCCCGAAGGGTGTTTCCCTGTCGCAATAAGTTCCAGGGTTTCGGATGCCTTCTGTGAAGATTCCGCATGCTTTTTGGAATAGGTTTTCAAGGCTTCTTCGCACAATTCCTTTGCATTCACAAAGTGTTGTTTCAATTCGTGAATAGTTTCGGAAGTGCAATTTTTGACCGCCAACGGAAACACAATCTTCGCATCCCTTTTGGTACAGGGAAAGAACACCGCACAGTTCAATTCCATGAAGCATTCGCCCCCCGATTCGTTTCTGTAATCGATTCGTAATTTTTCCATGTCCTTTTACACTCCAAAGTCTTTTAGTCTTTTTTCTGCCAAATCCACATACCATTGTTTGTTCAGGTCTGTGGGGCATTTAACCCCATTCACGCTTTCATTGAAGAAGAAGCAATGTTCGGGACTGTTTGCAATTTTTTCAGGTTTGCCCCTGCGAATGCTGACTTTGAACACGCCAGGATCGGTTTCCTTCTTCGAAGCGAAGATGCGGACACACTTTTCCTTGATTTCTCTGTCACCGTGCAGAATGCACCTGTATTTGTTTGAAATTTTGCTGACAAGTTGAAATTCCTTCAATTCGTCACACTGTTCGATGGTCTGTTGCACCGGAACGCCGTTCATCATGTAGTTCACCAACGCCTTGTTGACAATCGGCAAATCATAATCGAGCGCAGACAACTTCTTGACATACGCACCTTTGCACTTAATCGCCCCAGTTTCACGGTCAACAATCAGATAGTTGTTCACATCCTTTTGGAAGATTTCCCCGAAGTATGTGTCGAAATCCATCTTCATTCCAGTCCGCTTTTCCCATTCGGCAACTATGCCGTCAAGGATGTCAAAATCGTTTTCATAGTCCAAAAGTTCGTAGATCAGACCGTCCGTGTTGTTCTGTATCAGGCGGATTGTTGCGCTGTACGGTTCGATATGTTCAACCAAGTCAAGCAACATCATCTGACCGTTGATGCAGATGGCGTTGTTCGACATCGGGTCATATAACGCAGAACCTTTCTGTTTCATCTGCCCCGAAATGGCGTTGTCCATAATCTTGAACGGCAATCTTGCCTTCTTGTCACCCTTCCGCTTGAATTCGATGTTGCTGTCGTGGATGAATTCGAAGTTTTCAGGTTTATCCATTACCCTGTAACCGAAATGAAATTGTTTCTGTTGACTGGGATAATAGGCAGTGACATCAACAATCAAGAATATGCCCTTCCGATGGCACTTTGGAATTGCACCGTGACCACCGCCCCACGAAAAGGTGTGCGGAACACCGGCAACAATCACTTCGTCCTGCTTTTTCTTGTAGTCATGATTTTCGGGGTTCTTGTACCAATCCGCAATGTACCTGTATTTTTTCAGTTCCAGGCAGTCCACCAAAGGGAATTCGAATTCGTCATCGAAGGTTTCCCCTTTGCGGTTTCCGCCGAGAATTTCCGCTGCAAGTTGCGCTTTGGTTTTGCTGATCGAAGTTATGGGCAGATTGAAATGCTTGATGAAATACATCATGGTGTTGAATTCGTCAATGCGTTGAAGGAAAATTTCAATCGTTTCCTGCACATCGTTTCGGCAGTAGTCCACCACATCTTTGATTTCCGCTTCCGTCAGTTTTCTGTCTATTTCGAACGGAACATCGGATTCCTTGATGCTGTGTCCCATAAACCCTTCAAAGGCTTTCAGACCCCTGTCGGTGTTCAACATCACATCGTAGTTCAGAAGGGGAACTTTGCCGAGCATCGAAGAATACTTCCAACCAGGCTGATCCTTCTTGATGATGAAGTTATTGATTTTCTTCGGGTCGAAACCGCAAAGGATGCCTTTCAAGATGTACTGGTCATAATGCCGATTGTTGAAGCCTGCCCAAATTTCGTTTTTGTTCGCTTCGTATAACGCTTCCAGTGCTTCCGCATCGTTCACGATGACATGTTCCTTTCGGTTCTGCATATCGAGAACGACAACCAACCAGTCATATTTGAACACTTCGAAATCGTAAAAAAGCATTGTTTCACCTTCCTTTCAAAAAGGTTCGGGGGTGAGATGGAACACCCCTTTGCCTTCCGCCGTTTAATCTTCGAGTTCGAAAACTTCCGTGATTTCGTATTTTGCGAAACCGCCTTTCCCTTCGCTGTATTTCAGCGCAAATTCCAGGTTGCCGTTGACCGCTTCGAAAACATCCATCAGCAAATTGCCGTACTGCTTGTATGTATTGAAGGTGATGTCGATGCCCGAATCGAGCGAACGAAGGAATTCGTTGACGATGTGGATTTGGAAACCCTGTTTGACAACCTGGTTCATGAAAATCCTGCTTCCCTTGTATTCGCCTTCGGAAACAATCTTGAACCAAACGCTGACCATCGGGTCACCTGCTTTGGATGCCGTCAGTTCAAGTTTGTCGATTGCAACTTCGTATTCCCCGAAAGGCACTTCCTTGTAAGAACCGCCGCTTTCGGCTGCTGTTTTGACATCTTCCGCAAGACCTGCGGTGTCAATCGTTTGGTCAAACTTGTCCCAAATGTTGTTGCTGTTTTTGTCTGCCATGATTTTTTACCATCCTTTTTTATTTTGATTTTTTGGTTTTTTGAATTTGGTTTTTACTGCGCCGACCTGGATTTTCTGACCCTTCTGACCGGCGTTGTTTCGGTGCTGCTTTCCGTTTCCTGGGGCGCAATTTCGCCTATCGGCTGTTTACCTTCCCAGGGCGGTGTGTTGTCATTCTGCGCTTCGGCAGGCGCACCCTTCGCTTCCGTTACGCTGTCGGGCGTTGTAGGCTCTGCCCTTCTGCGTGTTCTTCTTGTCGGCTGTTCCTGCACGGTTTCCGTCACCGTTTCGGATGTCGCTTCCTGGGGCGCAGAATCGCCGTCTGACGGCTTTTCCGCTTCCGTGGGTGTAGTTGCCTGAACCGCCTGGGGTTCTTCCGTCTGCACCGCTTTCTGTCTGCCCTGCGCCGTGTTCGTTGCCTTCTTCGCTGCGTTTCTGTTCGCTTCGTCATACACTCTGAAAAGTGCGCTGACATCAAGCGGAATGTCTTTCGCATCGACCTTCAATCTGCCACCGCCGAAGATGACTTCGTTCGACTTGAAGCAGAAGGTGCGGACACTGCCGTCTGCAACGATTCTTGCAACCAAGTCCACCATGCCGGCAACTTTGTTTGCGACCTTTTCCTGCAAGTTCGGCTTGATTGCCGTGATTTTGTCACCGCCCTTTTTGGTGATGTCCTTGCTTGTATCTTCATGCGAAATCAAGATGATGTTTTCGTATTCGAGATTGACAAGCCTTTTTAGCGTGTTCAGGAATTCGGTTCTGACCTTATCCCACGCCTTGAAGGAATCGTCCGATTCGTGGGTGATTCCCATCTGACCGCACATGTACACACGGCAGTATTCGTACAAATCTTCAACCAAGTCAACGACAATGGTCTTGAAGGTGTTGCCCTTCTTTTCGAGTTCGGCAACGACATCCTTGAAGGCTTCCCACGCTGCGGTGCGTTTGGTCATTCTGCCTTCGACCTTCACTTCGTCCTTGATGTGGATGTACGGTGCATCAACGAATTTGATGTTGCCGTCCGTGTTCAGCATCAGCGGATCGGGGAATGCGTTCGCAAAGGTGGTTTTTCCGCTGAAAGGCGCACCGTAAATCCAAATGACACGCTTTTCCACCTTTTCGATGTTTCTTCTTTCATTTTTGGGTAACAACATAAATGAATCTCCTTTTTCACAAAAATTTTGGTATTCGCAGTATCTGCAAAGGTATGAAGGATTTTTTTCAAATTCCTTCGTTTCGTTGATCGTCTTGATTTCCTGAAACCATTCGGTCACCCTTTCCGACTGGTAGTCTATCTTGACAATTTTGATTTCCTTCTGACCGAGTTCTTCCACAATCCTTCTGCGGAATTCGGTCAGGCTTTCGTCCTTCTTCTGCTTCGAATTATTTTTCGGAACGAACACGAAGAACAGATTTCTGATGTGCTTCCCAGGGTGTGTCTTTTCGAAAAAATGTTTGTACAAATGCAACTGCTTCGATTCTTTGTAATGCTGCACATTGTTCGAATACTTGAAGTCATAGATGTCAAACATGTTCGGAACTTCAACGCCCCTTTCAAACACGGTTGCCGGCGCAAGAAGGTCAATGAAGCCGATGAAATCATCGTCCTGGATTTCCACTTCGTATTCCCCAGGCGGAAGAAGTTTTTTCGCCTTCGGAATCAGGTATTCCAATTTGATTGCTTCGTTGATGTGACCTTCGTCAATTATCGGGAACGACATGAAATATTCTTCGATTGCTGCATCGACACCCTTTTCAATGCCTGTGTGCAACGCCGTTCCGACAATCAGGGGGTTGTCAGGCTCTGTGGATGCTATCGTGTCAATTTCGTCAAGATAACGCATTTTGAACTTGAATTTGCATTTTTCAAAGCATTCAACCCTGCTATGGGAATATTGCATTTTTCTTGCACCCCCTTGATGATTTCTTTGAACTGTTCAAACCCTTCGGGGTACAGGATGATGCCGATGCTTCCCGACTGATTGATTTGCACAATCTTTTGTTTTTGCAGTTCTGACGGTCTGCCGTTGGATGCTTTCAGTTCAACATCAAGGTTGACACCGCACACCACAATGTGCATATCGGGCAACCCTGCCTTCGAATAACCACCGCCCCAACGCTTTTCATAATATCCACAGGGCGCAACCTTCATCTTGTCAGCACCTGTTCCCAGGTCATAAACCCCGATTGATTCAAGGTATCTTTTCACCTTGTTTTCAAAGTTTTTTTCTGCTGCCATTTCCGTTTACCCCCCCCCTTCCGCACAGACCAATGTTCCAGGCGTGTTGGATATTTTCCGACTGCGTGACCCATTCGAGTTGTGAAGCCCTGCGATCGTGTTTCTTGCCCCTTTTGTGATTGACAATGTTCTTGCCTTCGGGGTGCGAACAGAACGCCGTTGCGACCAAAATGTGAAGTCTTGCATTGCATCCGTCAACCTTAACCCGAAGATAACCTTGCCCATCGTCATAGGGGTTCAGAAGTTTCCCTGTCTTGCCGTTCATCACCCTGCCCAAAATGCTGACCTTGTAGTTCGGATGACCTTCGACAACTTTCCATCTTTCTTTCGGCATGGTGTCACTTCCTTTTGAATAAGTTTGCAATGATAGCCAACGCAACGACTGTCAGGCAGACAATCAGCGTGACTTGAACCGGCACACTCATGTATCACTTCACCCCCTTTGCAATTTCAACTTTTATGTAGGCGGATTTGACACTGGTCTTGCTGCATTCTTCTGCAATGTCGGGATGCAGTTTTTTCAACTTCGTAGTGTCAACCGAAACTGCCGTTGTTTCGCCAACATAGGTGATGGTCAACTGTTCGGATTCGAACTTCTTCACGCCGAACTTTTCCATCGCCTGTTTGATTTGGTCTTTCAAGGCTTTTTCCTGTTCTTCCAGTTGCTTTTTTGCCGTGCAGATGTCGCACACCTGTTTGATGACCGCAACGGAACTGTCCTTGAATGCAATCAATCCTGCGCTTTCGTCATAGATGGATTGACTGCAAATGTCGGGTCTGCTGTCACACGCTTCGTCACATTCGTCTTTGAAGGGACAAACGAAACAGCACCCTTCGAATTTGCCTTTCAAGCATTCGTTTTCGCATTTAATCATTTTGTTTACCGTCCTTTTTTGAATTGATTTTCGTATTTTTCGAAAAGATCATCGTCCAAGTCTTTTCGCATTTTCAGTGTCGGAAGAATCAGTCCATCTTCCACACTGCGCTTGCACAGCATCAGATAATAAATGCAGTTGTTTTTCTGTCCGATGCGGTGGATTCGCTTCTTGCTCTGTTCGTATAAGTCCGACCATTCGGGCAATGTGAAGTAAATGACTTTGTTTGCCTTCTGCAAGTTCAGTCCCATTGCCCCTGCCTGATATTGAACGAAGGTGATTGAATCGTCCCTTGTTTCGTAGGCTTCAAGGTCTTTGGTTTTGCCGTTTACAATCGACACCGGTCTTTCCATTTCAACCGCAATTTCGGTCAACTTGAACAATTCTTCGTTGAAGTTATAGAACACAATCAAGCGGTCATCCGTGGAAGTCAACAGGTCTTTGAACGCTGCAATCTTTTCGGCGTTGTACTGCCCACACAGTTGCCTTGAATACAGTCTTTTGGTCAGTTTCGTGTCACCGATGAGTTCCACGCCGTCCGACAGAATGACCATATCGTCCTTCATAAATTTCTTGAAGTCCTTTGTCGGTTCAACCCAAATCGGAATTTCAATCTGTTCGGGCAAATCGAACACTTCTTCGGTTTTCATGAAGATGCAACCATGCTGTCGCAATTTGTCTTTCAGGCGTTCCACATTCTTGTAGCCACGAATGACTTTGATTTTGAAACCCGAATCATCTTCAATCCATTCGGTCACGACATAGTTCTTGAAGAAGGCATCTTCGCTGATTTTCCAACCAAGCAACTTCAACTGCGACCACAATTTTTCGTACTTGCCCCCTGTCGGCGTACCCGATAAAAGAATGACATTTTCGGGGTGTAAATCGTGAACAAATTTCGTCCGTTTTGCCGTGGGGTTTGTAATCATCGAACTTTCGTCAAGCATCAGGGTGAAGTCACAAAGTTTCTTCAATTCGTCCCTGCGGAATATCAGTTCGTAGTTGATGATGCCAAATATGCGTGGTCTGCGGTTCGACGGAACTGTCCCTGCGTTCGGGTCTTTGGGAACGGCGCATTCCATGAAGTAGTTCAAATCCGTTTTGTTCGTCAGGTCAAACACGGCGCAACCATAGTTGTCTTTGAAATGGGCAACCCAGTCATCGATCTTCGACTTCTGACAAACCAAAAGGTTGACACGCTTCCCCAAGTCCATCATCTTTTCTGCACCGACAAAGGTTTTCCCCAGTCCCATGTCAAGGAAGTACCCGACACGGTTGAACTGCTCTGTCTGCGCCAGTGCTTCGGTTTGGTGTTTGTACAACTGCACGGTGGTCACCCCCTTTTGTTGGTGCGAGTGTTCCAGGAAGCAACTGCATCCCACTTCGAATCGAACGAACCGACCACACATCCGCAATCGCATTCAACGATGAATTGATCACCGTTCGGTTCAAGTTTGGGCGTATGTCCGCAGAAGGGGCATTTCTTCAACTTCGGCGGAATGCTTTCGTGGAACTTCTTCGCAAACTTGATGATGCCTTTGATGAAATTCTGTTCCCCTTCGGGATAGTTCACCGTTTCCATTGCAACTCCTGCTTCTGTGAACAAATTGCCTGCGTGTTCAAGCAACAATTCACCCTTGTCTGTTCTGACCACTGACAACTTTCCGTGGTTGCCTATTTGGTCAATCGTCAATAATTTCTGCATCTTCTTTTACTCCTTCCGGTTGCCATTATCAGCAACACGATTATGATGATTTTTTGTTTCTCTCTCTCTCTCTCTCTCTCTCTCTCTCTCTCTCTCTGCATCGTCAAGTCTGCTGCAAGCAATATCGAAATAGCCAGGATCGAGTTCAAACCCGATATAGTGACGATTTGTGTTCACTGCTGCAACGGCTGTCGTTCCGCTTCCCAAGAAAGGATCAAGAATGATTTCACCTTCCCTTGAACTGTTCCGAATAACCTTTTCCGTGAAGTCAAGGGGTTTGATTGTCGGATGCCCGAACAGTTTCTTGTCTGCGTGGTTTATCGGCGCAATGTAAAATGTTTTTGCATCTTCGTAGGTCTGCGGAAAACACTTCCCCTTGCCCTTTCTGAAATACAGGCAATATTCCGTGTCGGAAAGGTATTTGTTTGAATATGTCGGAAGTGCGTTCGTTTTGTGCCAACAGATGATGTCAAATTTGCAACCCAGTCTGTTGACATAAAAATTGAAGTAATCAGGAATCTGAACTTTGTTGCACCAAAGATAGATGTTGATTTCCTTCATCACTCTGACGAATTCGGCATTGAAAAGTTCAATGTCATATCCTTTGGTGATGTCAACCGTGGTCAGGTCTTTCAGTGATTCGTTCAACTTCTTCACTTTGTTGATTGTTCCGCCACCGTTGGTTGCTGAAATCAAATACGGCGGATCGGTGACAACCAAATCAATGCAGTGGTCAGGAAGTTCCTTCAACCCTTTCAAACAATCTTCGTTGTAGATGATGTCAAGTTCCATTTCAACCCACCGCAATTCCTGTGTACTCTGTGAACTTCTTCGGTGATATGTAGTAAGTGAACTTGTTTCCACCAATCTTCACCGCATGTCCGAAAGGAAGTTTCCCTTGTTGCAGTCCAACCCTGACAAATTGCTTGCTTTTGTTCATCAGTTTCGCTGCAACCGCAATCGGCAAATTCGAATACTTCCCGATTGTCGTTTCTTCTTCAATTTCCCCAGTCAACCACGCTTCCGCCACATTCAAGGCTTCCGCTATTGCCGACAGATGTTTTTGCCCAGGCTTGTTCTTGCCCGATAAATACTGACTGATGCTTGACCTTCCGATGCCGGTCTTGTCCGACAATTCCGCCTGGGAAATCCCCTTGTCAACCGTCGCTTGCTTCATTCTTTTAGCAAACATTTTTCACCGTCCTTTGTGGATTTTTCAATCCACATTGTCGGCAAAAAAAATCTTCATCACTTTGTCTGCATCCAAATGAAGCAGTTCTGCCAACTTCTTGATTTCACTTGCCTTGAATTCGGAAGTGCCGTTCAGTTTATAGTTGAGCGTACACAGCGAAACGCCGAGCATTTCAGCAATCTGTTCCTGATTCAGTCCGCTTTCGGCAATCGCTGCTTTCAACTTCAAAGTGTTCGTCATTTTGTTTTCACCATCCTTTTTGATTATTTAGACCCAAATTTCGTTTTGGTCATCGAATATCTGACAGAACAGATATTCGAGCATCGGAACAATGATTGAATTCCCTGCTATTTTGTACAACTGGGTATTCGCTTTGTCCCTTCCTTTGTAGAAGGTTTCATTCAATGCCTTTTGGACTTTGAAGAAATCTTCGTCTGTAAATCCCATCAAGCGGAAGCATTCAAGGGGTGTCATCTTCCGCACCCTTTCATTCACAATCATGTGCGGTTCACGATTACCCCCCCCCTTACAGTTCAGGGAAGGACACGCCCCCATCGGGTCATACACCCGACCTTGATTTGGATTGTCCCTTGTCTTTGTCGGACAGACATTTCCGACCCACAAAATATCTTTATTTGATTTCATATTCCACCACCGCATTCATTCCTTGATTGCCGAATCCTTTGAAGTCCCTTGCCAGTATCGTGCAGGCGCAGTCTGTCAATTTTTCGACTTCCGTTCCTTGCTGACTGACAATCACCCCTTGACGGTAACGACCACCAAGTCCCACTGGTGTTGGGTGTCTATCGTTCCACGACCCCCCCCCGAATGGTGTTCGAAATCAGTTTTTCCCTTAACTTCGGAATCAACGCCCTTGCCTTTTCAGTGTCAACGAAATACTTTTCATCAACAGTTTCTTCAAGGTAGTCATTCATGCACTTCGTCAATTCAACCGGCGCAGGAAATTCAAAGATGCCGTTGTCAATGTCCTTCCGAATGCTGACGATCAGAACCCTTTCACGGTGCTGTGGCATCGCATAGTCTGTCCCATCGAGCAACGCCCACCTTGAATTGTACCCTGCTTCATCCAGTGCGTTCAGAACCGTGTTGAACTCTGTCTTGAACTTGTCACTGGTCAGATTCTTCACATTCTCTGCAATCGCAATTTTGGGTTTGCAATGCTTGATGATGCGAAGCGCATCGAAGAACAGATTTCCCCTTCCCTTCGAATCGTTGAACCCTTCTTGCCTTCCTGCCGTGGAAAACGGCTGACAAGGGAATCCGTATGTAATCAAATCAATGTCTGTCGGAAGGGTGGTTTCGTCAACCTTCGTGATGTCCCCCAGGTTCATTGATTCGGGTGCATTGTGCAGTACCGAATAAGCCTTGCTTGCATACTTGTCTATTTCACAATAAGCAACCAGTTCGAAAGGGATGTCAAGGTTCTGCAAGGCTTTTTCAAACGCCCCTATTCCGCTGAATAATGACAGCAACTTCACCATGTTGTCACCCCCATTCTTTGCCACAACAAGGGCATTTTTCCGCTTGTTTGTACAGGTCGATTGCCTGTCCGCATATCGGACATCCACCTTCTTTGTACTTTGCATATTCGTACAAAGTCAAAGTTTTGTTGATTTCGTATTCATCAAAATATCCGTCCGATGCTTCCTGATTATTATAGAAACCACAACACCATATTTCTTCGGGAAGATGATGTTCACGCAAATATTCCCTTGCTTCGTCAAGCGTTGGTTGTCGCTTCGAACCTGTCAACTTGATGATGCGGTAATTGCCACCGATCTGTTCCCATTCTATTGTGTGGGTCAATTTTTGGTTTGCCATGTCCGCACCGCCTATTTCGTCAGAACCATTTCGGCGTAGTCCACAGGATATGCCCATTTCAAGACATATTCAACGAACTTCTTGCCTTTCGCAGTGAATTCGGGAATGCTTGTATCTTTCAAGATGCCGTCCTTCACCCAGGCTTCACGAATGGGGCATTCTTCGGGTTTCATTTTTCCCCACCCCATCTGATCGTGTAACATGCAATAATACATATAGGGGCAAAGGCGGATTTCCAAAACGCCTTTGTGTTCGGTTGCGCCTTCCGCATCAACCAAAGACTTGCCCCTGTACTTTTCCGCAATCTTCAACTTTTCGGGATGAAGAAATCCCCTTCCGATGAAATAATCCTTCATATAAAAATACCGTCCTTTTTAATTTTTGGAATTCGTGTTGCAGCACTCATTCCGATTTGGTTTTCAACCTGCTACCGCTTTGACAATGACCGTGATGCCGGTCTGCATATTTCCCTTGTAATATTCGGGATAAATTCTTTCAACTTCGAATCTGTCAAATTTCGGATTCAATTTGATTGCACCTACTTTTCCAAACGCAATCGGTTCGGAAAAGGTTTCAAGTTGAATACTTGTCAGTGCATCGGGATTCATTGTCGAAAGGACATCAAACACCTTCACTTTCATCACCCCCTTTTATTAGTCACGCTTGATTATCGCTTCAAGCAACGCCATCAGGCAATCTTTGCACAGATGAAGAATGCACTTGCCACCTTCATCATTGATTTCATAGAAATCCCGATCCTTGTCACCGCAGTTGTCACAGTACAAAATCATTTCAGATTTCTTGACCGTCATCTTCATTTCTTTGTTCATAATTCACCGCCTTTCACATTGTCTGCAATAATGACCTTCAAAAAGTCTTTGTCGGTTTTGTTGTTATGTAAGCATTCAATTTGATAGGCGTTGACCTTCCAATCAAAGATGAAGTCCTGCATCAACAAATCTTCCATTCCGTTGTACACATCGACTTCGCCTACGTAGCAATCAACAATTCTGATTTCCATGTCCTTTTTGTCTTTCGCAATCAACGCCTGGCAAATTATGTGAACCAAATTTCCCATGCTGATTTCTCTGACTTCAATCGTTTCCTGTTTATAGCCAAAATTTTTGAACTTTTTCATTTCACACCACCTTTCAATTCTCACATTCAATGATGTAGAAGCCTTCATCTTCTTCCAACCATTTTTTGCTGTGCTTTTCGTTCACACAACGGACAACGCCACGGTCATAGGCTGCGCCATTGTCACTGCGGTTGTACCTGTACCACTTATCATAGCAGTGCGCCATTCTGTCGGAATAACCCCTTTGTTCATCCTTCTTCTGCCTTTCTTCGTCCATGATGACAAGTTCTTGTTCCGTGTAAAGGTTTTCACCCAGTGCATAGAAGGTTTGCTTGCCCCTGAAAAATTTCTGTAATCCTTTCGTGATGTTGTTCATTCTTTCACCAGTCCTTTCACCGTTCGGGTGGTTTGTTTTGTGTGGATTTCCAAATCCACAATGCCAGTATAATACTTTGTGAATTATTTGTCAACAGTTTTTTAGAAAAATTTTATGATTTTTTTCGAACTTTTTTCTTATAAACTTGATTTTTAATCCACAATGATATATAATATCAGTGTTCTTTCGCCAAAAAATAAGTCAAGGATGGTTTGTTTGTATGAAAATTAAAAAAGACAATGATGCTGTCGCTGCTGACAAACTTGTCGGAAGCCGTATCAAAGAACTTCGAATGAAGAAAGGATGGTCACAAGAAGAACTGGCAAAACGGATGGGTTATACAGCGGCGAATTCAAGGTCAACAATCAGTAAAATTGAAAGGGGTGACAATAGCATCGACCAAAGCACCCTGATCAAGTTTTCAAAGGTTTTGGGAACATCCCCAGTCTATCTTTTGGGAATGTGTGAAATGTATGACTGTTGGGATCACAAATACAATTCGGAAGCAATCGGTTTCCAAACCAAGTTCTTGACCGACATTTCGAATGTATTCGGTGAAGATGTCACAAAGGCTTTGGTCTGCCTGGTTCAATTAAACGATGAAGGAAGAACCCTTGCCCTATCCGAAATTGAAAAACTACTTGAACATTACAAAAGGGATGAATGAATGTGTCACACTGTCACTTGTCACAGGTGTTCTTTTGCTTGAAAAATAGGTTTTTAAGAAAAAAAAATCACAGATGACTTTTCTATATACCGCA
This sequence comes from uncultured Christensenellaceae bacterium, assembly GCA_910586985.1. Taxonomy (GTDB): domain Bacteria; phylum Bacillota; class Clostridia; order Christensenellales; family Borkfalkiaceae; genus Gallimonas. Next base: position 32,999 of record CAJUKK010000009.1, on the reverse strand, counting down.
AAAATAAAAGAATATAGAAAATATCTGTGACAAGTGACAAAGTGACAAAATAAAAAGAGAACCCCAGGAACTGCAATTCCCAGGGTTCAAGGTTGAAAACCAAATCAAAATAAAAAGCGGTCAACTTCAAATCTTGAATGGTCTATTCTATTATAGCACCATTCAGCGAAAAAATCAACACAAAAGGATGGTGTTTATAATGAAAAATCCCAATGGGTATGGGACAGTTGTCAAACTGTCAGGAAACAGAAGGCATCCGTTTGCCGTCAGAAAAACAGTTGGATGGAACGAAAAAGGTCATCCAATTTATCAGTCAATCGGTTATACGGCAACCAGGGAAGAAGGTCTGATGTTGCTTGCAGAATTCAATCGGAATCCCTATGACATAGACCTGCACAAAATCACGGTGTTGGAAGTCTATCACATGTGGTCAGATCGTGACTTCCCCAAAATGAAGAAAGGTTCGGTTTCTTCCTTGAAGTCCGCCTGGAAGCACTGCACTTCGGTCTATCAATTAAAATACAAGGAATTGAAGGCGTATCAGATGCAAGACTGCATCGACAACTGCGGTTGCGGATATTCGACCCAGTGGGCAATCAAGAACCTGTTCGGACACCTTGACAAATTCGCCCTGGAACTTGACATCATTGTGAAGTGCAATTCGATGTTGACCACCGCTGCCCCAGTTCCCGAAACAACCAAAATCCCCTTCACCGAAGATGAAATCAATGGTGTTTGGGAACGGCAATCAGAACCGTGGTTTGATAGCGTTTTGTGCTTCCTATATATGGGATGGCGCATCAGTGAATTGTTGTCAATCAAGTCTGTGAATGTCAACCTTGAAGAAGGAACAATTCTGTCGGGAACAAAAACCAAAAACGGCAAGAACCGCATTGTCCCGATTCATCCACGCATCCGCCCCTTTATTGAAGCAAGATACGCCGAAGGCAATGAATATCTGTTCAGCAACAAAAACGGCAAGCATTGCTGTTCTGCGACTTACTATAAAATTTGGGATGGTATCATGGAACAGTTGCAAATGACCCACACACCGCACGAATGCCGTCACACCTTCCGGTCACGCCTTGACAGCGCAGGCGGAAACAAGAAGTGCATTGACCTTCTGATGGGACACAAATCGAAGGACACCGGCGAAAGGGTTTACACGCACAAAACCATTCAGGAACTGCGTGACACAATATGTTTACTACTTTGAATTAGTATCGGGTTAGTAACACGAAATAGAAAAAACCCCCGAAAACACCGCTTTTTGACGGTATTTCGGGGGTTTTTGCGTATTGTAGAATTATTATATCATATATTGCATCATTGTCAATAGTTATTAAAATTAATAATTAAATATATCGAATATCTTAAATTACATAAGTAAAAGAGTTTGAATTAAATTCAAACTCTTTTACATCAACACACCTGAATACAGACGTGAATATTATTTTTGCTTTTTTTCTACCCGACGTTTATCATTGATCAATTCTAACGCTCTCTCGTCGATGACGGAAATCCCCTCTTCCTTTGCGATCTTTACCATTTGCGAGAGCGCCGCCTTTAAAAATATTCGCGGAATTTTAGTCAATTTCGCGCAAGCGCCGTCGGTAAAAGTAACGTCGGGATCGATCCGTTTTGCCGCATAGATTACAGACGATACGTCTCCTTCTTTGACTTGAATTTTTTCAGCAAACGGTTTTTTAAATCGACTGCACCAAAAATTTGTACTGTCGCGATATCCGTAATCTACGGGCATATTGGGAAAAGACCGCGTTTTAATTCCGTTAATTATTCCGTCATAGTGTTTTTCTTTCATGAGAATCTTATCGATCGTCAAAATAAAGTGTGCGCCAAACTGACTTGTAACTCCATTAAAATTGCGATAGGGAGGCGCATAACCGTCCAAACAGCCCGCCCGATCCTCGAATGCATTTTCAAGCGCGTCGTTCCAGGTACATTCGAACACTTGAAAACTTTCGCTTACAATCTTCGGGCGGTCGTTCCCGATTGAACTTTCTTCCAGACTGAAAATACAATCCTTCATTTTTTCATCCGTCGTTTCTCCCGGAAAACCGAGCCGCACCGCCTCTTTAAAAAACTTTTTATCATCGGGTATAAAGTTGAGCGCGCACTTTTTTGACCGCAATATATTCTGCGCCGTGTTCGACGAATTACGGCATATTAAAAGCATAGCGTAACGGTCTTTCCCTGCAATATAATAGGGAAAACACAGAGAATATGCGCCTAAATTTGTTAGTCCGTTCTCCGACAACGTGGAAACCAAAGTTGTCGGCATTGGGAAAAAAGACGAAGTCTGATAAAAATTATCTACGATTCTGACGGTTTTAAAGTTATTCATAACAGTCCTCCGAAAGACGTTTTTATTATTTTATGCCGTCCCTTCCACAATGTCGCCGACAAACGGACGCAGTAATCCTTATTTTCCGAACATGATCCGCTCGCTCGAAAGCATCTTCGCCATCACGAACACAATTACCGCCGTATATACAAGATTCATCAGAACGGATACTAAACACTGCCAAACGACATAACTTCCCGTCAGAATATTCTGCATCGCAACGACGGCGTTCAGAATCGGTACAACGACCGACCATCCGCCGATACCCGACACAAAAGACGCAACCAAAGAAAGCACCATTGTAATAACCATAATGACGCTCGTATATCCCGACGACTCCTTTACCGTCCGCGACGCCGTAGAAACAACGGAAATAATCGCCACGATCAACGGAACAAGACTCAGAATAAGAAGTAAAAGCATGAAATAGCTTAAGAATCCGAAACTACCGACAAAACTCCCCACCGATACGCCGATTATCTTGGGAAGAGACAGCACCATGCCGAGGAAACTTGACACCGCGCCGATCAGCGCGATACAGCTCAAAGGAATCACCTTGCCGAGCGCAACGTGTACGCGGGGCACGCTCGTTACAAGGACGGTCGCAAGCGTACCGCGCTCTTTTTCCCCCGCAACCGATTCAAGCGTGATCGACATACAAGCCGAAAAGATAAATATAACGATAATAAAGGGCATAATACCCGCCATAACGTTCTGAACAATCTTACCTGCGTCCGAATAGTCGTAAACGGTATCGCCGCGGTTGATATCAAACTTATTTGCAAGCGCATTCTCGTACGCATCGAGTACGGAAGTAGCGATCGAATAGAACGACATGCTTTCGGAATCACCCGAACGGTAATAAATCTCTATCGTCGGCGCAGGCTTTCCGCTCCCTGCCTCGTAAGCGCCGACTGCCTCGTCGAATCCTTCCGAAAAGACGATATACGCCGTATATTTTCCGTCTTTTACGGCTGTTTTTGCCGTCTCGGCGTCGGTAATATCCTCAATTGTAAGAGTATATCCCTCCGTCGCCTCTACCGCAGCCTTTAACATGGAGACCGCTACTGAATCGCCCGTACGGTACACCTTAAAATCGTATCCTTCGTCTTCTTCGTTCATAAACGTCCCCATCAAAGAGTAAATGACGAAGATAAGAACGCCCGGAATAATCATGGTAATAATAAGTTTCGGATCGCTGAAAAAGCGGGAAAATTCTTTTTTTATAAGCGCTAACAATTTCATACGATTTCCCCCTTTACATTGTGATAAGTTTCAAAGAAACGCTCTTCGAGCGTCATATCGCCGCGAACTTCGTCGAGCGTTCCGTCCGCTATCATTTTTCCGTCGATTATAATTCCCACGCGGTCGCACAGTTTTTCGACAAGAGAAAAAATATGCGTCGAAAGCAGTACGCTTTTGCCCATTTCTTTGAGTTCGAGTAAAAAGTCCGTGACGACCTTTGCCGTAAGCACGTCGAGTCCGTTAGTCGGCTCGTCGAATATAACGACGTCTGGATCATGCACGATAGAAACAACGAGAGATATCTTCTGTTTCATACCCGTGGAGAGATCCTGCACCTTAACCTCGGCAAAACGGTCGATTCCAAAACGGGAAAACAACGATTTTTTTCGGTTTGCAAGCGCGTCTTTATCAATACCGTGCATTGCCCCGAAAAAGTCGAAGAGATACGACGGCGTAAAAAATGCCTCGAGCTTTAAATCGCTCGTCATGAACCCGATTGCATCCCGCACCTTACTTGCCTCGCGCACGACGGAGTGTCCGCAAACAAAAGCATCGCCCGCGTCGGGTTTGATGAGCGTAGACAACATACGGAGCGTCGTCGTCTTGCCTGCGCCGTTCGGCCCGAGCAAACCGTATATCTGCCCGCGGTATGCGGAAAAAGACAGTCCGTCTACCGCAACTTTGTGCGATAGTCCCGTCTTTTCGATTTTCTGCTGTTTTCGGGAAAGGGTAAACGTCTTTTTTAATCCCTCGACCCGCACGATCTCGCCTGTTTCTTCCATTGACATTACCTCGTATCAGTTAGAATATAAAAATTATACACCCCCCCCCCATCCCGTTTGTCAAACGTTTGGGAGGAAAAGTTACAAAATATCGATAATTCTCAACGCCTCGACATATGACCGAGCGCACCGCCCCGTGTATTTAGGAGGCGCGCCGTCCGGCGAAAACAAAATAAAATCTATATTGCAACTTCCCGCGCATTGCATATCCGAAGTCAGACTGTCTCCGATCCATACCGCCCGATTGCGTTGATAGTCGGGAATGTGTTTTTCCACAAAATCCGCAAACCGTTGATCGGGTTTTGTAAAACCGACTTCTTCGGAAATAAACGCGCCGGACAATATACTCTTCACACGCGGATGCGAAAGTTTTTTGCGCTGTATTTCCTTTGATCCGTTCGTCACCGCAAACACTCTGCCACGTCCGGCAAGTTCATCCAAAAAATCAAACGCGCCGTCCAAATAAATCATGGTATCTCCGAGTCTGCAATAAAACTCTTTGGCAACCGTTTCGGCATTATCCTTGATTCCGAACTCCTGAAAGAGCAATTCAAAACGAAGTACGACGAGCCTATCGCGCGTTATTTTTCCCTGTTCGAGCCGCCGCCAGAGCATATCGTTAATTTCGTGAAAACGACGAATCATCTCGGCTTTGAAGCTGTAATCGGATAGGACACGATTGACCGAGCCGCGAAAATCATACACCGTATCGTCGATATCCACTAAAAAGATATTTTTCACGGCTACTCCTCCGCCACGGCAAGGTCGCGAAGCGCGCGCGTATAGGCGATATACTTTTCGTTTTCCGTCATATCCGCATCGTACACGGTAACGGCGGAAAATTCAAGTCCCTTACTTTCGAACACCGTCATTACATTGATTTTCGTTTTAGAAATCTTACCGTCCGAAGAGAGCAGTTTATACCCGCGCTTGTTGAACAAATGCAAGTGTTCTTCGCGCGCGATCACAGCTTTTAACCCCTGTTTTTCCTTAAAAAATCCGCTGACCTGCCTTAATTTCAGCCGCTTTATTTCTTCGCCGTGCAATCCGATCGGCTGCATATTAATTTCAAGCACGCCCGAAACGAAATCAACGATTTCGTTGGTATTGCGATAATTCTGATTGAGCTCGTATACCCTATCGCAGAGCATGCCCCAATCGTCGATTCCTCTCCACGGCGTGATCCGCTGTTTTAAATCGCCGAAAACGTTGAAAGCCGCATCGCCGTGTATACGGTGCAAAAGTTCGTATTCTCCCTTCGAGATATCCTGACCTTCGTCGATAAACACGAGACCGTAACGCGGCGTAAGTCCTCTTCCCGCTTCGGTGAGAGCCACGCATAACGCGTACCCGTCCGAGGGATATATTCCCTTCATATCATATTTATTCTTATATTTTTTGACCGTACGGCGATACAGCCAACGCGTTACGTCCACTTTATCACGGCACGCTCCCAGCTCGTTACAGGCGCCCAGCGTGCGCAACACCGTGTAAAACTCCGTAAAGAGATCAAGCCCCCGTTCCATCTCGCCTATCACGGCAGAAATCTTTTCCGTCTCCTGTTTAAGTTCGATGCGGTGGGCAATCCGTTCGGGATAGGTAAGAACCTCTTCGTCTCCCCTCTTCTGACGGTAACGACGAAGATCTGCAATCTCTTTATCGACGGTCTCCGAGAGTCCCCTAAGATCGCGACGCGCATCGCGGAATACCCGTTCCGCCGAACGTGAAATATACTGCGCACAGCGGAAAAAATCCACGAACTGACGAAAGAAATAATCCGGCGTACGGGCGTTTTCTTCAAGCACATAGCGAAGAAAATCCTCCGCCTGCACAAACGCGCTCATGAGCGTGCGGAACGGCTTTGTAAAATAAAAACCGCCCTCCGCGTTTTCCTTCATCTCGCCGAGCACCGAACGCCGCACACGGACGGAAGAATTTTTTACGCGCACGTAGAACTCCTGCCGCTTACGGCAATCGGCAAGCACCTCCCGCGCTACGTCAACGCACTCCTTGCCCGTAAACAGTCCGTAAATATCATCGTACAGTTTCCCGATCTCCCGACGAAGCGAAAGAACAAACGCATCGGAATATAAAAATTCGAGATACCGCTTATCCTCCCGATCGGAATTGAGTTTGGGCACAAGATCGATCCCTTCGTTCTGAAGAGCGCGGAAAAAATAATTTTGCAACGTAACCGTTTTGACCCGTTTGAGCTCAAGCACCTGCGCAAGCTCGTCGATAAATGCGTTAAATGAATCGGAAGGCGTAATCACCAGCACGTCGCGCGGACTGAGTTTCTCGTTATTGTACATGAGATAGCTCAATCTATGGAGCAGAATCATCGTTTTACCGCTGCCCGCACAACCCTGCAATATAAAACTCTCCCGTTCGGGTTTCGTTATAATATCAAATTGTTTTTCCTGTATCGTCTCGATAATATCGCGGATTTTCGTATCGTCCTTGCGGCTCTTGATGATACTTCTCAAATAGGGATCAAAGAGTATCTCCTCATCTCTTCCCGCAATCTCTTCCGGCGTTAAAACGTCCTTGACCGAAAGATATTCGTTTTTAAAATCGAGCAGTTTTCCGTTTTTTACGGAGAGCGCGCGGCGAAGCACCGCGCGATATTCATATTCACCGATGGTAAAGGAAATACGGCTCTTTTGATAGTAGCGTACGGCAAGCGGCGCGCGCCAATCGACGATCTCAAGGTTGACGTCGCCCTTTTTACCGATATAATAGGCGTTGTAACCCTCTTTATCGTCGACAACGTCCATGCGTGCAAAATACGGCTCGGCAAAAAAACACTTATAGGCGTTGAGCTTTTTTATTTCCGCCGCGATCGCCGCGTTTTTTTCGAGAATTTCCCGATAGTCGGCTGCGGAATATTCTCCGGAGGATTTAATTTCCGATATTTCACGCTTGATCTCAGAAATTTTATTCTGAATCCGAAGAATATATATCTTTTTCAAAGCGAGAAGCACATTGCAGATATGCTCCTTCTCCGAAAGAAGTTGTTTTTCCTCATCAAGCAATGACAAATACCATTCTTTATCCGCCGTACGGTGCGGATTTAAACGGTTTTTTAAAGTCGCAAGAATGTTCTCCCTCATATTCCCCCATATTGCCGATGAGTACGCTCAGGCGCCCGCGGCAAAGCATGTTACCTTATAATAACACAAGTTTTAGAAAAAAGATAGAGGATGAACAGAAATATTTGCATTATTTTGTTAATTTTCGGTCATATTTTCGCTCTGTTCCGCCTCTTCTCCATTATCTTTAACGATTTTTCGGAAAATCACATGGGCATAAATCCCTGTGTACAGGCAGACTGTAACCAAAGCCGCAAGCAAAACGATTACGGAAATATAGGCGAGATTACCCGAAATACAGGTAAACAAGATTGAAGAGACAGCCGAAACGAAACCGGCGGCAACAAACGCATAACCGCCTACGCGATGCGTTTTTGTCCAGACCTGCTCATTTTTCAGTGTTGCAGGCGTACGGATACCGAACCATGCGTTTTGTTTGATTCTCGGCATATAGTTTCCAAAAAACAGCAAAAGCAGAGAAATCGGCAAAACCGTAACGAGCGCAAACGGAAAGTTTATTTTATCGCCCAATCCTTGGGTCTGCGACGACAGAGCAAAAAATACCCAACCGAGAACGATGAGAATCGCGCTGACGGCGTAGACGAATGCGCACATGAGTTTTCTGTTCCGCTCGTTATGCGACAAAAATGCAATACAAAGCCCCGCCGAAACAATTGTCGCCGCAGCGGGAACGGACACGAGAACCCAAGGCGAACCTACCCCGTCCACAATGCCTTTCGCATTAAAATGAATGGCAACCGTATCGGGCAAAAATGCCACGCCGATCAAAAACGCAATCAGATTCAAGAGTGAAAGTGCCGTATAAATAATCGCTGTTTTCATAATGCTATCTCCCGTTTTAAATAAAAACTCTTCCCGCTTACTCTAAAAATCCCGCTATCATTTTTAAAATATCCTGAAATACCGTCGTATTCAAGGAATAAATGATCGTCTGCGCCCGTTTTTCGCTCGTAATGAGTCCGCTCGTTTTAAGCACGCTTAAATGGTGCGAGACAGTCGCTGCCGACAATTCGAATTGGTCGGCAATTTCCCCTGCCGTATGCGGGCGCGTCTTTAATAGCGTTAAAATTTCTCTTCGCGTCTTATCCGACATCGCGCTCCACACATTTTTCATGCTTTTTCCTCTTATATTTCGATATTTATCTAAATATTAACACACAAACAATACAATGTCAAGTATATTTTGATATATTTCGAAATAATTTTAATCAAAAACGCGCCCGTAGCTGTATTCCATAGGGGTTAAAGCAAGGACGATAATCAGTCCTTGCTTTTTTAGTACGATTATGCTATAATGAAACTATTATAAACAGTAATTTAACGGAGTATCTTTGTGATTAAAGACAATACTGAAACAAGGAAACTTTATAAAAAATTCTTTTTGAGAAGTATTCCTTTATACATTTTAATTGTTATTACTTGTATCGTATCATCTTGTTCATTTGGTTTGTATGCTGAATTTAGCAGAGATGAAAAAATGGATACGAATAATGTTATTCAAGCTGAAGTTACATCAATATCACAGATTTCACACGGGGCGACATCTCACGGCTATTCAAATAATTGGAATGTATATTATGAATATAATGACGGCAAATTTTTATATATAGGCAGCATTGTTGTATCGGGAAAAGAAACTGCCGAAGAATATATTGGTAGTACAATTCCTATTTACATTGATGGACAGGGACATAGTATTGCAGTCAGCGATTATAATTGGCAACAGGAATTCGGTTCAACAAAAAGGGCATTGATAATTGGAATTGTAAGTTTAATTTGTTTTAGTGTTTTTGCAGGTATAGCAATTCTTTTATTTTTAATGCAACGTAAAAAGTTAAAGGAATAAGACAATGATAAATTTCAATTTATCTTTATAATCTTTTATAAAGTATAGCGCACTATACTTCGCAAGCGAAGATAGTGCGCTATTTCTTACCCACAAGGAAATCCCTATAACAGATATCCTTATGCGGTGTTTTTCATATTATTTTGATTTCCGCTTTCTTTCCAGCAAGATACATATGCCGACGTAAACAGCAACCAATACAATCACCGTCACGGATAAAACCAGATACATCGCCCATTGGGGCACGGCTTTATCAAAAAAGTATAAGTTACAGTCGAAACCGTCGCGTACGCCGTCCAGCAACTGAGAAGAGGCTCCCTCTGTGCCGATCGCATCGATTGCGCCGCCCATCAGATGTTCGTGCAGCAGCGACGTTCCGTATGTACCGGGGAGAAATTTTAACACTGTCTGCAACACCGAAGCGAGCTGTGAAATCGGCATATATGCGCCGCACATAAATCCGTATGCCGCCGAAACGATCACCTCTACCGCGGTAATGCCGCCCTGTGATTTGAGAAACCGACAGACAACCGAAGAAATCGCCGTCCCGAACAAAACAAGCAGAAACGTATCGAGAATCGTTAAAAATACGTCTGAAACGCTTAACTCCCAACCTGCGATCGCGATATATATAAATCCAGCAAAGAGCGCGATATAGCATATCAACCCCGTAACGAGGGCGGTTGCAAGATAATAGCCGAGCGCCAGCGTAGAATTGGATACGGGCGCAACGGCAAGGTCGTTTGACCTTCCCATAATTTTATCCTGCACCATTGTGAGATTTGCCGTAAACGCGATCGAAACGGCGCAAACTGCGATCAACGAAGAAATGAGCCATCCTGCCGCAAATCCTTCGATGAGCCGATCGGAAACGGGAAATCCCATCAGTCCGCTTTTCAACGAATCTTTATACGTATTTCCTAAAAAGGCAATAAAGAGGAAGAGGAGAATCAACGGCGCAATCAACGCCGAAATAAACAAGCTTTTGTCCTTAAAAAAAAGTTTTACATTGCGCCTGATTAACATGTACAGCCTCATTGTTCCAGCCTCCTTCCCGCCACAGCGAGAAATACATCGTCCATTTTTCCTTTCGTAATCTCATAGTCCTTGAAAATTTCGGGATGCGCCAGCACAAGTTCTGTCGCCTTTACGGTATCCGCCACTTCTATGCGATAAGCCTTGCCGAATTTTTCGTAATCGAGCCCGAGTTTTTTAATCTCTAACTCGTCGGTATCGTAAAAAGTAATAAAATCGCCCGTATATTTATTTTTTAGTTCCAGCGGCGTCGCATTCGCAAGAATTTTACCGCCGTCGATAATCACTACCCTGTCAGCCTCGGCTGTCTCTTCCATATAATGCGTGGTAAGAAAAACCGTCATTTTCCTTTCATTACGCAAGGTGTGAATGATTTCCCATACGTTTTTACGCGTCTGCGGATCAAGTCCCGTCGTCGGTTCATCCAAAATCAAAATACTCGGACGGTGCAAAAGCGCACGCGCAATATCCACCCTGCGCCGCTGTCCGCCCGAAAGTTTTGCAACGGGGCGCTTGAGAATGGGTTTAAGATCAAACAACTCCGTCAATTCATTTAGCGTACGTTCAAATTCTTTTCCTGAAATACCGTAAAGAGCGGCGCGGTAGCGCAGATTGTCATACACAGATAGCGGCTGGTCAAGCACGCAATCCTGAAATACTACGCCGAGCCGTCTTTTTACCTCGTCGAGATTTTCATGCCCCAATCCGTCGATCATAACGGAACCGCTGTCCATCTGTTCCTTTCCGCATAAAATAGAGATCGTCGTGCTTTTTCCCGCCCCGTTCACGCCGAGAAAGGCAAAAAATTCACCGTGTCCGACCGTGAAAGAGATATCATCCACCGCCTTCACGTCACCGAAGTATTTTTTTAAGTGTTCGATTTCGATTGCATTTTGCATAATTGCTCCTCTGCCTGATTGGCAAAACTCCGCATGTGCGCCGCCTGTTCAGGATAATAAAGCGCATACTGCGCATAAAATTGTCGTTTTAACCGAAGAGAGATTTCATCCTCGCTTAAATCCAGATTTCCGAAATTGACGAGCGCGGCAAGTCCGAACGAAAAGATCGCCATCTCCGTATGGAATCTTTCCGCTAGCTCCCGCTCCATGCCGTACGATCTCTGAATCTCTTCGACGATTTCGTTAAAATAAGGATCTTGTACACGAAAGTACCCCCCCCCTTGGGTCGGAACGAGATAGAGAATACGGAAAAACCCCTTCTCTTCCCGCGCAAACCGGACAAAACCCATGCCGTAGGCTTGATAACGGTTATGATCCTTATCGCGTAAAAACTCGTCTATTTTACAACGATACAGTCTTGCTCCCTCTTCCCGCATTGCCTGTACCAATCCTTCCATACTCTTAAATCGGGAATAAACCGGCTGTGTGGAGACGCCGAGCTGCCGTGCGACGCTGCGCGCGTTCAACCCGTCCGTTCCGTAAAGTTCGATCACCTGTGCCGCCGCGCGCAGGATATCCGTTTTTTCGATCTCAGTTTTTCTCACCGTTTCACCATGGTTAATTATATAACAAATGTTATTTTATAATGTAACTATCGCTATGTCAAGTGAAATAAGCAAAATTTTTTAATTAAACCATAAAAAAAACCGCACGTCGGCGGTTTTTTTCACATCTGTTGATTATTTGGTATGCAAACGGATTGCGGTGACGCTGCATTTAGGCGCTAAATAGCCAAATTGACTTTTCACCCCGAGCGTAAAATCCTGAGGCAGCACCTCGTAACCGTTATCTTTTAAACGGTTGACACTGAGCGCATCATATTTCCCCGTAATTACGGTTACGTCCGCAACCCCCTCTACTGCCGTATCCGCAAGATCAACGTTAATTTCGACGTCTTCCGCGCCGGCATTCACGATTTTAACAATAACGTCTCCGCTTGCCTCGTCGTAGGTAATCGCCTGATAGACCGCATCCTGCTTTAATCCGTCCGCCGTAAACTCATTCAAGTAACCGTTCTGTACCGTATAGTCGGCAGGGAGATAATGTGTGCCAGAATGATTCATAAACAGTTTCTGAACATAATAGTTGGGCGAAAGTAAAAGATCGGTATTGGTATAGTACATCATATCGACGTCCCATTGATTAACCGCGTCGTCCCGATTGCCCGAGTTGACGTTTGCCGCGCCGAACATGGGGGCGTATGCCGCCAGATCGACAACATCGCCGTTACGTTCCAATCCTGTCATATACGCGGCTTCGGAAAGCGCGCTCATAAAACCGTTCGTCTGATACTGCGCCGAAGCTCCGAAGTATCTTGTCGCGCCGTTCGCGGAATATTCCCCGACAAACACCTTGTAACCTATGGTTTCATCGCGGGAGTACATATCGTAAATACAATACTCAGGCGCGGCAAAATGGAAGAAATCGGTATATCCCATATAATAGTGATGATCTACCACGCCGTACTCGGAGATTTTTTCGATACCGCCCCGATTCATATATGCTTTAGCCGCAACATTTGCAAGATTCGCGCTGTTCGGCGCATATTCGCAATCGCTGAATACAAGACCGTTTCCGACGATCGGCTGAACGCCGCCGTAAATTTCAGGATGCTCTTTTTGCGCCGCTTTAAACGCAACAAGAAATTGTTCGTAGCAGTCGATATACGTTTGAAAAAACTGTTCGTTTCCGATACCGATATACTTCATACCGAACGGTTCGGGATGCCCCATTTTCTCGCGGAGTTTCCCCCACTTCGTCGAAGTCGCGCCGTTTGCAAATTCAATCAGGTTGAGCGCGTCCTGAACGTAGTCTTCCACCTTTTGCCCGTGTCTGCCGTTGAGAATCAACGCCGCGCCGCTTGCCGCGCCGCCCTGATCGGAATAGCCGCAATTGACAATGGGAACGGGACTTGCACCTATACTCTCGCAAAGCAAAAAGTAATCATAAAATCCCAGACCGTAGTCCATATTGTAACCCCAAAGATCGTAGTTGTTCGTACGGGTCGCCCACTCTCCGTATGTGGTCACTTCCTTTGTCGCGCCGTCCGTATTCAACTGATAAGTAAAAGCAGGAATGGTATCGTCTCCTGCGTTACGCCCCGTTTGTACCGCGCCGACGGAATTTTTCCAATCGTAAATCTCCTTGGTATCCGCGCCGCCGTTGCCTGCATCGCCCTCGATAATACAACCGCCCGGAAAGCGCATAAATTTAGGCGTCATATCTTTGATCGCATTGTAGATATAATTTTTGATGCCAACCGTCGAATCCGTTGTTTCAAGCGAAACCGCATCCACCAAATATTCGCCCGCCGTATCAAAGGAAAGTTTGAGCACAAGTCCCTTTGTTCCCGTATCCAACCCTTCTACGGTGCGTTCGTATTTGATCCACTCGTTGCTTTTGGAAAGCTGTATTGTCTCTTCAAGATAAGATTTTGTACCGTCGTCAACCTTCACCGTCATCTCGGCAGACTTTTTCGGAGACTTTATAAATGCGGAAAACTTATACTTCGCACCTTTTTGCATTGCGATCGGAATTTGTTTATATCCTTCGTTTATAATTCCGCCGCCGGCAGTGCTTACGGAGACAACCGCATAATGCGGATTTACGTCCGTTTCAAGCTCGTCATTGTGATACGCTTCATGGTCGGCGAACAGACCGTCCTCCGAACCGATCGACATTGTTCCTCCGCCGTACGCACGCCAATTCTGACCGAAATTATTCGCGTTCGGACGATCGCCGAGCGCTTCAAAGTTGCCGTTGGCAACCAGATTATCGTCAAGCGCATAGGATGCATAGTTGATATCTTCGAGAAAAAGCCCAAAAAGCATATCCGAAATATCTACCATATCGTCAAGAGCAGACGCCTCGATGGTGAGCATAGGATCGGAGTAAAGACGATACTTTTCATCCGCGCCGCCGCAACCGACCGCACCGAGCGCGAGCGCACAGGTTACCGCGCCCGCCGCACATAAGGATACAACTTTTTTCATATTAATCCCCCCCTTAGGATATTTTATATTTTTATTATATCACGCTTTGCGTTGAATTTCAAGAACTTTTTTATTTTTAATTAAAATAGTATTAAAACATCTAAACAAATAAAATCAAAAAACCTCTCCGTGAAAGGAGAGGTTTTTCGCTATAATCATTCTTAGATTCGCTTTTTTTTTGCTTTTACGCCTGTTCTTCAGCAACGGCTAACTCTTCGTCAAGAACGTCGTGAATGCTGCTCGAAGTCTGAACGGAGACGTTTTTGTATTCCTTCATACCCGTACCTGCGGGAATGAGTTTACCGATGATGACGTTTTCTTTGAGTCCGATGAGCGGGTCGCGCTTGGTGCAAATTGCCGCCTCGGTAAGAACGCGCGAAGTCTCTTGGAAAGACGCCGCCGAAAGGAAGGAATCGGTTGCAAGCGCCGCTTTGGTTATACCGAGAAGCACACGCTTTGCCGTTGCAGGTCTGCCACCCGCCACGATCGTCTTTTCGTTCTGTTCTTCAAAGGTGAACATGTCGACAAGCTGTCCGGGGAGCATCTCCGTCGTACCCGCATCCTCGATTCTGACCTTTCTCAACATCTGACGAACAATGATCTCCACGTGTTTGTCGTTTACGTCAACACCCTGCGAACGGTAAACCGACTGCACTTGTTCAAGCAGATAATCCTGAACGCCCTTAACACCCTGTACGCGAATAATATCCTGAGGATTGACGGAACCGGCGTTGAGCATGTCTCCGGGGACGATTTTGTCTCCGTCTTTAACTTTAAGCTCGGCATTGAAAGGAAGAACGTACTCTTTCAAAAGCTCGTTTGTTCCCTCTTCACGCACGATAATGTGTTTCATATTATCGCTGTCGTCGATCGATACAACGCCCTGCACTTCGCAGATCGTCGCAACGCCCTTGGGTTTTCTCGCCTCAAACAATTCTTCGACACGGGGAAGACCTTGCGTGATATCGCCGGTTGCAGCGATACCGCCCGTATGGAACGTTCTCATGGTGAGCTGCGTACCGGGCTCGCCGATCGATTGCGCCGCAATGACGCCTACAGCTTCGCCGACTTTGATGGGCAACGTCGTCGCCATGTTCTTACCATAGCACTTTGCACAGACGCCGAAACGCGTGTTGCAATTGAAGATGGAACGAACGGAAACGCCGTCGTTATTGAATTTCCCGATTGCGGCAATACGCTTTGCGTTCGCCTCGGAAATCATCTCGTTGCAAGGTACGATAATCTCGCCCGACTCGGGATCGATCACGTCCTCTGCCGTAAATCTTCCCGTAAGACGATCTTCGAGCGATTCGATAAGCTCGCCGCTATTGCCGTAAATCGCCTTCATGACCGTGCCGCGAGGACGCTTACCCGCATAGCAATCATATTCGCGAACAATTACATCCTGCGAAACGTCTACGAGACGGCGGGTCAAATAACCCGAGTCAGCCGTTTTAAGCGCCGTATCCGCAAGTCCTTTACGACCGCCGTGCGAAGAAATAAAGTATTCGAGAACGGTAAGACCGTTACGGAAACACGATTTAACAGGAACTTCGATCTTTTTACCCTGCGGATCGACCATGAGTCCGCGCATGCCCGAAAGCTGCTTGATCTGGTCGATCGAACCGCGCGCGCCGGAATCCGCCATCATCCAGATGGGATTGAACTTTTCTCTTGCGCCCTGCTCTTTCAAAAGACCTGCAACCTTGTCCGTAGCGTCGTCCCATACGGTAATAACCTCATGGTAACGCTCCTCGTCCTTTAACAGACCTCTTGCATACTTCTTGGAAATCTTTGCAACCGCCTCTTCCGCCTCAGCAACAATTCCGCTCTTCTCCTGAGGAATCTTCATATCGAATACGGAAGTCGTCAAAGCGGCGATCGTCGAATATTTGTATCCGCGTTCCTTGATCGCATCGAGCACGGCGGATGCCTTGGGTGCATACCCCGTTTTGAAACATGCCTCGACGATTTTCGAAAGATGCTTTTTACCAAGCGCACGCGAACCCTTGATCGAACTGATAAATTCCGTGGAAAGTTCGAGTTTAAGATAATCCTCGGGTTTTTCACGCTTAACAAAGCCGAGATCCTGTGGCATATTCTCGTTATAGATGATTCTGCCCACAGTTGTTTTTACAACGCCCGTTACGCTCATCGCCCCCGTAAGAGCGTCGCGCGTGACGTATGCGCGACCGCGCAATCCGTTATTGGGAACAATATTGTCGCGCGCAAGCGTCACTTCATAGGGAAGTTCAAGTCCGTCGAACTTGCCTGCAGGAAGCTCAACCGTGCGGCGTACGTAAATTTCATCCTGACAGTGGGTATTTTTGAGCTGATAGCTCATGAGCGCCTCGTCAAACGACGAGAATACGGGCGGGAAATATTCCTCTCCCTCGGGCGAAAGTCTGCCGAGCTCGTCATATTTGTAACCCTCTTCCCTGCGCACAATCGTCAAATAATATGCGCCGATAATCATATCCTGCGTCGGACTCATAACCGACTTGCCGTCCGCAAGCTTTAAAATATTATTTGCGGAAAGCATGAGGAATCTCGCCTCGGCCTGCGCCTCGATCGAAAGAGGAAGGTGAACCGCCATCTGGTCGCCGTCGAAGTCTGCGTTGAAAGGTCCGCAGACAAGGGGCGAAATTTTGATCGCTCTGCCTTCGATGAGAACGGGTTCAAACGCCTGAATAGACAGACGGTGCAGTGTCGGCGCGCGGTTCAAAAGCACGGGATGCTCTTTGATGACTTCTTCGAGAACGTCCCAAACAAAATCTTTTCCCTTTTCGACCGTGCGTTTTGCACTCTTGATATTATGACATTTATTCGTCTCGACAAGGCGTTTCATAACAAACGGTTTAAAAAGCTCGATCGCCATCTCCTTGGGAAGACCGCACTGATAAATTTTCAGCTCGGGTCCGACGACAATAACCGAACGTCCCGAATAGTCGACACGCTTTCCGAGAAGGTTCTGACGGAAACGTCCTTGCTTACCGCGGAGCAACCCCGACAGGGATTTGAGTTCGCGGTTGGAGGGACCGCTCAAAGGTTTTCCTCTTCTGCCGTTGTCAATGAGCGCATCCACCGCTTCCTGCAACATACGCTTTTCGTTTTTGATGATCATCTCGGGCGCGCCAAGCTCGATCATTCTCTTTAAGCGGTTATTGCGGTTGATAACGCGGCGGTAAAGGTCGTTCAAATCGGACGATGCGAATCTGCCGCCGTCGAGCTGTACCATGGGGCGAAGATCGGGCGGAATAACAGGAAGCACCGTGAGAATCATCCATTCGGGACGGTTTCCGCTTTTACGGAACGCCTCGATGATCTCGATACGCTTGACTGCTTTCGCGCGCTTTGCGCCCGTCTGGTTATTGGCGATAATCGTCTTTGCATCTTCGCTCTCTTTATCGAGATCGACTGCCATCAAAAGCTCGCGGATTGCCTCCGCGCCCATGCCGACTTTGAGTCCCGTTTTAGAGGAATCCCCCATTGTCTCTTCAAGTTCGCGAAGTTGCTTATCGTTGATAACCTGTTTGTATTCGTAACCGGTCGTACCCGGATCGAGCACGACGTACGCCGCAAAGTAAATAACCTGTTCGAGAAGCTTGGGACTCATATCGAGCAGAAGTCCGATCTTGCTCGGTACGCCGCGGAAATACCAGATATGGGAGACGGGAGCGGCAAGCTCGATATGTCCCATTCTCTCGCGGCGGACTTTTGCGCGCGTAACTTCTACGCCGCACTTTTCGCAAATCGTGCCCTTATAACGGATTCTCTTGTATTTTCCGCAGTGACATTCCCAATCCTTGGTCGGCCCGAAAATTTTCTCGCAGAACAAGCCGTCCCGCTCGGGTTTTTGCGTGCGGTAGTTGATCGTCTCCGGCTTGGTAACTTCGCCGTACGACCATTCCCTGATTTTTTCGGGAGATGCCACGCTGATCTGAATGGAGTTAAAATCGTTTAATTCGTACATATACTCTGCCTCCCCGTATTATTCCTCGTCCCCGCCGAAGAGGTCGCCGTTATCGTCGTCCTCATCGTCGTCGAAGAGCTTGCTGAACGAACCGTCTTCGTCGATGTCGTCCATATCGTCGTCCTCTAAGTCCTTGTCTCCCGCAAGATCGTCCGAGAGGAAATCCTCGTCGTCGCCCGCATCGTCGAATATGGAGAGCGCGTCGTCCTCATCGTCGCCTTCGTCGTCGAACAGCGATCCGATGCTTTCGTCCTCGTCTTCGTCCTCGTCCATGCCAAAGTCGAATTCCTCTTCTTCCGCAAACGACGAACTCTTTTTGGATTCGCTTGAAGTGTCCTCTTCCTCAAATTCGCGGATAATAAGCTCCTCGTTGTTTTCGGTGAGCACTTTAACGTCGAGTGCAAGAGACTGCAACTCTTTTAAGAGCACCTTGAACGCCTCGGGAATCCCCGGCTCGGAAATATTGTTTCCTTTAACGATACTCTCGTACGTTTTAACACGGCCGACGATATCGTCCGACTTGACGGTAAGAATTTCTTGCAGAATATGCGCCGCGCCGTATGCCTCGAGCGCCCATACTTCCATTTCTCCGAAACGTTGACCGCCGAATTGAGCCTTACCGCCGAGAGGCTGCTGCGTGACGAGCGAGTAAGGCCCGATCGAACGCGCATGGATCTTGTCGTCGACAAGGTGAATGAGCTTGATCATGTACATGATACCGATGGTTACGCGATTTTCAAACGCTTCGCCCGTTCTGCCGTCGAATACTTGAAATTTACCGTCTACCACGCCGTCTGGATTGAACAGATTGTTCTCGCGGAAAAGCTGCTCGATATCACGCTCCGTCGCACCGTCGAATACGGGCGTTGCGATTTTCCAGCCGAGCTGGCGGCACACGTAGCCGAGGTGTACTTCAAGCACCTGTCCGATATTCATACGAGAAGGCACGCCCAAGGGATTGAGAAGAATCTGAAGGGGCGTTCCGTCGGGAAGGAAAGGCATATCGCTCTGCGGCAATACGCGGGAGATAACGCCCTTGTTACCGTGGCGTCCCGCCATCTTGTCTCCGACCTGAATCTTACGCTTTTGCGCAATATATACGCGTACAAGCTTGTTGACGCCGGGAGACAGTTCGTCTTTATTCTCCCGCGTGAAAATTTTAACGTCTACGACGATACCGCCCTCGCCGTGGGGAACTCTCAGAGAGGTGTCGCGGACTTCTCTCGACTTTTCGCCGAAGATGGCGCGGAGCAACCGCTCTTCGGGCGTAAGCTCCGTCTCGCCCTTGGGGGTAACTTTACCGACAAGAATATCGCCGCTCTGTACCTCCGCGCCGATACGGACGATACCGTCTTCGTCAAGGTCTTTCAATGCGTCGTCGCCGACGTTGGGAATATCCCTCGTAATTTCCTCTTCACCGAGTTTCGTATCGCGCGCCTCCGTCTCGTGTTCCTCGATATGAATAGAGGTAAACACGTCGTCCTGCACGAGCTTTTCGGAAATGAGGATAGCGTCCTCGTAGTTATATCCTTCCCACTCCATGAATCCGACGAGTATATTTTTTCCGAGCGCAAGCTCGCCGTTTTTGGTGGAAGGACCGTCGGCGATTACCTCGCCTTTCTCCACTCTGTCGCCCGTCGAGATGATCGGGCGCTGATTTAAGCACGTTCCTTGGTTGGAACGTTCGAATTTCTTTAAAGGATACTGCGTTTCAAAACCGCTCTCTTCGCGGACGGTAATCGAATCGGAAGACACAGCCGTTGCAACGCCCGCCTCTTTGGCGCGCACCATAACGCCCGAGTCACGCGCGATTGCAGCCTCGATTCCCGTCGCCACAATCGAAGATTCCGTCGTAAGAAGCGGAACTGCCTGCCGCTGCATGTTCGAACCCATGAGCGCACGGATCGTATCGTCGTTTTCAAGGAAAGGAATGAGCGCCGTTGCAACGGATACGAGCTGTTTCGGGCTTACGTCCATGTAGTCGATGCGCTCGCGGGGAAGCTCTGTAATCAATTCCTTAAAGCGGCAACCGACGCGCTCGTTTACAAAATGTCCCTCTTCGTCCAGAGGCTCGTTCGCCTGCGCGACGACGTATTTATCTTCTTCGTCCGCCGTAAGATAATCCACGTGATCGGTAACGATTCCCGTCTCTTTATCCACTTTGCGGTACGGCGACATGATAAAGCCGAATTCATTGACTTTGCTGAACGTCGCGAGCGAGGAAATCAAACCGATGTTCTGACCTTCGGGCGTCTCTACGGGGCACATACGTCCGTAGTGCGAATGGTGAACGTCGCGGACTTCGAAAGTCGCGCGGTCTCTGTTCAAACCGCCGGGGCCGAGCGCGGAGAGCTTACGTTTGTGCGTGAGTTCTGCAATCGGGTTGGTCTGATCCATAAATTGCGACAACTGCGAAGAGCCGAAGAATTCGCGAATAACCGCAGAAATCGGACGAACGTTGATGAGTCCCGAAGGAGTGACCTCCATGGGATCCTGCGTCGCCATACGCTCTTTGATGAGACGCTCCAAACGCGCCATCGCAATGCGGAGCTGATTCTGGAGCAGCTCGCCCACCGAACGGACGCGGCGGTTGCCGAGGTGGTCGATCTCGTCGATCGAACCAATCCCGTATTGAAGATCAAGGTTGG
Organism: uncultured Christensenellaceae bacterium; assembly: GCA_910586985.1. Lineage (GTDB taxonomy): Bacteria > Bacillota > Clostridia > Christensenellales > Borkfalkiaceae > Gallimonas. The sequence goes on along the minus strand of CAJUKK010000009.1, from coordinate 12,040 downwards.
TCGAAACGGACGCAACGATATCGTCTACCGTAATGCACTTATGATTGAGCTTTTCGACAAGCGGTTTAATCGCCTTTTTCTCCTGCGTCGTAAGCCCGTAAGCGTTACGGCTGATCTCGTCGATCGTAAGCGGTTTATCCGACTTTGCATTATCCTCGCGGACAAGAAGTTCGTGGAAAAGCTTACATGCTGCGACAAATTTTAAACGGTTGTCCTTGCGCTTTTCGCGGTTCTTCTTCTCTTCCTGCTTTTCGTCCGCCTCGGGCGCGGTCTCGTGCGTATAATAAATAGCGTTGATCTCTTCGAGATATTTGTCCGCAACTTCTTCAACGGACAATTCTTTGCACTCCTCGGCGATCTGCTTACTGAAAACAAAATTAGGATAGTAAACGGTCTTTAACAAACCGTACGCCTTGGGATCTTTGTCGGACAGCGCGCTGAAATCAACGGTATTGTTTGCGATGATCTTATGACGAATCTCTCCCTGTTCGGGGTCGTTGACGAGAACGAATATCTCGTTGATGCCCGCATTCTGAATCTCGCGCGCCTTTTCTTCCGAAACCGTCTCGCCCTTCTGCGCCATAATTTCGCCCGTTTCGGGGTTGACGATATCGTCTGCGACGCGGCAACCGGGCAGACGGTAAGCAAGGTTGAGTTTTTTGTTGAATTTATAACGCCCGACCTTTACCACGTCGTAACGGCGCGGATCGAAGAACAGATTATTGAGGTGCTGGCGAACGGAATCTTCCGTAGGAACTTCGCCGGGACGCAGACGGCGATAAAGTTCGATAAGTCCGTCGCTCTCCGAACGCGTCGTATCCTTTTCGATCGTCGCCGCAATCATCTTATTGCCCTCGAACAATTCTTCGAGCGCACGGTTCGAACCGTAGCCGAGCGCGCGCAAAAGGACGGTCGCCGCAAGCTTGCGTTTACGGTCGACGTTCACCCACAGAACTCCCTGAGAATCCTGCTTAAATTCAAGCCATGCCCCGCGGTTGGGAATCACGGTCGTTTCGTACATCTTTTTGCCTGCTTTATCCGTCTCGGCAATGTTGTTAACGCCGGGGGAACGGACGAGCTGGGAGACGATAACGCGCTCCGCGCCGTTGATGATGAACGAGCCGTTTTCCGTCATGAGCGGGAAATCGCCCATGAATACGTCCTGCTCCAGAATTTCGTCCTTGACTTTGTTGACAAGGCGGACTTTTACGCGGAGCGGAAGCGCATAAGTAGCGTCGCGGTTGCGGCACTCTTTTTCGTCGTACTTAGGCTTGTCCCCGAATTGGTGTTCGAGAAAATAGAGCTCGAAGTGATCGCTGAAGTCGGTAATGGGCGAAAAATCTTCGAAGATATCGGCAATACCCTCGCCGATAAACGCATCGTAACTTTCCTTCTGAATCTCTACGAGATTGGGAATGTCGATCGCTTCGTTGATCTTACCGAATTTTCTGCGTTCGGTTTTACCGTACTTGTGAATGGGTAAATTCATTCGTCAAATAACTCCTTAAATTATTCTTATATCACGGCGATCTACCGAGTATATCTTTTCATCGATAAAAATCAAAACGTTTCAAAAATTATGTGCCCGCCCCTTTACTTTTGCCCTGAAATGCGCTATAATAAGGAAAGATTCGGAAAAAATAACACTGTTTATCGCGATTATTGCGTTAAAATGGGCGCAAAAATCGATTATGATATAGTGATACAGTATATTATTATAGTCCGATTGTAAAAAGATGTCAAACTCTTTTTGCAGCATAATCGAAACTTTTTTTGTTTTTTGGGAAATTTTATGAGAATCGACAAATTCTTAAAAGTATCGCGCATTTTAAAACGCCGCACCGTCGCGCGCGAGGCTGCGGAAGCGGGAAAAATCTTTGTAGGCGGCAAGGAAGTCAAGCCGTCCTATCGTCTGAAAATCGGCGACGTGGTGGAAATATTTTTTGCAGCGGGTTCGCTGAAATTCCGCGTGCTCGAAATTAAGGAGACGGTAAAAAAGGACGAGGCAAACTCGCTCTACGAAGTCATTTCGGAATGACTTTAAAAAAGGAGTTTACATGATGACGGTAATTATCTGCGCGGCGGGAAAGGGCGAACGCACGGGTTTTAACGAAAATAAAATATTGCGGGAATTAAACGGACTTCCCGTACTTTCCTATTCTCTCTCCGCGTTTGCGCCGTTTGTCGACGAAATTCTCGTAACGGTCACAGAAAAAGACGAAGAGAGAATCAACGCCCTTCTCTCCCCCTTTCCAAACGCGCGTATTGTGCGCGGCGGCAATACGCGGAGCGAAAGCGTCTACCATGCGTTAAAAGAAGCGCGCAGCGACATCGTACTCGTGCACGATGCGGCGCGCCCCTTCGTTACCGAACAAATCATCCGCGACTGTATCGATAGCGTAAAAAACTACGGCAGCGGCGTTTGCGCGCTCCCCGCAACGGATACCGTCGTTTTCACACGAGCGAACCAAATTCTTTCCGTGCCCGACCGCGGAACCATATACACCGTCCAGACCCCGCAGGGATTCGAAACGAAAAAATTACTTGCCGCCTACGAGCAGGCAATACAGGCTCAAAATACGTTTACGGACGAGAGCGGCGTATATGCCGCATTCATAGAGCCGCCCCGCCTGTTTGTGGGAGATGTCAAAAATAAAAAGCTGACGTTTGCGGAGGACTTCTCCATTACGGAGCGCGTCGGATTCGGCGTGGATACGCACGCTTTTTATTCGGAAAAAGAGGGCGCGCCGCTAATCGGCTTTATCACACTCGGAGGTGCGCGCATTCCTTCGGAACGAGCTTTAAAGGCGCACAGCGACGGAGACGTACTCGTTCACGCGCTCATGGACGCGCTCCTCTCTGCGGCAGGACTGAGAGATATCGGCTATTACTTCCCCGATACAGACGAAAAATATCGCGGCGCTGACAGCATGGAGCTGCTTGCCGAAGTTATGCGTCTCGTCAAAGAACAACAACTCAAACCGCGCAACGTAAGCATTTCGATTTTAGCGGAAAAACCCCGTCTCTCCCCCTACATCGAACCTATGAAGAGTAGCCTTGCGGAAGTGTTGTCTCTTCCCCTCTCTCAAATCGGCATTGCAGCGGGCACGAACGAAAAACTCGGCTATATCGGCGAAGGTAAAGGCATTACCGTCTATGCAATGGTTTTACTCAAAGGAGCATGAATATGGAGATTCAATTAAAAATCGTTACGGCAAATCAAAAGGATACCTTAAACAACCTCATGGAGAAACACATCTATGAGTTTTCTCAATACGACTTACTCCCCTTCGACGATACCGGACTATTTCGCGATAGCCATAACGACAGCTATTTTACCGATGAAAACCGCATTCCTTATTTTATATATGTTGACGGAAAGCTTGCCGGACTTGCACTTGTTTTTAAACGCGCGGAAGGTCCGGCGCCGCTTGACTGGGCAATCGCTGAATTTTTTATTGCCTATCAGTATCGCAGAAAAGGCGTGGGAACAGCCGTCATGAAGATGCTGTTTGAACACTACAAGGGTATTTGGCAAATCAAATATCACCCGAAGAACAAGGGAAGTGAGATTTTTTGGCAAAAAATCGCCGCCGAAGTCTCCGGCAATCGCTTTGAAATCATTCGCGGCAATGAAGATTACTACGACGGCACTCCCTCCAAAGTGTTAATATTTGAAGTAAGTTAATAAGGATTAGAAAATGGCAAAATCCAACACACAATTTGTATGCTCCGAATGCGGATACACCTCGCCCAAGTGGCTGGGGCGCTGTTTGGGTTGCGGAAAGTTTAATTCTCTTATAGAGGAAACGATCGCTCCCCCGCCCGTTGCAAAAAAATCGGGAGGATATAAAAACGCTGTTCAGTCCCGTGCAGTTCCCCTCTCGCAAATAGCTTACGAAAAATACGAACGTACTCCCTCCGGAATATCCGAGCTTGACGTCGTACTCGGCGGAGGAATCGTACGCGGGTCACTCGTGCTTGTCGGCGGCGATCCGGGAGTCGGCAAATCAACTCTGCTCACACAGGTTGCAGCACATCTTGCAAAAGAACATAAAGTTCTATACCTCTCCGCAGAAGAGAGCTGTTCGCAGGTCAAACTCCGTTGCGAGCGATTAGGTCTCAATTCGGATAATTTGCTGCTCCTGAACGAGACGAATATCGACAGTGCGGAGGAGGCATTCGAGGGTGCGGAATATGTAATCGTCGATTCAATACAGGCGGTATATACCGATGCGCTTACCTCGGCGGCAGGCAGCGTCGGGCAAGTGCGCGAGTGCGCGTCGCGCCTCATGCGCATTGCAAAATCAAAAAACATTACCTTTTTTATTGTGGGACACGTTACGAAAGAAGGAACGCTGGCGGGACCGAAAGTGCTCGAACACATCATGGACACGGTGCTCTATTTCGAGGGCGAACGCACGGAGAACTTTAAAATTCTGCGCGCCGTAAAAAACCGTTTCGGCTCGGTTCAGGAAGTCGGCGTATTCGAGATGACGGGCGAAGGCATTTACGGACTTTCGGACTACTCCGCCCTCTTTCTATCCGACACGCGCGGAATTGCCGCAGGTGCGGTTGTCACTCCAAGCGAGACGGGAAACCGCTGCATGATGGTAGAAATTCAGACTCTGATCGCAAAGACTGCCTACGGCTTGCCGCGCAGAATGTCGCTCGGAGTTGATTTTAACCGCCTCGTCGTCCTCATAGCAGTACTCGAAAAGCGATGCGGCGTTGCGCTCGGCACGCAGGACGTTTACCTCAACGCAATGGGCGGTATCAAACTCAACGAACCGAGCGCCGATCTCGCCGTATGCGCCGCGCTTGTCTCCGCCGAACGGATGACCGCGATCGATAAGTATACGGCGGTCTTCGGCGAAGTCGGATTGACGGGAGAAGTCCGCGGTGTGAATTTTGCAGACAAGCGCGTTAACGAATGTGTAAAAATGGGTTTTAAGCGAGTGATCCTGCCCGCAAAAAACATGAAGGCGTGCGAAAAATATAAAGATAAAATAGAGCTAATCCCCGTCAACTACGTATCGCAAATGTTAAAAGTCCTGTAAATATAAAATTGAGTCATTGATAAAAAACGACGCCGCTAAATTTACGGCGTCGTTTTTTGATATCGTCAAGAGATCAGAATGGTTTTAGCAACGTTGATATAGTGATCCGCAATCCGTTCGACATTTGCGGAAAGCGAAAGATACTGCGCCCCGACTTCGGGCGTGCAGGCGTTCTCATTCAGCCGCACGATATGATTCTCCGCCATCCGCGCTGTAAAACGATCGATTTCTTCCTCTATTTCATAAGCCTTTTTCAGAGAAGTTTTATCGCAATTTTCATAAGCCGACATTACAAACCCGAACAGCGAATGAATCATATTTTGCAATTGCACGATCTCGGTTTTCGCATCTTCGGAAAAAGCCGCACCCGCATCCGTCAGTTTTCCCGCATATTCCATCATATTTTCCGCATAGTCACCGACGCGCTCTAAGTCCGTGATTGAGCGAAATGCCGTGGTAAGATAGATACGGTCTCTCTCGCTCAGCTCGGACTTCAACAATTTTGCAATAAAACCTGCCAGCGCGGCGTTGATAAAATTCAGTTGTTTTTCGTTACGCTGAAATTCCTCCGCCCTCTTTCCGTCGAGCGTACAGACCAAATCGGCTGAAATATCAAAATTCGTTATGGACAATTTCGCCATACCCATAATTTCGTATTTGATCTGCTGTACAGCAACGGGCGGATTTTTCAGCATATGCTCTTCGACAAAGCGCAAACGCGGCTCCCCTCTCAACTCATCGCCGCTCTGTTTGTCTGGCACAATCTTTTCAACGAGTTTTACAAGCCAATTCGTCATCGGTAAAACAAGTGCGACGGTGGCGACGTTGAATATCGTATGGAACATGGAAAGTTGAATCTGCGGCGCATGCGGAAATATTTTTGTAAATAACCAGCCGTAATCGATGCCTCCGAGCCGCAGACATAAGCCAATCAACAAAAACACGACAACGCCGCTCACATTAAAAATAAGATGGATGAGAGCCGTGCGCTTAGCGTTTTTCGTACTCGTGAGTCCCGCAATCATCGCGGTAACGCAAGTTCCAATATTTGCTCCCATCGTGATATAAATTCCCTGATTGAGAGAAATCAATCCGGTTACGACCATCGTAATCGTCATCGAAGTCATAACGGAGGAACTTTGCACAACGGCAGTCAGTATTGCGCCGATCAGAACAAGCAGCAACGGATTACGGAACATGGCAAGAAAGTTTTTTACGGAATCCAATTCGGAAAAAAACGCCATCGCGCCGCTCATTGCGGAAAGTCCGACAAACAGCATACCGAAACCCGCCATAATTCCGCCGATTTTTTGCACTCGATCCTTTTTTGCGAAGGTAAGCACAAACGCTCCGATCCCCGCAAACGTCGCAAATATGACCGACGTGGAAATCGCGCTGTCGCCGAACATACCGAGCGCAACAAGCTGCCCTGTGATCGTCGTTCCGATATTTGCGCCGAATATAACAGTCGCCGCCTGCGCCAGCGTCATAATTCCCGCATTGACAAATCCGATCACCATAACGGAAGTCGCGCTCGAACTCTGTATTACCGCCGTCGTCGCCGCGCCTACCCCCACGCCCACGAGTTTACTTTTCGATGTTTTTGCAAACAACGCTTTCAGCTTTTTGCTGCCGAGCGACTCCAGATTGGAACTCATCATCGTACAGGCGATGAGAAATATTCCCACGCCTGCAATCAACGATAATACCGAGGTTACCACCATTGCAATATTCATATAATCTCCTGTATAAAATTAGTTTCTGATAATTATGTAAATAAAATAAGCGATATACAAAAACGTCATCAGAATTCCCTGTATGCGCGTCGTTTTTTTTCCAATAAGCGCAATTATCATTACGAGCAAACCTGATCCGAACATTACTGCCATATCCGTTATCGCCGTACGATCAAACGTTAGCGGAGAAATTGCGGAAGACAACCCCAAAATAAAAACGATATTAAAAATATTCGATCCGACAACGTTGCCAAGCGCAATCGCATCCTCTTTTTTGATCGAAGCGACGATGCTCGTAACAAGTTCGGGAAGAGACGTACCGACCGCAACGATCGTAAGTCCGACCAAAGTTTCGCTCATTCCAAGAGCCTTTGCGACCGCCGCCGCGTTGTCTACGACAATATTTCCACCGAATATAATCCCCGCAAGTCCGACAGCGGCAAAAAGCAGACTCAGCCATAGCGGTTTCGCATTACTCTCCGCTCTCTGCTCGCCGGAAATTTGTCCGCTCTTTTTCTTTCTCTGATTTTCCCGATTTGTCCGCAAAATCAAAAATACAGTATATCCGATGAAAATTACGAGCATCGTTACAGCCTCGTAAATATCCAACCGAAAAGGCGTAATCACAAAGGAAAACAAAATAAGAACGGCATATATGACGATCATTACGGGAACGTCGTATTTTTTCATCTCTTTACTGACGGACAGCGGGACAATGATCGAACTGACGCCGAGAATAAGCAACGTATTAAATATATTCGATCCGACTACATTCCCGATGCTCATATCGCTCATGCCGTTCAGCGCGCTATGAATACTCACCGAAGCCTCGGGCGCGCTCGTTCCCATAGACACGAGCGTAAGTCCGACCACGAGCGGAGGTATCCTCAACGCCTTTGCAATCGCACTCGATCCGTTGACAAACCAATCCGCCCCTTTTACAAGCAGCGCCATGCCCAATATGAGCAACAGAATATTAATAAACATACTTTCCCCGAAATTTTTTAATTCTCACTCTGCCGATAAAATATGATTCTGCCGTCGTCTTCATCACAAAAAAAGACTTTTACTGAAAAAATTCAGTAAAAGTCTCGAAATTTAAGCGTCTCCGGATATCTTAAGATAACGTATTGACGAACAACGCACGTTTTGCAAAAACGTTTTCTACTCCCTTTTAGGCGTATATTAAGTTTACATGGTGATTGTAACAAATGTGCCGTGCATTGTCAAGCAATCAAATGATTTTTTTAATTTTTATTCTGACTTTTCTTTGCCGGAACCATCATCCAAAGCCGCCTCCTGTTCCAGAGGCTCTGTTTCTTCCGACGAAACGGGCAACGTACCGCCCGTATTGCGGTTAATCTTATTCCATTTGGGACGACTGAACAATCCGATCGCCATAGTTATACAATATACAACCGTGAACGCGGGAAACAGCAGCACGCCGGAAAAGAGCTCTCTGCGCTTTTTGGCGCCCATCTTTTTATAGTCGCATAACACGAGTACAAACCCCTGCAACAATCCGACGAAGAAGAACAGGAACACAAGCGCCGCGCCGACTATGAGCAATAACTGCCAGAATCCGGGACCGACAAGTCCTGCCGCCGCTACGGCATCGTTTGTAAAATAACCGTTTACGCCCAGATAGGTAAATGCATAAATATAGTAACCGGGAAGCCACGTGCAGAGGATCAAACAGATAATCATGAACATATACGTGAGAATCTGCTCGATAAACGAAAAGCGCAATTGCTTAACGGTGTTCCACAACATCGGCAACGTGTAACGACCGAGCAGACGTACGTTTCCCGAAGCGATTCGCTTGTTACGGTTGAGCGTATCTTTAAACGACGAAGGCAAATCTTCATACACGACCGCATCTTCGACAAAGTGACAGCGATATCCGTCGAGCATGCGCTTAAAACAGAACTCCGTATCCTCGCAGATACTCTTTGTATCGTAACCGCCGATCTCTTTGATTATTTTCATATCTGTAAGCGATCCGGGACCGTTTACGTGCGCATCGAGATGCAATCGTTCGCGAACGCGGCTCGAAAAACGCGAATCAAAAATATAATATAGTCCGCAAGCGCGCGTAAACTGATTCTGGGTCATGTTCAGCGCCGATTCATAGGGACGGGCAATTTTGACTCCGCTTGCAAAAGCGTCGTTCATAAGCGAGAAAAAATCATCGTTGATATGATTATCCGCATCGAGACGGATGGAAAAGTCATATTCGATCCCCGTCTCCAAAACCTTGTCGTAGATATGTTTGAGAGCGTACGACACGCGCCTATGAGAGGGATCGGGATCGTTCAGTTCAAAAACCGTCGCACCTGCGGCGCGAGCGCGCTCCGCCGTTCTGTCATCGCAGTTATGCGCCACAACGTAAACGTCAAACAGCTCTTTGGGGTACGTCTGCTTATCAAAAAGCAATTTTACGGTGTCGTAAATAACGTCCTCTTCGTTATGCGCCGGTATAACCACACAAATTCTGTGCTTTTTATCGCTCTTTTTAAACTGTTTCTTGGGCAGCCACGAAAGCAACATAAATAAAAATTGCAACATAAACGGGATTCCGATACAAATAAGAACCACGTTGTTAATTTGTGTGAGCACATTATATAATGTTTCGTGCCACTCCATGTTCGTCCTCTCTTGTTTAATTTATTATAGTATGCGTCTTTTTATGCCGTAACACATTATAAATCTTCGTCCATATTTTGTCAATCATTCTTACAAAAAGAACGCAGATAAATGTGTTTAATCTCCTCGGGAGTAGGTTCATAGGCTGATTTTTTAATATTTTTATTAAAAACCGAATGTTTTGCAAAATCCAGAAGTCGATCTTTGGGAATATCCTCGCGTTTTCCGAGGAGACGGTCGAGCACTACGCATATTTCATCCGCGCTCTCTTTGCAGGCATCCTCAATCTTGCCGAGCAAAGAGACGTCTTTTTTCTTACAAAGCTTTAAAGTCTCGCCAAGCAACAACGCATTTGCTCTGCCGTGATCTATCCCGTAAAAATAAGTAAGATAATATCCCATTCCGTGAACCGCCGTCGTACCCGATTGTGCAATCGTTATTCCCGCAAGCATGGAAGCATAGAGCAAAGCGTCCAAATCGTTTTCAATCGGCGCGGTTACGGACATTTTTTTGAGAATCGGATAGAGTACTTTTAAACTTTCACATGCAAAATTATTTGAAATTTCGTTACCTTTACGCGATAAAATCCCCTCTACGGCATGAGAAAACGCATCGAGCGCCGGATAAATCAGAGTCGAACGCGGCGCGTTCTTTAAATATTTTCCGTCGAGAAAAGCAAACTTGGGAAAAAGCGCGGGACTTGTAATACTTGTCTTTGTTTCTTGTACATCATTTGTAAGAATAGCATAGGGCGTAACCTCGCTGCCCGTACCCGCCGTCGTAGGAATATGCGCCATGGGAAGCGCGTAAATCCCGTATCCGCCCGAAAAAACGTCCTCGTCCGCACGGTCTGCCACTGCAAGCAAAGCAATCGCCTTTGCCGCATCCATGGGCGACCCTCCGCCAAGCCCTACGATAAAATCTGCGTTCGCACTTTTTAAAAGTGCAATTCCTTCTCTAACGCATGCGATCGTCGGATTTGGTTTTACACGGTCGAAAACCGTATACGTTTGTCCGTTTTTATCGAGGGCAATGCAAAGATCGCCAAGCGCTCCGTTTATCTTGGAGGACTTCCCCGTAACAATGAGCGCACTGTGCCCGAGCGCTTTAAGCCTCTCCCCGTATGCCGATACGCAATCACGCCCAAAAAATATCTCCGTCGGCATATGAAAATGCAAATCCATATATTCCTCTCATTCGAGAATGGCAACCGCGCGGTAAATCGGTAATCCTCTCCCCGCAAACTGCGCCTCGTACTCGGTCACAACATTTTCCAACGCATATTCGCTGTGATGTAAATCCCTCGTTATTTCTTTTACGATAAATCCATTTGCAGTATACTGTTCCAAAGAGTAATCGAAAAACTGTTCGCTGTCCGTCTTTTGCCAAACTTCCCCGTGTTCTGTTAAAAGTGTCTTATAGATAGCCAAAAAGCGCGACGAGGTCAACCGCTGTTTTTCCCGCCCCTTTTCAGGTAACGGCGTTGAAAAATTCAAATAAATCCTTTCCACGCAATGGGGCGCTATATAGCATTCCAGCGTCTCTGCGGGAATGTTTAAAAATCGAACGTTAGTAAGTTTTGCTGCCTTCACATTTTCCATTGCAGTGAGAATTACATTAGAACAAACCTCCACCGCAAGAAAATTAATTTGGGGATTGCGTCGGGCAACCTCTTTTAAAAAACCGCCGTTCCCGCAACCGATTTCCAAATGAACAGGATTGCAGTTTCCGAATATTTTTTCCGCATCGATCAACGCGCGATAATTTTCCGCCGCTTCTTTTAAATTAAGGCATGGTCTGCCGCGCGCCACAAGAATATCCGCGCATGCATCCATGCGCGGTTCAAGGTTGCGTTTTCTACGCATTCTCATATCACTTATTCCCCGTAGAGCCGAATCCGCCCTCGCCGCGCACTGTGTCGGAAAGTTCTTCCGCCGCGCAAAATTCCGCAACGTAGTAAGGCGCAATTACAAGTTGCGCAATACGATCTCCTGCCGCAACTATACGTTTTTCCCTGCCGTGATTGTGAAGTGCAACCATAATTTCGCCGCGATAATCACAGTCGATAACACCCACTTTGTTGGCGGGAGCAAGATCATTTTTACAAGAGAGACCGCTGCGCGCATATACAAGACCGACCATACCGATCGGAAGCTCAACTGCAATTCCCGTATGTAAAAAACATGTTTCGCCTGCATTGATTTCTGCACCTTCGGCAGCATAGAGATCCGCGCCGGCCGAATATTTCGAGCCGTAAGTCGGCAAGTGCGCATTAGGGGATAATATTTTTACATTAACTTTCATATGTTTTCTCCAAAACATTATATTTTATCAAAATTCCTCAACAGTTTCATTATAACCAATCACAATATCAAAGTCAAGCGCGACATACCGATTGGACAAAAAACATATATTTCTATACGATTTCGATCGCAATTTTTTCATTAGCCTTGAAACAATCCCCCGCGGGAAATTCCCGCGGGGGTTGTTTTATCGTTCCTTTTTACTACTGTCTAAAGCCAGCGTGATTTTTTACCTCGTTCTCTTACAAATCGAGATTCTGGTATTCTTCTATGATCTCTTCCGCAGCTTTCCTCT
>CAJUKK010000008.1:63248-109268 GCA_910586985.1 uncultured Christensenellaceae bacterium | reverse complement strand
TAAGCCTATTTTTAACCACGCGACTATCGCGTGGTATTCTTTATACAATAAAAAAAGACGGACAAATTCCGTCTTTTTCATATGTGCCGAAAGACATTTATGCCTGTTCGCCGCCGTGTTCTTTGATTTCCACGTTATACTTTTTGGAATCACGCGGAGTCGCCGCACGTACAAGCGTTCTCATAGCTTTTGCGATCTTGCCCTGTTTACCGATTACTTTACCCATATCCGAATCGGACAAAAGTACGGTTACGTTGACTGCATCGTCCGTTTCTTCCACTTTATACTCGATATTCGAACGATCCTCGGCAAATTGTTCCACAAGATACTTAATCAAATCTAACATTATCATTCTCCTTATAGTTTACGGTGTGTTTGGAAAAAGGAGCAAAGTATCAGATTACTTCTTCTTTTTCGTCTTGGTCTTAGCGGGGCTAAGCTTTTTGGACTGCTCGAGCGCGCCCGCCTTCACGAGAAGATTCTTAACCGTCTCGGTGGGTTGAACACCCTTTGCAAGCCAATCTTTTGCTTTTTCAACATCAAGCGTGAGTGTAGCGGGTTCGGTTTTCGGATCGAAAAAACCGATCTTTTCGATATACTCGCCCGTTGCCGCTTTACGCGCGTCAACAACTACGATGCGATACACGGGGGACTTTTTATCGCCCATTCTCACAAGTCTCATTTTTACCATAACTTTTTACCTCTTTATAAAATAATTTATTTTTTATCGATTTTGTAATAATTGAGTACGCGCTACATTTATCAAAACGGCAAGCGTTTCTTCCCTTTTCCGCCTTTCAGCTGTTTCATAAGCTGTTTGGTCTGATCAAACTGTTTTAACAATTGATTGATATCCTGCACCGACGTACCTGAGCCAAGCGCAATCCGGCGTTTACGCGAAGAGTTGATAATCTGCGGATTCTCCCGTTCGCGCGGCGTCATCGAAAGAATAATCGCCTTGATCCGTTCGATACGCTTTTCATCCACGTCGCCGTCTTTTAGCTTGAGTTTTCCCGCTCCCGGGAGCATTCCCATGAGCGCGGACGCGCCGCCCATTTTTTTCAATGTTTCGAATTGCGTCAAATAATCGGTCAGCGTAAAAGAACTTTCGCGCATCTTGCGCTCCATTTCTTTCACCTGCGCCTCGGAAACCGCCTCCTGCGCCTTTTCAATCAACGACAGAACGTCACCCATGCCCAATATCCGCGATGCCATACGATCGGGATAAAACGGTTCCAGATCGGTCAGTTTCTCACCCACGCCGATGAACTTTATGGGTTTGCCCGTAACCGCTTTGATCGAAAGGCACGCGCCGCCGCGCGTATCGCCGTCGAGCTTGGTAAGAATTACGCCCGTCACACCCAAACGATCGTTAAACGTTTGCGCCACGTTGACGGCATCCTGACCGGTCATCGCATCGACCGTAAGCAAAATCTCCGTTACATCGACCGCTTTTTTTACCTCTTCCAGCTCCTGCATGAGCTTATCGTCGATATGAAGTCGACCCGCCGTATCGATCACGACCGTATCGTACCCCATTTTGCTTGCATATTCCACCGCTTGTCTGGCAGTCTTAGAAGGCGCCTGCGTCCCTTTTTCGAACACCTCCGCGCCTGCGCGTTCACCAACGACTTTCAACTGATCGATCGCCGCGGGACGGTATATGTCGCATGCGACGAGCAACGGACGCTTACCCTGTTTTTTAAGCTGAACCGCAAGCTTTCCGCAAAGAGTCGTCTTTCCCGCGCCTTGCAGTCCGCACATGAGAATAACTGTCGGCGGCTTAGGCGAAACTTCGAGCTTCGCATTTCCCGATCCCATAAGCGCAATCAGTTCGTCGTTTACGATTTTAATGACTTGTTGTGCGGGATTGAGGGAATCGAGTACTTCCTGACCGACCGCTTTTTCCGATACCTCGGCAATAAACTGTTTGGCGACTTTAATATTGACGTCCGCTTCGAGCAATGCGATACGCACCTCGCGCATTGCCGTACGGATTTCGAGCTCGGTTAGTTTACCGCGCTTTGTCAACTTGGAAAATATGTGATTGAGCCTTTCGGAAAGAGACCCGAACAATGCCATATTCTATTCCCCTTTTTGGAGCGATTCCTCGTTATTCTCGATTGTCTTTTGTACTTCTGCGGTATAATCTCGGTTTAAAATCTCTTCCAGCTCCGCAATTTCCCGATTCAGCTTTGGATGACGCGCTTTAATACGTTCCGCCCACTTTTCGATATCAATCATCTGAACGGATGCGGTCAAGCTATTTTCCGTCAGCGTTCTTCCGAAATGCAATTTCTTTTCGTAATCTTCAAGCTGCTTTTTGCACTTGTTCAAACAATCGGACACACTCTGCTTTGTAACGTTCTTGCCCTCGGCAATCTCCGCGAGCGATAAATCGCAGTTAAAGTAGAGGTTCGTGATCTCGCGTTGATTCTCCGTCAAAAGTCCGTTATAGAGATCCCAGAGCCTTAAAAAATGCAAATCCTGCATATGCGCCCCGTCAAGTAAATTTACTTTACCCATAGAGTATAACAAAAAAAAATCATCGGGTCAAGTGTTTTTACCTGACCCGATAAATATTTTAAGCAAATAAACCTTAATTTATATCAAAAATGCAATACAACTCGATACGAGATGCAAGATCGCAAACACCGATGTAGGAACGAACGCAAACCAATTTTTACGCTCGACCTCAAATACAAGAAACGCCGCAGAGGGAAAAATCGCCAACGAGAGATACACCGCCGCATTCAGAAAAAAACAAAAAAAGAAAATCCACGCAATGTAATAGGCAAGAACGGCAAGTCCGCAAACAGAGACCAACGGCGAACGAAAATTCAACCTTTGTTCCCCTTTGCGCTCAATAAAAACAAGAAGTACCACAAAGAGAACCTGAAAGACGGTTGCCGAAATTTCAAGCGCGCCCGTATCCGTGTTTAATCCCGCCTGAAATTCGGGTATGCAAAGAGCAATAATATTCGGCAACATGATAATTGCAAACAATACGATTGCCCAGAGGTCAAAACCGACTCTGTACGCTTTGAAAAAGTTTCGCAGACTCTCCCGTTTCATACGTTGCTCCTGTTCGATAAGAATAATATTCAGCCGACTACAAGCGCAGCGGAGCAGCTCACTTCGTTTCGCTGAGACGAACCGTTATCAATGAATATTTGCAAGGGAAAACGTGTTTTTCCGTTGCAAGACTCTAATTACAACAAAAAAGTTATAATCCCCGATGAATTTGTTTTAACGTTCTTCCAAAATAAATTCATCCAAACAAAAACTCAGAAAAATCCCTCTACAAACTGTTCCGCATCAAATAGTTCAAGATCGTCGATCTTTTCGCCGACTCCCGCAAACACAACGGGAATTTTTAACTCTCCGCAGAGCGAAAAAACAAAGCCGCCTTTCGCCGTGCCGTCAAGTTTTGTAAGCACAATGCCGTCGAGATCGACAGCCTCGTTAAATACCCGCGCCTGCGAAAAAGCGTTTTGTCCCGTCGTCGCATCGAGCACTAGAAATTTATAGAACGCCGCTTCGGGATATTCGCGGGAAACGACTCTGTCCATCTTTTTCAGCTCGTTCATAAGATTTTCTTTTACATGCAGCCGCCCAGCCGTATCCACAAGCACAACGTCCGTGCCGCGCGCTTTGGCGGACGATACTGCATCGAATACGACGGCGGACGGATCGCTTCCGTCCTCGTGTTTGACAATGCGCACCTTTGCCCGCTCCGCCCAGACGGAGAGCTGATCGATCGCCGCCGCGCGGAAAGTATCCGCCGCCGCAACGGTGACCGTCTTTTTCTGCGAAATAAAGTAATTCGCCACCTTGCCCACCGTCGTCGTCTTGCCGACGCCGTTTACGCCGACAAGCATAATGACGCAAGGATATTCGAACTCAGGTACGGGAGCTTCGTTAAGCGTATCTTCCAGAATATCTTTGAGAAGATCGGTAACATACGCCTCGTCCTTGACTTTATTGCCGATCGCCTCCTCCTTTACCTGCTCCACAACCTCTTCTGCCGTGCGCACCGAAACGTCAGCTGAAATTAAAATTTCTTCCAGCTCGTCGTAAAAATCGTTGCCGATCTTATTCTTTAAAAAGAGCTGACGCATTTTATGCGAAACGCCCTCTTTTGTCTTTTTAAGCGCGTTTTTTATTTTACCGAAAAGTCCCATTTTCTTCCCCTTTATGCAATCACGGTATCGCCGCCGAGTTTTGCTTCAACTTCAGAAAGCTTTACCGAAACAATTTTCGAAACGCCTTTTTCCTCCATCGTTACGCCAAACAGACAGTCCGCCTGATTCATCGTCGGCTTTCTGTGCGTGATAACGACAAATTGCGTCTCTTTGGAAAATTTCTTTAAATATTTCGCAAAACGGTCTACGTTCGCCTCGTCGAGCGCCGCCTCGATTTCGTCGAGAATACAGAACGGCATAGGACGCGATTTTAAGATGGCAAACAAAATGGCAATCGCCGTAAACGCACGCTCTCCGCCCGAGAGTAGAGAAATTTTGGTAAGTTTTTTCCCGGGGGGACAAGCTACGATTTCCACACCCGCATTGAGCGGATCGTCGCAGTTTTCGTAATCTAGCTGCATCTCCGCTTTGCCGCCGCCGAACAGCTCTTTAAAGATATGCGTAAAATTACTGTTGATGGCGTTGAAACCTTCGTCAAACTTCTTTTGCATCTCGCCTTTTAACTCGTCTAATACGCCCGTTAAATCGAGAATGCCCTTGTCGAGGTCATTTTTCTGCGTCTGCATCTCAGAATAACGAGTAAACAGATTGTCGTAATCCTCTTCCGCATTCTGGTTGATCGGCCCGAGCGCGGCGATTTTGTGTTTTAAACTGTTGATATTGGCATATGACTGAGTTATATCGTAATTTTCGTCGCGCAATTCCTTTGCCGTCTCATACGTAAGATCGTACGCTTCGGAAATACGCTGTTTCCAGTTTTCGAGACCCGTTTCGATCTTGGTGATCTCCACCTCGCACTTATACTTGGTATCGCTGAGCGTCTGCTGTTCGGAAAGAAATTCGTTTTTGCTCTTACCGATCTCTACCTGACGTTCGCTGAGAGTCCGTTTTTCCTCTTCCACTTCGGCAATCCGCGCGCGTATCGCAGCAACCTGTTCCTGTTCTTCCTTAGAGAGCGCGGCAAGTTCTTCGTCCCGTTTTAACTGCTGAATGAGCGTCTCCGTCTCCGCCATCTGCGCGCGCGTGCGCTCCACTTGTTCGAGGACGTTCGTCTTTTCGCGCTCGGCATCCTCTTTATTTCGCACGTTCGCCGCATTTTCCGCCGTGAGCCGTGCGATCTCGATTTCGAGCTCGTGACTGCGCGCACGAAGTTTCCCGAGCTCCGCCCTGAGTTTTTCAGCCTCCGCATTCTGCGCCGAGAGTTCTTCCGCCGCGGCGGAACGAATCTTATTGAGCACGTCCTCGCTTTCAGACGAGGACAGATATTCGTTCTCAAGGCTGTTTACCGTATTCGTAAGCGTATCGAGCAGAAGTCTGTAATCGTTTAAGTCCTTTTCCGTATCCGCAATCAACCCTTCGAGCGCGCTCTTTCTCTGTCTGAGCGCGGCAAGCGAAACACTGCTCTCCTGCAATTGCGTTCTCAGCCGTTCCAGCGATTCCTCCGCGGCGGCGCGCTCTGCAGCGCGCTCCGCAAGCGCCTTATTGAGCTTTTCCATGGTAGCGGTTTTAAGTGCGATTCCCTCTTCGCATTCGTGAATATTGCGTTCGCCGGCAAGTAAATTTCCGCTGTCTCTTCTTCGCGAACCGCCCGTCATCGCGCCGCTCGTTGCGATCGTGTCGCCGTCGAGCGTGACCAGCTTAAAGGCACGGGGGAATTTTTTAGCGATTGCCGTCGCATTTGCGATCGTATCGCAAACAAGCGTATTCCCGAGTAAATTCTTAATAATATTATCGTAGTAAGGATCGTATTTTACAAGCTCGTCCGCAAGTCCCAATGCGCCCGTTTCTCTCAAAGCATGGGTGATCTCGCGCGAATTGTAATGAGGTCGCATCGCCGACACGGGCAGGAAGGTTACGATACCGCCGCCCGAGCGTTTTAAAAACTCAATGAGATAACGCGCGTCGTCCGCCGTCGCAGTGACGAGATTCTGCATCGCGCCGCCGAACGCCGTTTCGATGGCGACTTCGTACTTCTGATCCGTCGATACGATATCCGCTATCGCGCCCTTGATACGACTGCCGAGCGCCGGATCGTTCTTTGCCGTAAGCTGTAAACGACGGACGGAATCCTTATAACCGTTAAAGCGGTTTTTAAGATCCTGATACATTTCGAGGTTGTTTTTCAGATTGGAAATCGAACGGTCGCACTCGGCAACTTCGCGCGATATCTTCTGCTCGGAGAGCGAAAGATCACGTATCTCCTCCGCAAGCGTCTCACGTTTCTCCTCGCCCTGTTTTAAAAATTCCTCCGTCTTTTCCGTCTCCGAAACGCAAGCCGTCAATTGCGCGGAAAACTCCTGCCATTTGGACTCTTCCTTCTCAATCGCATTGCGTACCTCTTCTATCCGTTCGCTTGCGGCGTCTCTCCGCGCCGAAAGTTTCCCGCGGTCGGCGCGCACTTTGGAAAGATCCTCCACCGAAGAAAGCTCGCGTTCGCGCTTTTCTCTTGCGATGTTCTCATAAGCAGCAACGCGTGCGTCCGCCTCTTCGAGTTTTAACACGAGCGCCGCGCGCTCCGTTCCAAGCTCGTCCATGCGCCGCGCATTCTTTTCCGTGCGCTTGATATATCCTGTGATATCCTGATCGAGTTCTGCGGAACGGCGTTGCGCATAAGCCACGTTGTCGCCCGCTTTTCTCAAATCGTCGCCATAGCGGCGGATACGCTCGGCAATCAGGCGCGCCTCGCCGCTCTTATGTTCGAGTCCGACTTCGTACTTCAGCCGTTTTCCGTTGAGGTCTTTGAGTTCCTCGTCCGAAGAAGATATTCTTTCGCGAACGCTTGTCTCCTCTTCGTTGACTTTAACGAGTTCATCGTCGATCTGCCCGATCCTTTCGCTTGCCCGTTGCATTCTTCCGCGATAACGGTCGGTCTCGACAATGGCGTTTTCACAGCGCAAAAGATATGTATTCACTTCTTCGTACTTGAGTTCTTCAGAATAGGAACGAAACTTCTTCGCCGTTTCCGCCTGACGTTCGAGCGGTTTCAACTGTTTTTCCGTTTCATCCATGCGCTGCACGAAAACAGTTAAATTATCCTTCGCATTTTCAAGTTTTCGCTCAATCTCGCCCTTACGCGCCTTAAACGCCATAACGCCCGTCGCCTCTTCGAAAATAGCGCGGCGATCCTCCGGTTTTGCGTTCATGATCTGCTCGACCTTACCCTGCCCGATAATCGAATATCCCTCTTTTCCGATTCCCACGCCGTGTAAAAGCGCAACGATATCTTTGAGTCGGCAAGGCTGTTTGTTTAAAAGATATTCGCTCTCGCCCGAACGGTAGAGACGGCGCGTCATTGCAACCTCTTCGTACTCAATATCGAACAAACGCTCGGCATTGTCGAAAACTAAGGTTACTTCGCAATAAGAGAGCTGGCGGCGCGTCTGCGTGCCGCCGAATATAACGTCCTGCATGCTAGAACCGCGCAACGTCTTTGCCGACTGCTCGCCGAGCACCCAACGAACGGCATCCGCAACATTGGACTTTCCGCACCCGTTCGGACCGACGATACACGTAACTCCGTCGTCAAATTTGATCGAGGTCTTATCTGCAAAAGACTTAAACCCCACAAGTTGGATTTCTTTAAAATTCACAGTTGATTCCCCTTTATAAGGTTATGGTAAAGCGATTCCGCCGCGGCAGTCTCCGCTTCCTTTATGCTTTCCCCGACGCCCTCGCCCTTTTTCCCGAGAGCGCTTACGGTACAAAAATACTTTCCGTCCGCTCTCAGACATGCCTTGGAGTACTCGGGTTTTCGTTTGATTTTAGCCTGCACATATTCCTGCAAAAGCGTTTTATAATTTACCGTGTCGTCCTCGGTGAGATATTTTTCCAGAAACGCCATTACCGGCCGCATACCGCCGTCGAGATATAACCCTGCGATTACCGCTTCGAAGAGATTGGATGCGGTCTTGCCCCGAATATTTTCTTCTCCGCCCGAAAAACGCATAAACCGCATGAGTCCCGCGCGCTTTGCCGCAGTTTCAAGCGCATCTTTATTCACATACCGTTGGCGCAGTTCCGTCAATTTTCCCTCGTCGCAATCCATCCGCTTGAAAAGCTGTTCGGAGACGCACAACTCGAGCACTGCGTCGCCTAAAAATTCCAGCCGCTCGTTGTTTTTTCCACCGTACGCGTTCGAATAAGATTTATGCGTAAAACATATTTTCAATAATTCCGCATTTTTAAAACGATAGCCGAGAATCTTTTCCGCCTCGTTTCGTATTTCTTCCGTCCATTCGCTCCCGTTACGCATTGTCCTGCACTCCCGCAAAATCCGTCTGCGCAAGCATGTCCGCTATCGTTTCAACGAGACGGTTGTTATAGGCATCCACCGCCTGTACGACCGAAGGACAGATGCTCTTTGCCTTGGACGAGCCGTGAGACTTGACAACGACTTTTTTCAGTCCCAAAAATACCGAACCTCCCAGCCGCGCATAATCGAGCATACCCTTTAATTTTTTAAGCGGTTTACGCGCGAACAAATAAGCGATCTTCGAACCGAGCGAACTGCGGAATTCGCGATTTAAAACGGCGGCAACCGTCTTGCCGCAGCCCTCGACAGACTTGAGCGCGATATTGCCCGAGAACCCGTCCGAAACGGCGACGTCTACGTCTCCGTACATTATGTCGCGCCCCTCGACGTTGCCCGCAAAATCGATGCAGTTCAGCTGTTTTAAAAGCTGATGCGCCTCCTGATGCAGAGGGTCTCCCTTATGCTCCTCCGTGCCGTTGGTCAGCAGTCCCACTCTGGGATTTTTCACGCCGAACGCCGCTTTGGCATATGCTGACGCCATCACGCCGAATTGCGCCAGATATTGCGGTTTGCACTCCGCATTCGCGCCGCAATCGCAAAGTAGCGTGCGTGAACCGCGCACATTGGGAATTCCGGGACAGAGAGCGGGTCGCAGAACGCCCTTAATCCGACCGATTAACATAACGCCCGCCGTAAGCACCGCGCCCGTCGAACCGGCGGACACAAATCCGCCGACCTCCTCGTTTTCTTTCAGCAACCGCATGCCGACCACGAGAGAACTGTCCCGCTTGGAACGAACCGCGGAAGTAGGAACGTCGTCGTTGGTGACGACCTCGGTACAATGCACGACTTCAACTCGCGTTTTATCGTATTTGTATTTGGCAAGCTCGGTTTTTATAATCTCTCCGTCTCCCGTAAAAATAACGGCAAAATTTTTTCTTACGTCGAGAGCCTGCAACGCGCCCTTTATGATTTCAACGGGCGCATTGTCTCCGCCCATTGCATCCACAACAATTTTCAACATATGATTCTCCTTCAAATGACGGCATACATTTTGATTATACCATTTTTTTTTACGCTTGACAACAAGAAACATGCGCCGCGGCAAGAAAAAATTCGGGCGCGTCTCTGCCCGAATTTTATACGTTTATTCCCGCTCGACCGTAACATAAGATTCAACGTCGCCAAGCAAGCGCACCGCGCGAACGACGTCGTTTTCGATTTCGGCGTCGCTCTTACGGCATGAAAACGGGATACCCACTTCAAAAACCGCTTTTTTGACCGAACCGCGCACAATGCGGAAATCATGCACGTTCATTCCCTCCACCATTCCCTCGACAGCGGCGCGCACACGTTGCTCGAATTCCAACGCTTCGTCGTCGTTCAGATCGACGGGATCGCAATGCGCAGTAAGTTTTACGCCCGTCCGTGCAAATATTGCCCGTTCGATTTCATCAATACGTTCGTGAGATTCTCGTGCGGATAATTTTTCGTCTATTTCGATATGCACGGTCGCGTATACCGCATTCTTTCCGTAACTGAAAAAAAACAAATCGTGATATCCGAGCGTCCCTTCCGCTACGGACAATATACTTTTTACGTGCTCGACAAGCGCACCGTCGGGCGACTGTCCGAGGAGTTTCGATCCCGCCTCCCGTACGATCGAAATCCCCTCCCATGCGATAAACAGAGCGAGAAACAACCCCGCATATCCGTCCGCAGGCACGCCCGTATAACGGGACACGATGAGTCCGACGATAACGACGAAAGTAGCAAGACAGTCGCACGCACTGTCCACCGCCGCTGCCCTGAGCGTAT
Organism: uncultured Christensenellaceae bacterium; assembly: GCA_910586985.1. Taxonomy (GTDB): domain Bacteria; phylum Bacillota; class Clostridia; order Christensenellales; family Borkfalkiaceae; genus Gallimonas. The sequence continues at coordinate 98,993 of CAJUKK010000008.1, read as the reverse complement.
CCGATTTGATTTGCTTTGAGACGATCCGGAAATAAACGAACATACCGCCCTTGACCGCAATCGAAACCCCAAGCACGATATACACGGCGAGCCCGCCCGCAGTGCTGCCGCCGCCGAGCACTTTTTCGACCGACTCGCGGAAAAACTCCACGGCAAGGGCGACGATAATAAACGCGATCATCATCGAGGCGATATACTCCGCACGCCTGTGTCCGTAAGGATGTTCTTTATCTGCGGGTTTTTCCGCAATCCGAAAAGACACGGCGGAAACAACGCTCCCGCCGCAATCGCTTAAATTATTGATTCCGTCGGCAACGACCGACACGAGCGAAAATACCGCTCCGAGCGCAATTTTTCCGCCCGCAAGCAGAAGATTGAGTACGATACCGATCACGCTTGCAATCTTTCCCGAACGATTATCGGAAGTTTTACGTTCCATATATTCTTCCCCCATATCCGATACAATTATTATACACGTTCGCATTCGCTTTGTCATATCGAAATACAAAAAAAAATAAAAATTTAAGGAATAAATTCCCGCACGGCAGTCAACAATCGCACTGAAAGGTGGGCAAGGAGTCGCGCCGTTACATATACTGATAGCGGAGAGAACTTTCGCCCACAGAAGAGGAACGTTATGAATATCAAACGCGGAGAACTATATTATGCCGATCTTTCCCCGGTCGTCGGAAGCGAGCAAGGAGGCGTACGCCCTGTGCTCGTCGTTCAGAACGACACGGGAAATAAATATTCCCCTACTGTAATCGCCGCCGCCGTGACGAGCAAAATCCATAAGGCGCGGCTGCCGACACATATCGAACTCCCTTCGGCATTCGGACTGCAAAAAGACTCCGTGATCTTGCTCGAACAAATCCGCACAATCGACAAAAAACGTCTGATGTCCCGGATCGGCGAGCTGCCGCAATCAACCATGTCCCGCGTGGACAGAGCTATTCTCATCAGCCTCGGGTTCGACGAGCTATCCAAAAAAACCATCAACTGACCGCATTAATCGGAAACACAATCATCTATCTCAATACAAGGAACAAGGACGCTCTGTCGGGCGTCCTTGTTCTTTACAATCATACGTTCGATTGAGACTTTTTCTCATCCTTTTTAGCGCGACTGCATGCCTTACAACCGGCGCAATCTGAACAGCCGCAACCGCTTTTGCCGCGCAATTTTCGAATAATTTGCCACACGGCAACACCGACTACGAATACCGCCGCAACAACGATTAAAATAATTTCTACTGCCGTCATTTTTTCTCCTTTGCGGCTGCCGCCTCTTCAAAGAGTTCGGGCATCCTTTCTTCCGCCGCCGAAGTCCGCTTTGCCATCGGATGTTTTTTATTCCAAAGCACAATGCCCGTTACCGCCGCCGCGATCACGACCGCGAAGATAAACGCCGTCCACCACCAGCTGCCGATAAGATAGATCATCGCCGACACGAAGTACGAAGTCGCAAGCCAAAATAACAGCGTCCATTTAAACTTACCCTTAGGAAGCTCCGCTTTTGCAGTAGCGCACGCCGCAAAACAGGGAACGGTGAGCATATTAAATACGATAAACGCAATGAGCGCAGGCACGGTAATACCCGTAGCTCCGATCATGGCAACCGCCTCCTCAATACCCTCGTCCGTAGATATATAACCCGCAGCGATACATGACGCAAGCGTGCCGAACGTGGCGATAACGTTTTCTTTTGCAACAAGTCCCGTGAGCGCCGCAACCGCGAACACCCAGCCGGCGGCTCTGCCGAGCTGAGACCCGAATCCGAGCGGCGTAAAGATCGGCTGAATGAGCATGCCGAGCGAGCCCAGAATACTTTCGTTCATCCTGAAATTCGCCGTAACCTCTTCCCCGTCCACAACGCGCGTCTCGACAAGAAACCGCCAATCCCACGAGAAGGACGATAAAAACCAGATGACGATCGTCGAGGCAAGAATGATCGTAAACGCCTTTTTAATAAAATGCTTGAGCTTATCCCAAAGGTGGATCATGAGTCCTTTAAAGAGGGGCGCATGATATGCGGGCAGCTCCATGATAAAGGGCGGGACTTCTCCGCGCATGGTCGTCGAACGCATTAAAACAACGGCGACAAGCGCTGTAATAATCCCGACGAGATACATGCAATACGTGATAACGTCGGCATTCCCCACGCCGAAGTAACCGACGATTCCGCCCGCAATCGCGGTAAGAATGGGCAGTTTTGCGCCGCACGAAAAAAACGGAATCACGCGGATCGTGCTCGTACGCTCCTTTTCGTCTGCAAGCGTACGCGTATTGACCATAGCCGGAAGAGAACAACCGAATCCCATGATCATGGGCATGAACGCTCTGCCGGAGAGTCCGAATTTACGGAAGATACGATCGAGAATAAATGCAACGCGCGCCATATATCCCGTATCCTCCAGAATGGAGAAGAAAAGGAAGAGCATGAGAATCTGCGGCAAAAATCCGAGCACCGCAAACAAGCCGCCGAGCACGCCGTCGATAACAAATCCGCCCACCCACGGCGCCGCGTTTTCACAGCACAGCTCCGCAAGCACGTTGATCCATTCGAGCGCCCAATTTAAGAGATTGGTGAGAATGACGCCGGGTGAGAACACCGCTCCGTTGTAAAAACAGGCGAGCAACGTCGTACCCGCATTCTCTTCCATGCCAAGTCCGCCGTCTGCAACCGAATCAAACAATGTTGGCAGTCCGCCCGACATCGCACTGATGTAGAACAGATCCTCCGAGAAAGTGAGGTGAAAGATTGCAAAGAGAATAACGAGAAAAATGGGAATCCCCCAAATCCTGTGCGTGAGCGCTCTGTCAACCTTGTCGGACTTAGTGAGCCGCGATTGATCGCCCTTTTCCTTACGAAACACAGACGCATAATTTGCAGAGATATAACGGTAACGCGCGTCGGCAACGATTGCTTCGAAGTCCGTTCCGAATGTGTCGTCCGAAAAGGTCTCCTTGTATCTGTCTACCATTGGCATAAGCTCGGGGTGCATTGCCGCTTCGATCTCGTCCATCTCCGAAAGTTTGACTGCATGAAAGAGCGGAGCTGCAACGTTCTGCGATTCAAGCGCGATCGCAACGTCCTGTATGAGATGCGCAATCGGCGAATTTTTAAGTACCGTCTCTCCTTTGCGCGGCAGTTTGGATATCTTGATCGCCCTGTCCATCAGTTCCTTGATTCCGTTGCCCTTGAGCGCGGAGATTTCCGCAACAGGCACGCCGATTTTACGCTCCAGCTCCTTTGCATCAATCCTGTCCCCCGACTTTTCCACTGCGTCCATCATGTTGAGGGCAACGATCACGGGTACGTCTATCTCCATGAGCTGCGTCGTCAGATACAAATTGCGCTCTAAATTGGTAGCGTCGACGATATTGATGATACAATCGGGTCTTTCGTCGAGTATGTAGTTTCGCGAAACAATCTCTTCGGGCGTATAAGGCGAAAGCGAATAGATACCAGGAAGATCGACGATCGATACGGGTTCTTCTCCGCGTTTATACGTCCCCTCCCGCTTATCCACCGTCACTCCGGGCCAATTGCCGACGTACGCCGTCGACCCCGTGAGCAGGTTAAAAAGCGTAGTTTTTCCGCAGTTCGGATTCCCCGCTAAGGCAAATTTTTTCACTTTGTCACCTCCGTAAGCACGCACGCCGCCTCCGTTTTTCGGAGCGACAGCTCGTATCCTCGGAGATTGATTTCGATCGGATCGCCGAGCGGCGCTTTTTTTCTAAGCGTCACCTGCGCGCCGGGCGTGACTCCCATATCGAAGAGTCTGCGTCTGATTTTTCCCTCGCCGGAAACGGTCTTGATCGTGCCCGTTTCGCCGACGGAAAAAGTGTCGAGTGTCTTTTCCATATTCTATGTATACCTCCATCTATTCATTCACACGTTTCTTTATACTCGGCGTTTGTCGCGCCCTTAGGCACAAGAGGCTAGCGCCTCCGCGAGCTACAGCACAAACAGGAAACGCCCATCATAATGCAAAGAAACGTCGTGACTATTAAAGTCGTGAATTTTCTTAAGCGGCGGAATGAATCCGCCTTGAAAATTCTTGGCGTATTCACGATTCACGTGCGAGAATCGTTGAACTACCTAATTTGTCATTCTACTTTACATTCTAACTATTCGTTCGAATTAGCTTGCCTCCTTTTGGGCGGGCAGCGAGCGGATAGCGGGAAGTGAAAATCTCCACCGCATTATTGTTTTAAAATACTATTCGCGAGGAAAGATTTCCCTGTCTCGACGGCGCAAGGGAGTCGCCGTCTCGGTCACGCTCCGCGGGTATTATATCCCTCTCCGCACAGCTCGGCTTGCGCCGACAGCGCACAGGGTTGCTCGGCAGAACGCAACTCTCACCTCTTCAAGCCTCAATTTGTCAAACCCCTTTGACTTGTTGTCTTTCAAGGCAATTAAGGGCATGCGGCTAAGAACGGTAAAGATCAAAAAATGATTTACGCGCACGGAAATTTGTTCGCTGAACAAATTTCGTGAAGTCACGCCACAAAGATATGCGACGCAATGCTGCGATCCAGCGCAAGCCGTCCGTCTTTTACGACGCATACCGCGCTGCCTCCGTTTGACGAAAGAACCGTAATTTTCGAAGTTACAAAAATTCCGAGATCGGCAAGATGTTTTTTCGTCTTTTCATCCGACGAAATTCTTACGATCCTCATCTCTTGCCCAATGGGCGCAAGTATAAGCGGCATTTTTTCTCCTTTTGGTTCGCCAATGCGAACCATGTGGTTTTTTAAAAGTTCGCTTGTGCGAACTTGTTTGGTCAAAAAACAGTTCGCTGTTGCGAACTTTTGGAAACATTTTAGCACTTTGTCCCCCCTCTGTCAACAGTTTAAAGGGCTTTTTTTAAAAAAAGTTCGTCATTGCGAACTTTTCTTGTTTGTTTCTCTAACAAAACGTCGCCGATCTTCGTTTCGGCGACGCTCTTTTCTTTATTGATTTTAAGATTTATTGATATTCATTGCAAGCACAATGAGTTCTGCCTGTTCTCTGCGTGCCTCTTTCGCATGACATTCAATTGCATTGTTTGTCATATTTTTAAACTCGCGTGCGTTACTGATTCCGCGGTATCTCCAACCGCTTCCGCCAACGCCTTTGATTTTCAACGTATAAAAATGAAATATTTTTCCAAATATACCCGCCTTATACGAAACGCACTCCACTTTATCAATGTGAATATCCATCGTAACAATTCTTAAAACCCCGACTTTGCCGAGCACACGCTTATTGGTAATAACTAGGTACGTTGTGCGAATCTGCAAATAAACGAACATCACGGAAATCGTTATAACGATAAAAAGAATAAACACCAATATAAACGACACTACACTGTTTCCATCCTGCGCAACAATTCCTATCCCTATTACCATCATCACGATTGAAAAAAGCAACGCAGGAAGAAGTCGCCAAATGCTTACCTGTACACAAACTAAGACTTCTTCGTCGCTTTGTAAATTATCTTGAATATAGTTGCTCATAATTTTCCTTTGTGAGAAATATTTTTCTTTATGTTGCTTTTTTATAGGAAATATATTTCTTTGTCAAGCGTTTTTGAGTAATTTTTTTTATACTATCCATAATCGGAGAAAAATTATGCTCAGAATCAAACAACTCAGGCAGGAAAACAATTTAAGTCAACGGGCGCTTGCCGATCGCATTCTTTGCTCGCAAACATCGGTCGATTATTGGGAGAAGGGAACCGCCGAGCCGAAAGCGCACTTTATTATCGCGCTTGCCGACTGTTTCGGCTGTACGACGGATTATCTGCTTGGCAGAGAAGACGACTTCGGCAACGTCAACGTTGAGAGCGATCTTAGCGAATCGGAACAAAAAATTCTGTTTTCGTTCCGCGCGTTAAACGAAACAAATCGGGAAAAACTGCTTGATTATTGCACATATTTAAAGACCAGATAGTAAATTAAAAATCCCCGCACCTTTTCCCGCAATGATGAAACAAATATGTAAAAACGGAATATACTAACAGCGTATGAAGCATATTCTCTTTACAGGCGGCGGGAGCGCGGGACACGTCGTCCCCAATCTCGCACTGATGAACGAATTAAAGTACTCGCACAAACTATCATATATGGGAACGGGCGGAATCGAACGGGAACTTGTTACGAGCGCAGGTTACGAATTTTATCGGGTAGATTGTCCGAAACTCGTGCGGAGTTTCACCCTTAAAAATCTAAGAATCCCCTTTTCTCTTCATAAGGCGGTAAAAAAAGCGGAACATACCCTCTCTGAAATCAGACCAGACCTTGTTTTTTCTAAAGGCGGGTTTGCGAGCTATCCCGCCGTCAAAGCTGCAAGCAAATTGCGCATTCCCGTGCTCACCCACGAAAGCGACCTTTCCGCGGGACTATGCACAAAACTCATTGCGAAAAAATGCAAATACGTTCTCACGTCTTTTCCCGAAACGGCAAAAAATTTTCCGAACGGAAAACACGTCGGCTCGCCGATCCGCCGCGAAATTTTAAGCGGCGAAAAAATGCGCGCGCGAAAAAAGTACGAACTGACGGGCAACAAACCCGTACTGCTCGTACTCGGCGGCGGAAGCGGCAGCAAAGCGATCAATCAGGCTTTGCTCGACCAACTCGATAAAATTCTGCCCTATTTTTCGGTTCTGCACCTTTGCGGAAAGGGAAACAAGATCGAAAACGCACCCGAAGGTCTTATTCAGCGTGAATTTGAAACTGACATGGGAAGCGTCTATGCATGCGCGGACGTTGCGCTATCGCGCGCGGGCAGCAATACGGCATTCGAACTGCTGGCGTTAAAAAAACCGACGCTTTTCGTCCCACTCGAAAAAAGTTCGCGGGGAGACCAACTCGAAAACGCGCTGTACTTTGAAAAACGCGGGCTATGCAAATTACTCCGCGAAGATCAACTCGCGCGGCTGCCGGAAGAACTGTTATCCGTTCAAAGAGACAACGTACTGCGCACGGCGATAGACAATTGCGATATCGGAAGCGGAACGGCAAAAATCCTCGCCGTGATCAAAGCCTGTTACTGATTGGGCGCAAGCGTATACTTGCCGCCGAAAATATCGGCCTGCAAATAAGTATCGGGCACGTCGCCGACAAGGACGCTTTCGCAGATCAGCACCTCGGTAAGAGAGGCGAAATTGCGCGTTTTCGAAGGCATGATGATAGAAATATCGGCGACGATTTCCAGATAAATGGAATGCTTGGTCTGGTTGATACCCGCGCCTTCGAACTCGGATACAAACCGACATTCCACATTGGAAATGGGAATTATTTTTAGGTTGACGCGCGGGCCGAATCCCGCCCAAGCCTCCACGCCCGTAAATGCGCCGAGCGGAACCTCGATACCGTTCTCGCTCATTTTCTTTAAATTTTCCTGCGACATATACGCAGCGTCGCGGGCAATGCGGTTAATCTGAAAAGAGTTGGAAGAAATGGCGCGGATATTCCCCGCGTTGTCACGTTCCACGCTCACAAGATCTTCATAACGGATATGATCGGACAGCGTGTAATAGATCGCGTCGTTGACGGCAACGGTCGTGATCGAACGCATCGTCGCTTCCGAAATCGAGATGAGCACGTTTGTCACGTTAAATTGCATAAATACGGCGATCCCGATAATGAGGAACGCCATGACGGCGACAATCACGCGCCGTTTTATTTTTTTTCTCGGAGAGCGGTACTTCTTCACGCAATATTCTATGACGGGACAAGTCCCGCTTATTCTCAAAACACATTGAACAGCGCAATTTATTATTATATCTCAATCAAGATACAAAAAAGGAGACTGCATATGCAATCTCTTTTTTTACTGTTCAATTCTTCCGAACCGGAATCCATAATTCACAGAACAAATCTTTTTCACCCTTTTCAAAATAGATTTCAAAGTCTATTTCGTCCGTCTGCGTATATCCAGTTTGCGGAACAAACTCTTTATAAAATTTACTCCAAGTTTCTCCCAGACAGTTGCCGTCCGAACCGAAACATTTAAACACAGCGTAATCCGCAGGGTTCGTTTCCCAAATGCCATACCCTTCTTTGATCAACCGATCCAATTGCGAAATATCGGTATCTTCGTCGATTAAAACGCCGATGCCGTAAATAAAGTGCGTTTCGCTCTCCTTAACCGGCCCGCAAAATCCGTATAAATCCCTCTTGCCCTCGGTACGGAGCAATCTCATCGGTTGAATCAGATTCTTCTCAGAACATTCTGTCCAAAAGTCGGGAATACTGTGATCGTCATCGTCGTTCACGATCTCATTCGGAAACGATCTCGTCAATGCAATCAATTTAAGACGCTCTCTGTGCTCTAACCTGTAATCCATAATACTACCGCCTTCAAAAATAATTTTGATTACGAGCGGATTAAATAAATGAAGTTTTGCACCATTTTTCTTTGCCCGTCTGGGATTTGAGCCGTGAAACCGCGAAAATGCTTTAGAAAAACTTTCCGGCGATTCATAGCCGTATTTATATGCAACGTCAAGCACCGAAATATCCGTCGTCTGAAGCTCTTGCGCTGCCAAAGTAAGCCGCCGTTTTCTGATATATTCATTCGCCGTCATTCCCGCAATAAAACTGAACGTGCGGTGAAAATCGTAACTTGACATATGAACGCTCTTTGCAACGTCGGCATAGTTTATATCTTCACAGATATGTTCCTCCATATAGCAAATTGCTTGTTGTATGTGCTGTAACGACACTTATTTCTCCTCCTCGCATCTCCGATTATAGCAAATATTATCAGAAAAGTCCTGTTCTCGTTTGCGCAAATTTGTCTCGAAACATTTCCGCTATGCGCAACTCGCTGTAACCGTGTTGAATTACCGTCGCACAAAAAACAAAGCGCGGCTACCCAAAAGCAGTCGCGCGCGTTTTCTACAATTTACTTTTGCAGTTTGTTCATCATGTCAACGATGTCCTGCACGGTCTTGATTCCCTCGACCTCGCCCTCGGGAAGAGTGATGCCGTATTCGTCTTCAAGCGCCATCATAAGCTCAACAACGTCGAGCGAATCCGCTCCCAAATCCTTTACGACTTCCTGCTCGGGCTTGATACTCTCGGCGGGAATCCCCAACTGATCCGCAAGCATTGCGCAAACTTTCTCAAACATAATAGTCCTCCAAAACAATGTGATTGTGCTCCGCCGTATTCAGACGAATTCAGCCGAGTGATTAAGTATCTATATTTTAACCGAAAAGAAATATCTTGTCAACCTGTTTTGGCAAATTAAAACATTTTTCACAGTGACGTAATTTCGACGGGTTTTTTCAGATTCCCGACGGAAGATACCGCAACGCGCGAATAATCGAAATTATTCCCGATTACCCGTATGATATCCGAAAGTTTAAGTTCGGCGATCTCCGCCATACGCGCTTCAAAGTCGTACACTTTTCCTGTATACAGCATATTTTTTCCATACAAGAGCATCTGCGACGAGGTATTCTCCTGCGAAAAAATCGTGCTCGATTTGAGCTGTTCGCGACCGCGTTTAAACTCCTCTTCCGAAACGCCTTCCTTCTGGAACTTATTCAGAACGTCCACCACCGCGGCAACGGCGTCCTCCGCTTTATTCGCGCCTACACCCGCATATACGGAGAGCGAACCCGCCTCCTCGTAGTGCGTCAGATAGGAGTATACGGAATACGCAAGCCCGAGTTCTTCGCGCACGCGCTTAAAGAGCCGCGAACTCATCCCACCGCCCAAAATGACGTTCATTACCTGTGTTGCCGCATAATCCGGATGGTTGCGTTCGATCGCCGGAAAGGAAAGCGCAAAATGCGCCTGTTCGATGGGTTTCTTTTTAAACAAATTGCCGTGTCTATACAGAACGTGCTTTTTCCTGTTGACAAACGCCTTGCCTTTCATGCCGCCCAAAAACTCTTCCGCAAGATCGAGCGCAAGCGACTCGTCAAGATTCCCCGCAAAAGAAACGACGATATTTTCGGGGCAATAGCGTTCCGCTTTATAACGAAACAAATCTTCGCGCGTAAATCTCTCCACGTTTTCGGCGGGTCCCAAAATATTTCTCCCGTAATTTTCATTGCCGTACGCGGCGCGCGCCAATAGGTCAAGACACAGGTCTTCGGGCGAATCCTCGTCCATATTGATCTCTTCTACGACGACGCCCTTTTCCCGCGCCATCTCCTCTTCGGGAAAAGCGGCATTAAGAAACAAATCGGCAAGCAATGCAAACGATTCTCTTGCATGATCGCTTGTCGCTTTTGCATAATAGCAAGTGAGGTCTTTCCCCGTGAATGCGTTTACTTGCGTACCGAGCGCATCGAATGCGTCCGAAATCTCGAACGCAGTTCGCGTATCCGTGCCCTTGAACTGCATATGTTCGATAAAGTGGGAAATTCCGTCCTCATCGTCGCGCTCATAAGCCGCGCCTGTGCCGACGAGTATTCCCATCGTCACCGAGAGCAACCCCTCCATTCTTTTCACCACTACTTTTATTCCGTTCGAAAGCACCTTCGTCGTTACCATGTTTTTCTCCTTTTTGTATCTCGAACAAACTATTTTTCAACCAAAAATATTGTTCGACCATAATATTATATATAAAAAATTTTTAGCTGCGCAAGCATTTGCCGTATACGTTTTATCCAAAGAAATCAATTCGTTCCGAATTTCAACCGTCTCGTCTATCTATTATTTTACTTCTTTTCTTATTAGTTATTCTTGATTCAGACATGCCGCCAACGTCTCCGCCCACACCGCGGAAGAAAATCGCGGGTTTGCCGGCGAAGTGGACGGCAGTTTGATTGCCCGAACGCCGATTTCGGGAAAATGCAAACACAACAATTCGTAAGCTTTACTACCGTTGCACAGAACTTTTCGGATACCCGTTTGATTCAGCAGTGCAGGAATATCCGCAATTTCTTCGTTGAGAATAGACGCGTCGGACGAGCCGACGATATCGCACGCCATAACGACGTCCCACAGCGCAATATGCCTGCGGTGCAAAAATTCCTTTTTCCCCGCCGTATCCTCGGGAATTTCTTCACCGAAAAATCCGCAGACGGTACGCCAGAAACGATTCTGTCCGTTGCCGTAATAAAATTCGACCCGACGGCTCTTGACGGACGGAAAACTACCTAAAATGAGTATACGGCTCTCCTTGTCGTATTCCGCTTCGAACCCTACGGCGCGACCATGTTCCTTCATGTGTTTCCTCCGTATCTTAAAATTGCGTTCTCTTATGCGATATTCTCACCGACCGTAATCGTCCGCAATCCTTTTTCGGCATAACTTTTGAGGACGCGCGGCAACGCCTCGACCGTATGCGCCATTGGATGCATGAGAATCAGATCTCCGCCTTCAACGTTTTCCGTTGCGCGGCGATAACAGACGTCGGCGTCCTTATCCCGCCAATCAATAGTATCTTTACTCCAGAGCACCGTCTGCATAGAGAGCGATTCCGCGGCGTCCACCGTTTGCTCCGAATAAGCGCCCGAGGGCGGCGCAAACAGTTTGATTTCCTTTCCGCTTGCACGCGCCAAAAAGTCTGCGCTCGTTTGAATTTCTTTATAATTTCCCTCGAAAGACAGCTTATCCTGATCTTTATGGAAATATCCGTGCGAGCCGATCTCATGCCCGCGATCGGCTATTTCCTTAACGAGCGGCACGTTGTCGTCCGCCCAGCTTCCGCCGATAAAAAAAGTAGCTTTGGACTGATGTTCGTCAAGGATATCGAGGATTTTTTTCACCTCGTCCGTTCCCCAATATACGTTAAACATCAAAGATACGCCGTCCTCGCTTTTGCCGCGATAGTGCACGCGTTTTTCAATTCCCGCGGCAGGCGCGACCGTCGGCAAAAAACACACTGCGCCGATGATCGCGACGACGAGCAATAAAAATACGTTTGTCAGCGCCATAACGGCGCGGGAAGATAGTTTTTTCAAATTGCATCACCTCATAAAACGCTAGTAACACATTTTATTGGCGAACGCATAAAATTATTCCCGAAGTTATTTGAGCGTGACGACGGTTACGCCCGATTCTCCCTCGCCGTAAACGCCGAGGCGGTATTCCGCGACTCTCCGATCTTTTTTCAGATATTCCTGCACTGCGCGACGAAGTTTACCCGTTCCCATCCCATGGACAATACGAACCGTTTTGAAATTTGCAAGCACCGCGCCGTCTAAAAAATTATTCAGCTCGGGCAACGCTTCCTGCACCGTCATGCCGATGAGATTGCATTCGAATTTGGGGATCTTGGGCGCAAGATTACGTACGATTTTTCCCCTTTCCTGTGTTTTCTCTTGTCTCCCGTCAGGCAAATACAAATCTTTAACAGCGCATGTTGCGCGAATCGCTCCAATGCGTACGTCCGCCGTCCCCTTTTCTTTCCGTACCGTCTGCACTTCGCCTTCTGCGGAAAAATCCGCGACATACACTTTGTCTCCCGTCTTTAACTTTGAGATATCGACGTGCAGCATACGCACCTTTTGCCCGTCCTCCTTTTCGCGCGCGGTATCCGCAAGCCGATTTTTTAACGTACGCGCACGGATTACGTCCGATTCGGAGAGAGATTCTTTTTTAAATAATTCTTCGATTTCGCCGAGAATTTCCTCCGCGCGCGCCGTTCGTTCGTTTACGATCCTGCGTGCTTCCGCTTTGGAAGAAAGCAAAAATTTTTCCTTTTCTTTTTTAAACGCCTGCTCGTCCTTCTCAAGCGCGTCAAGCCGCATTTCCCATTCGCGACGCACCTCTTCTGCTTGGCGGCGCGCTTCATCCGTCAATATGCGGCTCTGTTCGGCGGCGCGGACGGTGTTTTCGAACGCGCGCGCCCCGTCGCTCAGATAGTCGCGCGCACGCTCTAATATCTCTTTGGGAAGTCCTAATCTGTCGCATATGGCGAGCGCATTGGAAGAACCCGCCGTACCGACGCTCAGGCGGTAGAGCGGACGGTAAGTATTCCCGTCGAATTCCATACTTGCATTCTCGACCCGCTCCGTCTCATAGGCAAACTCTTTCAGCGAAGAATAGTGCGTCGTGACGATACCTCGCACTTTTTTCTCAAGCAGGGATATAATCACCGATTTTGCAATCGCCTGACCCTCCTCGGGATCGGTGCCGCCGCCCGGCTCGTCGATGAGCGCAAGCGAACGCGCGTCCGCCGCGGAAACGATTTCCTTTAAGTTGAGCACGTGCGAAGAGAACGTAGACAAATTCTCCTCGATCGACTGTCTGTCGCCGATATCGCAATACACGCCGTCGAAAATTCCCAGCCGGGCCTCCGCCGCAGGAACGTACATGCCGCAAGCCGCCATGAGGCAGAACAAACCGCACATTTTCAGCGTAACCGTCTTCCCACCCGTATTCGCGCCGCTGATAACGAGAAAATCATACTTTTCTCCGAGTTCGAGCGAAACGGGAACGGCAGTCTTTGCATCGAGCAACGGATGTCTGCCTTTGACGATCCGCACGATTCCGCGATCGTTGAGAACGGGACGGGCTGCATGGATCGCGTCTGCGTACAGGGCGCGCGCATAATAGGAATCCGCTTCGTAGAGCACCTGCTCGTTGCGTTCGAGCGCGGAGCGCATACGCCCCACCTCGCGCGAAAATTCCCCTAAAATTCGCTCCGTCTCCTCCCGCTCGTCAAGCTCGAGAGAACGCAATTCGTTGTTCATCTCGAGAACTTCTTCCGGCTCGATAAATACCGTCGCACCAACGCGCGAACGATCGTGAATAAATCCTTTGACGTTCCGCTTATATTCGGCTTTTACGGGCAACACGTAACGGTCGCCGCGAACGGTAATGATCGCATCCTGCAAATATTTTTTCTCTTCGCCCGTAAGATAGGCGGAAAGACGGGCGCGGATGCGTTCGTTCAAAGAACGTATCTCGCGGCGGATCGCATACAGCCTGTCCGACGCGCAGTCGGCAAGTTTCTCACCTTCTATTTTCTCCGAAACGTCCTTCGCAAATCTCGGAGCTGGCGTAAGATAGGAAGAAAACTCCGAAAAACGAGGCGTCTCGCCTCCCGAATATTTTTCAATGCCGGAGATCAATGCCGCCGCAGCGTCTAGCAACTGCCCTACGCCGACCAATTCGGCGCAGCCGAGCACCGATCCTTTCTCCGCACGCTCTGCAAGATCGCCCAACGGCGGAAACCAGAGCACGCACGGAGCGTTTTTTTCGCAAAACAAAAAATAAGCCTCCGCCGTTGCCGATAATATTTCCTGCGCGGATTTCAGATCTCGCTCGGGCGCGAGCGCAAGTACGCGCTCTCTCCCTCCCGACAGGCGCGCGTGATCCGCGGCGGCGGATAAAATTTTATTCAGTTCCAAACGGTTTAAATGCAATTCGTTCATTCAACGCTCCTTTTGGCATGACCCGAAGTCGCGCCGCCCGCGCTTTTCGGCTCGCCGCGCGTAAGCGAATCATCAATCAGCTCGCCGCACATTCCGCAGTCTGCATATAGCTGCACGCAGTTATACACTTCAAAACGACAGAACTTACCTGAAACACGGTAACGCTTAAGCGGAAATTTTCGCCCCTCCTGATCGGTCATTATATACGTTTTTTGTCTGTCGCAACGGCTACAGGTGCGTGAAAAAGGACAATAAATCAGATCCATTACTTTGATTTCCCCCGCCGTAAGCGCAAACGCGCCGCGCGCCGCAAGACGATCCTGTTCGGCGCGGGAGAGTTCTTTCGACACCGCGAAATATTCTGCCCCCGCCCTGACGGCGGCGCAAACGGAAACGGCGTTCGATAGATTACAACCTGTTCCCGCAAAGAGTTTTACGCCGTACTTTTTGGCAAACAAAAAACCGTAGTAGCCGTCGCAGTACACGCCGTCGAAACGATTCGCATATTCCGCAACCGTCCTCTCGTCCTCCGAAGTAAAATAGGGCGGCAGATACAAATATTTCTCTTTCCGTACTGTAAAAAACCTTTCGTCCAAGCGGGTATAATCATCAGGCTTATAGATGAGAATGTCCTCTTTACAGTCGAAAAAAACCGCGCCGTCCCCCACTATGCGCGCCCGTTTCATCTGTTTTTTCGAAACGATCTCCAACCGCGGAAATTGAAAATAAACCTCTCTGCGTACGGGACAAAATTTTTCCGTCAGACGGCGGTAAAACTCCCGACGAAAGCCGTTGAGCGCAGACTTTTGCATAAACACGCCGTCGGTGATAACGCTTACCTCGGGATCATACGGAAGAGAATCGACTTTTTTAAAACAGTTTACAAGCTCTCCCTGTGTGAGCGGCGCCCGTTCGGCGGGCGAAAGCGGGCAATCGCCCGTCAACGTAAATTCCCCGCAACGCGCAACGGGCGGGCGACCCGCTATAAACTCGAGTTCAACGATAACCGCACGTCTCTTTTTTTGCCCGTTCAAAAGCGCGGCGTTCGTACGAACGGAGGTCGTCAGTCGCACTTCGTCGCCGTTTTTGAGTCCGGACTTAGATTGCAGATAAAATCCGTTTTTTGCGGCGGCAGAAAAAACAGCGCCGCCGACTTCCTTTCCGTCGCGCAAAATTTTAAATCCGTCGCCGAGACTGCACTCCTCGTCCGATTTACAAAAATACTTTCCGCCGAGATAGGAGATGTTCCCCACATATGCGCCGATATGCCCCTGTACTTTTTGCGAGAGGAACGTCCGATCCTGCCCGAATGCGAGACCCGATGTATAGTCCCCGCGGTTGTAAGCGCGCCTGAGAGCGTCAAACGCCGCTTGCGGATTTCCGCCGCCGAGCAATTCCCGATAATATTTTACCGCAGCAGCAACGTACTCCGGTCGACGCATTCTGCCTTCGATCTTCAACGAGGACACTCCGGCGGCAATCAGTTCCTTGATACGGTCTCCCACGCTGAGATCGGAAAGAGAAAGCGCGTAAGACGGCTCTTCGAACCCGCTGCGCGAAATGGTATATTTTTTACGGCACGGCTGTTTGCACCTGCCGCGGTTGCCGCTCATATTTCCCGCAAAAGAAGAAAAATAGCACTGTCCGGAGAAACAAGTGCAGAGCGCGCCCTGCACGAACACTTCCGTCTCGATGACCGCTGAAATTTTTGCAACCTCTTCTATCGGCGTCTCGCGCGCAAGCACCGCGCGGGAAAATCCGCATACCTTTGCAAGTTCCGCGCCGTAGACGTTGCAACAGCCTGCCTGCGTCGAAAGGTGTAAAACAATCTCGGGGCAAGCGTTTTTCAAAGCTTGACCGAGAAAAACGTCCTGTAATAAAATCGCATCCGCACCCGCTTGCCACGCCGCTTTCGCAAGCGCAAAAAGCTGCGGAAGCTCAGCGTCCTTGACGAGCGTATTCAAG
Source organism: uncultured Christensenellaceae bacterium (assembly GCA_910586985.1). Lineage (GTDB taxonomy): Bacteria > Bacillota > Clostridia > Christensenellales > Borkfalkiaceae > Gallimonas. The sequence goes on along the minus strand of CAJUKK010000008.1, from coordinate 82,693 downwards.
GCTACGTATACTTTCGCCCCCAACACGTGCGCAAACCGCGCCGTCCGTTCAAGCGACTGCACATCAAAATTTTCCGCGCCTGCCCGCGCGGAAAAATCGTTCAGTCCGAGATATACGGCGTCGGCGCCTCCTTCGAGCGCGATATACGCCGATTGTTCTCCCCCTGCCGGAGCGAGCAATTCCGTCATATTATCTTCCTATCGTACGTTGAATGAGTTCCTGCGCCGCATCGTAACCCATGCTCTTCAAACGGTAATTTCTTGCGGCAACCTCCGTTAAAACGGCGAGATTGCGTCCGGGAGACACCGGAACGACAAGCTTGGGAACTTTAACGCCGAGTATGTCCTCCTCGTTCTGTTCGCCGCCGATACGGTCGTACTCCTTATCCCTGCGCCAGGGTTCGAGTTCCATTATGAGTTCCACCGTCTTTTCCCCGAGCACCGATCCCGCGCCGTACATATTTTTAACGTTGATAATGCCGATTCCGCGCAGTTCCATAAAGTAACGGATACGTTCGGGCGCGGTGCCTACCAATTCGTTCTCTATACGCTTGACGAGCACGGAATCGTCCGCTACAAGGCGGTGTCCGCGTTTGATCAGCTCCATTGCGACCTCGCTCTTTCCGACGCCGGAATTACCCGTTAACATGATCCCCACGCCGAACACGTCCATCAGAACGCCGTGCACGGTCACCGCAGGCGCAAGCAGACGGTTGAGATAGACGAAAAGATCGGCCATGACGGAAGTCGTCATCTTTCCCGAACGGAATACAGGCGTTCCGGAATTGCGCGCGCCCTCCATAAATTCGGGCAGAACGGGCAAATCGCGTGAAAAAATCACGCACGGAATTTCGCCGCATTCAAAGAGTCGCGTAATTTTCTCTTTGCATTGTTCGGAAGAGAACGAACGCATATATTCGTGTTCGGTGAGTCCGATCACCATAATCCGCTCGTTATCGAAATAATTAAAAAATCCGGCAAGACGCAACCCCGGCCTGTCCACGCTGATACTCGTAAGCGTTATAATCCCGCGTCCCGCGTATAGCATTTCCAGATTCAGATCGGATGCAAACTTGTCGAGCATGACTGTTTCTTTGGGCAATATATTGTCGTTCATAAACTTCCTCCCCTTTCACGGCTGTCGGTTAAGACATGATATCCCGCGAGCGTAAATTGCTTTTGATCTTTCATATGTATTGCTTTTATTTATCCGCCAAAATTTCTTCAATCGCGGCGGCAACCGCATCCTCGTCGCAACGCGGCATCACCCGCGCGAATCCCTTTAACCGGTCGTCGCCGTCCGCTACGGTATACTTTCCGCCCGCTACCTCCAGCATGGGCAGATCGTTGAGCTGGTCGCCGATAGCGGCAATCTCCGATAAGTCGACTCCGTAGTAGTCCGACAAAAACTTGACCGCAGTTCCCTTGGTATTACATGCGGGCGTTACTTCGAGCATAAAAGGCGAAGAAAAAGTAACGTAATGTTTTTCGCCGAGCAACCCCGTCAGTTTTTGCCGCAAAGTTTCGCCGTCGGCAGGATCGATGATCGCAAGAACTTTTACGACGCGCAGTTTCGTCTCTTCGATAAAACAAGTGAGATTTTCGCGAATCGTCCCTTTGACCCCGCACACTTTTTCGTAACCTTTCAGCCACTCGTCGTCGCGGTTGCAATAGAGCGCGTCTACCGTATAGACGTGCACGTGTTGATTGAGAGACTCGAGAAGCCGTACCGTCTTTAACGCGTCGTCAAATTCAAACGCGCCGTCTTTGAGGAGCTTTCCCGTTGCAATATCGGCAATGGTCGCACCCTGATAGGCGGAAACAAGCCCTTCGGAGACGCCAAGCCCGCGCAAAACGGGCAAAATCGAAGAGAGCATTCTCCCCGTACACACGACGAACGTGCCGCCCGCCGCACGGTAACGCGCGATTGCCTGTAAATTTTTTTCGGATACCGCGTCTGCCGTCGGGCACTTTAACGTTCCGTCGAAGTCGGACATAAATAGCTTATATTTCATTACAAATCTTCCTCAAAGTATTTTTTTATGCGCGCCGCGAGTTCTTTCCCGATTCCCTGCACGGCGGCAAGCTCATGCTCTTCCGCGCGCATAAGTTTATCGATCGTACCGAACTTTTCCATGAGTGCGATGCGTTTATTTTTTCCAACCCCCTCGATATCGTCAAGCACGGACGAGAGGTTGCGCTTGCTGTGCAAACTCCTGAAATAAGTAATTGCAAAACGGTGCGCTTCGTCGCGGATACGTTGGAGCATTTTAAGCGAATAGTCCCGCCTGTCGATCCTGATACTCTCTTCGCGGGCGGTCGTAAACACTTCCTCCTCTTTCTTGGCAAGCGAAATAAGACCGATATCCTTTATCCCGAGCGAATCGAAAATCTCCTTTACTGCGGAAAGCTGACCTTTGCCGCCGTCTATTACGATCAGATCGGGTTTGGGAAAGCGCGCTTCCTCCTCCGTTCCGAGTTTGGAAAGCCGCCTGAGCAAAACCTCTTTTAAGGAGGCAAAGTCATCCGCTCCCTCCACCGTTCTGATCTTAAAACGGCGATATTCGTATTTATCCGCCTCGCCGTCCGTAAACACGACCATGCTTCCGACTTTATCCACACCCGAAATATTCGAGATATCGTAACATTCCATTCGCCGCGGGTAACGCTCGAGCGCAAGCAATTTTTGAAGGCGCTCGCACGCGCCCTTCGTCATATCGCTTTTGTGCGCAATGGCCGAAACTGATTTTTCGAGATATTCGCCCGCGTTTTTCGCCGCCATTTCGGCAAGCTCTTTTTTTACGCCAAGCTTAGGACGGGTAATTTCCAATCGTTTCCCCGTTTTTTCAAACGCATATGCTTTTAAAAGCTCGTCGTCGATCTGTTCCGACAGAATAAGTTCCTGCGGGAATCCATGCGTCGTATAATATTGGATGAGAAAACTTAAAAAACCTTCCTGCTTATCCGCCGCGCCGTCCTGCATGGGAAAATTCCGCCCGCCCTGCATCATGCCTTTCCGCGTTACAAGCACGCTTGCGCATGCGTACAGACCGTTTGCGGCATACGCCCAGATATCGGCATCCACGTCGCGCGGCATTGCCGTTATCCGCTTTAATTTGAGTTTAGAGAGCATATCGATCTTTTCGCGGTATTCCATGGCGAGTTCAAACTCTTCCGCATCCGCGAACGCCCTCATCTTCTCTTCAAGCACGCGTTCCGCCTCTTCGTAATTTCCCGATAGGAAGGAGAGCGTATTTTCGATAATTTTCGCGTATTCTTCCTCCGTGCAGTAATGCGCGCACGGCGCCGGACAACGTTTTAAATGATATTCGAGACAAGGTTTTTTCGCGATCTTTCCAACCGATACGCCGCACGTTCGCACCCCGTATACGGAGGAGGCGATCGCAAGAATATCTTTACAGCGGATACCGCCCATAAACGGCCCGAAATATTTCCCGTCCTTTTTAATCCTGCGGGTAACAGAAAGCCTCGGGAAAGGTTCCTTCATATGCGCCTTGATGTAGGGATACGTCTTATCGTCCTTTAAAAGAATATTGTATTTCGGCTTATGTTTTTTAATAAGATTGTTTTCGAGGGCAAGCGCGTCCACTTCCGACGGCGTGACGATATAGGAAAAATCCGCAATGCAATCCACCATCGCCTGAACCTTACTCGGCTTGGGCGACGAATGAAAATACTGACGGACGCGGTTTTTCAAAACGCGCGCTTTCCCGACGTAAATCACCGCCCCCTGTTTGTCGAGCATAATATATACCCCCGAACTGTCCGGCAGCAATTTGAGTTTATCGCGTATTATACTCGTCATTTCCCTTTCCATAAAACATCTGCAAGAATATTATACACGTTTCACACTGTTTTTTCAAGGACTTGACGCACCTTTTTTTCAATAACCCAAAAACTCCACGCCTTTTAACAAAACGTCGTTGACAACGTCGTTGACGAGTTCATAGAAAATTATTTTTCCGTGACGGTCGGCGCGTACCAGTCCTACGTCTTTTAAAAAGCGCAACTGATGCGAGACGGTCGTCTGATTAATATCGAGCACGCGGGAGATATCCGTTACGCACATCTCCGAAATAGCGAGCGCGGAGAGAATGCGCAGACGCGTCTCATCGGAAAAAATGGAAAAGAACCGCACAAGCGAGGTGAGTATTTCGCCCTGCGGCACATAATCCTCCACCATGCTCATAGTGCGGCGATCAAGAAGCAACGTATCAGTCATAATATTTCTCCTTTTTTATGACAGTATAACATATGTGTCCGCGCGCATATTGCAATCCTTGGGAAAAACAAGTCGAATTTTGTCCGTTCATTTCACGGCAAAGCGTCTATCTTGCCACCGCGTAAAAAAATCCTGCCTTCGCATTTCGCAACGGCAGGATAAATTATTTCCTTTTCCATTTAACCAGCGTATCAAACATGATGATCCGTCCGTCGCGGGTCACTTTTCCGTCCGAACAAATCACCTCGTCGAATCCCGTCAGATACCGCCAGAACTCCTCTTTCGGCAACGCAGTCCAAGCGTCCGTCGTTCCGAGATATCGAAATTCTTTGATTTGTCCGCCCGCGCCGAACGCGCCCACTTCGATTTTCTCGACGCCGCACGTTACCGTCACCGAAGTTACCTGCGGCGAAACGCCGAAAAAGGCGTTAGTCGCCACCGTATACCGTTTATTTTTAAACGATTCCGGCAGGATGACTGCGCTTTCGCCGCCCACGTAACCGACAAGCCGCGCATCCTCTCCGTTGTCGCTGTAAAAGAGAAATCCGTCTTCCGTCACAGTAAATTTGCTCGAACCTTCCTCGGGCGTATAGAGGTTTGTAACGCTGAGCGCAATTCCGCCGTAACTATCGCTTCCCGGGATGAGTTCGAGTTTGGACGCATTGCATATTTCAATCAGGGAAATACATTCCTGAAACGCTCGGCTTCCGATTTTTTCAACGGTACTGGAAAGCGTTACCCGTTTCAGCGCGCGGCAAGCGCCGAATGCGCGGTCGCCGATTTCCGTCAACCCCTCGGGCAACGCCACTTCATAGAGCGCGGTACACCAGCAAAACGCGCGCTCGCCGATCTGTTTTAATCCCTTTCCGAGCGCAACGCTCTTTAACCCTAAACATCCGAAAAAAGCGTCGGCTTTGAGCGTTTCCACACCGTCGGGAATGCGGACAAATTCGAGCGATACGCAATCCCAGAACACTCCCGTCCCCAATGCGGTTATGCTTGCGGGAAGTTCGATATCTTTTAAAGACGTACACTTTGCAAATGCGTTGTCTCCGATAGACTTTACGCCTTCCCCCACAGTCGCTTCCGTTAAATTTCCGCACGCAAAGAACGCGCTCGACCCGATCGAAAGAACACTCTTTGGAATAAATACCGTTTGAATGATTTTATTTCCGCTGAACGCCGCATCTGCGACCGCCGTTACGGGAAGTCCTTCATAGGAATCGGCAATCACAACGTTCGAATCTGCGCAACCCGCGCCGTCCTTGACGCAATAGGATACGATTTCGTTATTATCATAAACGGGTCGATATGTAATCCCTTCGCTCGGTTGCGGTACGCCGCACTCCGTGCAAACGCCCTCTTCGAACATATGCGGCAGAAGTTTTAATTTTTTCTGCGCTTTTAACGTTTTTTTGCACTTCGTACAATGCTCCTCGTCCGTGAATCCCTGTTCCGAACAGGTAGACGCAACTCCTTCACGTATCTCCACCTCGTGTTTCACGCCGAGGTTATGTTGTTCCACTAAAATTTTACCGCAGCGCTCGCAATGTTTGCCCTCCGTCAAGCCCTCGACGTCGCAGTTCGCCTCCACCGCGGAGTCAATCACTTCGATATGCGACGCCGTAATGATCTCCAACCGTTTTTCGCCGCAGGAGCAGGTCGACATGCGCAAACCGTCTTCCGTGCAATTCGCCTCCCTGACGATTTCCCACGTACTATACGAATGTCTGTGTTCGCATGCCGAGAATCCGAATACAGACGAAACAGCGCATGTCGCCGTTAATATTAAAATAAATTTCTTTTTCCGCATGCATCCTCCTCTCATACGAATCCGATCGCAGTCCGATTTAACTTATTCTTTATTCGATTCCGACGACTTTGTAACCCGCATCTTTAATCGCCGCCGCAAGCGCGTCGTCCTCTACCGCCGCGTTCAGCGCGACGACGGCGCACTTCTTTTTCAAACTCACTTCCACGCTTGCCACGCCTGAAACCGCATTCAACGCATCGCTTACGTGCTTTACGCAATGATTGCACATCATGCCTTTGATAAGGATTTTCTTATTCATACTGTTTTCTCCTTTTACTTCTTTTTTATTTGATTTTCTCATAAATCCCGTGAGCCGCAACGCATTCCCAACTACGCAGAGCGAAGACAGGCTCATCGCCGCCGAAGCGATCATCGGATTGAGCGTAACCCCCGCAAACGCCAATGCTCCCGCCGCGAGCGGAATGCCGATGCAGTTATAAAAGAACGCCCAGAAAAGATTTTGTTTGATGATGCGCATCGCCCGTTTGGACAGAGCGAACGCCCGAACCGCCGCCCTGAGATCGCCGCTTACGAGTACGATATCTGCGCTTTCGATGGCAACGTCCGTACCGTTTCCCATCGCTATGCCGACGTCCGCCTCTTTTAAAGCGGGAGAATCATTGATCCCGTCCCCGATCATCGCCACGCAACCGCGCCCGTGCATTTCTTCTTTTTTCGCACGCACAACGGAAAGTTTTCCTTCCGGAAGAACCTCGGCGCAGACGGACGAGGATTCTATCCCTACCTGCTGTGCGATATATCCCGCAACCGCCGCATTGTCGCCCGTCAGCATATGCGCGGCGACGCCCATTTCTCTCAATGCCCTCACCGCCTCAACGCTGCCTTCCTTTAAAGTGTCGGCAAGCGCAAAGAGCGCGATCGCGCGCGTCCCGTCCGCAAGAAACAACACCGTTTTTCCTTCGGCGGAAAGCTTTTTATAAATATCAGACTGCGCCGAAACGTCCGCGCCCGCATGCCTCATGAATTTTTCGTTCCCGAGGTAATACGTCTTTCCGTCCACGCTCCCGCGCGCGCCCATTCCCGTCAGATACTCGACCTCTTGCGCCTCACCGCCGCTTTTACAAAACGAAACGATACACTGCGCCAAGGGATGATTAAGCTTACTCTCGAGCGCATAAGCAATCCGTTTGATTTGCTCCGCATCGTCATACGCTTCAAACGCGACAACTTGCGGTTTACCCTCCGTAAGCGTCGCCGTCTTGTCGAGCAGGGAAACTTTTACGTCCGCGGCGCGTTGCAGAGATTCGGCATTTTTATACAGTACGCCGAGCGACGCACCCCTTCCCGTTGCCGCCATTACCGCAACGGGCGTTGCGAGTCCGAGCGCGCACGGACAGGAAATTACGAGCACGCTGACCGCAAAATTGATAGATTGCGCAAAGTCGCGCGTGACCGAAATCCAGATAATAAAGGTGAGAATCGCAATTCCCACGACGACGGGAACAAACACCGACGATATTTTATCCGCCAATTTTTGTATCGGCGCTTTGCTTGCGCCCGCCTCGCGCACCATGCGGACGATTCCCGCAAGCAATGTCTCTTCGCCTACCCGTTCGGCACGAATATGCAAATATCCGCTACGAACGAGCGACGCGCTTACCGCTTTGCTCCCCGCCGAAAGCTCTACGGGCAAACTTTCGCCCGTAACGGCGGACTCGTCTGCAAACGCGTGTCCCTCCATAACCGTGCCGTCCACCGCCACCGACTCGCCCGCTTTGACGAGAACGGTATCGCCGATTTTCAACTCGGAAACAGGAATGCTCGTCCACTCCCCGCCGCGATCCACGCATGCAGTCTGCGGCGCGAGAGACAAGAGTTTTTCAACCTCCCGCCCCGTTTTTCGTTTCGATCTTTCCTCAAGCCACTTGCCAAGCGTAACAAGCGTAACGATCATTGCCGCCGATTCGAAAAAGAGATGGCTTGCCGAAGGCTCGATGACCGCAACAACAAAACTGTATAAAAAAGATGCCGCCGCGCCGAGCGTTACAAGCGTATCCATATTCGGTACACCCTTGAAAACGGCTCTTATGCCGCTTGTAAAAAAAGCATAATTAACGATGAGAATCAGGAGGGTAACGGCAATCTGAAAACCGTTATTCCACCATCCGTGCGGCACAGGCAGACCGACCATGTGCCCCATTGCGAGATACATTTCAGGAATGAGAAGAATAAGCGAAATGATAAAACGCCGCATCAACGCGTCGCCGCGCTTGCTTTTTACTGGAACTTGTCCCGCAGCGTCGAAAGCGCCGTACCCAAGCGCGGTCACCGCTGCCTTGATCTCCTCTTCGCTCAGACGGTTTTCGTCAAATTCCACGTCCATGCATTCGCCCATGAGCGAAACTTCGCAAACGGAAACTCCGTCCAATCTTTTTACCGTGCGTTCGATTCCCTGAGAACACGCCGCGCACGTCATTCCTGTGACCGAATATTTCTTTTTCACGCAAACCTCTTAAACAACTCGATGATTTCATCCACAACGCGCATATCGCCGCCGCGTACGCTGTCGACAAGGCAGCCGTGCATATGTTTTTCAAGCAGCAATGCGACAAGACTTTTAACCGACTTGTCCACTGCGGAAAGCTGCGTGATAATATCCTCGCAATAACGGTCTTCTTCTACCATACGTTTGACCCCGTTCATTTGACCGATGATTTTATTCAAACGCGTATACAGCGCCTTTTTCTCCTCTTCCGAGCGAACGGTATACCTCTCTCTTTCAGCAGCATTTAATTGTATTTCCGCCATTCCGAATCTCCTTTGTTACCCTATCGGGGTATTTTTATTATATACCCCATGGGTGTATCTGTCAAGTATATATCGCAATACAATAAAAAATTTCACAAAAAAAGAGAGTGGCGCAAAACCGCTCTCTTTGGTACGAATACAAAAGACGAACGCAAAAGGTTCGTCTCAGTTCTGCCGTTAATTTTTTGCTTCCTGCTGAGCAACGACTTCTTTTCCGTCGTAATAACCGCAATTTTTGCAGACTCTGTGCGCAACTTTCTGCTCATGACAATGCGGGCACTCTACAAGCGTAGGCGCGGTCGCTTTGTAATTTGCAAAACGTTTATTTGTTCTGCTCTTGGATTGTTTTCTCTTGGGAACTGCCATTTTACTCCACCTCTTTTTCCGTATTTATTGCTCTTTCCAAGCGAGCGAGACGCATTCCTCTCCGCATTCGAGCAAAGAAGGCATTGCGATCATTACCGCATCGTTCAAACAGTCGGTCAAATCAATCGTATTCTGATAAAAATAATCCTCGCTGTCCGTCTTTTGCGTCACAAAATACGCATCCACCTCGCCGGTAAACTCCCGCTGCGTCTCTTTCAGACAGCGCGAACAGTTTCCCTTCAGCACGAATCGAATGGTACCCGTTACTTCGACTGAATCGTCCTCCAATATCTCGTAATGCAACTTTACGTCTACAGGCGCAGAAAATTGCACGAACGGAATGGAAATCAACTCATCCGCAGCGACATACGTAAACGAAAGATCGCCCGCATACTGTTTTTTTGCATTCAGCTTTCGAACGTCGATTTGAACCATGTCATAGCCAAGTATATTATTTTTAAAGACGTTTGTCAATCGTTTTTTCGTGCGGTTTTAAAAATTTCTAAAAAATCAAAGCAGCTCCGCCGTTTCGCGTGCGATGACAAGTTCTTCGTTTGTAGGAATCACAAGCACTTTCACCTTGGAATCTGCCGACGAAATCTCATGAATCTCCCCGTCGCCGACAAAATCGTTGCGATTTTCGTCGAGCTTGATTCCGAACGCCTCCATGCCGGAAAGGATCGCGGAACGGACGCTCTTCGTATTCTCGCCCACGCCCGCGGTAAACACAACGCAGTCGAGTCCGCCGAGCGCAGCCATATATGCGCCCACATATTTTTTGCAGGAATAGTTGAACATATCGAGGGCAAGTCGCGCACGGTAGTTTCCCTCTGCGCTCGCCGCCGTCAGATCGCGGAAATCGGACGAAACGCCCGAAACACCGAGCATTCCGCTCTTTTTATTGAGATAAGCGAGCCCGTCCTCCATGCTCATGCCTTTCTTGCGGCACAAAAACTCCGCCGCCGCATAGTCGATATCGCCGCTGCGCGTTCCCATCGGCACCCCTGCAAGCGGCGTAAATCCCATAGACGTATCGATGCACTTCCCGCCGTCCACCGCTGAAATGGAAGAACCGTTTCCAAGGTGACAGGTGATAATCTTCAAATCCTTTGCATCGCGCTTTAAATATTCCGCCGCCGCGCCCGAGACGTATTTGTGCGACGTACCGTGCGCGCCGTATTTCCTCACCTTATATTTTTTATAATCGTCGTAATCGATCGCATACAGATGCGCATAGTCGGGCATCGTCGCATGGAAAGAGGTATCGAACACGAGCGCCATCTTCTTCTCCGGCATTACCGCGCGGCATGCGTTGATCCCGAGGATCGCCGCAGGATTGTGCAGAGGCGCAAGCTCTGCGATTTCGTCCATAACCTTCATCACCTCGTCGGTGACGAGCGTCGTTTTTGTAAACGCCTCGCCCGAGGCAACGACGCGGTGCCCGACTGCATCGATCTCGTCCATGCTTGCAATAACGCCCGCTTTTTCGTCGACAAGCTCTTTCAAAACAAGCGCAATTGCTTCCTGATGGTTGGGAAGCTCCTGTTCTATCACAAAAGTTTCCCCGTTGGCTTTATGCGTGAGTTTGCCGCCGCTGATACCGATACGCTCGCAAGTGCCCTTTGCAACGACCTCCTCCGTTTCCATATTGATAAGTTGATATTTGAGCGAGGAACTCCCCGCGTTGATGACAAGAATTTTCACGTCTTTTTTCTCCGGATTAGATTATAATTGTACCGACTGGATGGCAGTGATGGCGACGGCGCATACGATGTCCGCGCGCTTGCATCCGCGCGACAAATCGTTTAAAGGCTTTGCAAACCCCTGACAGATAGGGCCGATCGCCTGAAATCCGCCCAAGCGTTCCGCAATTTTGTAACCGATATTGCCAGATTGCAGATCGGGGAAGATCAGCACGTTTGCATGCCCCGCAACGGGAGAATCGGGCGCTTTAAATTCGCCCACCGACGGAACGAGCGCCGCGTCGAACTGAAGCTCGCCGTCGATAAGAAGATCGGGCGCTTTCTCCTTTGCAATGCGCACCGCTTCCGAAACGAGCGTAACGTTGTCGTGTTTCGCACTGCCCTTTGTCGAAAACGAAAGCATTGCGACCTTCGGCTCCAATCCCGCGATCTCCTTCGCGCTCTTCGCCGTCGCGATGGCGCACTCCGCAAGTCCTTCGCTCGTATAGGTGGGATTGAGTCCGCAGTCGGCAAACACGAGCTTTCCGTCGGGCACAAATTCGTTCCCGCTCACGGGAGCCACCATCAGATTAAAACTCGATACGGATTTAACCCCTTGCGCAGTCTTGATGATCTGAAGTCCGGGACGAAGCGTGTTCGCGGTCGAATGACACGCTCCCGAAACAAGACCGTCCACGTCTCCCGCTTTGAGCATAAGCGCGCCGAAGAACGTAGCGTCTTTCGCCTGCTCAAGCGCCTGTTCTTCCGTCATGCCCTTTGCCTTTCTCAGTTCATAGAGAAGATTGGCATACTTTTTGAGCTTGGGGGAAGTTTCGGGATTAACGATTTCCACGCCCGTCAAATCCACGTCGGGATTTGCAAGTTTGATTTTGTCGGCGTTACCGAGTAAAACGATGCGCGCAATTTTGTCCTGCACGCACTCTGCCGCCGCCTCGACGACGCGGCTGTCCTCGCCTTCGCAGAGAACGATTTTTTTATTAAGCGCAATCGCCTTATTCTTAATTTCCTCGATGATCGTGCCGCTCTCTTTGATTTTTCTGCCCACGGCTTTGACCTTATCCATAAAACCTGCCATTATTTTAACTCCTATCGCTTTATTTTTTTCCGCGCCTCGTGTATAATGATTATGCGGAAAGAATTTCCAAATCATATTATACACCTTTTTTATACGCTTGTAAAGGTGCATAGAGGAAAATTTATGAAAATTTGCGCAGTTATTTGCGAATACAATCCCTTTCACAACGGACATGCCTATCAATTATCCGAAATACGCAAAATAAGCGGTTGCGACAAAATCCTGTGCATCATGAGCGGCAACTTTACGCAACGCGGCGAAATGGCGGTCTTTTCCAAATACGCACGCGCAAAGCACGCTCTTTTAAGCGGCGCGGATATCGTGATCGAACTCCCCGCCGCATTCGCCGTATCCCCTGCGGAGATATTTGCTGAAGGCGCGATCCATATTCTCAATACTATCCCCGCCGTGAGAACGCTTGCGTTCGGCTGCGAGAGCGGCGATCGGGAGAGTTTTATGCATGCCGCCAAAGCTCTCCTCTCCGAAGACAAAGAGTACAGAACCGCGCTCAAAGAGAATATGAAGGGCGGCATATCTTACAAAGTCGCACAGGTAAAAACAGTGCTCGCACTGCATAACGACGTCGATGAAACGCTTCTCACTCATCCGAACAACCTGTTGGGGACGCAATACTGCCGCGCCATCCTTGCAAAGGACAGCACAATAAGCGTTCTGCCCATTCCCCGCATCGGCGGCGGCTATGCCGACAGCGTTCCGCAAAAAAACTTTTCTTCGGCAACGGCGCTCCGCGCATGCCTGTACGACGACAGTCGCAAAAAACGCAGAATATTAAAAAGAAATCTGCCCGAAAGCGTGTTTTCGGAACAAATTCATGCGCGGAAGGAGGTGTTCGAATCCACGCTGATGAGCGCGCTTATAACGGCTCCGGCAGAAGAGATCGCCCGTGTTCCCGACTGTTCCGAAGGATTGGAAAACCGTATCCGCGCTATGGCGAAGAGCAATCCGCGATACGGCGACGCGCTCTCGAAAATCGTATGCAAACGGTATACGCTCTCGCGATTGAGACGAATTCTTTTACAAAACGCGTTGAAAATTAACTTAAAAGACGTAAAAAATTACTTACAGTCCCCGCTCTATTATCGGATACTTGCCGTAAAAAAGGAGAGCGCAGACGAACTTCTCGCCGCACTCGGCGAAGGGTCGTTCCCCATAATCGCACGAAAAAGCGATGTTTCCGCTTTAAAAAAAGACGCGCTCCCGTGCTTTGAAACGGACGTACGCGCCAACGATTTTTATAATATCTTAACGGGCGAACACACGAACGAGTTCGCAACGCATTTCGTATGACCCGTTGAAATACAATAGAATTTTTTATTAACAAAAAACGCCCCGACTCCCCCCTAGTCGAGACGTTTTTGTCTATGTAACGAGACATAGCCGTAAGCAAAAGCTTAACCGACGAGTCTGTCCCCTGTAATCGTGGAGTAATTGTTCATAAACAGCGCCATGCTGCTCTTTTCCGCGTCGTGTCCGAGCGTCGTGATCGTGAATCCCGAGCGGTTCTGATCGTCCAGCCAAGCGGGACGGACAACGCCGTAATAAACGGTTTCGCCGCTGAATTGTAACATTTGCACTTTGGAAATATCATTAAACTGCAACTTAATATATCCCGCGCCGTACATCAGCCACGAGCCGATCTGCGCACCCTGATAGTTTATCTTTCCGTCTTCCGTAAGAACGACGTCAACCGATTTAATGGGATCGACGATATTCTTTGCAAACGAAACCATCTTGAATTTCCCGCCGTCGGTATACTTTAAAAGCTCTTCTTTCGTTACAACGCGGCTCACCTCGCCGCCGTAACGATTGGGATTGATACAGATATCGCCGAAACTGTTGAGATAATATTGATGAATCTGCGTCATGAATGCGGGACGGTCGGTATTGTACGACCGCGTACGCGTTATATACGCCGCTACGGATGTTCCGTCTGTACGCGTGAAGAGATCGTTATGCCCGGGGAATATAATATCGATCGATTTTGATGCGCTCGGCGTCTTATTTTCCCATGTAAACGAACCCATATACTTGTTTCCCGTATTTGCGGAACTCTGTTTCCCCTCGCAGTAAAGCACGCCGCCGTTGACGGAACGGTACAGTCCCCAAACGCTCTCGCTTCTGCCGCCCCAAATCGCGTAGCCGTCCTCGAGCGGATTGAAGGAATGCGTTGTGTAATAGAACGTCTTACCTGTGATTTCTTCGCCTTTTTCATCCTTAATTACGCCGTTCTCGTCCGATACGGTCACATTGTCGTGACGGGCAAACACGGGAGCTTCCATCGCGCCCATCGAAATCATCTTACCGTAATAATCGGTCTTTATCTCCTGACCGCCGTCTTTATTAAAATCTTTATAAAGTCCCACCGCCTCGTTGCGTTTTTCGCGCACTTCTTCCTCGGTGAGGAATATACCGTCTTTATATACGCCGTCCTTTCTCAGTCCCGTCTTTGGATCGAGTTCAAGCATCCAGTTGCCCGTTCCGAAAGAGCCGTACGCCATATACATTTTACCGTCGGTATCGTAAACGATCTGCGGGTCGATGGAATTTACGTCGATCGCGCCGTTTGTTCCGTCGGGAATAAACGACTGCATAAGCACGCCCACGTACTCGAAACTTTCCGCATCAAGCGTATCCGAATAAAACAGCGTGATACAAGCGCGGGAATATTTTCCGCTCGGCGTAAGCACCGGATCCTTCGACTGGTAATCGTGCAAAGTATTCGAAACGTTACAAGTGTAGAGCCAATAACCGCCGTCATAGGCAGGTACGATATCGGGCGCCCACCATTGGATACTTCCCTGTCCCGAAACCGCAGTGGCGGAATTTTTTTCGTTAATCCAATCCTCAATTTCCGGAATATATACTTTAGCGGACGTCGCTTTACCCTTATAATCCCAGTGTATCATATCCGCGGAGCGACGAATCTCGTTGCCCTGCGCCCAACCGGTAGAGAAAATATAGTAAGCGGACTGCCCGTCCTCCTGCACTTCGATCAAAGACGGATCGTGACAGCCGCCTGCAAGACGGCTTGAACCCGTCTGCGTCATGTCGCTATCGAGATTCCCCGTAAACTGATTGTTGGGATTGGTAACGTACGCAGGTTCCACTTCCACCCGTACGGCGGCAACTTCCTTATCCCCTTTTTGCAGGGAAAGTTTCACCGTACCGCCAATGCCGCCCTTTGTCGCCGTGAGCGTTTTGCTTGCCTCGTCATACGAGGCGATCCGCGACATATCCGATACGGGATTTCCCGCCTCGTCCACTGCGGAAACGACGATATCGTCGACATTCTTTTTGAGTTCGAGCGTGTATTTTACGTCCGTTTCGGCAAGCTCGATCCCGTCGTCAGGCAAATTATCGTAACAGATTCTCGCGTTCAAACGGCTCTTTACGTAAGGATCGTTCTGGACGTACGGATCTTCCCCGCCGCCGCAACCTGCCAATAAAGGCAACGTCATCGCCGCTCCGAGCGCAAGCGCAATATATTTTTGCGTACCTTTCATCATTTCCCCCTTGATATGACGATTATTTCGCTTTTGTTTTATTTTACCATAAAATATTTTACTTTGCAATAGAAAAAAGAAAATTTCCGAAAAAATTTTTTTAACCCTCATTTTGATACGTTTTCATTCGTCTCAACTTGATCAATGCGGTTAAATAACGGATAATTCGTCCGTTTTTTACCCTTTTTTCACGCAATTTACACGATCACGCGATATGATATTGCCATAAACAGAATAAAAGTTTCGTACAATGTTTATACTCCAATTTTTTCATATTCTCTCACTAAGCAAACGCTTCCCCCCGCAAGGAGGGAAGCGTTTGCTTTTACATATATTTCTGTGCAATTGCCTGTGCCGCGCGCAATCCGTCCGCCGCAGCCGAAGTAATACCGCCGGCATACCCGCACCCTTCTCCTGCAGGATATAAGCGCGCGACGCCCGCTGCCTGCAAGTCCGTCCCCCGCAAAATACGCACGGGCGAACTTGTACGAGACTCCACGCCCGTAAGCGTCGCATCGTAACAATCAAACCCCGCAAGTTTTCGCCCCATATCGGGAATCGCCGTTTTGAGACTTTCACAAATATTTTTCGGAAGATATGCGCCAAGAGGCGCGAACGATGCGCCCCGCGCATAGCTGGGACTCACTTCCCCGAAATAGTAACTCTCTTTATCTGCAAGAAAATCACCGACAAGTTGTACGGGCGCGCGGTAATCTCTGCCCGCGGCACAGTATGCCGCGCGCTCTATTTTACGCTGGAATTCGATTCCCGCAAGCGGATGCCCGCTCGCAAAATCCTCCCTCTTTACCTGAGCGATGAGCGCGGAATTGGCGTTCCTGCTATCGCGGGCGTAGTTGCTCATTCCGTTCGTTACGACCCCGCCCTCTTCCGATGCCGAAGGAATAACGACTCCGCCGGGACACATGCAAAACGTAAATACCGCCCGCTCCGACGCATGCGAAACAAGTTTATAATCGGCGGGCGGAAACGCGGCGTACCCCGCGCCGTATTGCGTTTTCCCGATCATAGACTGCAGATGCTCGATGCGAACGCCGACCGCAAATTCTTTTTGTTCCATATGCAATCCGCGCGACAACAGCATTTCAAACGTATCCCGCGCACTGTGCCCGATCGCAAGCACCGTTTCGTCCGCTTCTTCCCTGACTCCGTTGACATAAACGGCGGACACCTCGTCGTTTTTAATCTCCACGTCCGTCAGTTTTGCGCCGTAACGAATCTCCCCGCCGCGATCGAGAATATATTTTCTCGCATTTCTTACGACTTTCATAAGATTGTCGCTCCCGACATGCGGCTTGCCAAGGTATTCAATTTCTGCCGGCGCGCCCAGCGCAACAAACCGCGCAAGCACTTCTCTGTTCAAAGGACTGTTCGTCTGCGTATTGAGTTTTCCGTCAGAAAACGTTCCTGCGCCGCCCTCTCCGAACTGCACGTTGCTCTCGGGATCGAGCGCGCCGCCGCGGCGGAACCGCTCGATCGACTGCTCCCGCTCCTCTACGGGACGACCGCGCTCCAATACGACGGGACGAATGCCGTGATCGAGCAGACGAAGCGCGCAGAACAACCCGCAGGGTCCCGCGCCCACAACAAAGACGCGCGGCATCGTTTTTTTAATTTGTTCAAATACTTCCGGTTCTCTTTGCACCTTTTGGTCGGAACATTCGACGGAATATACCCATTTGATATCCGATTTATCGCGTGCATCGAGCGATTTTTTTAAAATCCGCATATACTGACAGGGAGCATGCAAACGTTTTTCGCACATTCTTACGAGCAGACTCTCTTTTTGGTAGGGACGGACAACAAGATTATGGAGCGTAAGTTTCATTTGATCGCCTCCGCAACGCAATATGCGGACGTGAACGCCCATTGCAGGTTGTATCCGCCGCAAATGCCGTCTACATTTAATATTTCGCCTGCAAAATACAGTCCGTCGCGCTTTTTGCTCATAAAATTTTTATCCGTCTCTGCAAGCGGAATTCCGCCGCGCGTCGCCTGCGCATATTCGAACCCGAGCGTCCCGCGCACCGTGAGCGGGAAACGCTTTAAAAGCGCGGCAAGACGGCTGATATTTCCCTCCGCGCGGCGGTACAGCGTCCGTCCGAGTCCGTTATTGACAACGCACAGCAGACAATCCTCCCCCGACGACGCACTCATTATACGAAAAAGTTCCTCTTCGGAAATATCGGGCAGAAGATCGACCTCGATCAGATCGCCCTCCTTTGCGTACGAGGAGATACGGAATACCGCATCTCCTGAAATCCCGCTATCGGTAAACAGCAAATCCCCCCGCTCCCGCGCAATTTCTTTTTGAGCGCGACGAGCGCGAAGTAACGCGTCAACGCGTATGCCCTTCAACCCCCGCACGTTTTCCCTGTCGCACTTGAGCTGTACGAGCACGGGCGAAAGCGGCGTAATGCTGTGCCCGAACGATTGCGCAAGGCTGTAAGCGTTTCCGTCCGTGCCGAAATTGGGCGCGGCTTTTCCGCCCGTTGCGAGCACAACTGCGTCCGCGCGCATATCACCGCCCGCCCATCTGATACGAAAATTTCCGTCATATGTAACGCCAAGCACCTGTGCGTCCGTGCATATGCGGATTCCGAGACGGGAAAGCTCGCGGCGGAACAAGTCTGTGACGGCAGATGCCTGACGGCTTGCAGGATACACTCTGCCGCGCCCGTCCGGCAAAAAAATTCCGCCCATACTCTGCAAAAAAGCAACCGTATCCCGCTCGCCGAAACGGCTCAGTGCATCGGAAACTTTTTCGCAGTCGTCCGAAAAGTAACAGTCTGCATTCATGTGTTGATTGGTCACGTTGCCCTGTCCGTTCCCCGTTGCCGAAAGTTTGCGCCCGAGCCGCCCGCCGCGTTCCAATAACGCGACGGGATACCCTGCCCTTCCCAGATGTACGGCGCACGCCATACCCGCCGCGCCGCCGCCGATAATTACCGTATTTTTCATGATTCTATCTTACCGCTAATCGAAAATTTTGTCAATAGCAAATTGACAAAGGAATTTTTTTGTGTTACAATAAGTGTATATAATCTCATATGTGTTATAAGGAGTATCCGATATGCTGAATTTATTGGTTACTGTATCAGACGTTGTGCAATATTTAAAAGACAATCTCGCGATTGCCATTGTTTTTGCCGCGCTCATCGCGCTTATTCTCGTTGTAGTGATCGCAATGATCTGCGTCGCCGTCAAAAGAAAAAAAGCCAAGAACAATACGGAAAACGCGGAAACGGAGAAAGAAGAAATTCCCCTCCCCGCTCCGGAACCTGAACGGGAAATTACGCCGGAACCTGTTTACGAAAAAGCAGAACAACCGGAGCCGAAGGAGGAAAAATCTCCCGAGAACAAACCTGCCTCGCCAACGCACGTTGCAGCGAAACGCGAACCGCTCACGCCCAAAAGAGACACGCCGCTCTATGTTGCGCCGATTCCCGTTGCAAAAGAAAACGACTATAAAACGGAAACCGTTGTTACACCTGTACCTGTAGCGCACGAACCCGTATCCGTCGAGACAAAACGAGAAGAAATTGTACCTGCACCCAAAGCACATGAAACGGAAGTTTTAAACAGTCAACAAGTAACCGAAGAGAATCCTGTTTCCATTGAAAAAGCGTCGGAAATAAAAGAGCAGGAGTCCGAAAATAAACCCGCTCCTGTAGAAACTGCCGCGCCCGACAAAAAACTCAACGTACAGAAATCAAAGAAAGCAGAACAATCTCACTCACAAAAGAAAGAGATTACACCGGAAACCAAAAAAGCGGTTACGCCTGTACAGGAAAAAACGGAAAACAAATCCGAGCAAACTACAAAAGAGTTAAATCCTGCTCCCGCAAAACCCGCGCAGAAAGCGGAGAGTAAACCCGAACCGAAGAAGGAGACGAAACCCGCTCCCGCAAAACCCGTGCAGAAAGCAGAGAGCA
>CAJUKK010000008.1:0-63148 GCA_910586985.1 uncultured Christensenellaceae bacterium | reverse complement strand
CCGAAGAAGGAGACGAAACCCGCTCCCGCAAAACCCGTGCAGAAAGCAGAGAGCAAACCCGAGCCGAAGAAGGAGACGAAACCCGCTCCCACAAAACCCGTGCAAAAAGCGGAGAGTAAATCCGAACCTCAAAAGGAAGTAAAACCCGCTCCTATATCCGTGGTCCCCGATGCAAAAGAGGAACAGATTACGACTAAGGGAAAATGGATCATAACAAAAAAAGACGGTAAATTCTCATTCGAGCTCCGCGCAAATAACGGCGAAGTTATGCTTACGAGCAGCGCGCCCTATTCTTCTTTGACGAATGCAAAGGCAGGAATCGAAACTTACAAAAAGAATATCGAACACGGAAACTTCACCGTTGTGAGAACAAAAGGAAACGACTTCATTTTCCAACTTTTCAACGCACGCGGCTCGCTGCTTGCAAACGGCTCGGCATACAGCACGGAGGCAAACTGCAAGAGCGCGGTAGAATCCACCAAACGTTGGGCGGCAATTTCCCCCGTTGAAATCGATAACGAAACCTTATAAAACAAGAACGGGACGGCAAAAAGCCGTCCCGTTTTTATTAAAAAATATGTAATCCGCGCCGTCAGTCAGCGCGGATTTTATATGATAACATTCGGGTTTACTCCGCAGAATATGCTCCGATTTCCTTAGCGCGGCGAATTTCCTCGAATACCTCTTTCAACGCGTCCGTATCTGCCTCTTCGATCTTTCCGCCGTCCGCAAGAGACGCAAACGCAGGATCGACGGGAATACGGGCAGCGGCGGGAATCTGATAACGTTTTAAAATCTCGTCCGCCTTACTCTTTCCGAACAGCTCGATCTTATTGCCGCAATCGGGACAGTTTAAGTAGCTCATATTCTCCGCATAGCCGAGAATCGGCACGTTCATAAGCCGCGCCATCTTCACCGCTTTACCGACAATCATTTCCACCAGATCCTGCGGCGTTGCCACCACGACGATCCCGCTCACGGGAATGCTCTGAAACACGGAGAGCGGTACGTCGCCCGTACCCGGGGGCATGTCGATGAACATGATATCCACGTCGTCCCATACAACGTCCGTCCAGAATTGTACCGTAGCGCCCGCAATCAGCGACCCCCGCCATACAACGGGATCCTCCTCGTTCTCAAGCAGGCAATTCATGGATATGAGCTGAATACCGCTCTTGGAACGCACGGGAAAAATCTGCCCCTCGTTGCCGCGCGCGCGCTCATGCACGCCGAACATTTTGGGGATGGACGGGCCCGTAATATCCGCGTCCAACACGGCCGTGCGGTAACCGAGCGCATTTGCGCGAACGGCAAGCAGAGCGCAGACGAGAGACTTCCCCACGCCCCCTTTTCCGCTCGCTACGGCGACGACTTTTTTTACCCGCGCCTTTTTGTGAAGAGGTTTTATTAAGCTCGTTTTTTTCCTTGAATTGCAATTACTGCTGCAACTCGAACAATCATGCGTACAATCTGCCATATTTCCTCGTTAAACCCAATGAATTTTTCTAATATTTTACGCTTTTCAATACAATTTGTCAAACTACTTTCTCATATTCAATGAATAATACTTACCCTTCAATTGCATTAGCTCGTCGTGCGTGCCCTCTTCCGCAATGCCGCCGCCCGCAATGTACAAAATCCTGTCCGCTTTACGGATCGTAGAGAGCCTGTGCGCAACGATAAACGCCGTCTTTCCGGCAAGCAGTTTGTCGAGCGCGCCCTGTATCAGCAATTCCGTCTCCGAATCGATCGAACTCGTCGCCTCGTCCAATATCACGATCGCCGGATTTTTAAGAACAATCCGTGCAAACGAAACGAGCTGTTTTTCCCCTGCGGAAAGTCCCTCTCCCCGTTCTTCAAGTTGCGTATAGTATCCCTCCGGCATGCGATTTGCCACAAGATCGGCATGAATGAGCTTAGCCGCCGCAATGCATTCCTCGTCCGTCGCATTTTCCGCACCGTAACGGATATTGTCGAGAATACTTCCTTTGAAAATAAACGGTTCCTGCATGAGCACTCCCACATTTCTGCGGAGCGATTGCAAGGTTACTTCTCGCACGTCCTTGCCGTCCACGCATACGCTTCCCGTATTTACGTCGTAAAAGCGCGTCAATAAGTTGATCACCGTCGTTTTTCCCGCCCCCGTCGGGCCGACAAGCGCAATTTTTTCTCCGGCGCGCACATGTAAGTCAAAATGCTCGAGAACGTTTATCCCTTCGTCGTAAGCAAACGTCACGTCGTTGTAGTCCACTACGCCGTCTATATCTTCAAGCGTCGCGGCATCCGCTTTATCTGCGATCGCAACGGGCGTATCGAGAACCTCGTATACTCGTTCGAGGTTGGCAGATACCTGCGCAAGCAGTTGCAATATCTCCGTTATGTCGATGAACGGCTCGGAACAGAGACTCATATACATCATAAATGCAATGACCGTGCCCGCCATCGCCGTCGCTCCGTTTGCAATCAACGCAAATGCAACGGCAAAAATCGCAAGGATACCCGCATTCCAGAAAAATTCCGTAACGGGAGAATTGAGTCCGTTTCTCTTTACAATGCTCATCCAGACTCCCGCGGAATAGTTCTGCAATTCGCGATAAATCGCGCGGTTATATTCAGAGCGGTTGTTGCTCTTGATAACCTTTTCTCCCGTGATCGACTCGACGATAAACGCGTTGCGATTGGAATCTTTCGCCCTGTGCGCGCGGAACAGCACGCGGACGGCATGTTTGATCAAAAACACGCATAGCGTGAGCGGAATGACCGCCGCGTACACAACCGCCGTTAAAACGGGACTGATTACAAGCATGACTACCGTTCCGATAATGATCTTTAACAGGTCGATGATAAAATTCAAAAGATAGTCGGTAAAAAAGTCCGCAAGCTCGTTGATATATTCGGTTACGCGCACCGAGATTTTTCCGGCCGGTCGGGAATCGTAGTAATCGAAGGGCAATTTTTGCAGATGTTCGTATATCTCCCGTCTCAGCCGCGCAATGATCTTATGCCCTACCGTCCCGATAATGCGTCTGTGGAAATAGGGCAAAAGCGCGGTGAGCACGCCGAGAATGACAATGCCACCCAGATACAGTGCGAGCATGCGATCCCGCGCGTTTTCGTTCGGGATAACGTCGTTTACGATCGTGCGCAAGAGCACGGGCGGCAACACCGCCACCACCGACGATGCGGCAAGCAAAACGAGAGCAATGAGAAAGAGCGTCTTATACGGTTTTATTTCGGACAAAAGCCGTTTTAAATATTTGATATCAACCTTATCCGTCTTGACTTCTTCGTCCATGAAATAGGTATTGCGCTTCATTACAGTTCCCCCTTTCCGTACGAAGAATCGTCAAGCTGTCCGTCGCTCGTCTGTAAATTGTAAATGGCGGCAAACGCGCCGTTTTTTTCGATCAGATCCCCCGCTGTGCCCCGCTCTACGATCTCGCCGTCGCGCAAGTAGACAATCTCGTCGCAATCGAGCACGGACGAAACACGGTGCGCAGCGATAATAAGCGTATTATCCGGATGGGATTGTTTTAACGAGGCAAGCACGCGCTTTTCCGTCGCCATATCGAGCGCGGAGGACGCGTCGTCAAGAATCAGCACGGGCGCGCCTTTAATAAGCGCTCGGGCAATGGAAATGCGCTGTTTCTGACCGCCCGAAAGTCCTAATCCCCGTTCGCCGACAACCGTATCGTATCCGCTTTCGAGTTTCTCGATAAATGGCTCCGCCTGCGCCGCGCGCGCCGCAGTCCGTACCTCTTCTTCGCCGCAGTCCGGACGCGCAAACGCAATGTTTGCATCCACCGTATTCGAAAAAAGAAACACGTCCTGAAACACATAGGCAAACGTCGAACGGACGTTTTCGAGCGGATACTCCTTGACGTTTTTACCGTCGATCTCAATCTCTCCCGAAGAAACGTCGAAGATACGGGATAAAATTTTACAAAGCGCGGACTTCCCGCTCCCCGTGCCGCCCATGATTCCCAATTTTTTTCCGTACGGCAGCTCGAGATCGATATTTTTCAAAGCATGTTTTTCTCCGATCACAAGGTTGACGCCTTTGAGAGAAATATTCGGCTTGTTCGAAACGGCAAGTGCGGATTCGCAGTCCGGCACGGCGCTCTCCTCCGACAGAAACTTTTTCAGTCTCCCGCCCGAAACGAGCTGATTCTGCATACGGAAACAAGTGCGGCTGATTTGCGTAATGTGCGATATGATTTTGGTCACGTATGTCGTCGCCGCCGTAAGCGCGCCGAGATAGATATTGCCCGAGAGCGCAAGCAACACCGCAATTACAATCGTTCCTACATATCCCGTCTGCTGAAACGCGGTAAAGATCGACTCAAATTTAGCGGTGAGCCGTACCTGCGCGCAGCTTAATTCGAGCACGCGGTCGTTACAGGCGTCGAACTTTTTCATCTCCGTCTTTTCGCCTGCAAAAGAGCGCACTATGCGCACCGCGCTGATATTCTCCTGCACGTTGAGATTAATCGCAGAATAGCTTGCGCGGATATCCTTAAAGAGTTTGTTCGCTTTTTTCAGATAGATAGTGAGCGCAACGGCAAAGAAGGGCGAAAGCGCGATCGGAATAAAAATCAAACGGTAATCAAAGGACAACAGAGCAACAACGGAGACGATTAGCACTACCGCCGAATCAAAGAGATTCATGGTCATCCGCGCATATAGTTCTTTAAAAATAATGGTATCGCGGTTCATCGTCGTGAGCAGTTCGCCCATATTGTAACGGGAGAGCGTCTCGCTGTCGAGCCCTAAAAGCTTCGCATAGGTATCCTCGCGGATATCGCACTCCATTTTCAGTCCGCACCATTGGAACGTTATGTTTTTTAAATAGATAAAGACGATGCGAAGGAACAGAATCACCGAAAATACGACGGCGACCGCACCAAACAATTGCCACGTTGCAGGCGCGCCGAAACTTCCGGAGAAGAGGAAATCAAATACGTTTCCCCCCTTGGGCGGCTGTGCGGAATCGTATGCGATCACGTAATCAACAATGCCCGCCGTTAAGAGAGGAAGCGAAAGATCGCAAAGGATCGCAACAAGCGAAAATATTTTTGCAAGCGCCGAAAGCGGCACATATTTTTTCCAATACCGAAGTCCGAATTTTAATACGCCCATGCTTTCCTCCAAGTATTGCATATTTTATCATAATGCGCCCTGTCCCGCAAGCAAAGTGACTAAGTTTATTTCAATTTAGTCATAATTGAAATAAATGGGAAATTTTGTCAATAAACGGTTCCCCGCCGAGAAACATTCGCACGGAACGTAAAATCGCTTGCATAAATTACCCGTTTGCGCTATACTAATAGAGCTGTGATAGGTGGGGAGTTAGCGGTGCCCTGAATCTGCAATCCGCTATAGCAGAGCCGAACGCTTTTCTCGGTGTCGCCCATGGGAGGCTGCACGCGGTAAGGAATGTTGATAACAAGGTCTCATGCAACGCGCGTCCGCGAACCGTGTCAGGGTAGGGATACAGCAGCACTAAACGGTGCCGCGCGTGTGCCATGAGGTAGCTTTGTCGGAGTTACCTGCCGCGTTCCCGCTTCGGTGGTCGGCAACAAAAAAAGCTCTCACAGTTTTTTTTACAGATAACGCCTGCGGATTATTCCGCAGGCGTTTTTTATTGGCGGACTCATAGCAATCGTTCTCCGTCTTTTTTGATTTAAAACGGTTTATCGCCCGTTAAATCCTACCGTTTTAAATGGATAAATACACCCAAAAAACGTAACGGCAAGTACCGTTTTTTCGGTTTAACTTAAAAACAAAAAGCCGTTCACGCTCGTGATCGGCTTTTTTATAATATTATTTCATTACTTCTTTTCGTCTTTGCGCTCGTTTATAACGACCTGCGGGAAAGGAATATTGATATTGTTTGCGTCGAAGAGCAATTTAAACTCGCGATTCAAATCGCGCTGCACCTGAAAAATATCTTCCTCGCGGCAGTTCGCTTTAATAAAGAGCGATACGCTCGACTCGCCAAGCTCGTTTACACCGAGATATTCGGGCACAGAAACGATTGCGGGAATGCGTTTGCCAATCTCTTCCAGATGCTCGCGGATGAGCTTTTCGACCTTAGGAAGATCTTCTCCGTACTCGATATTCATATATATCTTTGCAACGGAGAGTTCCTTCGTCTGATTGGTATAGGAAGTAATCAGGCTGTTGTTGATCACGCGGACATCGCCGCCCGCGTCAATGAGCTTGGTCGTACGCACGCCGATCTCCTGCACCGTTCCGCGCCAACCGTCGATAATCACGATATCGCCGATTTGATATCCGCCCTCTACTACGATAAATATCCCCGCGATTACGTCCGCAATCAAACTCTGCGCGCCCAAACCAATGACGAGCGTGAGAATCCCCGCGCCTGCAACGAGCGTTACGATATCGACTCCCCATGCGCCCAGCACGCATAAGAACGCTACGATCACAACCACCCATTTTAAAAAGTTGGATAACATCCTGATGATGGTAAGTCCGCGATTCGTCCCGTGCACCGCTTTTTTTAAGATAAAGATAATCAATGCATAAACTAGCATCGAAATTATAATGATCTGCGCTGTACGGATCAATGCGGGAATGACCCGAACAAGCGACGTAATCAGGGCAATTTCAGAAACGTACGTCTGAAACCAAGCGTCCGAGCCGAATATATAAGTTGAAAATATAAACGAGGCGACTACCACGCCGACAAACAGAACAAACAGAAAAATTTTCCATACCGGCGTCTTTTTAAAATCATGCTTTTTTTCCATTCATATATCTCCTTTTCACAGTGTCGGTCAACGCTTGATTTTATTTCATGAACGCTAAAAATGCCTTATAGTTACTATAAACGTCCGCTTTTGATACAAGCTCGTAGGGCGCATGCATCGAAATTACGGGGACGCCAAGATCGACCGTATCGATATTCATATTCGCAAGGAACTTTGCCACCGTACCGCCGCCTCCCGCATCGACTTTACCGAGCTCCGCAGTCTGCCATACAACGCCATCCGCCGCAAACATGTTGCGCACCTCTCCCACAAATTCCGCCGACGCATCGCTCGAACCGCTCTTACCGCGCGCGCCCGTAAACTTGCACATACTTGTCCCGCAAGAAATCATTGCCGAATTCATCTTTTCATAAACGCCCGCAAAGTTGGGATCGTACGCCGCGGTTACGTCGGACGAAAGACACTTGGATTTAGCGCGCACTTTGCGGAATTTTGCCCCGAAAGCAATGCAAATCTCCTCCATGAGATCGGAATATACCTGACACTGCATCCCTGTCGTGCCCTCGCTGCCGATTTCCTCTTTGTCGACAAGCATTGCAAGCACCGTATGACGGCTGTCGTTATCAAGCACCGCCGTGAGAGCAGGATATGCACAAACCCTGTCGTCATGCCCGTACGCGCCGATAAACGCGCGATCAAACCCTACGTCGCGCGCGGGATATGCGGGCACTGCCGAAAGCTCTGCCGAGAGGAAGTCCTCTTCCTGCATTCCGTATTTTTCGTTAAGGTAACTAAGCGCCGTAAGCTTGATTTTTTCGCCCACTTCTTTATCCGCATAAGGAAGTCCGCCGACTACAACGTTGAGCTGCTCGCCGTCGATAATTTTACCGGCATTCTGGGACATTTGCTCGCCGCCAAGGTGCGGAAGAAGATCGTCGATATAAAATACCGGATCGCTTGCCTCTTCGCCGACTTTAACGTCGACGCTGCTGCCGTCTTTTAAAACGACCGTGCCGTGCAGAGAAAGCGGAATCGCCGTCCACTGATATTTTTTGATACCGCCATAGTAATGGGTCTTTAAATAGCAAAGTCCCGAATCCTCATAGAGCGGATTTTGTTTGATATCTACACGCGGAGCATCGATATGCGACGCAATCAGGCGCATACCGTCCTCTTCAAGATTCTCTTTGCCGATACGGAATACAACGACGCTCTTATTGCGGTTGATAAAATATTTTTTGTCGCCCGCTTTGAGCTTATCGCCGAAATGATACTCAGTAAATCCCTTTGCCTGAGCCATTTCCACAGATACGGCGCAAGCCTCGCGCTCCGTCTTGGCAGCATCGAGAAAGCGTTTATATCCCTCCGCATAGTCAAAAATCTTTTTCAGCTCTGCTTTGTCCGCCGTTTCATAGTAGTTTTTTTTCTTATAGGAGAGCGCCTCTTGCTTTTGCTGCCCCTCCGTCTTTTTCGTTTGATCAGACATAACTGCCTCCGTTCTTTTTTCTATTATTATAACATAGTAAATCGGTAAAAACAAGTTTTTACGCGATAAATCCACCTTGTTTTCTGCTCGTTTTCAGCATAACGACTATCGCCCGATTGAGCGACAAAATATCTTTGGTCAAATTGTTTTCATCGTCAAAACGCCGTTTTTTCACTTTTTTCCCGTACTATCAGCCATATATTTTTTATCTCTCCGAATACTAACAGCTGCCGGAATTATCCAATTGACCGAGATATCCCTCATATTTCGTCTCAATTGTATTTATTTCGATCTATTCCTCAAAAACAAACCGTTGTATTTCGATACCTATCTAAATAGAAACATGCATAATCACATTTCCCATTGAAATCGATAATTTTTACAGCTATCTTTTCTAAAATGTTAAAATATTCTCAGACAAGCGATCCCAATTTATTTTACAAACGTAGCAACTTCCGATGATTTTTCCATGCCGATGTTATAATAGAAATCTTGTTCCGAAATTACGATTGCTCTCTTTGCGCCCCGATCTTTCGCGCGTTTCAATGCCTCATAGACAACGGCTTTGCCAAGACCTTTCCTGCGGCATTCCGGAATCGTTGCAACGGGTTTGATATAAGCCGTTTCCCCACCGTGATACCACAATCCGCAATGTGCCGTATATTCTCCGTCCTTGATTGCGAATACTTTAATATATTCGTTCTTTAGCAGAGATTTTTCAGCCTCTGCGACTTCTTCGCTCAATGCTTGCGGCATACCGTCGTTATCAAAACCGCGATGAATTACCAAACGCCATTGCCACTCGTCGATTTGTGCTTTGGATTCATTTATATAAACTCCCTTTGGAAGTTGATAGGAAAGATCGTGCGATAAATCGATCGCCAAAACTCCTTCCATATCTTGTTTTTTGTAGCGCAACTCATTGAGCAGCTTACAAAGCCCGATATCATTCAGATTTGCATGAAAAACGGGCGTTTCATCGGTATGGTAACATACTCGACCATCTGTCGCAAAAGCTTTTCGTCGGAAACAGAATGCAGAATATACCAACCGTCTTGATAGCAAGTATCGAATATTACAGTACCGACAATCGCTTTTCCGCTATCCCTGAACAAGGCGATTTTAGGTAACTTCTAAATGTCGAGATTGGGGTGAGCCATCATCCAATCCAAGCGCCCCAATGGAAGTGTTCGTTATAGCCGCCATCGGCGGCAATTTGAAGAAACTTACTAATTTCCTCATATTGATTGTTAAATCTTTCCTGCGTTTGATAATTCTCGATGAAATACATAATACAATCCTCCTTATAACGTTGCTTCATGCTCATTATAACAAATCGTATATAAAAAGGCAAACAATTGCGGCAATATCCTTATTCCGTGTTGCCTTCAATCGTGTGATTTTTTCTCTTGAAAATAAAAAAAGGAAAAGCGCAATTCACGCTATTCCTTTTATTTCGGTTATGCCAAACCGCATCTTTCTTTGTTAAACAAGCTCGATAATTGCCTGTTCCGCACCGTCGCCGCGACGCTGACCGAGAAGGTACACACGCGTATACCCGCCGCCCTGTCCGAGCTCTTCCTTACGCTGTGCATATTTAGGTGCGATTTCGTTGAAAAGCTTTTCCATGAGCGGATGCTGAATCTGCTCCGTACGCTTTTTATAATCGCTCTTCTTCTCGTTAAACGCCTTGATCTCCTGTAAATCATATGTCTTAGCCATAATCGCACGGCGTGCGTTCAACTTTTTCGGACCGTCTTTAAAGGACGTAGTCTTAATCTCTTTGCCCTTGTTATTCTTGGTAACGACCTCGATTTCAACAACGTCGTCATACGAGTTGATCGCTTTCGTAATAAGCTTTTCGACGTAGGACTGTAATTCCTTTGCGCGAGCCGCCGTCGTTTCGATTTTTCCGTACCAAAGGAGCTGAGACGCCTGATTTCTTAAAATTGCCAATCTCTGTTTGGTTGTTCTGCCCAATTTACCCGGCATGGTTTAATCCTCCTTCTTTTTCAGCGACAGACCAAACGCTTCGAGCTTTTGAATGACTTCGTCGAGAGACTTTTTGCCGAGGTTTCTGACTTTCAGCATCTCGTCTTCAGACTTATTGGTGAGGTCTTCCACTGTATGAATATTTGCTCTCTTCAAGCAGTTGTAAGAACGAACGGAGAAGTCCATATCTTCAATCTTCATGGAGAGAATTTGCTGCTGTTTATCGTCGTCCGTCTTGACAAGGATGTCCATATCCTTGATCGTATCCGACAGATTGACAAACAAATTGATATGATCTTGCATAATCTTTGCGGCGAGCGATACGATCTCCTTTCCTGAGAACGTTCCGTCCGTCCAGACTTCGATCGTAAGTCTGTCATAATCGATATTCTGACCGACACGCGCGGGTTCAACGTTGTAATTAACTTTTTGAACGGGCGTATAAATGCTGTCGATCGGAATATAGTCGATCACGGGCTGTTTGTTTTCTTTTGCGGACTTATATCCTCTTCCGCGGCCGATGGTGATCTCGGCATCGATTCTGCCGCCGGCATCCACCGTGCAGATATATTCGTCGGAATTGATAATTTCGACTTCGGCATCCTGAGAAATGTCCGCTGCGGTAATTACCGCAGGTCCTTCCTTCACAAGGTGCAACGTCTTGGTGTAATCCTTGCTGGTTACGCGCGTTTTAATCGCAAGACGCTTTAAATTCAAAATAATTTCGGTAACGTCCTCTTTCACGCCCGCAATTGCGGAAAATTCGTGTTTGACGCCCCCGTCCAAAAATTTGATCCCCTGCACCGCCGCGCCGGGCAATGCGGAAAGAAGAATTCTTCTCAGGCAGTTGCCTATGGTAAGACCGAAACCCTTTTCGAGCGGTTCGACGACGATCTTCGCATAAGATCTCGCATCGTTTTCCGAAACCTCGATTTTGGGCATGTCCATTTCGATCATAAACTACCTCCTTAAATTTGTTACTTGGAGTACAACTCGACAATCATATGCTCTGCAATCTGGCTGTCTACGTCCTCGCGGGTCGGAAGCGCAAGCACTTTACCGACAAGCTTCTCGGGATCGAATTCAAGCCACTTGGGCATATTCGCAACCTTCATCGTCTTGATCTGCTCGAAGAATTTGTTATTCTTTCTGTTTTCCTTTACGGCAATGATATCGCCCGCTTTGACGCAATACGAAGGAACGTTGACCGTTCTGCCGTTTACGGTAAAGTGCGAGTGATTGACAAGCTGTCTTGCCTGCGTTCTCGACGCGCCGATCCCCATACGGAAAATCACGTTATCCAAACGACGTTCCAAAAGGGAGAGCATGTTTTCGCCCGTGATACCCTTCATGCGGTCTGCCATCTCGTAATAATGACGGAATTGACCTTCCTGTACGCCGTAAATACGCTTTGTCTTTTGTTTTTCACGGAGCTGAAGTCCGTATTCGGAGACCTTCTTTCTCGCTGCGCCGTGCTGTCCGGGAGGCGTAGGACGCTTATTGAAAGGGCACTTCTCCATGTAGCATTTTTCGCCTTTGAGGAAGAGCTTTGCTCCTTCTCTTCTGCAAAGTTTGCATTTCGCATCTCTGTATACTGCCATTTCTCTCTATCTCCTTATACTCTTCTGCGCTTGGGCGGTCTGCAACCGTTGTGAGGAATGGGAGATACGTCCGAAATAAGCGTTACTTCCAATTCACAGTTTGCAAGCGCGCGGATTGCGGACTCTCTTCCTGCGCCGGGCCCCTTTACGTATACTTCCACGGAACGCAGTCCGTGCTCTTTTGCCGCTTTTGCCGCCGTCTCCGCAGCCATCTGAGCCGCAAACGGCGTGCCCTTTCTCGAACCCTTGAATCCGAGCGAACCTGCGCTCGACCAAGAAATCGCGTTACCGCTCATATCCGTGATGGTAACGAGGGTGTTGTTAAAAGTAGACTGAATATGAACTTGTCCTCTGTCAACCTTCTTAAGCTCTCTGCGCTTACGGGAGACAACCGTCTTTTTCTTATCTGCTGCCATAATTCACTCTCCTTACTTCTTCTTGTTCGCAACGGTGCGCTTGGGACCCTTGCGCGTTCTTGCGTTGCGCTTGGTGCTCTGTCCGCGGACAGGCAATCCCTTTCTGTGGCGAACGCCGCGATAGCATCCGATCTCCATCAGACGCTTGATGTTGAGGCTGACCGACGAACGCAGCTCGCCTTCCACCATATAGTTATGGTCGATATATTCTCTGAGTTTGGAAACGTCGTTCTCGTCGAGATCCTTTACGCGCGTATCGGGATTGATTCCCGTCGCTTCAAGAATTTTTTTCGACGTCACGAGACCGATTCCGTAGATGTAGGTAAGTCCGATCTCTACCCGTTTCTCTCTGGGCAGATCGACACCGGCAATACGTGCCATTTGAATAACCTCCGTTATAATTCAGGTAAAATTTTATCTATATTTATACGTTTTAAGGCGGAAACAGTGGAAAATATTTCCTCCGTAAAACAGATTGTTTTCCATTTTAAGCGCAAAGCAAGCCGAGTTTCCGCACCCGTTTTGTGCGGAAATTCAGCTTCATTTCCCTAAATTGGCGATTTTTATGCAAAAACCGTAATTAACAGTATAACAGAATGAAATTATACTGTCAAGCGATTTTTAACCCTGTCTTTGCTTATGGCTCTTATTTTTTGAACAAATTACCATTACTTTTCCGTTTCTTTTGATGACCTTGCACTTGTCGCACATGGGTTTTACGGAAGGTCTGACTTTCATAGTTATTTTCTCCTCTAAGCCGCGCAAAGTTTGCGCGCAATACGAAAGGCAAGACTGAATTTTGCACTTTCGCCGTATCTGTACCGAACTTAAGACGCAAATTTAAGATTTACTGCGCCAAGTAATTCTGCCCTTTGTCAAATCGTACGGACTCATTTCGAGCTTGACCGAATCGCCTTCGATGATCCGTATATAATTCATTCTCAGCTTTCCGGAAATGTACGCCGTGATGATATGACCGTTTGACAATCTTACTTTAAAGGTTGCATTAGGCAATGCCTCGATTACACGCCCCTCTGCTTCGATTACGTCGTCTTTGGACACGATTTATCTCCTTAACTGACATTATAACGTCAGAATTTCTACACCGTCCTCGCGAATCACGAGGGTATTTTCATAGTGCGCCGCACTCTTCCCGTCTACCGTTATTGCCGTCCAACCGTCTCTCGCAACGCGGACGCGATATCCGCCCGCCGCAATCATCGGCTCGATACACAGCACCGCATTTGCCGGAAGACGAACGCCTGTTCCGCGTTTTCCGTAGTTGAGTACGGAAGGATCTTCGTGCATTTCTCTCCCGATTCCGTGCCCTGTATAGGCGCGGATAACGGAAAATCCGTTTCCTTCGGCATGCTGCTGCACACGGTATCCGATGTCATAGAGCGGCGTGCCGGCTCTGAGTCCTTCGATCGCTTTAAAAAAACATTCCTCGGCGACGCGGACAAGTTTCTTTTTTTCCTCGGAAACCTCTCCGATGCAGAACGTTCTTGCGCCGTCGCCATGAAATCCGTTTTTGTAAGCGCACAAATCGACGCTTACAATATCGCCGTTTTCGATCACCCGTCCGTCGGGAATACCGTGAACGACTACTTCGTTGACGGAAACACACGCCGATGCCGGATATCCGCAATAACCGAGACAGCTCGGCTCCGCGCCGCTTGCCTTAATGAATTCGTAGACGAGCGTATCGACTTCTTTCGTCGTCATACCCGCTTTGATCCTCTCGCCCACAAACTTAAGGCAATCCCCTACGATCCTGTTAGGCTCGCGCATGAGCTCGATCTCTTCCTCCGTCTTAACGCGGATCATTTGCCGAATTTCTCGTCGAGCACCTTTTTCACTTCTTCAAACAACACTTCCGCAGGAGCTTCCGTGCCCGTGAAGTTGAGAATAACGCCCTTCTTCGTATAGTAATCAATGAGCGGAGCGGTCTGCGCGCTGTATACGTCGAGACGGCTCTTAACTGTTTCGGGATTATCGTCCTTTCTCTGATAGAGCTCTCCGCCGCAATGGCACGTCGTCTGCCCGTTCAGCGTGGAAACGTGATAGCTTTCGCCGCACTCTTTGCACACTCTTCTGCCGCAAAGACGATCCATGAGTAGTTTAAAATCAATGTTGATATTGACAACGCCGTCAATTTTTGCAAACTTGTCGAGCTCTTCCGCCTGATACAGGTTGCGGGGAAATCCGTCGAGCAGACATCCGTTCTTGCAATCGTCCCACGTAAGGCGATCTTTGACGATCGCACACGTTACTTCATCGGGAACAAGCTGTCCCTTATCGATGTAAGATTTTGCAAGAAGTCCGATTTCCGTCTCCTTCCTGATATTCTCACGGAAAATATCGCCCGTGGAGATGTGGGGCAAATGATAGCGCTGAGCGATCATTTTTGCCTGCGTACCCTTTCCTGCGCCGGGCGCGCCGAGTAATATAAGATTCATATAAGATTCCTCTCTTTATCACTTTTCTTCTATCGCCTTGTCTGTCCAAGCGAAGTTCTTAAATAAGTTCGCCCGTAAGGCGAATCCTCCTTTTGGACAGCAGTCGTGCGAAAGACAAGGAACGCGAGGATTTTTCGAAGGGAGTGTACACAGACATACATGTCCTGAGAAAAATCGAAACGCGACGCTGTATTTCGCGATGAATACGAACCAAAAGATTATTTTAAAAACCCTTTATAGTTCTTCATCATAATCTGCGACTGTAACTGTTTATCAAATTCAAGCGCAACCGAGACGACAATGAGAATACCCGTCGTTGAAAATACATTGACAAGATCGTTGCCCGCCCAACTGAACGCGAACGAAGGAATAAACGCAACAAGCGTTAAGAAAATCGCCCCGAACAAGGTGATACGATTGTTGATCTTTCTCAGATATTGCGCCGTCGGTTTTCCGGGACGAATGCCCTGAATAAATCCGCCGTTTTGCTGAATGTTCTTGGATACGTCCTCCGGATTGAACTGGATCTGCGCATAGAAGAACGAGAATGCAAATATGAAGATGCAAAGCACGAGAACATATAACCACGTACCCGATCCGAACACACCGTTCCACCATGTAAGCGCGTCCGCCCACGAAGGAACAAGACTCATGATCATAGAGGGGAACGAAATGATCGCAAACGCAAAGATAAGAGGCATAACACCGCTTGCCGATATCTTCATCGGAATTACGGAAGACTGTCCGCCGTACATCTTAGTTCCGCGCACGCGTTTTGCATATTGCACGGGAATGCGGCGCTCTGCCAAATCGACAAATACGATCAGGAAGAATATGACGACTGTAAGAACGACAAAGAGCAGAATGTTCAAAAGAACTTCGGGATTCGTGCCGACTTGCATAAACTTTCCAAGAAGCGTTTGCCCTGCCGTCGAAAGGATACCGATGAAAATGATCATCGAAATGCCGTTTCCGATTCCGTATTCCGTGATGCGCTCGCCAAGCCACATAACAAGTACAGACCCTGCGGTGTATACGATTGTCATATATATGATCGCAACCACTCTTGAGTTAAAGAAGAGATCCCACTTGATGTGCGAATCGGCAGCCTCCATGTCTGCGTTAAAGCCGCCCGCAAAGTTAACGATAATACCGATCGATTGCACGACCGCAAGAATGATCGTTACGACGCGCGTTATATTCGTGATTTTCTTTTTACCCTCTTCTCCCTGCTTGGACAGACGTTCCAGTGCAGGAATACCGACGGTAAGCAATTGCATAATAATGGACGCATTGATATACGGGCCGATTCCGAGCGCGAAGAGCGTGCCGCTTGCAAGCGCGCCGCCCGTGATATCGCTCATAAGTCCGAGGAAGTCGTTCCCAGAAATGGAACTTTCGATAAAGTTTCTCGAAAGACCGGGAATTGGAATGTAACAACCAATGCGGAAAATAAGGAGAATCAGAAGAGTCATAAGAATCTTCTTTCTGATTTCCTTATTCTGGAAGGCGTTTTTGAGTGTTTCAATCATTTTTTAACTCCTTTGCGCCGAAACCCACAAAAGCGGATCACGCGTTTTCAGGCGTTTCAGCCGTACCGCCGGCTTGTTCGATCGCCGTTTTTGCCTGTGCCGAAAACTTTGCGGCTTTGACCGTAATGGCGACTTTGATCTCGCCGTTCCCGAGAACCTTAAGCCCGCAGTTATTCTTAACCGCCTTGGCAAGCCCGTTCTCCATGACGAATCCGTAATCGACCACCGTGCCCGCAGGCAGATCCGCAAGCGCGGAAATATTTACGATGACGTACTCTTTGCGGAACCTATTGTTAAAGCCGCGCTTAGGGATGCGTCTTGCAAGCGGCATCTGACCGCCTTCGAAACCGGGGCGTACTCCGCCGCCCGAACGCGCCCATTGACCTTTATGTCCTTTACCGCTCGTCTTGCCGAGCCCCGAGCCGATACCGCGTCCAAGACGTTTTTCGGTCGTTCTCGCTCCCTCTGCGGGAGAAATAGTATCGATTCTCATGCTTTTCTCCTTATACGTTCTCTACCTTGACGAGGTGCGCAACTTTTTTAAGCTGCCCTGCGAGCGCAGGCGTATCCTCGAACGTTCTGGTAGAACGGATTTTTTTGAGACCGAGCGATGCAATCGTAGCTTTAACCGATTCCACTTCGCCGATCGTGCTTTTTACGAGTGTTACTTTAATCATAACGCCCTCCTTAGCCGATGATTTCTTCCACGGACTTGCCGCGAAGAGCCGCAACCTGCTCTACCGTTTTGAGCTCGGAAAGCCCTGCAATGGTAGCTTTGACACAGTTTCCCGCATTCTGCGTTCCGTGAGATTTCGTTCTGATATTCTTGATTCCCGCCGCTTCCATGACCGCACGCACGGGCCCGCCGGCAATAACGCCGGTACCGTGTTCAGCGGGCATCATAAGCACCGCGCCTCTGCCGAACTTTCCGAGAATCTCGTGAGGGATACTCGTTTCGACGATGGGAACGCTGATCATATTTTTTTTCGCGGCTTGGGTTGCCTTTTCAATTGCCTCGGGAACTTCTTTCGCCTTGCCCTGACCGTAACCGACCTTGCCGTTTCCGTCGCCGACGACGACAAGCGCCGCAAAGCGCATGTTTCTGCCGCCCTTAACCGTCTTGCTGACACGGTTGATCTCGATGAGCTTTTTAACGAATCCGTCGTCCTGATCCTGTTTTCTTTGAGGTCTGTTTTCTCTTGCCATTTCGTCTCTCCTAATCAGAATTTGAGTCCGGCTTCCCGTGCGCCGTCCGCAACTGCTTTCACGCGTCCCGTGTAAAGATATCCGCCTCTGTCGAACACGACGCATTCGATACCCTTCTCTTTCGCGCGCGCAGCAACCGTTTCGCCTACGACTTTCGCCGCTTCCGTTTTGGTCATATCCGCAACCTTGGCGCGGATCTCTTTCTCAAGCGTGGACGCAGATGCGAGCGTTACGCCCTTAACGTCGTCGATGACCTGAACGTAAATGTGATTTAAACTTCTGTAAACGTTGAGACGGGGCGTTTCCGCCGTACCCGAAACATGCTTTCTCACGCGGGCATGACGGCGTTGTCTGACCGTATTTTTATCGATTTTGGTTATCATGATTCGCTCCTTTACTTCTTGCCTTTACCCGAAGTCTTGCCTTCCTTGTGCTCGACGTTCTCGCCCTTATAGCGGATACCGTAACCGTGGTAAGGTTCGGGAACTCTGATTGCGCGGAGATCCGCCGCAACCTGTCCGACAAGAGCCTTGTCGATTCCGCTGACGGTGAGCTCTGTCTGCGTGGGGCACTCGAGCTTGATCCCTGCGGGTTCTACGAACTCGACAGGATGCGAAAAACCAACGTTTAAAACAAGCTTATTGCCTTGCTTAACCGCTCTCCAACCAACGCCTTTGATCTCAAGTCCCTTGGTAAATCCCTCGGAAACGCCTTTCACCATGTCGTTGATAAGCGCTCTGTACAGTCCGTGCAAAGCATTCGTCTCTTTTGCCTCGTCCAGCGCAAGCACGTGTACGTGCCCGTCCTCGTTCTTTACGTCGATCGCGCCCTTCACTTCACGCGTAAGCGTGCCTTTAGGCCCTTTGACGGTAACGACTTTATTATTGAACTCTACGCTGACGCCTGCGGGAACAGCGATACTCAGTTTACCGATTCTCGACATAATTCCCTCCTTACCAGATATAGCAGAGCACTTCGCCGCCTACATTCTGCGCCTTTGCCTGCTTATCCGTCATAATTCCTTTATTGGTGGAGACGATCGCAATGCCGAATCCGCCAAGTACCTTGGGCATTTCCTGCGCACCGCTATACGTTCTGAGTCCCGGTTTGCTGACTCTCTTCAAGCCGCCGATGACCGAATGATTCTTCTCCGTGTATTTGAGTCCGATCACGAGTTTCCCGTTGTACCCGTCCTCCTCAAACTTTACGTCCTTAACGTAGCCTTCGCTGAGCATGATGTCCGCAATCGCCTTCTTCATGTTGGAGGAGGGAATTTCCACCGTCTCTTTGTGGCTTGTAAGCGCGTTTCTTATTCTTGTGAGCATATCTGCGATAGGATCAGTCATATTATACCTCCTTACCAGCTCGACTTCTTTACGCCGGGAATTTGTCCCTTATACGCAAGATTTCTGAAACAGATACGACAAACGCCGTATTTTCTCAAAACTGCGTGCGGTCTTCCGCAAATAGAGCAACGGGTGTATGCTCTTGTGGAAAACTTAGGCGCCTTCTGCTGTTTATTTATCATTGACTTTTTTGCCATGTCTTATCTCCTCACTTCTTGAAGGGCATTCCGAGCGCCCTCAGCAGTTCTCTCGCTTCCTCGTCCGTCTGCGCCGTGGTCACGATGCAAACGTCCATACCTCTGATTTTCTCCACCTGATCATAGGTGATTTCGGGGAAAATCAACTGCTCTTTCAAGCCGACGGAATAGTTTCCTCTGCCGTCGAACGCCTTGTCGGAAACGCCGCGGAAGTCGCGAACTCTCGGAAGCGCAATCGATACGAACTTGTCGTAAAAATCGTACATTCTCGCACCGCGAAGGGTTACTTTAATACCGATGGGCATCCCCTCTCTCAGTTTGAAGTTTGCTACCGACTTGGTCGCCTTGCAATATACGGGTTTCTGACCCGTAATCAGCTTGATCTCGCCCTCGGTGATCTGCATGGACTTCTGATTGTCCTTAATGTCGCCGAGACCGGTATTGATCACGATCTTCACGATCTTGGGGACTTGCATAACCGACTTGTAACCGAACTTCTTCATGAGGTAAGGAACGACTTCCTTATCGTACATCGCTTTTACTCTGCTGACGTTTTTGCTCGGTTCGGTTTTAGCCTCTGCCTTTTTCGTTGTCTTTTTCTCTGCCATTAAAAGCTCTCCTTATCCGTCGGCCTTAATTATCCGTATCAGCGGACTTGCTCTCGACGGTCTTTGCCGTGCGCTTTCTCGTTGCCTTCTTAGGCGCTTCTTCTGCCGGCTCGCTCTCGACGACTGCAGGCGCCTCTTCTGCGGGAGTCTCTTCGGCTGCCGCCGCGCTACGCTTTCTCGTTCTCTTCTTAGGCGCTTCCGTCTTTTCCTCCGCGGCAGCTTTTGCCTTGGACTTCTTGACGAACGCTTTGTCGAGCGATGCCCCGCACTTTTTGCAGACGCGTACTTTCTTACCGTCTACTTCGGCATGCGCAACTCTCGTTGCCTTGCCGCACTTATCGCATACGACTTCCACGTTGGAAACGTCGATAGGCGCTTCCTCAGTGACGATTTTACTTGTGTCGTTCGCCTTTCTCGCTTTCTCGTGTTTGTGTACGAGATTAACTCCTTCGACGACGACTTTATTTGCCTTGGGATAGGTCGCAAGCACTTTCCCTTGCTTTCCCTTGTATTTACCCGTCAATACGAGTACGTTATCGTTTACTTTAACATTCATTATTCGAGCCTCCTTACAGTACTTCGGGAGCGAGAGAGATAATTCTCATGTAATCTTTCTCTCTCAGTTCTCTCGCGATGGGTCCGAAGATACGCGTGCCCTTAGGTTGCTTCTGGCTGTCGATAATGACTGCTGCGTTGTCGTCGAAACGGATATACGTTCCGTCCGCTCTGCGGATTCCTTTCGCGCTTCTTACGATGACCGCTTTCACGACGTCGCCTTTTTTCACTGCGCCGCCGGGCGTTGCCGTCTTAACAGAGGCAACGATAACGTCGCCGATGTTCCCGCTGCGCCGGAACGAACCGCCGAGTACACGGATACACATGAGCTCTTTTGCGCCCGAATTGTCAGCCGCTTTCAGCCTTGTCTGAGGTTGTATCATAACTCGTTATCTCCTTATCCTTACTTCGCCTTTTCGACGATTTCGGCAACTCTCCAGTTCTTGTCCTTGCTGAGCTTTCTCGTCTCGACAATGAGAACCTTATCGCCTACGCCGCATTCGTTTTGTTCATCGTGCGCCTTAAAGCGTACCGTACGGGTGATTGTCTTTTTATAAACGGGATGGATGCTCTTATCCGTCACCGCAACAACTACCGTTTTGTCCATCTTATCGGAAACGACGATGCCGACTCTTTCTTTTCTTAAATTTCTTTCCATGACTTCGCCTCCTTACGCTTTCAGCGCACGCGCGCGGATTTCCGTATTTACTCTTGCGATATCCCGCTTGCACGTTCTGATCGAAACGGGATTTTCAAGTTGTCCGGACGCAAGACGGAAACGAAGATTGAAGAGCTCGCTCTTCAGGTCACTGAGCTTTTTATCAAGCTCCACATCTGTCATACCTTGAAGTTCTTTCGCTTTCATCAGCCTTCACCGCCCTCTGTGGTATTCTCGGCGGGAACAGCCGCCTCTTTCTTCACAAATTTGCATTTTACGGGGAGTTTGTGCGACGCAAGTCTCATTGCCTCGCGTGCAACGTCCTCGCTTACCCCCGCCATTTCAAAGAGCACTCTGCCGGGTTTTACGACGGCTACCCAGTACTCAACCGAACCTTTACCGGAACCCATG
Source organism: uncultured Christensenellaceae bacterium (assembly GCA_910586985.1). GTDB lineage: Bacteria > Bacillota > Clostridia > Christensenellales > Borkfalkiaceae > Gallimonas. Next base: position 41,944 of record CAJUKK010000008.1, on the reverse strand, counting down.
CGCGTTTCCGCAGGTTTCTTTGTAATCGGCTTATGAGGGAAGATGTCGATCCAGACCTGACCGCCGCGCTTGATGAAACGCGTCATCGCAATACGGGCAGCCTCGATCTGATTCGACTTGATCCAGGCGCACTCTTCTGCAACGAGTCCGTATTCGCCGTAAGCGATCACGTTACCCTTCTGCGCCGAACCTTTCATTCTGCCGCGGTGCTGTCTTCTTCTTTTCACTCTCTTCGGGATTAACATTATTTGTTGCCTCCTTCCGACTTCTTCGCGCCTTTCAGGACTTCTCCCTTATAGATCCAGCACTTTACGCCGATCATACCGAACGTCGTATGCGCTTCCGCGAAACCGTAGTCGATATCCGCACGCAGCGTCTGAAGAGGAATACTCCCGTCGTGATAATGCTCCGTACCTGCGATTTCACGTCCGTCGAGACGACCGCTGACCTGCATCTTCACACCCTTCACGCCCGCGCGCATCGTCTTGCCGATCGCCTGTTTCATTGCGCGGCGGAAAGACATACGCTTTTCAAGCTGCTGTGCAACGCTCTCCGCAACCAATTGCGCGTCGGCGTCGATTTTTCTCACTTCGTTTACGTTAATGCTCACGTTCTTACCCTTGGTAAGTTTTGCAAGCTCTTTCTTGATGACCTCGATCTCCGAACCAGCCTTGCCGATAAGAACGCCGGGTCTTCCCGTATAAACGGTCACGATGATTCTGCCTGCCGCGCGCTCGATGAGTATCTTGGAGATCGCCGCCGCATAATACTTCTTTTTGATAAAGGTACGAATCTCGTAATCTTCTTTGAGATAGACGGAAAATTCTTTCTTGTCCGCATACCATTGGGTATCCCAACCCTTGATAATGCCAACTCTCATTCCGTGAGGATTTACTTTCTGACCCATTATATCTCTCCTTCCGCGTTCTTCACGTCAAGAATTACCGTGATGTGGCTCGTTCTCTTTAAAATCGCATGCCCTCTGCCTTTGGAAACGGGCTGCATTCTTTTAAGGCTCGTTCCGCCGTTTGCAAAGCACTCTGCAACGTAGAGATCGCCTCTGTCCATTCCGAGGTTGTGTTCTGCGTTTGCAACCGCGCTCATGAGCACCTTTTTCGTAGGCAACGCGCCGCCGTTGGTGCAGTTCTCAAGAATGGCCTTTGCCTGCGAAACGCTCTTGCCTCTGATGAGGTCGAGCACTGTTCTCACCTTATAGGGAGAAATTCTGATGTATTTTGCAACCGCATACGGACGCTTTTCTTTATTCTCAGCGACCTTTGCGGCTTTCTTTTTCATATTACCCGCCATGACTCAACCTCCTTATTTGCCGGGCGACGTCGTTTTCGCCGTGTGCCCTTTGAACGTTCTGGTGGGCGCAAACTCGCCGAGCTTGCATCCGACCATATCCTCGGTAATGTAGACAGGTACGTGCTTTCTGCCGTCGTAGACAGCAATCGTATGACCTACCATCTGAGGGAAGATCGTCGATGCTCTCGACCAAGTCTTGAGTACTTTCTTTTCGTTGACCTTATTCATGTCCTCGATTCTCGCAAGCAACTTCGCTTCCACGTAAGGTCCTTTTTTAACACTTCTCGACATTGATTCAGCCCTCCTTAATTAATTCTCTTCAAGATGAATCTGCTCGTCGGATTCTTCTTCTTTCTCGTCTTATAGCCGAGCGCAGGTTTGCCCCAAGGGGTCATAGGTCCTGCATGCCCGACGGGAGACTTGCCTTCGCCGCCGCCGTGAGGGTGATCGTTCGGGTTCATAACCGAGCCGCGCACCGTGGGTTTTACGCCGAGGTGGCGCGTTTTTCCCGCCTTGCCTACGCGGATGATCTCGTGCTCGACGTTACCGACTTGCCCGATCGTCGCTTTGCAGACGACGGGGATGAGACGCATTTCGCCCGAAGGCATCTTGATCGTCGCGTATGCTCCCTCTTTTGCCATGATCTGTGCGGAGATGCCTGCGCTTCTCGCAATCTGACCGCCGCGGCCGGGTTTCATCTCGATGTTATGCACCATCGTACCTACGGGAATATCCGTAAGACGGAGCGCGTTGCCGACTTTGATGTCCGCTTTTTCGCCGCTCTGAACCTTATCGCCCACATTCAAACCGACCGGCGCGAGAATGTATCTCTTTTCGCCGTCCGCATAGACGAGGAGCGCAATATTCGCGCTACGGTTAGGATCGTATTCGATGCTCTTGACCGTTGCGGGAATATCGTCCTTATTTCTCTTGAAATCGATAATGCGGTACTTCCTTCTGTTGCCGCCGCCGATGTGTCTTACCGTGATTCTGCCCGCGTTGTTTCTGCCGCCTGATTTTCTCTGATCTTCGAGGAGAGAACGCTCGGGCTTCACTTTGGAAAGTTCGCTGTAATCGTGAACCGTCATAAAACGACGCGCGGGAGATGTGGGTTTATATCTCTTGACCATTTCCTGTATCCTCCGATTTTACGACAACGAGTTAAAGTACTCGATGGATTTGCTGTCTTGGGAAAGCGTTACGATCGCCTTCTTCGTCGTGGGGGTATACCCCTCGTTCCTGCCCATTCTCTTGAGCTTGCCGCGACGGGTTACGGTGTTTACGCTCTTTACTTTAACGCCCGCAAACATCTGCTCGATCGCGATCTTGATCTGCGTCTTGTTGGAGTTTTTTGCAACTTCAAACGTATAACGCTTGTCCGCGATTCCGTCAACGCCCTTCTCTGTAAGAATGGGTCTCAAAATAATATCTTCCGGTCTCATTATGCATAGACCTCCTCAAGAATTTTTACCGTACCCTTCGTAAGAACGACGACTGCGTTCGCAACGATTTCGTAGGTATTGATCTCGGATACGGAGAGCGTTTTGAACTTGTCGAGATTGCGCGACGCCAAGATCACGTCCGTATTGTTCTCGTCCATCACGACAACCGTTCTCTTATCGAGTTTAAGCGCTTTTCTGAACGCCGCCATCTCCTTGGTCTTGGGTGCGGATACGCTGAGCGAATCGACAACGAAAAGCTCCCCGTCCGCAACCTTCTTGGAAAGAGCGGAAACAAGTGCGCCGCGTTTTGCCTGCGCGTTCATTTTCTTGGAAAAGTCGCGGGACTTGGGTGCGAACACAACGCCGCCCTTGATCCACTGGGGCGCACGGATGGAGCCCTGACGCGCTCTGCCCGTTCCCTTCTGTCTCCAAGGCTTTGCACCGCCGCCGCGCACTTCCGTACGGGTAAGGGTGGATTTTGTGCCCTGACGCTGGTTTGCAAGGTAAGTTACGACCGCCTGATGAATCAGAGGCTCGTTGTACTCGACGCCGAACACGCCGTCGGCAAGATCCAACGTTTCTACTTCCTCGCCTTTCATATTATATACTTTCACGCTTGCCATTGTCTTTCTCCTTATTTGCTCTTCACGCTGTCCGCAATCGTAACGACGCTGCCCTTGGGACCGGGGATCGCGCCTTTGATGAGAATCGCATTGCGCGCCGCGTCCACTCTCACGATTTCAAGATTCTGGATCGTCACGTTTTCCACACCGTACTGACCTGCGAGATGCTTATGTTTGAATACTCTCGAGGGAGTGCTGTTTGCACCCATGGAACCGGGTTCTCTGTGCACGGGACCTACGCCGTGCGTCTCTTTAAGGCGGTGTTGGTTCCAGCGCTTGATAACGCCCGTGTAACCGTGACCCTTGGTAACGCCCTTTACGTCGACCTTTTCGCCTGCCGCAAAGATATCCGCGTTGACCTTGTCGCCGACGTTATATCCTTCCACCTTCTCGATGCGAACCTCTTTCAGTACTTTGCAGGGCGTAATCTTCGCCTTTTTAAACTGACCGAGCTCGGGTTTGTTGAGCGCCTGTTCTTTCGTCTCGATAAAACCGAGTTTGAGCGCATTATAGCCGTCCGTCTCTACCGTCTTGACCTGTACGACGGGGCAAGGGCCCGCTTCTACTACCGTTACGGGGATTACCTTTCCGTCCTCCGCAAAGATCTGGGTCATCCCCACTTTGCGACCGATGATTGCTTTATTCATTGATAAAGTTCACTCCTTAAATTTTTTATTTCCACAATACCTTATTATTAAGTATTATCGGATTACAGTTTTACCTTGATATCCACGCCCGCGGGGAGGTGAATACTGTCGAGCAGTTTCGCGTTTGCGTTGTAGATATCGATAATTCTTTTATAAGTGCGAATTTCGAACTGCTCGCGCGAATCCTTATATTTATGAGGCGCACGGAGGATGGTCACGATCTCCTTTTCCGTAGGAAGGGGAATGGGACCCGAAATTTTCGCTCCGCCCTTCTGCATCGTCTCGACGATGCGGCTTGCCGCCTGATCGACGAGCTCGTGCTCGTACGCCGCCAACTTGATTCTGATCTTCTGTCCTGCCATTTGTCTTACTCCTTATTTATACTAACTCGTTTCGTCTGTGTCAACGCATCCGTGCGTATCGAGGTTCCCAATCAAAAAAACACGCGTCGTTTTGCGGTGTTTTCTCGCAAAAGCCTCGGTTAGTCGCAGAGGTCGCGCCTCTACATTTGTCAACGGAAATTATCTGCCGAGGGGCTTTCTCGCCTCGATTTTTCAGTAACTTCCCGTCTCAACCCTATACGCCGTTTTACACAGCCTTATAATATTATCACAACGAGCAAGCTTTGTCAACGTTTTAAACGGGCAATTTTAAAAAATTTTTGCCCGTTTTTTACATTTTATACGTATATTTTCATTCCGCGGCAGACCCGATTCTTTCGCCGCATTTAACAAACGTCTCTTCGTCCGCCGCCGTATTCGTTAAAAATTCCTCGTCCGGCACAACGCGCCCTTTTTGCGTGAGCAGAATAATCGTAGACCCGCCGAACTCAAATCGACCTTTTTCCTCCCCGCGCGAGAACGAATGCTCTCCGCGATGATTGTTGACGATGCGTCCCACCATCATCGCCCCGACTTCTATCTGCGCAACCGTGCCGAAACGCTCCGTTTCGAGCACGGTATATTCGCGGCAATTTTCGGTAAATACTCTCCGCCGCTCAAGCGCGGAAGGCTGTACGGTATGCAGTCTCCCTTTGATAAATACGCTTTTTTGCTGTCTGCCCTGATCGATATAAAAATAACGGTGATAGTCCTCTACGGACAGGCGGAGTACAAAGCAATAACCGCCCTCGAATTTTTTCGCGAGCACGGAATCTTTCAAGAGCGTTTCCACCGTATACGTAAACCCTTTTACGGTAAATACAGTACCCTCCCCCTCGGCATTTTTGATTTCAAAAAGAGACAGCTTGGCATCGCAGGGTGAAACAAATGCATCGGGAGAAAAATCGAACGGACGCAATTCGGGTTTGATTCTCCGCGTAAAAAATGCATTGAACGAGCGATATTTTTCATCGATAAAATTATCCATGTTCACGCCGTGTTTTTTGATATACGGCTTGATCCGTCCTCTGGAGAGACGGCTGTCAAGAAATTTACCCGCAAGGCGGGAAATCCACCTGCGGGTGATAATCTTTAAAATAAACGAGCCGAATCTCGTATAATATAAAAATTTAACCGAACCTTTGGGAGGTTGTCTCTTTAACGTCTTTCTCATGGAATCAACGGCACCTGGCAAACATAATAGCGGATAAGACACAGTCCGATGACGAGCACCGTAACTATGCCGATGGTAATGCACAGTCCGCGCACGCCCGCTTTGGGCATACGGAAACGAAACACAAAGAGGAAAGAAAGGAGCAAATAACATACCGCCATGATAATTTCCATGGCGAGAGGCGCCTTGTAAATAAACATCGTGGCTACGACGTAAAATACAGGCAACCCCACCGCTGCGTTGGTGACTGGCAACCCCTCGAAAGAAGTACGTTTACCCGCTCCCGTTTTAATACGAACCTCTTCGGTCACATTATAGTAAGCGAGACGGATCAGAGCGCACAGCGTATAAAGAACGAAAAGCGCAATGTAATACCACTGGTGCATCCCCAAAGCAAACCCGATAACGACGGGCGCAATTCCGAACGCAACCAGATCGCTCAGCGAATCGATCTGTTCGCCGAACGTCTTATCCTCGTCCGTACGATGTTTGCGCGATTTGGCGACTGCTCCGTCGAATCCGTCGCAAATTCCCGAAATAAACAGGCACACAACGCCCCAAAAAGGATTTATGATAATCGATAAAAACATTCCGACCAAAGCCGCAACAACCGAAAGATAAGTCAGAATTACGCCGTAGTGCCAAAACCCTACGATCTTACTGCACGTTGTTTTCATCTTGATGTTCTCCCTTTGATTCTTCCGTATTCTCGCCGTCCTCGGGCGTCTCCTCCGCCGCAGCATCCGCAGGAGGTTCTTGTTTGTTTTTCTTATTTCTCATCCCGGCCGCATGGTAACCGAGCATATATACGCCGCTCACCGCCGTCCGCAAATAATAGGACACTGCGCGCTCTATCATCATTGCCGACAGAATAAACGCGTTCCCGAACGCCGCGGCATAGATATTCAAGTAGAGATATTCGTAGGCGCCCACGCCTCCGGGGAGTGGGATCGAATTATAACCGAGCAGTACCAATGCCTGCATGGAAAAGAGCAACCCGAAATCCGTTTCGGGCGAAGCCGCAAGGCACACGAAACTCGGAATGAGCAATTGCGCGATACGTTGCGCCGTATTCAGCGTCAACGCCTCGAAAAACAGCGTAGGATGTTTGCGAATCTCGCGAAAACTCTGGTGGTACTTCTCTACCTCGACTTTGAGTTTTTCTCTCCACTTTTCCGTCTTTTTCACGATGTGCATCTTTGTAAGCAACGTGATAACGCCGTTCCCGAGTTTTAACACGCCCTTATGCCAACTGATACACGCGATAAAGAACGCAAGCAGCAGAACCTGCAATACAATCCCCAAAATAACGAGAAACTGTACGAATCCCTTAAACTGCCACAGGAGCGACGGATTGAGCGCAAACCCCACAATCCCGATAATGAAAATTGACGCGGTATAAGCGATCAGGTTAAACAGAAGCCCGAACGAGGTAACGCCTGCGCTGATTCCGTCCCGCATCATATAGAATGCCGAAGCGGGTTGTCCGCCGGATGCCGAAGGCGTGATCGCCGAATAATAGACGTCCGCCGCCGCATACGCCATCGAAGAACGAATCTTGGGACGGTATCCGAGCCGGCGCACAATCAGATGCATGCTCCATCCCTCGAATGCAATCGAAAGGATCATGCAAAGCAAAATAACGGCAATAAACCAAGGATTGGACGACTTTAAAAATCCCTTGATATTTTCAAAATTCAGCTCGCGGTTACACGTTAACAGAATGGTGAGCGTAATCCCGATAAGCAGCAGGAGAAAGGAAATATTTAAAATATTACGTTTGGCTTTCTTTGTCATAATTTCTCCTGTTTTTCTATTATACACCCCTACCCCCCCCCTTTGTCAAGTAACGGGAAATGGAAATTTATGAAACAATTCTTACTTTATGCGCCTTATCGCGTAAAAATATCATCTTTAAGAAATATTTTCAACAATTTGAATTGATAGCCGTTTTTGACGCATGTGTGATAAAATTTTAAATACTGTATGAAAACCTGCAATTTAATCCAATTCTACCGCAACAAAAAAATAAAATTCCCCGTCTCCGAATGGCTGGAAACGGGACTGCTGCTGTGCTTTACCGGCGGCTTTTTAGACGCATACACGTATCTTGTCCGCGGCGGCGTATTCGCCAATGCGCAAACAGGAAACATTATATTGCTTGCGCTCGGACTTGCAAGCGGCGCGGGCATCTCTGCGCTCCGCTATCTTATTCCCGTACTGCTTTTTATGACGGGCGTCTTTCTGAGCGAACTTCTGCTACACCGTGCCGCGCGCGGAAAAAACTTCTCGTCGCACGCTTGCATCGTTCTCGCCGAAATCGTCATTCTGACGCTGATTACGGCAACTGACTTTCTGCCTTTCGCCGTGCCCGACATGGCGGTAAACGCGCTTGTCTCCTTTGCCGCCGCGATCCAATATGACAATTTCCGCCGTCTTGAAGGGATGCCCTTTGCAACTGCATTTTGTACGGGCAACCTGCGCTCTGCGACCGAACATATATTCCGCTCTTCCGTCAAACGGGAAAAACGCGCGGCCATTTCCGCACTCAAATACCTTTGCACCATTCTCGCCTTTGTCGCAGGAGTGTGCGCAGGCTACTTTGCAATTAATGCGTTTCCGGACGCTTCGGGATGCGCACTGCTCTTTGCGGCAATTCCACTCACCTCCGTATTCGTTTTCTTGCTGGCGGAATATCTGCTCAGCCGCAACAGACGCGCCGTGCGCGCTCTTTCCCCCGCCGAATATCCAAAAGCACGGGAGCTTATATTGAAAACGTTCACCCAATACGTTGCGCCCGATTACGAAAAAGAGGGAATCGACGCTTTCCGTAGCTTTCTCTACGAAAAAACCGAAGAAAAACTTTTTCTCGGGGTATACGAGGACAGGAAACTCAAAGGCGTTCTGATAACCGAGCGGGACAAGTCGCATATCTGCGCGTTTTTCGTTGAGTGCGGGCAACAGGGAAAAGGATACGGCGGCATGCTCATGCGGGAATTTTTAAAACAGACGAATAGCGTCACGGTAAACGCCTCCCGCTACGGGAAACAAATTTACGAAAAATTCGGTTTTGACGCCCTCTCGGAGGAGCAAAAAAAAGACGGCTTGATTTTTACGCCGATGAAATACGAAGTCCCGACCGAAAAATGCAATTAACGCAACGAAACGTTCTCTTTTCTAAAAAATTAATTCCACTAAATCAAAAAAAGCGGGTTTTACCCGCTTTTATTCTTCTCTCTTCGAATATTGACAACCGCAATAATTTTGCCGATATAACCCGTGTTCTTTTGACAGTCTGATCGAATTTAAATATCCGCCGCGTTTCTTGAAGTCGGTCGGCAGATAGGAAACGCCGTATTCCTCGGCAAGCGCAAAACCGATCCGGTTGATCATTTGCGCATTTTTGAGCGGAGAGACGGTGAGCGTCGTCGCAAAATAATCAAACCCGCTCCGTTTCGCCTCCTCGGCAGTACGCGAAAGACGCAATTCAAAACATCGTCCGCAACGCGCTCCGCCTTCTTTTTCGCTCTCCAGTCCGGTCGCAATCCTCGCAAAGTCATCCGGCGCATAGTCGCAGTCAAGGAAATCCGCAAGTCCCGTCTCGCGCAAAAAGCGTATCTGTTCCGCTTTCCGCTTTTCATACTCTTCTTCGCAGTCGAGATTGGGATTATAGTAAAAGACCGTTGTTCTAATCTTCCCGTACAATTCGGTGAGACAGTGAGAGGAGCAAGGCGCGCAGCAGCTGTGCAAAAGTAATTTCTTTCCCTCGCATCCCGCAAGCGTCTCCGTCATCAGCTTGTCAAAATTGACGGCGTTCATCTGCCCTTCACCATATTTAAAAAGTATTCATGAATACGCATATCCGCAGTGAGCTCGGGATGAAACGCCGTTGCGAGCATATTCTTCTGCCGCACGGCAACCGCTTTATCTTCCACCGTCGCTAAAACGTCCACGCCCGCGTCCGCATGCTCGATATACGGCGCGCGGATAAACACTGCGGGATACTCTCCCACGCCCGCAAAATTCAACTTTGCGGCGAACGAGCCGAGCTGCCGTCCGTAAGCATTGCGCCTTACGGTGACGTCCATCGTGCCCAGATAGACGTTTTCATCGTTGGAAAGGGATTTTGCAAGCAAAATTAACCCTGCGCAGGTGCCGAATACGGGCATCCCGCCTAAAATCGCCTCTTGCAAAGGAGCCATGAGTCCTTCTTCGCGAAGAAGTTTACCCTGTACGGTGGATTCGCCTCCGGGCAGAATCACACCGTCAAGTGCGTCGGAAAAATGTTCTTTTCTCCGAATCTCCACACTCTCCGCGCCAAGCTTAGAGAGCATTTTTTCATGTTCGATAAACGCCCCTTGAAGGGCGAACACACCGATTTTCAAATTACTTGCCCCGCTCCGCCATTAAAAGCGCAATTTCCTGTTCGTTGATACCGACCATGGCTTCGCCCAGATCTTCGGACAGTACTGCAATCATCTTAGGATTATCAAAATTAGTCACCGCCTGTACGATCGCACGCGCGCGCTTAGCGGGATTGCCGGACTTGAAAATACCGCTGCCGACAAACACGCCCTCCGCGCCAAGCTGCATCATCAGCGCAGCGTCTGCAGGAGTCGCAACCCCGCCCGCCGCAAAGTTGACAACGGGAAGTTTTCCGTTCTCGTGCACGTAGACGACAAGCTCGTACGGCACGCGAAGATTTTTCGCCTCTTCGAACAGTTCATCCTCGCGCATGGAAACGATTTTACGTATCTCCGACTGCATCATGCGCATATGACGTACCGCCTGCACGACGTCGCCCGTTCCCGGTTCGCCTTTGGTACGGATCATCGCCGCACCCTCGGCAATACGGCGGAGCGCCTCGCCGAGGTCTTTCGCGCCGCAGACAAACGGTACGGAAAAATCATTTTTGTTGATATGATAGATATCGTCGGCGGGGGACAGAACCTCGCTCTCGTCGATATAATCTATCTCGATCGCCTGCAATATCTGCGCCTCCGCAATGTGCCCGATACGGCATTTCGCCATAACGGGAATGGAGACAGCGGCTTGAATGCCCTTGATCATCTTCGGATCGGACATACGCGAAACGCCGCCCGCCGCGCGGATATCCGCAGGAATGCGTTCGAGCGCCATCACGGCGCACGCGCCCGCCTCTTCCGCAATCTTTGCCTGTTCGGGCGTGGTTACGTCCATAATCACGCCGCCTTTCAGCATTTGCGCAAGATTTTTATTCAGTTCAAAACGTTCGTTCTTGCCTGTCATACGATACCTCTTTCAAATTGTTTCATAATATTATACCATCTGATAAGCCGATCCGTCAACCGCTTGCATGATTTTTTTCGGCAACGACGGCGCCGAAATTACTTTCTCCCAGACAATTGGCAGAAAAATTTACCAAACAGGCAATTTTTTTACGCAAAGGCGGTTATAATAGTATATAGAGGGAGGTAACGATATGCCGTCGAGCATTACGCACGAATTGATTGCCGAAGCTGCGGCGGAGGCGTTTCCGGAAGAAATCAGACGTCTGGCGGGTGACCATCCCGACTACTTCTTTCTCGGCGCACAGGGCCCCGATCTCTTTTTTTTCTATCGTTTCATACAGCGAAAGGAACAAAATTTCGGAAAATTTTTACACCGACACCGTCCCCTCGAATGCTTTGAATACTTTGCAAAGAAAGTCCGCGAAGGAAACGACAGGATGCGCGCGTATATCGCAGGATACATTACGCACTACGCGACGGACGTTGCGTTTCATCCCTTTGTTTACGCCTATCTCGAACGGTTGAATGCGGGAAAACTCGAACATCAACAGATCGAATCGGACTGGGACGTTTATTTTTTGCGGTCTCGCAGAGGACGGGAAGTGGAATGTTACGACTTTCCCTTTTCCGGCAAGCGCATTGCCCGCGAAGGCATACTGTTTCGGCTATTCGCTCCGCTGTGCCTTTATCTGGAACGCGACCCTCTTGACGAAGATAAGCTTGCTTCCGCGCTTACTGCGTTTGAACTGTATTTAAAATTTTTTCACGGCGAATGCTACGAAACCAACGAAAGCTGGTTGCGTGTAGAAAAATTTTTCCGTGCAAAGAGCACTATGTCGCGACTATTCCCCCGCAAGACTCCCAATGCCGACTATCTCGGCGGGGACGATTTTGAAACGCTCTCTGGCGGCGCAAAGAACGCGGACGAACTGTTTGACCGCGCCGTGAAAGATTCGATAAAGCTCGTCGGTATTTTATTTTCGTGTGCGGAAAAAGATACGCCTCTGCCGAAAGAAGAATTTTCAAAACATTTTTTAACGGGAAAACAATTTGAAAAATAAATTTATTTTCCCGCTGAAGAATGTTTTACAGATAAAATAACCAAAACAGCTCACTGCGGATACAGTGAGCTGTCTGTTTTTTAAAATAAATTTCCCGTAATTGCCAGAAGAATCAAATAGATGAGTCCGAATGCGGCGAGCGTACACAGCATGGGCAGTATCATTTTTCTCACAACTGCGAAATATGTGCGCGCTTTTTCGCGAAACGTCGTTTTTTGCCGCGGCGTTTTCTCTTTTTTATGCGTGCCGCTCATATCGGCAACCGTAGAGTTATCGTCGTAATAGACGACTTTCTCACGCGGCTGAGGTTTCTTCTTTTTCTTTCTCGGCATATTTACTCCTGCGGATAACAATGGCAAGCCGCAAAGTGACCGGTTTCGTATTCTCTATACGCCGGAGCAACGTGTTTGCAAATTTCTTTTGCAACGGGGCAACGCGTATGAAATTTACATCCGAGCGGCGGATTGGCAGGCGAAGGAATATCGCCGTTCAGCACGATCCGCTTCATTTTAACGTCGGGGTTAGGGTTGGGCACTGCGGAAAAGAGCGCCTGTGTATAAGGATGCAACGGATTTTTAAATATATCCGTCTTGTTCCCGAACTCCACCATCGAACCGAGGTACATAACGCCGATCTGATCGGAGATATGTTTAACGACGGAAAGATCGTGCGAGATAAACACATAGGTAAGTCCCATCGTCTGTTGCAACTTTTTCAACAGGTTGATGATCTGTGCCTGAATACTCACGTCGAGCGCGGACACAGGCTCGTCGCATACGACAAGCTGCGGCTTTACGGTTAGCGCGCGCGCGATACAGATTCTCTGGCGCTGTCCGCCCGAAAACTCATGCGGATAACGTTCGAAATAATAATCGCGCAGACCGCATTGTTCCATGATTCCGAGTACGTAATCTTTTACCTGATCTTTGGGTACGATACCGTGTACCTTTACAGGTTCGGAAAGAATATCGCCCACCGTACTGCGCGGCGGCAAAGAAGAATACGGATCCTGAAAGATGATCTGCATCTGCGTTCTGAGCGATCGCATCTGCTTGGACTTATATCCCGCAATATCTTCCTGTTTAAAGAAAATCTGACCGCCCGACGGCTGATGCAGTTTGAGAATCGTTCTTCCCATCGTCGTTTTTCCGCAGCCGGACTCGCCGACAATGCCGAGCGTCTGTCCCGCTTTTAACGTAAACGAAACGTCGTCTACGGCGCGGAGCGTCTGCAACGCCTTTCCCGTCACCGTCTTTTTGAGAACAAAATATTTTTTCAAATGGCGTACTTCGAGCAGAGCGTCAGGATCGGGCGGAAGAAGCTTGTCCTCCTCCGCTTTTTTATCGCGCGCCTCCTGCTCCCGTTTCGCCTCTTCGAGATCGGCTTCGCGCTCCAACTCTTCCTGCGTTTTTTCTTCCTTCTCCACCCCGTTCGAAACCGTTTCAACCGGTTCGTCCCGTATCTCTGCGGGTGCGATCGCCGCTACCGTTTCCGCGGGTGCAGTCGTCTCCGGAACAGTTCCAACGGATGCCGGTGTAGCCTCCGACGGAGTCGGAAGTTCGGGAGCGATAACGACCTCGTGCTCCGGTTGGATTTCCGCAACCTCTGTCGCTGTCTCTGCGGAAACAACTTCCTCTGCAACCTCAGGCTGTTTGGGGATTTCGGATAAAGACGTATTGCTTATCGTTTCCTCTGTCGCTTTCTCAAACTTCTCCTCCGCCTTTACGACGGTCGACTTTTTGACCGCACCGCTCTTTGACGCGGTTGTTTTTTCAGTCGTTTTTGCCGTAGCAATCTTTGCAGACGCCGGCTTTACAGCAGTCTTAGCAGCAGTCGTTTTTGTCGCAGCGCTCTTTGTTACGGTCGTCTTAGCCGTTGTTTTCGCCGTACCGCTCTTTGCCGACGCAGGCTTTGTTGCTGCCTTAGCGTCGGTCGTTTTTGCCGCAGCGCTCTTTGTTACGGTCGTCTTAGCCGTCGTTTTCGCTGTAACGCTCTTTGTCGACGCAGGCTTTGTTGCTGCCTTAGCGGCAGTCGCTTTTGCCGTTTCCGACTTTTTCTCCTGATTAAGCTGATCGACTGATTTTCCCGATTTCGAAACAGAACCGCTTTCGTTCGCCTTCGTCTCGACCGGAGGCGTATTCTTCTTTTCACTCATCTATCTTTTCCTCCGCGTAAAGGTGGCATGCGACAAAGTGCGTGGGACTCACCTGAACCATTTCGGGATAGTCGCCCTTGCATTTCTCTACACAACGCGAACAGCGTTCGCGGAAGTAACAGTAATCCGGCATATTGATGGGATTGGGAACATTGCCCGGAATGTTAAACAGCGTATCCGACGTCGAATCAATGGTCGGTTTCGACTTTTGCAACCCGATCGTATAAGGATGCATGGGATGATGAAAAATTTCCGAAGCCGTACCCTTTTCGATAATTCTGCCCGCATACATTACAACGACGTAATCCGCCATTTCGGCAATGATACCGAGATCGTGCGTAATCAGCAATATAGAGCCGTTGATTCGCTCTTTCAGATCGCGTAAAAGATCGAGTATCTGCGCCTGAATGGTAACGTCGAGCGCGGTCGTCGGTTCGTCTGCAATAATCAGGCGGGGATTCCCTTCGAGCGCCATTGCGATCATTACGCGCTGACGCATACCGCCCGACAGCTCATGCGGGTACGACGCATATACCCGCTCGGGCATCGCGATTCCGACAAGGCTGAGCATTTCGATCGACCGCTTTTTCGCTTCTTCCTTGGTTGCCCCCGGAACGTGTAACAGCGTCACTTCGTCGAGCTGATTTCCGATCGTAAATACGGGATTCAACGAAGTCATAGGCTCTTGGAAAATCATTGCAATCTGTCTGCCGCGGAGACGGTACATCTCCTTAATCGGCATGTTGGCAATGTCGAACACCTTTTCTTCCATCTCATAGAGACGCGTGCCGTATTCGTCGCGTTTCTGGCGGCGTTCGAGTTTGGGCGTTCCGTCTTTATTGAGCGCGGGATTGCCCTTTTTATCCTTCACCTCGTCGAAAATCGGCTCGCCGTTTTCATCGTTTTCATAGATGGGAATCGGCTTACCGTCCTCGCCGAGTTTAAAATCAAACGATTTGAAACGGATATTTCCCGAACATATCTGCCCCTGCGGCCCTTGCAACAGTTGCATAACCGACATGCTCGTAACCGACTTTCCGCAACCAGATTCGCCGACCACGCCGACGACCTTACCCTGCGGAACTTCGAACGAAACGCCGTTGACCGCCTTGACAACGCCTTGATCGGTATAGAAATAGGAATGCAGATTCTCAATTTCGAGAATATTGCTCTTATCCTTCATTTCGCTGACAAATTCAGACTCGTCCGCCTTTCTGTGCTTGCGCTTTTCAAGCCGTTTCATCTCGGCGGAATTCGCCTTGGCAATCTCGCGCACTTCCTTTCCCGTAAGGTAGTGTTTTTTCTCCTGCGGTATCTCTTCGCCGTCTTTCTTCGTCAACTTATTGACTACATTTTTGAATTTATCGACAAGGCTCATCTGTTACCTCTTCATCTTGGGATCGAGCGCGTCTCTGAGACCGTCGCCCACAAAGTTAAATCCGAGTACGGCAATAATGATGCATATTCCGGGAGGTCCCCACACGTTGAAATAATTCTGCAAAATGTTGATATCCTCGGAAATAATATTGATCATCGTCCCCCATGCCGCATAGGGTGCGCGTACGCCCATATTCAGATAGGACAGCGAAGCTTCATACAAAATCGTACTGCCGAGGCTGAGCGTCATAGATACGATGAGCTGCGGCAAAACGTTGGGAATAAGGTGCTTGAATATCTTGCGCGCAGCCGAATATCCCATCGCGTCCGCCGCGACCATGTATTCCTGTTCTCTCAAAAAGAGAATCTGTCCGCGCACGAGCCGCGCCGTTCCCGGCCATGAGAACACTGTCAGAAATATCATGAGGAAATATATTCGGTACTTGGAATCCACGCCGAGCGAATCGAGCAACGTTCCGAGTATCAACAGGATCGGCAACGTCGGTAAACACATCAGAATATCGCAAAAACGCATGATAAGGTTATCGATTCTGCCGCCGAAGTAACCGGCAATTCCGCCGAATACGATTCCGATAAACGTGATTGCAAACACTGCGATAAAGCTGATGGAGAGCGAAATGCGTCCGCCGTACATGAGCCGCGTTAAAACGTCCATGCCCGCCTTGTCCGTTCCGAGAAGGTGCTCCCCGCTGATCGGCGCCAAGGAATTAATCGTGCGGTGCGTTTCCGTCACCTGATAAAATGTAAACTCTTCACCGTTCTCGTCGATCACGGTGATTTCTTCGTATCCGTAATCGATCTTGCCCGACTCGTCGCGCTCCGTCTCGCCCCAACGCTGATAAAACACAGGACCAAGCCACGAAAAAAGCAACAACGTTACGATCATGACAAGTCCGATCACGCTGAGTTTGGAGCGGAAGAACCGCCGCGCTACCATGCGGGCGGGAGACATGAGCCGCACGTTTCTGTCAAGCGGCTTTTCCCCGTCGGCAACGGCGAGCTCGTCGCCCGCGTTAAGTTCCGTCTCTGCGGAAGTATCTTCTTGCAATCCCTCTTCGGATTGTTTCTTCTTATCTTCTTCCATGAGCTCCTCCTTAAGCCGTCAGCTTGACGCGCGGATCGACGACTGCGTACATTAGATCGGCAAGCAAAACGCCGATTACGCTGAGTATTGCAAGGAACATGTTATATCCCATGATAAACGGAATATCCCCTTTCAGCGTCGCCGTTAGCGCGACGTTACCGATACCGGGAAGATCGAACACCTGCTCGGTGAGCATCGCTCCCGAAAACAAGCTGGGAAGGATTCCCGCAAACATGGTTACGATGGGGATCATCGTATTCCGGAACGCGTGTTTATAAATAACCTTGCTCTCTTTGAGTCCCTTTGCCCGCGCCGTGCGGATATAGTCGGAATTCAACACTTCGAGCATATTCGTACGAACGTATCTCATTGTTCCGCCGATACCGAGTATGACGATGGTAAGGAGCGGCAGGAAGATATGCGCGATGTAGTCGCCGAGCCGCCCGAGTCCCGAAAAGTTCTGAGATGCGTCGATGAGTCCCGAAGGCGGAAACCAACCGAGTTTCATCGCAAAGAAATCTTTTAGCATCTGCCCGAAGAAGAAAGACGGCAAAGATATCCCAAGCATAACGAGAATAGTAACAACGTAATCGCGTACGGAATACTGATGCGTTGCCGCCGTAACGCCGAGCGGGATCGCAATCATGTACTCGAAGATAATTGCAACGAACGCGATGATAAACGATACGCCCATATGCTGTACGATAACGTCAAGCACCGGAATGCGGTGCACAAAACTCGTTCCGAGGTCAAACTGACACAACGCCCCGAGCCAGGAGAAATACCCCTTTAAAATGCCGAAGAAACTCTCGTCGTCCAAGCCGTACATCTTCTTCATGTTGGCGATCAGCTCTTCGTCTATGATCGCGCCGCCCTGATTCATTTCGGCAATCTTCTGATCGACGAAAGAAGCGGGCATGCAGCGCACCAACACATAGATGATGAGCGATACGCCGAGCAGAATGACGAGACACCACCCGAGCCGTTTTAGGATATACTTTAACATAACTGCTCCGTAAAAATAATTTAGTTCAACTCAACAAGCCAGATCTTTTCAAGCGGCGTCGAATAGGGATTGACCGTCGAAGGAAGGGAAGATTCCTTAATAACGTTTGCGTTGTACGCAAAGAGCTGACGACGCTGATAAACGGGCATTTCGATCGCAAGATCGAGAACGTAGCCCATCGCTTCGCGATAGATTGCCGTACGCTCCGCTCTGTCTTCCGTCTCACGGCCGTCGTCGATCTTATCGGCAAGATTGTTGAGGATTCTCGTCTCTGTGGGATAAGAACTCGGCGCCGCCAAAATTTCGCGGTAACCCCAGGCAAGGGTACTCGTCGCCTTGGAGTTCTTATGGTAAACCTGATACATATCGGGATCGATCGTGGCGCTCCATGCTGCCGCCCATACGGTGAGCGAACCGGTGGAAAGTTTGGTAAGCGCCTGCAAATCGGGTTCAACCTCGATATTCCAACCGCATTCGTTGAGGATGTCCGCCGCCGTCTGGAACGTAAGATAGGTGGGGTGTTCGCTCAGATTCGAACCCGCAATCGTAAATTTGATCTTATTGGGATAACCGTTCGGATAACCCGCCGCCGTCTGGTAACGCTTGATGTTTTCCATCGCTTTGGACTTGTTTTCATACATCATATAGTCGCGTCCGTTATCCGCGTTCTCCGCGCCGCCGTCCATGGGATATGCCCAGCTGACGGTGGACATCGGCCAATAAATGGGTTTTGCCGTACCTTGCGAATAATAGCTCAGAGAAAGACGAATATCCATTGCCGACATGATCGCCTTACGGAGATTGATATTCGGAATTTTACCAGCATTAATGCCGATATAACCGTAGCCGAGCTGCCACGAATCGAGCGATTTAATTCCCTTCTTCGCAAGATCGCCGTCGAGTTTTTCTTTATTCTGTTGCGTAAACTGCGGCGTTACGTAGTGTACGTTGCCCGATTCAAGCGCATTGAGCGCGTTTGTGGAACTCGTCACCTGATAACGGATATTCTTCGTCTTGGGCGCACCCATCAGGAAATTATCGTTTGCCTTATAATAGACGGTATTCGCGCTGAAGAAATCGGTACCGCTGGGATTGTCGCCGTTCTTCGAATCGGTCGCGATATATGCGCCCGCGCCCATGGGAACGGTTGCATTGCGGATGCTCTGGATTTTCTTCGTCATGAATTCGAACGAACCCCATTCTACGCCGAACTTATTATTTGCAATGTCCACTTCCACGCCCTCTGCATAGTAGTGCTGAGGAGCGACTGCAAAACCAAAGTTCCAGATCGCCTTGGGGTCGACGCCGTTGATGCGCACGCGGAGCACGTCGTACTCGCCCTCATTTGCAGGCGTACCGTCTGCGTTGTGTTCGCGCGCAACTTTGTATTCCGTATTATTGACCGTTACGGTCGCAAGATCGGTGTTGTGTCCGAGCGAATCGATTCCGTCGATCTTCGGATAGGTGAGCGTATCGCCGTCGACGCGCTCATGGAGGATTACGTCGGTCGCATGCGCGGAGAAACTCGTTCTCATCTTGTTCGCCGTACCCCAAGCGAGGAGAATCTCATCGAAATTGGTTCTGACTTTCGCGTCATATACGTACTGAATCGCGGATTCGCGATCTGTTACGATATCCTTACTGTATTGCGGCGTAACCTTTGTAAACTTGTTTTTATTTTCCTTGTTGGTCACAGGATCCTTTTCGTATTCGACTTCGACAAATCCCTCCGCATACATGAAGGAGACGATCTCGTCGAACTTAACGGGCGAAGACTTGTACGGTTCTTCCGTGTAAGAGTCCTTTGCGCCGTCGTAGTCGGTGCCGAGTTCCTCGCGGAAAGTCGTAAGCGTGGTATTGTAATCGGCAAGAAGCTGTTCGCGCGCCTTATCGTCGGTGATATTTCCGCGCACCGCAATCGACTGTTTATAGCCTGTGCTCGGCGCGTGGGCGTTAATTGCCGTACGCATCTGCTGTTCGGTAGCCGAATACGAATCCCCGTTCTTTCCGACCGTGCGGTAAAGGTTGATGAGTTCGTTGATACGGATCGTCGCTCTGCCCGTAGCCTCCGCCATGAGCTGCGCATCCTGATCGGTGTTGCCCGAAAGATTTTGCTGCGTTCTGTATGTCTGCAATCCGACGATATCCGTCGAATACATGGTGGAAGAGCCCGTATAGACGGGGTCGAGATAGACGTACATATTAAACAAAACGTCGTTCATCGTAAGAGGCTTTCCGTCGGAAAATGTAATGCCGTTTTTGAGCACGAACAAATATTCCGTCTCGTCCCCTTTCTGCTCGTACTGAAGATCCTTTACGACGACGGCATGATCGTCGCCATAGGCAAGCATCGCCTCTTCCGTCCCCGTGGCTGGATTGAGCTTGTACTCCGTCGTGAGCATGCTGATCTGCGTCATGCCGACGACGTCGACGTCGGGAGCAGCCGACGCATAGAAAGGATTGAAAAGTCCTTCGAGATTCTCCGTCATGATAACGAGATAATCGGCATTATCCCCGTTACAGCCGGCAAAAGCCGCAGCCGTACCCGCAAGCATCGTCGCGCCGATTGTAACCGCCAAAATGCGTACCTTCTTGTTTTTCATTGTATACCTCCGTTTATTTTCTCTTAATTATAAACCGTGTCCGGTTTTGTTTCCGCCGATTCGTTCTCCGAAATCGTAATGATTCCGCTTAACCTGTCTACCGCCAATTTATACGGATACGTATCCGGCGTAACGTAATCCATCTTCACGACGTCCGCCGTAATATTTGCAAAGGAAATCCCCTTAGCCACGCCGTTCCCCGTTAAAAGTCCTACGGTGTAATTACTGAAGTTAGTTGCAATCCCCGCGCCGACAAGCATCTGTCCGGATACGGTCACGTTTTCTACCGTGGCGTTCTCCGAAAGCGTTCCTGCCAGCACGCCGTACGCCCCGCCAACAAGCCGCGTTGCCGCATTCAGACGGTACGTTACGTTTTCGAAAGAGACGTTTTTAATCTCCGCCTCCTCGCGGATCTGCCCGAACAACCCGCCGAACTGCTTTTGAGAATCTGTCTGGATAATATTGATGTTCTTGAACGTACAACCCGTTTCGCTGACGAATTTTCCCGTAAACGCACCCTCACTGAGCGCAACCGACCATGTTTCGTCGGTAAAGTCATACGTGTCCGAAAGCAACTCGTAACAGCCCGTTGCGGAAATATTGCTTTGAAGCTGGCTGACGGTGGAAATTTTATACCAATCTCCATTCTTCCACGTCGTATACACGTTGAGATTGCCGTCCTTCGCCGTCCCCGTCTCAGCAACGACCGAACCGCCGTGCACAACCGTTTCTCCGCAGGGCTGCGTCATATCCTTATCGAGGTATGCGTTTTCAAACGTCATTCCGCTGCGTTTCGGGAATTCGTGATAATCCATGCGTCCCGTCGCATTCTCGCCTTCCACGTCCCATTCGGGAACAACGATCTCTGAAGGGGAGGTCTGCGGATTGAACACGTACTGCCCGATCTGTTCCCATTCCGCGCCGCTTTGCGCATAGAACGTGTAAGTGAAATTCGGTACCCACACCGCATAGAGCGACAGCGCCGCCTCGTCCTCTTCAAACGTCTTATCCTTGTCGACTGTCAAACGGTCGTTTTTGAAATCCCACGGATCGGAGTAGGAGTATGTCTTTTCTCCGTTGACGTCCGTTATCTCCGTACGCGTCTGATACCATCCGGCAAGAAAATGCCCCGTATAGGCGATCTGCGTTTTTTCTCCCTTAGGTCCGCGTTCGTCGCTCCCCGGTTCGATGAGACGAATCCCGCCGCTCTCGGGTAGTTTATACACGTCGACAAGATCAACATCCGCCGTACTTGCAAACTGTCCGCCGTTGGAATAATATCTCACGCGGATGCCGTAGCCGTCCTTCTCATACTGTCCGTAGCGATTCGTGCTGCCCGAACAGGCGGCGAGGGCAAGAGTCGCTAAACTAGCGACGGCAAGCCCGATCATCACTTTCGTTTTATTTTTCACCGTATATCTCCTGAGACTGCTTATTCTTCGGTTTCGCCGTGCGTGTCCCCGTCAGGTTCAACGTCCGTCTCGCCGTTTGATTTCGCCGTTTCTTTTCCTTCGTCGGCGTTCTCCGCCCTATCGCTTGCCGTATTGTCGTCCGTCTCGTTTGCATCCTCTACCGTCGCCGCTTTGACTGCAAACTTTTTCTTGTAGAGAATGAAACACACGACGAATGCGATTGCGATCACGCCGATTCCTGCGCCCAAGCCTCCGAGCACGCCCGCAAGCACGGTATTCGAATCTTTCTCATCGGGCTTCTCGTCGCCGCCCGGTTTCTCCTCTCCGCCCGGATCGATTGTACCCTGCGATTCGAGACGGTCGATCGTGCTTTCCGCCGCCGTCAGTTTTTCGCGCAGCGTCATCGTCGAATTCTTGCTGTAAGGCATCTCTGCAACGAGCGCAAGCTGATCGGTGGAAAGTCCGTAGAATGCCGCGCTTGCCGCCTCGACCGCCGCTTTGTCGCTGATCGTAATAAATTCGGGAAGCGCGTTAATGAGCTCAATCACCGCCAACGTATCGTCGAGCAATACCGCAGGACTTTCGATCACCGTTCCGAAGTATTTATTGAATATAAACGTATCATAGCCCTTTCCGTTGACGGGACGCGCCATGACGAGCGTCTGATCCTGCTTACCGACGTAATTGACGAAGTTCGCGCCGTAATAGAAGGTAGAAGTCGATTGATCTGCATTCCACATTCTGTAAGGTACGATACCGAGGGCTGTAAACTTTTCGCCCGTAGAGCCGTTTATCCCCTCTCCCATAAACGGTAAGTTCACGTAGAGTTGATAAGCCACGTCGTATTCCTCTTCAAGGATGGGAGCTTCCGCGCCGTTAAAGGTTACAAGCGTCAAACGTTTGCAGTCAAAGAAAGCCTTATGTCCGACTGCTTTGACGGATGCGGGAATTTCGACTGCCGTCAGATTTTCGCTGCCTTCGAACGCACGCGCGCCGATGCGCACCGTGCCCTCTTCGATTTTACATAACCCGCCCTTCATTGCCGCGGGATAAACAACAAGTTCAAGTCCGTTCGGCACGACGCGGTAGAGCACGCCGCCGATGACTTTGATGTTTTCGCCGATATCGTAGGTATCCGTCTCCGATCCGTTCACCGTTTTTTGGAACGCAGGAATCAGGCAACCGGTAAAGGGATTTTCCCCGATATTCTCCAAGTTGTCGCTAAGAACGACTTCCGTCACTTTCGACCCTATAAACACTCTGTTGCCGAGCGTCGTTGCCGAAGAAACGTCCGCCTTGGTGAGACCGGAGTAAAAGAATGCCTCGTCGCCGAGTTCCGCGACCTTATCGAGATTGGTGACCGAAACGAGCTTTTCGCAGTTTGCAAACACTCCCGCGCCGAGTTTCGCGCCCTCTTTCAACGTAACCGAACCGAGGGAGACGCAGTCGGCAAACGCTGCCGTTTTGATCTCGCTCGCAGAGGAGAGATCGAGCGATCCGCTGAACTTCGCACTCTGGAACGCGCATTCACCGATTTTTTCGATATGGCTGAGTCCTTCCACGCTCTCCAACAAAGCATATTCGATCTTATTTCCCTTTGCGTCCACGTCCAACAGTCCGAAGAATGCATAATCAGGAACCTCTTTGATTTGGCTGCCGAGTTTCACGGTCTTTATGTCGTGACAGAACATAAACGCTTCCGCCCCCAGCGACTCGCATGCAGAGAGATCGACCTCCGTCAATTTCGCCGCGCAGACCGTAATTTTTATAGCAGCCTGCGACGCTTTGTAAACCATACCGGAGAAAGCTCTGAAGCCGATCGACTTCGCTTGGGAAAGATCAATACTTTTCAAATTCTGCGCGTTGTAGAACGCTCCGTCTCCAATGACAGCGCCCCCGCCGAGCGTAATTTGTTCCGCTGCGACGCCATAGAATGCATCCGGCTGTAAGTCTGCGTTCGCGCCGATCGACAGCGTCTTGAGTTTGGACGGGAAACGATACATTACAATCGCGCCCGATGAATTCGACGCTAAAATTTCTTTCGAACGGAACGCCGCGATACCTACGGTAACGTTGTCTTTTACCGTCACCGTCGTAAGTTGGGCACAATCTTCAAACGCCGCGTCTCCGACCTTAAATCCGTCGGGAATAACAACCGTCGTTACTTTCGTCTGTGCGAAAGAATATTCGCCGATCTCTTTGAGCTCCGCCGAAAATTCAGGCATCGTATCAATACCCGTATTGTAGAACGCATGATCGCCGACGTATGCGAGAGGGGCAAGTTTCAGATAACCCTCAACAATATCGGGATTTTGACTCGTTCCGAGGTTCTTTTTCGTTCCGAGCGCCGTGCAGTTTGCAAATGCATACTCGTTTACTCGGGTAACCGACGGGAGATCGACGAGCACAATGTTACCGTTCCCTGAGAACGCCGCCGCGCCGATCTCGGTTACGTCGACAAGCGAAGGCATTTCTGCAACCGAAACTTTACGCGCCGCAGGAGCTACGGCAAGAAGTTGTGTTCCGTCCGTATTGAGCAGAACCGCACCGTTTTCCTGCGCGTGATAGACGCCGTTACCTTCCGTTACGGTGAATTTTGCAACTTGCGTACCGCCGAAAGCATTTTCGCCGATGACCGCAACGCTCTTACCGATCGTAACGTTTTCAAGCGCGGAGCAACCATTGAACAATCCCGTAGGAATGACCGCGGCGTTGACGCTTGCAGTCTTTAATTTAACACAGCCGGTAAACGCTTCGTCGCCGAGTTTTACCTGTGCCGCCTGAATGGTAAGCGAAACGGCATTCGCATTGCCCGCAAACGCGCGCTTTCCGATAGACTGTGCGCTGACGGGAAGCGTAATCTCGATTTCGGGAGCATTTTTAAGCGAATCAGACGTAAACGTCTTTTCAAACGCCGAATCGCCGATTGCAATGATTCTGCCGAAGTTCACCGTTTTGAGCGCATTACAACCGTAGAACGCATCTTTACTGATAAATTTGATATATTCCGCACCCTGTATATCTGCGAGCGCGGTACAGCCGTAGAATGCACCCAGACCGATTTTTTCGATCGTAGAAGGCAACGTGATCTTTTTCAGTCCTGTAAGTCCCGCAAAAGCGTAATTTCCGATCGTCTTGACTCCCTCGGGAATCACGACTTCTTCAATCGTACTCTCGCCGATAAACTGCGGCTTGGTCATCAAAGGATCGTCGTCCGAAATTTCGTCGTTCTCGTCTTTGGGAACATATTCGTAATTAGAGAAAGCGTACTGCTGGATTTCCGTCAACGAAAGCTCTGCGGGCAGAACAACTTTTCCGCCGTTTCCGAAATAATGCACCAGATAGGGTCCGCTCGTATCGTAAGGATTTTTGACCGTTACGGATACGTATTCCGAACGCTGCGCCAATCCGTTCATCTTCAACTGCACGGTAATGGACGCGTTCCCTTCGGCAACCGCCGTAACCGTCCCCGTCCGCGAATCCACACGCACGATATCCGGATTACTGCTCTCAAACGTTACGCTCGTACTGTTCGGGAAATAGGAACGAAGTTTATAATTAAGCGTAACCGATTCGCTCGGATACATGCTGAGCGAACGCGCGCCCGAACCGACAAACGTAATCGTATCGTCTGTTTCTCCGATTTCACGATCATCACTGATCAGGAGATAAAATGCCTTTTCTACGTGATAGCCCGTCAGAGTAAACTCTTCCGCGGCGGGCGCATCGAATTTTTGATACCCCGGTTCACCCTCGCCGAGCACTCGAACTTTAAGCGTAGCGCGCTTAGCGTCCGCTCCGCCGCCGTTCTCAACCGCGGTGATCGTAGCCTCGCCCGCTTTGATACCGATAATCTTCCCGTTTACAACCCTTACAATGCTCTCGTTCGAAGAAATATAGTCGAGCGACTGCACCCACGTCTGGGAAGGCGTTACGATGGGATTGAGATCATACGTCTCGTTGGGACTGATTTTTACCTCTTCCTCTTCGAAATGAATTCCGAGCACGGAATCGGGAATATTGATCTCGTACATCGCCTGATTCATCGCATAGTCGAGAGCGGTCACAACAAAAGAACGTTTGTTATAAGACGACTTGATCTGATCCATATAATCGGTGAGCTCATACGTAACGATGTTCGTCGCGTTAAAATCCGAATAGACGGGCGTAAGATAGCGATCGAACGTATCGACAACGTATCCGCTCTCCCCCACCCTGACCGCTCCGATCTGCAGAGCCGCCACGTAATGGTTGTCGTACACGTTCAAACGTGCAAACAAGCGCGTTTTCTTCTCCGTTCTGTCATATTCGGTATAGAAATCGCAATCGGTTACGGCAGGAGCTTCGAAGTCGGTAACAAAAGGAAACTCAAACGTATTTCTGAGATTTTTCTCCACGCCGCCGTCGCCGTAATCCAGATAAGCCTGTACTTTTACAAGATATTTGGTATTGTTTTTCAGATTGTAATCGGACACTTTAAAGTGTTCGAATATCGTCGACTGTACAATTGCCAAACCCGTACTGTAAGATTTGCGTTGATTGAGCGTCTCTTCCGAATAAATCATTTCGCCCGTAGTCGCGTCCGTAATCGAAGTAACTACGCGTTTCGCGCCGCGGAGCATTCCCGCAAAAATCCCATAGAGATTATTGATTCCTTCCTCGTTATTGGTAAGCGCGGAATACTTTCTGTCCGCCGCAATCGGCGTCATCGTGGGATTGGGAGCGTAGGGATATGCGCCGAGGTAGCCGATATAGTCGTTATACAGACCGCCGACAGGGCGCGTCGCATAAGCGTCCGGCAAATTTTTATCAAGCGTGTCGATTGAATCGTCAAGCTCATCCCTGTTGGTTTCGTAAAAATCCTTATCGAAGATAGGCGCTTGCGTCCAATCCCCGTAGAATGCAAGGTAGGGAACGCTGAGTCCGTTCTGCGATCCGCCCGAAGCTTTGAGCGTGATATATCCCTCAACGTACATACCGTTGGCAAACGACGTATCGAGATAGCTCTTGTCCGAATCGGAAAGCGCGATCTCCACCGTGATTTCCGCAGAAGAGTTTGCCCCGACGGTAACGTTCATGCCGTTATTCGTACCGCCTTTGATACCAACGATTCTCACCGACGCGCCGGAGAGCGTATACCCTTCCTCCGTCACCGTCGTATCGCCCTGATGCGTCTTTGTCTCGCTCACGCCTTCCGTCTGCACGATTGCGCCGACGTCGTAGGAGAGCGCGCCGCCCGAGAAATTGTTAACGGCAAATTTTAACGTATAAACGCCCGCTTTATCGGGATCGTCCCCAAGTTCGAGCTTGGGCTTATCCATCAGATTACCTTCTTTATCAAAAGTCGTAAGATATGCGGGACTCGATGTGGAACTTGCTAAGTTGGCAAGTCCGGCGCCTTGTTTTCTCACCGAATAGGGAAGTCCGTTTACGTTATAAGCAATGTCCGCCGTAGACATCATGAGCTGATTGACGCGATTGGTTACCGCAACGGGATCGTTTGCGATATCCGAGAACGTCTCTTTTACATATTGACGGACAAGCGCGGTAACGCCCGCTTGGTTGGGCGCCGCCATGGAAGTACCGGACATACGGTCGTAAGACTGTCCGGGAACAGCCGAATAGATATCGCCGCCGTGCGCCGTAATTTCAGGTTTGATATGAAGATCGGGCGTAGGCCCCCACGAAGAGAAATCGGACATGAAAGGACCCGCCGTCTGAGAACGGCTGATCATGATCTTTCCCGAACTTTGCGCCGCAAGCGTCTCTCCGTTCGTCTGCGATATAGAACATACGGCAAGTTTAATGTTGCCCACCGTCATGGATACGTCGCCCGAAACATTATTATATACGATGAGACCCGCCGCTCCGCTCTGCAAAGCGACGCGCGCTTTCTCTTCAAACGAAGTGGAACCGCGGCGGACGAGCGCGATTTTTCCTGCCATCGAAAGTCCCGTATAGTCGATCGAACGCCCCACTCCGGGAATGGTCACGTATTCGAACTCCTTCTCGTTCACGCCCTCAGGCAAAATCTCATCCACGAAATTCTTGGATTTGGACGCCTTGTTCGTGGATTCGGTAAAGTACATGATCGAACCGTTGTAAGTGAGATACGGCGTCTTGACGCCCTTGATCGAAGCGACGGATAACGTTGACTCATACGTACTCGGAGAGCCGACCGTCGCCGAATCGGGATTGGAGGTAAGCGGAAGGTTACCGTTTTTTTCCGAGGAAAACGTTGAATTGAAACTATTTGAAGCCGCGGCAATCAGACTGATTCCCTGCGCCTGAATTTTATCGTACACTTCCTGAAGCGCGGTTTTGTCTTCGTTGCGGCTGAATCCCGCAGAAGAACCGAGCGACATATTGATAACGTCGACTTCGAGCACCGTACAGTCCTCAAGCGCGGCAAGCAACCACGAATCGCGCGCGCCGTCCATAACGTCGGAAAATACTTTCATCGAAACAAGCTGCGCATTCGTAGCGACGCCCGTAATTACGTCGTCTTCGCCGACAATCACGCCCGAAACGTGCGTTCCGTGTTCGCTCGCCATAGGATAAACGTCGGGATCCTTATCGGCATAGTCGTATGCAAAAGGAACCTTTGCGTTGATATAAACGTCCTCCGCCGTCAACCCGAGCGTCGTTTGCGATGCGGACGTTCTCGAAATCAGACCGTCGATCGAAGCTTGCGTCAGTCTTGCGCCCGCAGCGTCGAAACGAGCGGGATCGAACGCGCTGTGCGTATAATCAAGTCCAGTATCGAGGACGGCAATGACCGTTCCCGTACCGTCGTATTTCGAATCGGAACTATCGAAAATACCCGTATCGTAAACGTTGACGTCGTTGGTAACGAGCTGCGTTTCGCAGCGCGCGTAAACTTCGCCGACGATTGCCGTCGCCTCGTTGCCGAGCGCGGCGGTAAAGTCCTCGAATTCGCTCGCTTTCATCTTCGCCTCGAACCCGCTCATCAGAACGTTATATTCCTCGCCCAGCTCGAATTTAAGTCCCTCTTTTTTCAGACGGGTACGGAGCGTTTCCGCCGCCGCACCGATCTTACCGGCAATGCGCTTTCCAGCACCGGATGCGGCGAATTCGCCCACCGTCTGCGCGGCTCTCGTTTTTCCCGCCGCCTGAAACTCGTCCACGATCGGATCGATATTCATCCTGACGATGACGGAAATCTCCTCGTCTTTCTTTACGGTATCGGGCAGTTTCTGCACGACGCTCGTATTAAAATAATCGGAGATATGCGTATCCACCTTGCCTGTCATGGGCGATACGGTAGAAATCTCACCGTTTTTATTTTCCGCAGAAACATTCTCTCTCTCTTCGAACACGGGAAGAAGCGCGGAAAGAGACAGCGTACAGCAGAGCGCCGACGCAACCGCAACGGTCAGAAATTTTTTTGCGTTTTGGTTCTTTAACTTACTCATTTTATCGTATAGTCCTCAATCTGAATATAGTACCACCTTGTTATTATAGCGCAAGGGGCAAATTTTTGCAAGCAATTCTATGTGAAAAATTAAAGCGAAAAAGTCCAAAAACGCGCAATTTATTTGATTTTATGCATAATTATCCAATATTTGCATTTGCCCGTATTTTTCGCTAAAAATCCTGTCTTCCAGAGCCGCTTTTTCTTACTTTTTGTATGATAAGAGAAATTCATACCACGAACGGAATATTTTAAGGTCGCATATTTCCGTCAAAAAATAAAAAACAACTGTTTCAAACAATAAAAAGACCGCGCTCAAGGCGCGGGAAATGATTATTATTCAACCATTAGAATTTTGAAACGGGGGTATAAACACGGCGAATAATCATGTATTCTTCATAAGCGAAAACGGGAGAGCGCCGTAGTTTTTACAACGTTTTCCCGTTTTCTATTCGCTGAAATCTTCATCGGAGACCTGAGATTCCCCCTTTGAAATATCCAGAATTTTATATATTTTATTCTCTGATGACAGCTTGCGTCTGACAAGCCCCTTCTTCATCAGCGACACAATATCTTCATACGGCATGTAATAGTCCTGCGCAACATAATCAGGATCTTTGCAAGCGCCCGTATTGCGCATAAGATTTTTAATCAGGGTGCGCGCGTATTTGACACGCAGCGCGCTTTTGACCCGATAAAGACAGAGACTATTTGTCCCGACATCTTCGACGGCATATTTTGTCTTTGAAAACTCTTTGGCGTTTCCCGCAAAATACAGACACAACGTCTTTCCCCGCACCCCAAGGCGCGCAACCGTTTTTCGCCCGTAGAAAAAAACCTCAAAGCGCTTTCCCATGCGTACGCGAATTTTCCGATAAGATAACAGTTCGTTTTTTATAGCGGAATACCACTCTTTTGCTTTTGCGTCAAGACGAATCAGCTTTGCAAGCATCGTAGACTGATACCTCATGTGCTCAATCCTGTCCCTGATAAAAGAATCAGCAATCGGTTCTCCCGCAACGGATACCGCCGTCTCCCGCGCAAACTCCCCCTCGGATTGAGAATGCAGAAGCGACGCTGCGTCACCGATCCGTCCCGTTTCGCTCACGACAACGAGCTTAGGCGCGGGCAATTCTTCCACGCCTGCCGTAAGACTTTCGTCAAAATCGTCGCTATACGGTCTGCGCGGCAATCTGCCCGTCTTAAGAAACCATTTCAATTTTTTGTCTTTACGCTGAATGTCGCGTTTATCTACGGGTTCTTTGGATACAATCCCGATTACGTCCGCAATCACGCCGAACTGTTCTATCTGGGTCTCTGAAAGAATATTTCCGCTCTTTTTAAGCGCGCTCAGCGCAATGTTCCGCCACAATGTTACAAGATTGATAAAATGTACGATGATAAACGTTGCCGCAGTAATGAGAACAATTATAATGAGCGCAATTGCACCTTCCGTCGATTGTAAAAAACCGAACACATATCCCAAAAAACCGCATCTGCCGCCCGTATATATTCCCACGACGTCTTGATAAACAGGACGGACTCCGTCATTCGAATCGGTATTATCACCGCGCGTCGTATAAGAAACCGTTCCGGACGAACTCCTGTGTACTTCCACCACGCGATGAGTCACAAGTATAACCGTGTTCCCCTGTTTGACTTCGAATGTGATCACCGTTCCTACCGAAATCTCGTCTTCGCCCGTGGGGACGCGACCTACGATCATACTTCCCGTAGGAATTTCCGGCTCCATTGAATCGGAGACGATCGCAAACAATCTGTTTCCCCCGAACGTCGGATAATAATGATCGACAAACACGCCTAGCAGCGCGTTTACCGTGAGACCGATAAGCAAACCAAGCAAAACGACATAACCGACGATTTTAAGTACCAGCTTTATCTTTTTACCTTTGTTTTCCTTATTTACTTGCCGGACGACTTCTTCCATACAAGATTCCTTTTAAAACAAGTTCAAAACTTACCTTTTCCGTGTGACGGTATAAAAATTCTGCCGACCATATGACGAAGCAAGCGGTCGGCAATGTCTGTTGTTATTTTTTTAGTTATTAAACGTAACCGAATGGTAGACAATTTCAAGTTCAAATGCCTTTTCGCTGTCTGAAGAAGAATCGTCCGATGCCATTGCGAGGTGCAAGTACTTTGTTTCCTGCGCACCGATCGTCTCAGGCGTCGCCGTAGTTACTATAAGTTCCTTAGCAGTATTCAGTTCCAAAGCAATCCAACCTGCAGGAACGCCTTCCGCAATCTCGAAATCTGCCGTTTGATTTCCGTCGATCATTGCATAATAGGTTGCGTTAAGCGTCGTCGCCGAAGTCAGTTCTACCGTAATACTGTAATTTTCCACAACAACATAATCGATTTCCGCATTGATAACCGTTGCGCTGCCCGCACTCACGGAATTTTCGCTTTGATCCCAAGGAACAAGTTTGCCATCAAAAACAGCCGTTGCGCCGACAAATCCTTCCAACACAGCCGTACCCGTTTCACCGTTTACCGTGAGCGTTGTTCCGCCGTTCCAAGCAGCAAACGAAACCGCTGCAACGCCGACTACCGCCGCCGCGGACGTTGCAAGCAACATCATACTTGTCTTTTTCTTGATTTTCATATCAATTCTCCTAAAAAATTTTTTCTATTCCAAATCCGCTTAGATTCAAAATCGTTAATTAATCCATAATTCCTGCGTATACGCATTATAAGTCAAATGAAAACATCCCTTATAAGCTCCTGAACATTGATAGGAACCGTCTTTGTTCATGATAAATAAACCTGTATTGTCACGCAGAGAAAAAGTAACCTTTTTGCCGTCAACGTTTAGTTCAAAACTCCCCCCCGCCGATAAATTCATAGACACGGAAAACATTTTACCCTCCCCGTCCTGAATTTCAAACGTCTCCGGAAGCAATGTAACCGTCGAACCCGATAACGGCTTTACCTGAGTTTGTCCGATACTTGTAACTCCTTCGTTTTCGCCGCCGTATTTCCATGCGCCCACTGTCCCCGAAATTTTTATCTGCCGACCGCTTTTGTCCACCCACCTCGCATAAGAGACCGAAAATATTGCCGCAGACACCGATAAAAGGATCAAGACAAAAAATATTATTTTAAATTGAATTTTTATTTTTTTCGTCATATCCTTTTTTTCCAGAATCGTTTACCTTATAAATTATATCAAATAAAAATATTACAAAATATTGAGCAATCTATTTTCAATTCAATTATACCATATTTACCCCTCCCCCCCCCCGTCAATCATCTGAACGGTATATTGGCAAAAAAAATAAAAAAATCGGATTCAGACCACGTCTGCCGATTTTTTATTTCTCATTATATTTAGTTTAAAATTTTTTCGGGGGTTCACTGTAAAAGGTTTTAGTTTAAGTTGACAAAAAAATCAATACCGATGCATTTTAAAACCAAAAACGTAATCCCCAACAGCACAAATATGATACCCAGAATATTAAAAACGAAAGGCAATAGTTTTTCTCTGAGCGCAAACGATTTTATTCCTTTCGATTGATTATATCGGTATTCCGAATCAAACATATTGGCGGGCAATTTCTTTTCTATCTCATTTAAAACAGCAAATTTACCCTCGTTATTCCGATTAAAGCTATCTAAAGCGATCCGCCAATTTACAGACATAATGATGCTCACTACGCCAACACAAAAAAAGATTGCGCATAGCGCATACATATTCTTCAGCGCAAACGCCGACCCGACCAAAGCGACAAGCGCCGTACATACGGTCGTATAAAGATTGCTCGTTTCCTGTCTGCGCTGCATAAGTTTTTCCGAGGTATCGACCATAACTTTATATTGTTGCATCAAAAGAGAGTAATAAGTATTTTTAACTTCTTTACTGATATCCGTTTCGTCTTGAATCAAAAGTTTATTTTCAATATTCCATGAAGATTGCTCGACCAGATGTTCTTTCCCCTGATCAAAGGATATCGGCTTTAACGAAATATCTTTTTCGTTGTAACTGCAATTGAAAATATTTTTAAAAAAATGGCTCTTCTTTTCTGCTTCCAGCAATTCATTCACAATATCGGTTCGATTATTTTTATCGATAACTATAACTCTTTTTTTGTGCTTGCATGCAAAATCGTACTCCCACTTTAAATTTTTTGAATCGTTTTTGGCGGAGTCAAAATTAAAGAAGTAACAAACAACATCAGCGGATTTTATTTTTTCTTTTGCCTTTGATTTCCAACGGTGAGATAACGGAGACGGGTGAAAATAGAAAAGACTTATTCCCGCTGTATTTTCAAGCGCGGATAAACTTTCCTTTATATCGTTGAAATCTTGAAATTTATAAATAACGTATACGTTCATATAAATTTTTCCTCCGTAACTATAATTCCGAATTGGTAATTGATCATTTATTTTTTATTAAGAACAACCAACGTCTCGACATGTTTTGTCTGCGGAAACATATCAAAAGGCTGCACGGAGACGACTTCGAATTTACCTTCTGCGCCATCTGATTTTTTAAGTTCCCCGTTCTCCTCCTTGAGCATTCCCGTCAGAATGCCGAGATCGCGCGCAAGCGTAGCAGGATTACATGATATCATGATAATTTTTTTTACATCGCTCTTGGCAAGCAGCTGCAAAACGCCGCGTTCTACGCCGCCGCGGGGCGGATCGAGTACGATCGTCGCGCCGCGTTCCTGCTCCAACACTTTGGTAAGCTCCTGCGCGACGTCGCCGCAGATATTTGTCATCTGTTCGTGCAATCCGTTGCGCTCTTTGATTTTATCAGCGCATCTGCTCGCTTCCGGTACAATTTCGATCCCGTACGCCCTGCCGCACTTTTTTGCAAACATCGCCGTTAAAAGTCCGCCGCCTGCATAACAATCGATTACTGTCTCTCCGAATTCCGCCTTTTCTACCGCCTGTGCGTAAAGTTTACCGCGTATTCCCTCGTTGACTTGCACAAATGTTTGCGCGCCTGCCTCGAAAATGATTCCCGCCTCTTCGCACTCATAAAATCCGCTGCCCGCAACCAAAATAAACTCTTTCCCGAAAATAACGTTCGTCTGATCTGCATTTATATTGAGATAGAGCGAAAACTCCGCAAATATATTTCCCAAAAGGTGTACGAAATAATCGATACCTCTGATTTCGCGTACGGTCGAAACGAGCGTTACAACAAATTTCCCTTGCAGTTCGCGCACGACGATATGCCGTAGCTGTCCCTCTCCCGTTTGTTCGTCGTATCCGTCGAGTCCGCACGTCTGCATAAACCGATACGTCTCCCTTATCACATTCTCTGCCCATTTGGGATGAATGGGACAGACGTCCGTTTTTACGATCCTGTGCGAACGCTCGGCATAAAAACCGACAGCATTTTCACCGCCGACCTTTCCGATCGGCATCTGTAACTTATTTCGGTAAGCATAACTTTTATCGCTCGGTATACAGGGAAGAATCGAAACTTTCACGCCGCCGATTTTTTCAAGCGAATTTTTTACGAGTTCGGTTTTAAACTTCAACTGCGCGCGGTAATTTTCGTGTTGAAGCTGGCAGCCTCCGCACTTCGTAAATACGGGGCAAACGGGACGCACGCGCTCCTCCGCAGGGGTAAGTAATTCCGATATTTTACCGTATGCAATATTACCTTTCGTCTTTAAGATACGAATCTCCGCCTTTTCGCCCAAAAGTAAAAAGGGAACGAATATCGTCATATCTTCCGATCTGACGATCCCCTCCCCGTTTGTGCCGATTGCCGCGCACACTCCGATGATTGTCGCATTTTTTTCCACCGATTACCTCCGTATGCGTTCGATGGCGCGATCAGCCGACTTCTGACATAAAAACATCATCGCGTCATACGCTAAAAAAAACAGCGTTCCGCCGATAAAGATAACAAGATACAGATATTCTCCGATCCAATCGGAAAACACCTCCGCCATACCCGCCATATTGGTAAGAACAAACCAACTGAGGAGCATTGCGCAGTCGAACCAAACGGCTTTTGCCGCCTCGCATATTCCGATAAAAAATTTTTTATGCACGTACTTGCGCTGCAAGTAGTTAACGATCGGATGCAACCCGAAAAATACGGCAAACGGCACAATTTTCCAAAGACTCAGCGGCAAAGAAAGAAGGCTCGCCGCGACAAATGCAAGCGCGCTTCCCCAGATAAACCCTTTCGAAAGAGGCACCATGAGAGCAAACGCGCCGACAAGATATCCCGTCGCAAGCAAGTAAGGATTAAGCGAGCCGAGCATTAAGAAAGCCGCCGCCACAGCGCATGCCATGGCGGAGAGCGCAATTTCAAATGAACGCGATTTCTTCTTCATTGTTAATGACAGTTACAGCAGATATTCATGAGGCAATTGACGCATAGGAACGTATAACAAAAACTTGCGCAGTTCGCACACCAGTTTCCGCCCATCTGCTCGTCTCCTGAACTCACGTTTGGATTGGTATTCGGCGCGCCGCCCGTCTGCTGCTGATATTCCGTACGCGAATTTAATTTTTCATATGCTTCGCGATACTTTTGATTTCCTCCGTCCATCTGTATCGCAATTTCAAGCTGTTTCTTACTCTCGTTGATCCAATTCTTTTTATAGAATACAACCGATTGAAGATAATGCCACTCTGCGTTGCGCTCGTTGAATTCGTCGAGCTTGCGCTGCGCCGAAGCGATATCGCCGCGCTTGATGCAGTCGGACACGTCCTCAAAGGCGTTGTTTCCGCTCGTGTTGCGGCGGCTCTCCTTACGCTCCGCCATGACCTCGGCATACGCCGCGTCGAGCTTACCGAGCATGCGCGCCGCATTCGTGCCCGCCTCTCCGTCCAGCCACTTATCCTCGTTGTACTTACGTTTGAGCGTCTCGTATGAGGCTTGGATTTCCTCGTCCGTCGCCGTCTCACTCACCTGCAGAATTTCATAATTTTCTTGATTCATATCATCCTCTTTCAAGTCTTATTCTATATTTAATTTCTACTTAAACACGCAAAAGCACAAACCGTCAAAAAGTTCACGCATCCAACAAAATGCATCGGATTTCTCATTCTTAACAAAGTTCGCTGCAACAATCGCAACACGCCTCGCCGCAGCCGTTATACCAATGCTTTTCCTCGGGCAATCCGTTTCCTTCGAGTTTTGCCGCATCCGCCATCGCTATCAAATCATTGTATGCCGACCGATAAATTTCATTCTCGGGATCGAGTTTCATCGCCTTTTTGAGCTGCCGCTTGCATTCGAGAAACCAACTCCGATAATAAAACACCGCCGCCTGCACGTACCGCCATTCGCCGTCCCGTTCCCTGCATTCATCAAGCATACGTTGCGCACGGTCAAGATCGACCCCGTCTGTCTGCCGCAGCAAGATCCACACTTCGCGAAACCGGATATCGTCCGAATGATACTCAAACATTGTCTACACCTTCTGCGTCATCTTTTCCTTTTTCTGACCTTTGACGACGCGCTCCGTCTCTAAGGGAATCCCGCGCAGGATCACGTTATCAGTCAGATCGCGGTTAAAGTGGAATTGGATTCCGCCCAAGCCTTCGCGCATATCGTAGAACATGGTATTGAACAAAAACATAATTTCGCCGCCGCTGTTTTTCATCAGCCCTTCGCGCGTATTTGCTCCGTAAGACAACACAAACGGATTATAGTTTTTCTTCTTTACGTCCTTATCGTAATCATCGAGCGCGTCGATGAGATACACCCATTTACCAAGCGCATAAAAGAGCTGGCGCGTGCTTTCGCTTGCTCTCTCCCCTAAAAAATGA
The DNA here is from genome assembly GCA_910586985.1 of uncultured Christensenellaceae bacterium. GTDB lineage: Bacteria > Bacillota > Clostridia > Christensenellales > Borkfalkiaceae > Gallimonas. Next base: position 5,176 of record CAJUKK010000008.1, on the reverse strand, counting down.
TCGGAAAGCTCGCGCATCATACACGCCGTAGGGTCTGCCGCAATATCGGGAGATGCCGTTTTCGCACGCTCCGTCTTTTCCTGTTCCGCCATAAAGCGCGTTATAATTTTAACCAGCTCAGGATACGCTTTTTTTGCCCGTTTGTAACCCTTTTTAAACCACATCCGCCGACCGCGTCCCTTGCCTCCGTCCGAAATATCATCGGTAAGTTTGAAATAGAGCAACACCGTATTCAGCGCTCCGAGTTCCTTTGTAAGATCGTCAACGACGGCGATCGGCCGCCGTTTGATACAGTGTTCGACGCAATGTTGTTTTTCTACCCGTATGTCGACGCCCGTCATGTTGTGCAGAATAATAGAAAGAAAAGTCACGTCATACGTGAGCCCAACGCGCGCCATCTGCCCGCAGGACGCGCCGATCCCCTTGCACAGACCGCAATACATCGCCTTATAAAGCATAAAATCTTTGATATATAAATTGGGGATATCATAGCGAACATAGCCGAACATATTCAGTCTCCCTGAAAAAATCCGACTTTGCGATATACTTTGGAAAGCGTTTTGCGCGCCGCTTTATATGCGCGCTCCGCGCCGGATTTTAATATTCCGTTTAAATAATCTTTATCCGCTAAAATACGTTTTTGCTCTGCCTGTATAGGCGCAAGTACGTCGGCGACCGTCTCGCCGACCGCCGTTTTAAATTCGCCGTAACCGACGCCCGCAAACGTTTTTTCCGCCTCTTCGATACCGACGCCCGCAAACGCAGCATAGATGCCGAGAAGATTGGATATCCCCTGTTTTTCCTCCGAAAATACGACGCGGTTATCGCTGTCCGTCACCGCGCGCCTGAACTTGCGGATAACCGTATCGCGATCATCCGCCAAAAAGACGCACGCGTTCGGATTCTCGTCCGATTTGCTCATCTTCTTCGAGGGATCCTGAAGCGACATGATCTTTGCGCCCGTCTTTAAAATAAGCGGTTCGGGAATGCGGAACGTCTCGCTGTAACGGTTGTTGAAACGGAGCGCAATGTCCCGCGCGATCTCTACATGCTGTTTCTGATCCACGCCGACGGGAACGTAATCTGCGAGATAAAGGAGAATATCCGCCGCCATAAGCACGGGATAATCCATGAGTCCCATATTGATATTATCGGCATGGCGGGCGCACTTGTCCTTAAACTGCGTCATGCGCTGCATCTCGCCAACGTAGGTAAGCGAATTTAATACCCAGGTGAGCTCGGCATGCTGAGGAACCTGCGACTGTACGTAGAGCGCGCACTTATCGGCATCGAGTCCGCAGGCAAGATACCATGCGGCAAGCTCGAGCGTACGCGAACGAAGTTGCGCGGGTTCCTGCCGCACTGTAATGGCGTGCATATTAGCGATAGCAAAATAACAATCGTAATCGTTTTGAAAAGCAACCCAATTTCGGATCGATCCCGTATAATTTCCAATCGTTAAATTTCCGCTCGGCTGTACTGCCGAATACATAATTTTACGTTCCATGTGCCACCGAATATCACTCGAATTTTTCTTATTATAACACAATCATGCAAAAAATCAAAGATTTTTCACCGTTTCCGCGCAGCCGTGTTAAAGAATACGCAAAACCAATTATGTTTAAATTCGTCGTTTGAAAAACTTCACAAACAAGTTTTTGCGGTTTTATTATAACACATTCGAATGCAAAATGCAACGTGTAAAGGAAAATATTGCCTGCAATCACCCATATTCTTCAAAATTTTCATGCTGCTTACACCGTTGTTTTCCGATAAACGCAATAAAAAGCGCCTAAAAAACATTTTAATATAAAAAAATCCGGCGAATCTGCCGAACTTTTTTTATTCGTTCTTAAAAGAAATCGCCGCGCGCCGCAGCTTTCGTCTCTTCATCGAGAATAAAAGGAATGCGCGTCGTATACCCTTGCTTTGCCGCCACAATCTGCTTTGCCGGCCACGCAAAGATATCGCCGTTCCATTGGTTTACGGTATCGTTATATACCTCTCTCGCCGCTGTGATCTCCCGTTGCAGATAGGAGTTTTGCTGCATTGCATCGGCAATCTCCTGATGCGCCCGCAGATCGGGATAGTTTTCAAACGCAATGTTAATCGATCTTCCGATTTCGGAAAGGCTCTTTGCCACTTCGTTGCGCTTTGCCTCCGCATCGGGCGAAGTCCCGCCGCGATATGCCGCAAGCGTCGTAAACGTATCTTTATCGAAATTTACCGCTTTATCGACGAGTTTCGCGCAATTCTTGAGGATCTGCACGCGCTGTTCGAGATAATTGTCGATCTGCGACGCGTCGTGCTGCAACTTCTGCTCGAGCCGTTTAAAGTAACTGCGTCTGTTCGCCTTGATGATCGCCCAGATAATGCCGCCGATCAGAGGCGGAAGAAACCACCAAATCACGTCGAAAATCTTACTGCCCACGCCGATTTTAACGGGGAGCTGTTTGGCGATGACCTTTATATCCCGCCCGCCTTCCATCGTCTCGTCGCTGAGTTCATTGAGTTCGTTTGCCATTTTAATATCTCCTGTTTTTTATTTTTCTTCTCCGATCACCGCGCGCAAATCCTCTTCAAAGTCTTCGCCGTCTCTGCCGAGCAGACAGCAAAGCAATCCGCGGGAGTAGTGACACGCGCCGTATTTTTTAAGCGTTTCGGCAAATTTGTTTTCCGCCGACTTCGCCTGAAACTCTTTGTCCGAAAATCCCATCTTTTTCAGCATAACGCGGCTCGTGCGTTTAACGGGAATATATTCCGTCCACGGCACGGGAACGGCATGCGTTCTGCCGTCTCCGCCGAATACGGAAACATACTCCACATGCTCGACCGTGCGATAAGAATACGCATCCACTTCAAGCGCGTCGCTCTCCCCGTCCTTATTTAAAAACTGTGTCTTTAAAATGGCGGGCGTCTGAGTTTGCGGATGCACGAAATGTTTGGCGCCGAATGCGTTGACGGCGCGCTCCGCCTCGTAATCGGTATAGTTTCGTCCGTATACCTCTTCGTAAATGTATTCCTTCGGTTTATGCTGTTGGTAGAGCGGAATCGCAAGGAGCGGCGCAAGTTCGAAATAGAGAGAACGAAAGTACGCCCTGTTGAAAAACCGGAAATTATTCTTAATCTGTTCGAGATCGTACGACGCATAACGGGTATACGAAGTGTCCAGATCCCAATTCGCCGAATGCTCCGAAGAGATATAATTGAGACATCCCTCCTTTTCAAAATAAAAATCGTCGCCGAATCCCTGGTCGCTCCGCATAAGCTCGATCATATTTTTTTGCGCAAGCGGCGTAAACAAAAGACGAAACTGCACTTCGTGATTGCGATCGAACGCCCCGAAAAAAACGTCAAACTCTTCGTTTCCCATCGCGGTAAAGTTTCTACCCTCTTCCAAAGCGTCTTCCTGCATTTTACGGATGCGTTTTACGCCCGATCTGACCTCCCTCGCCGCGTCCTTTTCGTCCAGACGCTCCGCATGCGACGGGGTATGCGTAAAACAGAGATCGGGAGCAGCCTCGTTTCCGTATATGAGCCGCGTCCTCTCGCTGTAATAGGGTTTGGGTTTCGTTACGCTCGCCACGAGCGTCTGCGAATGCACATGCGCGCGACGATGCCCCTTACTGTCGGTCGAATACGTCGTCCACGTAATAACGAGCGTGCCCTGGTACGTTTCGTTCCCGACTGTATGTACAAGTTCCCGATCAACAACGAAAGGATTCCCCAATATTTCGCCCGATAAAATTTCAAGCGTGGAACAATCGTTTGCGTCGTTCATACCGAATCCGTATTTCCCGCGCAGATAATCGTAACGGCGCATTTCGAAACGGTCGTCGATCTGCAGTTTCGGAACGGTCTTTTCGATCAGCTCTTTCGTTATCTTGCTGTCAAACGCTCCGTTAAGGGGTAGCATCTGTAGCCAAGCGTCGCGCTTGATCTGCTCCGCCTCTTTGGCGTGTTTCTCGTTCTCCTCTTTCACCGTTTTGATTCTTGGTTTCAGCACAAGCACGACGATCAAAATAAACGAAATTGCAATTGCGAGCAAACCGACAAGCGTACAAATCGCGCCGACCGATCCCGTATCCACAATCACCATCACGGAGATTGCAGCGCCGATCAGAGCAATCACGGTAAGCACGATGAGCATTACGCGCAAACCCTTCAACCGTGAAAGCCGCTTGCCGCTGTCCTGAAACACCGCCGAAGCCTGTCTGTATCGCTCGACCGTGTTCCGGTTTGCGTCCGCATCCACGCCCGAACTTTTAACAAGCTCGTTTAAATACGCATCCATATTCTCTTCAAATGCGTTTTTATAAACTTCTTTATAGGCTTTTAGAGGTTCAAGCAGAATATCATTCATATAATTCTTCCTCATTATATGCGATTTTTCGACAAATGTCAAGATGATTTATTAAAATCCGTGTAAATTTGTCAAGCGTTTGCGAGTAGTTTTTTAGAAATTTTTAAGAATTTTTCTTGAAGACTACTAAAAACACCTCTTGGAGAAGTGTTTTTCGGTAGTAAGCATATCAAATTATATGGGAAAAGTCAAGCAAATAGCCAATTAGGGCATAATAAAGCCGTCCTCCCTATGGAGAACTTCTTTTGTGGAGGCTTGGAGTTAGGCTGCCTTCTTCTTCAAGAATCTAATATGATATAATTCTTTATGCTCTCTAATCTCTTCGAGAAGTTCCTCTCTCTTTTGGATTGGAGTTTGCCAAGCCCTCTTCCCATTCTTATCTCTCAATGATGAGTGAGGACGGTTATTATACCTAATCAACCAATCCCTCATCTTTTCTTTTAGTTCTTCAAAAGTGTAGAAGGTCAAGTTATTGTAAAAAGATTCTTGGTCGGAACGATGACTTCTCTCTACCTTCCCATTGTGTCTCGGAGTGTAGGCTCTTATGAGTTGATGTTTGATTCCGAGTTTATTGAGAAGTTTATCTACGATGTGGACTTTGCCCTCTCCCGTTCCTTTGGGATTTGTAAACTCCGTTCCGTTATCGGTTTGAATGATTTCCGGTATATAGCCGAAGTGAACGAGCGCCCTCTTGATGAAGTCTACCGTAGAGAATCCGCAATGTTCTTTATACGGATAAATAAAGCGTTCTCTTGTAGCCTCATCTATCATCGTATATTGGAATAACCATTCTTCGGCGAACTCTCCCTTGTT
>CAJUKK010000007.1 GCA_910586985.1 uncultured Christensenellaceae bacterium | reverse complement strand
AGGGCTATGCCCGAAAATGAAATACCACCCGCTATGCGGGTGGATTATTATTTTTAAAAACGGCTTTGTTTGTACGTAGTATCCTTTTACGATGAAACGGAAATTTTTTTGAGCAATGTATTTGCCATTTCAATTATTTGAGAGCCTTTTAATCCGATCGTGTTTTTTTCCAAATTACATAATTTCATTTTTATGATCTGATTTAACCAATAGCTGTGATATGATATTGTACGGCGGTACACGGATATTCTGTTGTTGAAAGTTGACACATTGCGCCAATTTTTATGCGACTTATCAATATGGTCGTACCAGCTGTAAGAAACAAACCACGTAGCGCCCATTGTAGTCAATTCTTCACCGCCGTTAAAAAAGAAAGGATGTCTCATCTCAAAAATTCCTTTTTAAATAATCCGAATATTTCTAAAATATATTTGAATGATAACGCCCGATAAGAAAGAGAAACTTATCGGGCGTTATATGGTGGAGCTAATCGGGTTCGAACCGACGACCTTCTGAATGCCATTCAGACGCGCTACCAACTGCGCCATAACCCCATATCGTGCGGATTTTCCGCACCTATTAAATTTTTGCCGCGATATTGCGGCATTGGTGGACCTGCGCAGAATTGAACTGCGGTCTTACAAGGTTCAAATGCGGACACTACACGCTTAGTCTGTGATTAATCTCGCCTGCACGCAGTTCGCAGACAAACTGTGTTGCAAGCACGTCCCCGAAATACATCTCGCAGCGGGGGAGACAAGCCGCTGTAAGACGTTCCCTACTTGATTAACGCCCAACTTTCAGTCGTAGGATTCTGAAAGAGGACGGAGCTTAATACGTTAAGCCGCAAGCGCTACGCGGCGGTTTGCACGCGAAGCGACAGATCTTCTGCTTTTATTATCAGCATTTAAAATTTGTCCGTTTTTACGGAGCCGAGCCTCCGACGTGCGTCCGAGCACTTTCCGCTTGCAATCGAATCCGAAACAGGCCCGTTTGCAACCGCCTTATTATATTATACCAATTTTACAAAAATGTCAAACGTTTCTCAAACAATCAATTTTTGTCGTTTTCGTAAATGCTTTTTCCGTAACAGTCAATGGCGACTACGAGAGGAAAGTTTTCTACTTGCAATTGATGAATTGCTTCGCTTAAAAGCTCGGGAAAGGCGATACAATCGCTTTTTTTTACAGCGTTTCCGTAAATTGCGCCCGCACCCCCGATCGCCGCAAAGTAGACTTTTTTATTTCGTTTGATTGATTCTACGGTCTCACGGCTCATTTCTCCTTTGCCGATCATGCCGCCGAGTCCCGCATCGAGCAAGCGGGGGGCAAACGAATTCATTCTTGCGGATGTCGTCGGACCGCAGCTACCGCAAGCCTTTCCCTTGGGAGCGGGGCAAGGCCCCGCATAGTAGATAAGCGCGCCGTTTAAATCAAAGGGTAGCTGTTCGTTTTTATCGAGCAGGTCGAAAAGTCTTTTGTGCGCACAGTCGCGCGCGGTGTAAATCGTACCTGATAGCATTACCGAATCACCTGCATGCAATTGGGAAATTTCTTCTTCTGAAAGGGGAAGTTTCAGCATTTTCATAACAGTATCTCCTTTTCGCAACGCACGCAGTGGCATTGAATATTGACTGCGACGGGTAATCCCGCAATATGCGTGGGGGCAATTTCGCACGAAACGCCGATAGCGGTCGTTTTGCCGCCGAATCCCTGTGCTCCGATTTCGAGCGCGTTGATTTTTTCAAGCGCTTCCAATTCGATCTCTGCCACGTCTTTTCGGTGGTTTCTGCTACCGACTTCGCGGGTGAGCGCTTTTTTGGCAAGGAATGCGCAGGAGTCAAACGCGCCTCCGATTCCTACGCCCACATAAACGGGAGGACAAGGGCGTGAACCTGCTATGCGCACGGTATCGACGATAGCGTTTACAATCCCCGTTTTGCCTTCCGCAGGGGTTAGCATGTAGAGTTTGCTCATGTTTTCGCTGCCGAATCCTTTGGGAAGAACGGTTACGGAGATTTTATCTCCCTTAACAATTTCTGTATGCAGGTGGGCAGGCGTGTTGTCGCCGGTATTTATACGGGTAAGCGGGTCGCATATGCTCTTACGGAAGAGTCCGTCGCGGTATGCGCGGCGCACGCCGTCATCTACTGCATCTTTCAGCGGTGCGCCTGTTAAATGTACTTCTTGTCCGATTTCTAAAAGCACCACGCACATTCCCGTGTCCTGACAGACGGGCATTTGTTCGGCGATCGCGCATTTTTCGTTTTCGAGCACGGTGGCAAGCGCAAAGCGCGCCGCGCCCGTCTCTTTTTGTTCCGAATCCTGTAATGCGGTACGGCAGGAATCCGTCAGCGTCCCGCTGGCTTTTAGAGCAAGGCGGTATACGCAATCGCTAATGGTTTGTGTGGAGACGGTTTTCATATAAATTCTCCGTTTGATTGGTGTAGAATATTACTATACTATTATAAAACAAATTTATAAAAAGGCAAGGTTTTTATTTGAATTTCTTTCCTTTTTCCTGTATAATACAAATATGCAATCAGTAAACGAACAACAATCGGACGGAATGAGGAGTCTGCCTCCTCATTCGGCATTGCAGGATGCAGGGTTTACCTTTTCGCTCGCTTGTGTACTCCCCGTCGTTTTATCCTTTTTCGTCGTCATAATCGGCGGCGGTATTGCCGGCGACGGGTACGAAAATTCACAGTGGTATCGGTATGTTTGCTTTTTGGTGCCGCAATGCTGTTTTTGTTTAGCCGCATTTTTTTTCTTTAAAAAGACTAAAACGGGGATAAAACCCGTCTGTCTCACACGGTGTAAATGGTACTATTTTGCCGTTGCGGTTGTGCTTCAGTTCGGACTGTTTTCACTGTCGGGGTTAAATACGTTTTTTGTCGATTGGCTGGCAGGGCTGGGTTACGATGCAGAAAAATATACGGTTAAACTTCCTGATCTGTCGGGCGGTTGGATTGTACTTGCGATACTGGTGATTGCCGTTTTGCCAGCCATTTTTGAAGAGACGCTGTTTCGCGGTATTCTTTTAAAAACAATGAAGGATAGCGGTTGGGGTACGGCGGGGATCGTGCTTATTTCCGGCGCGCTTTTTTCGCTCTTCCATCAGAATCCCGTGCAGACGCTTTATCAATTTTTTTGCGGAGCGTGTTTTGCGCTTATTGCCGTCCGTAGCGGGAGTATGTTGCCAACGGTGTTGTCGCATTTTTTAAATAACGCCGTCGTCCTCATTTTATCGGCATGCGGATTGGATTCTTTTGGCGGAGTTGCATTTTACGTCGTTTCGGGGATATGTCTCGCGGGCGCGCTTACGTTTCTCGTGTTTTTTGACGGGCGCGGAAAAGATCGCGGTAAACTATTCGGAATAAAGCGTTTCTTATTGTTTGCGGCAATCGGCATGGTAGTATGTGCGGTGCAGTGGATAACCGTTCTTGTATCGGGATTTAGCGGTTGATATGTTAAAAGTTAATTTTGTTGTTGTAGGAAAATTAAAAGAAAGCTATTGGCGCGCCGCGGTGGAGGAGTACGCAAAGAGGCTTTCCCGTTTTTGTAAAATAGAGATTAAGGAGCTTGCCGAGAGGGTTTCTTTGAAGGACGAGGCGGCAGATATTTTGCGCTTTGTGCGCGGATATGTGTTTGTGCTCGCTGTGGAAGGGAACGGGCGTTCTTCGGAGGAATTAGCGCAAAAACTTAGAGCGCTTGCCGATCGCGGCGAAGAAATAACTTTTGTTATCGGATCCTCGTGCGGACTCGATCAAAGCGTGAAGGCGGCGGCGAACGAGCTTTTATCTTTTTCGAAAATGACGTTCCCTCATCAGATGATGCGCGTTATTCTATTGGAACAGGTTTATCGCGCGTTTATGATCAACGCAGGCGCGGAATATCATAAATAGAATGGGCATATAATATTCGGTGAATATTTATGACGAAGTAGCCGAATTTTACGAGAATTATCATGGAAAAAAATGCGTGTACGGAAAGAGCGCAGAGGGGCGCGACCTGTTTGCGATGTTTACGGGCGAAGAGGGAAAGAGCGTAGGGATCAGTCAGTATGCGATTCACGCAAGAGAATGGATCACCGCGCTTATCGCTCTTGAACATATCCGTAGAAAGACGCATTGCGGCGTTTGGATTTTGCCTTTGACTAATCCGGACGGCGCATTGCTGGCAACCGAAGGGATTGACAGCGTTAAAAGTGTTTGGCGACGCGAAATGCTTTCGAGAATCAATGCAGAGAACGATTTTTCGCTTTGGAAGGCGAGTGCCGATGCGGTTGATCTCAACGTCAATTTTGATGCGCGTTGGGGAACGGGCAGGTGTAACGTATCTCGTCCCTCGGCGGAAAATTATATCGGCGTACGCCCGTTCTGCGTGCCCGAAAGTAAGGCTTTGCGAGACTTTACGCTTTCCGTTCGCCCTAAATTTACGCTGAGTTGGCATACGAAAGGCGAGGAAATATATTGGCGATTTCACCAGCCGATATTTCGAAAAAATCGCGACCGTAAATTAGCGGCGTTACTTGCGGCGCAATGCGGATATGCGCTGAAAGAGACGCCGTACTCCGCGGGCGGATATAAGGATTGGTGTGTGGAGAAACTGAAAATTCCCGCTTTTACGATTGAGGCGGGTTCGGATTTACTTTCTCATCCGATTGGGCGTGAGTCGCTTGAGTTGCTTTGCGGTACGGTTGGCGATACGTTGAGGGAATTTACCAAAGGGTTTTGATATGGAAGAAAGGTTTATGCGAGAGGCGATTGCCCTTGCGAACAGGGCGAAGAAAAAGGGCGAAGTTCCGATCGGCGCGGTTGTCGTGTATCGGGGGAAAATTATCGGCAAAGGTTACAATCTTCGCACCAAATTGCAGATGGCGACGGCGCATGCCGAGGTGCGGGCAATCGACAGAGCGTGTAAAAAGCTGAAGTCGTGGAGACTGCCCGAGTCGGAAATATACGTTACGCTCGAGCCGTGTCCCATGTGCATGGGCGCGATTTTAAACGCACGCATTGACAGAGTATATTTTGGCGCTTATGAACAGAAAGGAAGAAGTCTTACAAACGCGCTTGCCGAAGCAAATCTTTTAAATCATAAGACGGAGGTCACGGGCGGCGTATTGGAAGATGAGTGCGCGGCAGTGCTCACGTCTTTTTTTAGCGAAATGCGGCAAAGAGAAAAGAATAAGAAAAAATAATAAGCAGATGTTTAAAAATCTCCTTTTGCGGTATAAAATAAATGAAAGGAATGTCTCCCGATTGAGGGGAGGAAAAGGAGAAAAAATTATGAAAACTTATCTGCAAAAAAAGACGGGCGGCGATATATTCGACGCATTCAACGACTTCTTTAAACCGATGTTCTACGATGAACATCTCGACAGTATGCGCACGGATATCCGCGAGACGGCGACTGCTTACGAGCTGGATATCGAGATGCCTGGATTTAACAAGAGCGAAATTAAGGTTTCGCTTGAAAACGGATACCTCACCGTAAGCGCCGAGAAGAATGCAAAGACGAACGAGGGCGACGAAGGCGCGCGCTACATTCGCAAAGAATGCAGCGTATCCTGTCAGCGTAGTTACTATGTAGGCGAAGACGTGGAGCAGGAGAATGTAAAAGCGAAATACGAAAACGGTATGCTGTTTTTGATCGTACCTAAGGTCGTACCGAAAAAAGTTGCGCCTACTACGATTTCGATCGACTGACATGAAAAAAAAGGTAGAGCCAAACGAATGCGTTTGGCTCTATTGATATTTAGGGAAAACGAAGAAATGGAAATCAGAAGATATACGGACGATGACAGCTCGATTATTTACGAGTTGTTTTTTGAAACCGTACATTGCGTTAACGCGAAAGATTATACAAAACCTCAGCTTTTCGCTTGGGCGCAATATCCCGAAATTCTACGGGATCGTTCAGACGATTTTAAAAAACAGTATACGTTGGTCGCGACAGTCAACGGCAAAATTGTCGGGTTCGGAAGTATTGACGAATCAGGTTGTTTAGATATGTTGTTTGTGCGGCAGGATTGTTTACAACAGGGAATCGCAACTGCGCTGTGTGATCAATTGGAAAAGGGATTTTCCTCCGTTAAAACTTATGCGTCGATTACAGCCAAGCCGTTTTTCGAGCAAAGGGGATATCTTGTTACAGAAAAGCGTACGGTAGTGCGCAACGGCGTACAGCTGATAAATTTTGAAATGAAAAAATCGTTATCTTGATATTGCGGTAAAACAGTTGCACTTTTATAGTACATATGTTAAAATAAATTCACCTGAGCGGAAAGAGATTCTGACCGTAAAGAGAGATAAGATTAAAACGTTGTGCAAAGCTTTGCTTTTGCATATTCTCCCTTTACCGCGCTTGGGTAAAGGGATTTTTTATGCAAGATTATATTCAAAACAATGGGGCGGAGAACCGTATCTGCGTGTTGTCCGTCATTGTGGAACAGCGGGATGCGGCGGAACGGATCAACGCTTATCTTTCCGAATTTGCCAATTATATTGTTGGCAGAATGGGAATTCCGTATCGTGAAAAAAACGTTTCGGTGCTCAGCGTTGTGCTGGATGCGCCTGTTTCGGCAGTCAATGCGTTGACGGGAAAAATCGGAAAATTGAACGGCGTTTGCGCCAAAACATTATTCAGTCAATATTGAGAGGTAAAAATGAAAAAGACGGTATTTTGTATTGTGGCGGCGGTAATTGCTTGTGCGGCAACGTTGAGCGGCGTCGGCTGCGGCGAGAAATCTTCTCCCGAGATGATTTCCGTATACGCTCCGGACGGCGCGCCTGCGCTTGCGCTTGCCAACGTCATTAAAGAACAGGGAGACAACGGTAATTTCAGTTTTCATATCGTTGATTCCAAAATAATCGCGCAACAGGTTTCGGGAACCCATCCTGCGTCGGACGTTTGTATTCTGCCCGTTAATGTGGCGGCGAAAGTGCTTGGAGACGGACAAACATACCAAATGCTTGGTACGGTCACCAACGGCAATATGTATTTTTTGTCCAAAGGAACAGAGACGGTGTTGACATTGGAGAATTTGAAAACAGCGCTCATGGGTAAAACGGTGGGGGTAGTCCAGTTGACAAACGTACCGGGGTTGACTTTACAGAGTGTTTTAAGAGCCAATCATGCAGATTATCAGATTCTTACCAATAGCACGGCGGCGGCAGTGGATAAAATCAATTTAAAGCCTATTCAGGATCCTGCGGCGGAAGTCGTACCCGTGGGAGATTGCGACTATTTTCTCTGCCCCGAACCGCTTGCAAGCGCAAAAGTTGCGGCTACGGAGGAGAAACCTGTTTCGCTGAAAATGTCAGGGAGTTTACAGGAACTTTACGGCGGGCAGGACGGATATCCGCAGGCAGTCGTCGTTGTAAAAAAATCAGTTATAGAAAACGGTAAGCAGAATGTGAAACAGCTCATGCAAGCGTTTGCGGAAAGCTCGGAGTTTTTAGATAAAACGCCGCCCGAAGAAGTACTTTCGCTTCTTGCCGATAAATATACTGCGGGAATGACGCCTTCGCTCAATGCCAAAAATCTGACGGCGGAAGTGATTAAAAACTGTTCGGTAAAATTTACAAGCAGTGCGGATTGTAAAGATCGGACGCTTGAATTTTTAAGCCGTCTACATGAAATTGACGGTAACGTTGTGTCAACCGTTGCGGATGAATTTTTCTATCTGGGGTAAATTTTGAAAAAAAATCTGGCTTTTTCCTGTCTTTCCGTCGTTGCGATTTGGATCGCATGGCTAATTGCATATGTGTGCATTCGCAACGACTATATATTTCCTTCTTTTTGGGACGTAATCAAAGAGATGGGGAAACAGTTTGTTTCCTCGGTGTTTTGGACGGCGTTTTTACATACGCTGTTACGGACTTTGATTTCTTTTGTCGTCTCGCTCATGCTTGGCATCGTACTTGCGCTTTTGTCTGAATTTTTCGGGTGGCTCCGCGCTTTTATCGCGCCCGTCGTTACAGTGCTCAGAACACTTCCGACGATGGCTGTTATTTTAATATTGCTCATCTGGACAAATCCGCTTGTTGCGCCGGCGGTTGTTACCGTGCTCGTTCTTTTTCCCGCAGTCTATGCTGCCTCGATCGCCGCGTTTGACGGGATCGGCGGGGAGTATGAGTCTCTCTGCCAAGCGTACGGCGTTTCCAAAATTAATCGCGCGTTTAAAATGTATCTGCCGCTCTCTATTCCCGCGCTGTTGACGCAATCAGGCGCAATTGCATCTATGGGACTTAAAGTAACGGTTTCGGCAGAGGTGCTTTCGTCAACGTTTAAAAGTCTTGGGGGAATGATGCACGAGGCACAGGCGTTTCTGAACGTATCTGCATTATTTGCGCTTACGATTCTCACTGTCTTGACGGGATTTTTGATAGAGGGAGTCTGTTATCTCTTGAAAAAATACGCCGTGAGGTGGCGCGTATGATTTTGCGGAATGTGACGAAACGATACGGTGAGAAAATAGTTTTAAACGACGTCTCCGTCGATTTCGTGGAGGGAAAGATTACCGCAGTACTCGGCGAGAGCGGAGCGGGGAAAAGTACTCTTTTGAGCATTATTGCAGGATTAACGCCGTTTACGGGCACGATAGACGGGGTGGAAGGGGGGGAAGCCAAACGCAGACAAAATTGCGCATATTTGTTTCAGAATGTATGTCTTCTTCCCAATTTGACGGTAGCGGGGAATTTAAAGTTTACGTTGCCCAAGCCGTTATGGGATGGTATTATTCCCGCGATCGAACGCGTTGGATTAAAGGGAAAGGAAAACAGTTATCCTGCACAACTTTCGGGCGGGGAACGTCAGCGGGTTGCAATCGCCCGCGCACTCTCCTGTCCGCACGATATCTTGCTCATGGACGAACCTTTTTCTTCGCTCGATATCAGTTTAAAGAAAACGCTAATTTCTCTTGTCACGGAACTTTGGCAGGAAAGGGGTGATACGGTGGTTTTTGTGACGCACGACGTGCACGAAGCGGCGTTGCTGGCTTGCCGCGCCATAGTTCTTAGCGGAGGAACAATCGTTGCCGACGTGCCGATTGATCGTCCTTTTCCCCGTGATTTTTTGTCACATATTCCCGAAGAAGAAATACTGATGCGCGCGCTTGTAAAATAGTGCGCGTTTTTACAAGATTCGAGCAATAAAAATAATGAAAAACATTTTTTCCGCTATTGACTTTAAATGCAATGCGTGATATAATATATAAGAATTATTTAATTATAGCGATCAGGCAGTATCAAAGTAAAATCTGCTTGTTTGCTGAGGGGATTGGAGGTTCGTTGTGTTGTTATCGAGTTTATTGTCTTTTACTACGTGGATGAAAGAGAATCTTATTTTGTTTTGGGGTATCGTAGGCGCAGTTGCCGTTGCACTTGTGCTTACCGTTTCATTTTTAATTATCCGTCGTCGGACAACGAAACGCAAATCGAAATCAACGACCGTTCAGGAAGTACTCGCAAAGACGGGCACGAAAATCGAGACGAATCCGGAGACTGCTCCGGTTGAAATTGCATGGAAATTAGAACCCGTACAGCCTAAAAAACCCGTAGCAAAGAAAACGGTACAGCCTGCGGCTGAGTCTGCGATTGTTCCAGAAAAACAAAATATTAAGGAAGAATCTTCTGTGCCGATAAAAGAGCCTGCGGCGGAAAATACACCGGTTGTTGCGGAAAATGTAATAGAAGAGGTTTCTGCCGTTTCGGAAGAAAACGTTACGGAAAATTCTTCTGTTTTAACGGAAAAACCTGTTGCGGAAGAGATAGAAGTTCCTGCAGTCGAGCCTGTCAAAGAAGAAACAACGAAAAAAGAAACCGTTGCGGTAAAAGTTGTATCGCAACCCGCGTTTAATTTTATAACCGTGCGTTACGACAGAAGTTTTGAGGCGCGCGTTATTCAGCTTGACGAGACGAGCAAGGACTTTTATTCGCAGATCAAAAACGAGATTTTATCTTATCCAAAGGTAAAAAGTCGCATGAGTTGGCGGCACGAGACGTATCGTTTGGGTAGAGTTACGGTTGCTAAAATGCAATGCAGAGGGCGCACGCTTTGCCTTTATCTCGCAATTGATCCGGCGTTACTTGCAGATACCAAATATCTTGTAGAGAACGTGGGGGACGTTAAAAAGAACGCGAATACGCCCTGTTTATACCGTATTAAAAATGAACGCCGTTGCCGTTATTCCAAACAATTGATCGAACAGATGTTTGCTGCAATGGGGATTGGCAAAGCGGACGAACAGAACGTCGATTATAAAGTTCCTTACGAACCTTTGAACGATTTGCTTGCGCGGGGACTTGTAAAACGGATCGAGGTCAAATCCAACGTATTCGGCGAACCTGCACCTGTTGCGTTGGACGAAGAGGATGACGATATCGTAGAAGTTATTCGTGTGCCTGTGGATGAGCCGGAAGACACGGAGGAAATTTTGCAGGAAGAGGAGATCGGGACGCAGGAGGAAATTGAAGAGCCGATTGCAGAGCTGATTTCGGAAGAACAAGAGGAACCGATTCCCGAGCAAGAACCTGTTGCGGAGGAAGAACATATCGAAGTAAGCGCAACCGCGGCGCGCGAAGCGATGGAGGACGAGGTAGCGATTGCCTCCGTTACCGAGAGCGGCGAGGTGAGCGATAAATCGAAACCCGTTGTTGTGAATGTGGATACGCTCAGCAAATATTTCCGCAACGGCGACAGAGTCACGTTAAAAGAGATGAAAGAGTCGATCCCGTTCGTGCCCAACAGAGCAACGTACGTTAAGGTTCTTGCGAGAGGGCGGATCAATAAATCGCTTGAAGTCGAGGCTGACGATTTCTCGCTCGATGCCGTAAAGATGATTGTGCTTGCGGGCGGTAAGGTAATCAGAAAGCGTACCAATTAAAATCGATGGCGTTCGTTTCTTATGGGACGGGCGCCTTTTATTGCAAAATATATAAAAGTAAAATTTCCCAAAAATTTTAGAAAACAAGCGACTTTTTTTCGTTTATCTATTGAAATTTTTTCATATATATCTTATAATAGGTTCGTACGGGCACGTACGATAACGACTTTGTGGGGGGTCACATGAAACAAGAAACAAAACAGCTGATAGAGTGCGGAAAAACTGCGCTCGGAATTGAATTCGGGTCTACGCGGATCAAGGCGATTCTTGTAGATGAAAACAATCTGCCCATTGCATCGGGCAGTCACGAATGGGAAAACCGTTTTGAAAACGGGATATGGACTTATACGCTTGACGATATCAAGTCAGGATTGCAGGATTGCTATGCAAAGATGGCGGAGGACGTAAAAAACAAATACGGCGTTACGCTGACGACAATCGGCGCGATCGGTTTTTCGGCAATGATGCACGGGTATATGGTATTCGATAAGGACAATCGTCTTTTAGCGCCGTTCCGTACATGGCGCAACAATAATGCGTCGTATGCCGCCGATCGTTTGACAGAACTTTTCGGTTATCATATTCCTGCGCGTTGGTCGGTAGCGCATTTGTATCAGGCGATTTTAAATAAAGAATCGCACGTGAGGGAAATTGCATTTCAAACGACGCTCGAAGGGTATGTTCATTGGCTTTTGACAGGTAAAAAAGTGATCGGAATCGGCGAGGCTTCGGGAATGTTCCCTGTGGATCCCAAAACCAAGCAGTACCGTCCCGATTTCTTGAAGAAGTTTAACGATCTCGTTAAAGAGGAAAACCTGCCTTATCATATACAGGATATTCTGCCCGAAATTTTAGTTGCGGGGGAAGAGGCAGGGAGACTTACCGAGGAAGGGGCAAAATTGCTCGATCCTAAGGGGAATTTAAAATACGGAATTCCTCTTTGCCCGCCCGAGGGCGACGCGGGTACGGGAATGGTCGCTACCAACAGCATTAAAAGACGTACGGGCAACGTGTCGGCAGGAACTTCCGTATTTGCCATGATCGTGCTCGAAAGAGAGCTTTCCAAGGCGTATCCCGAGATCGATCTTGTAACGACGCCCGTTGGTGATCTTGTCGGCATGGTACATTGTAATAATTGCACCTCGGACATTAACGGCTGGGTCAATCTGTTCGGCGAGTTCGCAAACCTTGCAGGGGTAGAGATTCCCAAATGGAAGTTGTACGATATGCTGTACTTCGAATCGGAGAAAGGGGACAAGGATTGCGGCGGACTTCTCACTTATAATTATGTTTCTAACGAGCACGTAACCAAAGTCGACGAGGGCAGACCGCTCTTTGTGCGCACGTCTGAGAGCAAATTCAATCTCGCAAATGTGATGCGCGCGCATCTGTTTTCTGCGTTCGGCGCACTCAAAGTGGGTTGCGACATTATGCTCAAAGAGGAAGGCGTAAAACTCGATTGTATTACGGGGCACGGCGGTCTGTTCAAGACGGAGCGCGTAGGGCAAAGTTATCTTGCGGCTGCAATCAACGCGCCCGTTACAGTCATGAAAACTGCGGGAGAAGGCGGCGCTTGGGGCATGGCGATACTTGCAAATTATTTGATTACAAAGACGAAGGACGAAAGTCTGGAATCTTATCTTGACGAAAAGGTGTTTAAAGGACAGGAGGGCACAACGCTTGCACCCGATCCTGCGGACGTTCAGGGATTCGAAGAGTTTACAAGCCGCTACGTAAAGGGACTGCCGATCGTGCGCGAGGCGGTACACTCACTCAGATAATTAAGGGGGATTATATTTATGTTGGAAGAATTGAAAGAAAAGGTTTTAAAGGCGAATCTCGACCTTGTAAAACACAAGCTGGTTTTGTTTACTTGGGGAAACGTTTCCGAGATCGACAGAGAGTCCGGACTCATTGTTATTAAGCCGTCCGGCGTGGATTACGACGATATGAAGGCGAGCGATATGGTTGTCGTCGATTTGAACGGGAAAGTCGTAGAGGGTAAACTCCGTCCTTCCTCAGATACGCCGACGCATATTGAGTTTTATAAAGCTTTCCCCGACATAGGCGGGGTTACGCATACGCATTCGACCTATGCGACGGCATGGGCGCAGGCGGGGCGAAACATTCCTTTTTACGGCACGACGCATGCGGACTATTTTTACGGAGATATTCCCTGTGCGCGCTCGCTTACAAAAGAGGAGATCGAAGGTGAGTACGAGAAAAACACGGGATTGGCAATCGTTGAAAAATTCAAAAACGACGGGTTAAAGCCGCTCGAAGTCCCCGGAGTACTTATAAAAAGCCACGGCGTGTTTGCGTTTGGTAAAGACGGCGATGCGTCTGTATACAATGCAACTGTTATCGAAGAAGTTGCCAAGATGGCTACGATTACGGAAGCGGTGAATCCGTCGGTACAGCGTGCGGACAAGTTTATGATGGACAAGCACTATCTGCGCAAGCACGGTAAAAACGCCTATTACGGGCAATCAAAATAAGAAATACGGGTTAAATCCCAGAATATAATTTAAGAGGTGGAATAAAAATGAAAGAAAAAGTTGTATATTGGCTCACAGGCTCTCAAACGCTCTACGGGGCAGACGTTCTTGAACACGTTGCACAGCACTCCCAAGAAATGGCAGATTATGTGAACGGGCATGTTCCCGTAACGGTCAAGTATCTTACGACTTGCAAGAGTTCCGACGAAGTAGTCGCGGCGATCAAAAAAGTAAACGACGACGAGGACTGTATCGGTATCATCACGTGGTGCCATACTTTCTCGCCCGCTAAAATGTGGATCAAAGGGTTACATATGTTGCAAAAACCCATGTGCCATTTTGCAACGCAGTATAACGAAAAACTTCCCTACGATACGATCGACATGGACTTTATGAACGAGAATCAGGCGGCGCACGGCGACAGAGAATTCGGCTACATTGTATCCCGTCTGCGGATGGATAATAAGGTGATCGTCGGTTATTACAAAGATCCGGAAGCGCTCAAAGAGCTTGCGGCATGGTGTAAAGCGGCGGCGGGACTTGCATTTTCCAAGACGGTGAAAGTGTGCCGGTTCTCCGATAATATGCGCAACGTTGCCGTTACCGAGGGCGACAAAATTGACGCGCACATTAATCTTGGCTGGGAAGTGGATTACTATCCCGTTGGCGATCTTGTCGATTACATTGACAAGGTGACGGATGCGGAAGTAGACGCTCTCATGAAAGAGTACGATAAAAAATATTCGATGAAGACCGAACGTATCGAAGTCGTTCGCGAACAGGCAAAATATGAAATTGCGATGGACAAGTTCTGCAAGGAGATGGGCGGATACATCGGCATTGTCGATCACTTCGGTTCCCTTCACGGCATGAATCAGCTCCCCGGACTTGCGATTCAGGATTTACAGAGCAAAGGTTACGGTTTCGGAGCGGAGGGCGATTGGAAGATTGCCGCACTCGGCGCCGTCATGCAGTATATGGCGGATCAAAAGGGAACGGGACTCATGGAGGACTATACCTATGATTTGAAAGACGGGTTATGCCTTGGCGCGCATATGCTGGAAGTATCTCCGCAGTTTGCGGCAACGAAACCCGAAATTCAGGTACATCCGCTCGGAATCGGCGGTAAGTCCGATCCTGCGCGTCTTGTATTCGAAGGGATCGCCGCTCCTGAGGCAATTGCCGTGTCTATGATCGACATGGGCGACAGAATGCGCCTTATTGTGCAGAAGATCGAGCTTGTTAAGTATCCCAAGAAGATGCCTAATTTGCCCGTCGGCGGTTTAATGTGGAAATATAAACCCAACTTCAAAGACGGGGTTGCTGCTTGGATATATGCGGGCGGCGCGCATCACACCGTTGTTTCGAGCGAGCTTTCCGTACAGGATATGGTTGACCTCGGCAACATGTGGGGCGTTGAAGTCGTTGTGATCGACGAAAATACGGAGATCAACGAGTTTAAAAAACAACTCATGTGGTCGGATCAGGTCTGGAAAACGAGACTTTAAATAAAATTTCAATATGGGGCGGATATATTCCGCCCTTTTTGGTATATCGGGAGAAAACAATGTTTTTTAAAAAATATCTTTTCGGTGATAATGCGGTTTATTATGCGGAAAATCCGGTGGAAGGGCATGAGGACAAGACGGTGATCGGACTTGCAATATATCCCCAATACGTGCCGTTTCCGTCTAATCCCTGCCTCGATTCGCTTATTCAGGTCGCATTTTCAGGTGACGAAGGACTCATTGATTACACATACGGCGTTACAATGCGCAACCGAGTCGGGACGCTGCTCTACGTTGAAAAACAGACGGCAGATGAAAACGGCGTATTCACGCTCTTAACGGACGGCAACGGGAACTATTATAAGCATTTTTTAAATTATGATAAAAACACAGACGTATTCGAAATTTACGTTGAATACGAAAACAGGACAAAACAGCCTCGCGTACTCGAAATGCTTTCAAGTTTCTCTGTCAGCGGAATATGTTCTTCCGATCGCGGCGATACGGTGGGGTTGACGCTGCATCGCATGACGAGCGCATGGTCGCGCGAATGCCGCTTAAAGAGCGAATCTTTTTCTGCGCTCGGATTAGATATGAGTTGGGCACGTTATGGGATCAAGTGCGAAAAGTGGGGGCAGATCGGCAGTATGCCGAATCGAAATTATTATCCTTTTGCGGCAATCGAGGATATTCGGAATCAGATTGTTTGGGGTGTGCAAATAGAAGCGCCTTATTCCTGGCAGTTGGAAGTCTACAAAGAAAAGGAGACCTGTTCGCTTACGGGCGGCCTTGCAGACTTTGAATACGGGCATTGGCGAAAAGAGATTCCCGCTGGCGGAACGTTTTCGACGCACAGAGCTTTTTTCACACTTAAACGTGAATTGCTGGGCGCGTGCAACGCGCTTGTTAAATATGCCGATGCGCGTCTCAGCGTGCCGCCGTCCGAAGAAGACATGCCCGTTCTGTTTAACGAATACTGCACGACCTGGGGATGTCCGTCAGAGGAGAATGTCGAAAAAATTCTTCGGTCGATCAAAGATTTTCCGATTCAAACGTTTGTTATCGATTGCGGTTGGTATAAACCGGATAACAAGGGATGGTGCAATGCGATCGGTGATTGGAACGAGAGTAAAGCTCTGTTTCCCGAAGGTATTCGCCGCGTTGCGGAAACGATCAAGGCAAACGGAATGCAGGCGGGCGTCTGGTTCGAGTTTGAAGTCACGGGCAGAGACAGCGATTGTTTTTACGATACGGATAAGCTTTTAACGCGTGACAATTCTGTTATAACGAGTAAAAATCGTCGATTTCTCGATTTAAGAAAAGAAAACGTAGAATCTTATTTACAGGAAAAAATGATCGGATTCTTAAAAGAAAACGGTTTCAGCTATCTGAAAGTAGATTACAACGATACGTACGGCGTGGGTTGCGACGGCGCGGAGAGCCTTGGGGAGGGCGGACGCGAAGTCGCGGAAAAAAGTTTATGTTGGCTCGATACGTTGCGTCGGGAAATTCCCGAACTGGTCATTGAAAATTGCGCTTCCGGCGGGAGTCGCATAGAGCCGCTATGTATGAGCAAAGTCTCTATGTGTTCATTTTCGGATGCTCACGAATGCAACGAAATTCCGCTTGTCGCCGCGAACGTATCGCGCGTTGTGCCGGCAAGACAAATTCAGATTTGGGCGGTTCTTCGAAAAGACGATACGCCGTCCCGTACGATTTATTCGCTCTGCGCTGCCATGATGGGGAGGATTTGTCTTTCGGGAGACGTTTTAAACATGTCAGACGAAAAGAGGGAATTGATCAGAAAGGGACTCTCGTTTTATAACCTTGTAAAAGATATTGTTCGTTTTGGCGATATTGCAGAATTAGATTGTAACGTAGAGTACTATCGCGCGCCCGAAGGCAGACAAGTTTACGTTAAAGAGTACGGCGCAAAAAAACTTTTAATTGTACATTTTCTCGAGAATAGCAACTCCGTTACTATTCCGCTCGGAGAATATCGGATTTGCGAGGCTTATACCGATCTCGAATATAATGCGGAAAACGGAAAATTGAAAATTTCCGTACAGGGGAATTATAGGGCGGGAGCTTTTTTACTTGAAAAGAAAAAATGAGTTCTTCTCTGTTTGACAAGCAATACGCTTTTTTGTATAATAGCGAATGGGGTGAATGAAATGGACATACAGACGATTTTAATCCGTAACGGGCAAAACAAATTATTGGAACGCATGAAAAAACTCAACGAGAATGAGCGGAAAGAGCTTACGGCTCAGTTGGAGTCGGTTGATTGGGAGACCATACAGCTTTGGAAAAAACCGTTTGACGAGATTCAAAAGGGAGAAATCAAACCGATAGAGGGACTCAAACTTCGCGATATCGCGGCAAAGAAGGAGGAGTTTCTACGCGCCGGAGTATCGGCTGTGAAAGCAGGAAAAGTCGCCGCCGTACTCCTTGCCGGCGGTATGGGAACGCGGCTCGGATCGGATATGCCGAAAGGCGCGTACAATATCGGAGTTACAAAACCTCTGTATATTTTCGAACAGCTGATTCGGAACTTACAGGTTGTTTGCAATGATTGTGACGCGGTTGTTCCGCTGTATATTATGACGAGCGAGCAAAATGATAAGACAACCCGAACATTTTTTAACGAACACAATTATTTCGGTTATCCAAAAGATTCCGTCAGATTTTTTATGCAAGAGACAGCGGCATGCGTGGATTTTGAAGGTAATCTTTTATTTGAGTCGGGAAACCGACTTGCGCTTTCGCCAAACGGAAACGGCGGGTGGTATTCCTCTATGGAAAGGGCGGGACTTGTCGACGAGGCCAAAAAGAAGGGTGTCGAATGGTTCAACGTTTTTGCAGTAGACAACGTTTTACAGCATATTGCCGATCCCGCGTTTGTAGGCGCGGCGATCTTGAATGGTACGGCATCTGCGGCAAAGGTTGTTTGTAAGGCGAATCCGCATGAAAAAGTAGGCGTGCTTTGTCTGGAAGACGGCTTACCGAGCGTAATTGAATATTACGAACTTTCAGAAGAAATGGCGAATCTTCGCGCGAAAAACGGAGAGCTGCTATATACCTACGGAGTAATTTTAAATTATTTGTTCCGTCTCGATAAGCTTGAACAAATCGCGAAACAGAAAATTCCCGTGCATGTTGTGAAAAAGAAGATTACGCATGTGGATGAAAACGGAAACGTTGTAAAACCCGAAACGGAAAACGGATATAAATTCGAAACGTTGATTCTCGATATGATTCGGCTGATGGGGAGCTGTTTGCCGTACGAAGTGGTGCGGGAAAAGGAATTTGCGCCTATAAAGAATCAAACGGGTGTGGACAGCGTGGATACGGCACGCGTTCTTTTACAAAAAAACGGAGTTGAACTGTAATGCCTAACGAACAAATAATCAAATTCGTCGATTCGCTCGTTTCGCTTTGTAAGCAGATGGGACTGATTTTCAAGACGGGAAATATCGCGTTATTGTCTGATATGAACCGAACGGTAAAAGAAATGCATGCGATTCAGCATGGGGGCGAGGAGACGGAACTTATTGCGGTAGACGAGGATTGCGAAGTTATTTATAGAAATTTCGATATGATCGTCGGTATTTTAAAAAGTCTCGAAAACGGTGAAGTGGATCCTGCGGCGCAGTTGGCGATCAATAAATTTTTACATAACGTCAATACAGCCGCTTTAAATATCGCAAATACGTTCGGACTCGTTTAAAGGAGCTGACATAAAGAAATGGCACAGAAAAAACGTAATTACAATCAGGAAAAGCGTGCGGCTAAGAGAGCCGCCAAAGCAATTAAAAAAACAAATCATCCGATTCTTATCGTAATTGCGTTGATTTTGGTTGCGGCAATCGTATTCGGCATATGGTATTTCTTTTTTTATAAAAAGCGTCAAACGCCGAGTCCTATTCAAACGGGCGATCTTTCGGTAACTTTCTTTGAACTTGGGAACAAATATGTCGGCGATTGCACTCTGATAAAAGTAGGCGATACCGAAGTCCTGATTGATGCGGGTTCCAAACAAAATTCCGCTGAAACGCTCGTGCCCGAGATAAAAAAACTGTGCACGGACGGCAAGTTGGAATATGTAATTGCAACGCATGCGCACGAGGATCATATCGGCGCGTTTTACAGTACGCAGAGCCGAGCGGGAATTTTTGAATCCTTTGAATGCGGTACGATTATCGACTTTCCTTTAACGAGAAAGGAGTATTCGTCGGCATCCGTGTACGGAAGATATCTTGACGCGCGCCGTACGGAGGTGGAGGCGGGAGCGGTTCATTATACCGCTTTGCAGTGCTGGAACCAGACTGATGGCGCAAAGAGAAGTTATCAGTTGGCTGACGACGTAACGTTGAACGTTCTCTATCATAAATATTATGAAGAGTATGATTCAAATAAGACGGCTGAAAATAATTATTCGGTATGCGTAATGATAACGCAGGGTACATACAACTATTTGTTTACGGGCGATTTGGAGAGCGAGGGGGAAGAATCTCTTGTGGATAAAAACGACTTGCCGCATTGTAAGCTGTTTAAGGGCGGACATCACGGGAGTTCTACGTCGAATACCGATCTGTTACTGTCTGCAATACAGCCCGAAACAATTTGTATTTGTACCTGTGCGGGGACACCTGAATATGCAAAGACGAACGCGGCAGCTTTTCCTACGCAGGAATGTATCGACCGTATGGCGAAATATACCGATAAGATTTACGTGACTTCGCTTGCAACGGACGTTGATTGGACAAAAGATAAAAGTTGGAGCGGGGCAGTTTCTCTTAACGGAAATATAACTGCCGTATCCGACGGGGTAAAGTTCGAAATAACGGGGAGCAAAAATTCGCTGATTTTAAAAGAAACCGATTGGTTTAAACAAAACCGGATTTGGCCATCGGACGGAAAATAATATATTGAATGAGCGGCAATTTTGAACTATTCTTTGATATAAATATAACGACGATAAAAAAGAATTTATAGGAGAGAAATTTTGCAATTTACGGTTTACGAAATGCAAACGAATATAGCCAAGATTGAAGCCGGGATAGGTATTGAATGTATTCAGTTTGACGAGCGCTTTTTTGAAGAGTATAAAAGGATTTATAATGAGTGCTTTTATGAAATGAGAAAGAGCTTAGACATAAAACCGTTTTGCTTTTTGTCCGACTATAAACAGATACAAGACAAATCCAAATACATCTTTCTCCTTATGGACAATGATCGTTTGGTCGGTTCTGTTGCCTGCTATGGAAATGAAGTTGATGACTTGTTTGTAGATAAGAAGTATCAGGGGTGAGGTGTTGGCAGACAACTTCTTTTATGGGCAATGAAATATATTAGAAGTAAAAATAATCTACCTATCGTTTTACACGTTGCAGCGTATAATAAAACTGCTATGAGGCTTTATGAAAGTGTAGGTTTTATGGCAACAAAAACGGAAATTATTGAAAAGTAAATTTCAATTAATCGTTTTAAAAACAAAAAAAGATAGCCCGCTATGCTTCTCTTGCGAAGATAGCGGGTTATTTGCTTGATCACAGAAAAATTATTTATCAAAAACACACTGTATGATCGGCATTTTTGTATGTTTAGGTAACCCCTCATCCGTCTTTCCTTCGGCAATCCACCTTGCGCCGACAGTCCGCAGGACTGCTCGGCAGAACATAAGGCTCACCCTCGTAATGGGGAAGGCAATATTACCCGATGCGACGGACGAAGGGGTGATAGTCGAGAATGCTCTCGATTTCATGTAAAATATCCGCGGGAATTTCGAGTCCGCTTGCCTTTGCGTTCGTGACAAGCTGAGCGGGGCGGCTCGCGCCCGTAATGACGGAGGAGATTTCCTCGCGGCGCAGTATCCATGCGAGCGCCAGAACGGAAAGGGGCACGTTGAGACTTTCGGCAAGCGGGAGGAGACGTTCTACTTTTTCTATGTTTTCATCCGTCAGTAGATTGTTGATTTGTTTATCTGCTTGCCACGTTGCGCGGGAACCGTCGGGGAGCGGCTGTCCCTTGCGGTATTTTCCCGTGAGTAATCCTTGCGCAAGCGGCGAAAAGGGCGTGATCCCGATTCTGTTTTTGTTGCAGATAGACATAATTTCGTCCTCGATATAACGGTCAACCATGTTATACTGAGGTTGAATTACAGACAACGGACGCAAGTTATTTTCTTTGATTGCGGAAATAGCTTCGGTAATTTGCACGGGCGACCATTCGGATACGCCGATATAGAGAATTTTGCCCGCGGCGACCATGTCGGATAAAGTCTGCATGGTTTCTTCGATGGGCGTAGTGGGGTCAAAGCGGTGACAGAAGTACAGGTCAATGTAATCCACTTTCAGGTTTTTAAGAGATTTATCAAGCTGTTCAATGATATGTTTACGCGAAAGTCCCCATTCATTTGCGCCTCTGCCTGACGGAAAAAATACTTTGGACGAGACGACGTATTCGCTGTGAGGGTGTTCGTTTAATACCTTTCCGAAGAACTTTTCCGCTGCGCCTCCGGAGTAAGAATCCGAGCAGTCAAAAAAATTGACGCCAAGGTCGAAAGCGGCGTTGACCGTTTCCTTTGCCGTTTGTTCGGCGGCTGTACCGGATAAATCCGTAACCCAGCTCCCGAGCGCGATTTCGCTCACTTTTAGTCCCCATTTCCCTAAATTACGATACTTCATATTGTCCCCTTAAAATAAATTTCAGATATATCTTAACATAGGGTAAATAAAAAAGCAAACGGAATTATATATTTCCGTTTGCTTTAATTATTTGTAAAGGTTATTCTCCGATAGAAACGGAGTTGTCTGTAATTGCCGACGGGGCGGGTTCTTCCGCCTGTTCTGCATTTGCAACGGGCAACTCCTGTCCGTTTGTTCCGTCGCCTCCCGTTGATTTCGGTTCTTTGTTATAGAGAACTTTAAGAAGAATAGGGGTGAGGATGGAGGAAACAAGGATAAGGAGCACCGTCATAATCATAAACTGCGCAGGGAGCGCATGCGTGCCGAGTTCGGGGTTCATGGCGGTTGCCGTAACGATAAGCGCGACTTCGCCGCGCGCCATCATTCCTACGCCGGCAATGCCGCTTTCGCGCCACCCGTATTTAAAGCCTTTGGCGACTGCGCCGCAGCCAACGATTTTGCCGATAAGTCCCATAAGTACAGCAAGGAAAGCAAAGAGAATAATACTTCCGTTGATCCCTGAGAAGTCTATGCTCGATATTCCGATGTTCGCAAAGAAAACGGGTGCAAAAAGCATGTAGGTATTAACGTCGATTTTTTTGGTCGTATATTCGCTTGATTGGTGAGCCGTTGAGAGTATAATTCCCGCAAGGAATGCGCCCGTAATATCGGCGACTCCGAAAATTTCTTCCGCCGCCCAAGAATAAACAAAACAGACGACAAGTGAAAAAATAGGGATACGGTGCGTGTTCGGCCACTTTTTCTCAAGCCAGCGGAACAGTTTAGAAATGCCGAATCCAAGCGCGATCGCCACAATGAAAAATACGATGATCATAATGATCGTACCGTAGATCGTTGCCTTAAAGCCCGCAAAACCGCCGACTGCGTCGGATGCGCCCGATTTTGCGATTCCCGTTACGATCGACAGAACAATAATTCCGATTACGTCGTCGATAATCGCGGCGGAAACAATGGTCGTTCCGAGTTTCGTATTGATCTTGCCGAGTTCTTTCAAAACGGAGACGGTGATCGCAACCGACGTTGCCGTCAGAATCGCGCCGATAAAGACGCAACGGAAAATATTTGCAGTACCGAGTCCGATATTGCCGAAGGGAAGAGAGATCAAGATGCCCAGAACCATGGGGACAGCAACTCCCGTGCAAGCGATCAGCGTTGCGGCAAGTCCCGTATTTTTCAGTTCCTTGATATTCGTTTCAAGTCCCGTCGCAAACATAATGAGAATTACGCCTATTTTTGCAAAGATGGAGAGACCGTCTTTGCCAAGAGCAAAAAACGATTCGTCTTCCGTTCCCGAAAGAAGGAAAAGGCAGTGATATTTATCGCTCTCGAATCCAAGCAATGAAAATCCGCAAAATTCACCGAAAATAGCGGGCCCTACGATAATGCCCGATACAATATAGCCGAGCACCTGAGGAAGTCCGAATTTTCGAAACAACAGTCCGAACAGTTTCGTGAATAAGAGGACGATCGCTAAAACGATGACGAAACCGAGTCCGTTGTCAATTAAAAAAACTCCGTTCATATTATCTCCTGTAACAAAATTTAATACTTTGACTATTATAACCCTTTTCCCGACACAAAGCAAACCTTTTTTAGGAAAAATTCGTTTTTATTCGTATGATAATTTTTCTTCGTTACTTTTCGAACGCTTGTCAGATTTTAAAAAGCGTGCTATAATACATTATATGGTTCATATCGGCGAGCCTGTTTCTGAAGAAAGGGCGTTGCAATTAAATCCTGTTGTGCTTGCATTCGTGGGTGACGCGGTGTATACGCTGTGCGTGCGCGAAAGACTTGCGTTGTCCACCGGTCGAAAAACAGGCGAGCTAAACCGTTTAACTTCGGAACGGGTTTCCGCGCACGGACAAAGCGAGTTGTTGGAACGTGTTTTGCCGCTTCTTACCGAACAGGAGGACGGAGTTTACCGTCGGGGGCGCAATGCAAAAAAACTTTCCCGCAGTAAACATGCAACGAGTGCGGAATACAGTCGTTCGACGGGGTTCGAAGCTCTTATCGGGTATCTGTATCTCACGGGGCGGCATTCGCGTATCGAAGAATTGTTTTTTAACGACGCGGAAACAAAAGAGGAGCATATATGAAGACAGAAGGACGCAACGCCGTACTCGAACTGTTAAAGACAGATAAAACAATCGATAAAATTTTGCTTGAAAAAGGCGCGCAGGGCGTGCTCGGGAAGATATTTGCCGAGGCGCGGAGAAAAAATATACGCGTACAGTTTGTCGATAGGATTGCGCTTGACCGTGAAAGCACGGAAAAACGGCATCAGGGCGTAATTGCATATACAACGGATTTCGTATATTCCGATCTTTACGATTTAGCAGGAAAGGATGAAAGTTTAATTGTACTCTGCGACGGAATCGAGGATGTTCACAATCTCGGCAGTATTCTACGGGTTGCGGAATGCGCGGGCGCGGACGGAGTCGTTATTCCGAACGCCAAGGGCGCGAGCGTTACCGATGCTGTCGTGCGTATTTCTGCGGGGGCGGCAGAGCACATAAAAGTGGCAAAAGTTCCGTCCATCAATTATGCGATCGATAAGCTCAAAGATTTGGGCTATTGGATTTATGCATTAGAAGCGGGCGGAGAGAGTATTTACCGTGAAAAACTAACGGGAAAAGTTGCGCTTATCGTCGGCGGCGAAGATAGCGGCGTAAAGCGTTTAACCAAAGAGAAATGCGATAAAGTGTTGTCTCTGCCGCTGCTCGGGAAGGTCAATTCGCTTAACGCTTCGGTTGCGCTCGGCATAGCTGTCTATGAGGTGGTACGTGCAAAGTTCATTCCGTGAAAAGGACGAAACGCTCGCTACGCGCGGTCAGGCAGGAGAAACGTGGGCGATCGAGGAGCTTTTAAATCGATATAAAAATATGGTGCGGGCGCGGGCGCGCGGATTTTTCCTTGTGGGAGGTGAGACGGAAGACCTTGTTCAGGAGGGGATGGTCGGTCTCTATACCGCTATACGCGATTATAATGCGTCGTCGGGAAAGAGTTTTAAAAACTTTGCGTACATGTGCGTAACGCGGCGGATTCTGGACGCAGTGCGCATGTCTAACCGCAAAATGCCTATGGGCGTCTTTGTTTCGCTTGGCGATTCGGACTCCGTTCTTTCGGAAGAACAGTCGCCCGAAGAATTTTTGATTTCATCCGAATCGAAAACCGAATTTAAAATGAAACTCATGCGTGAACTTTCAGACTTTGAGTTCCGCGTGGTGACGATGTACCTTGAGGGTATGAGTTACGCGCAGATTTGCGAGGCCACGGGAAAGGATATGAAGAGCGTAGATAACGCGCTTGCAAGATCGAAAAAAAAATTACAGCGCGCATACCGCGCATAAAGGGGTGCTATGTCGCATTTATCGCTATACAGAAAGTTCCGTCCGGACACGTTTGATAAAATGGTGCGGCAGGAGCATGTTGTCCGGATATTAAAAAATCAGATCGCAGGCGATATTGTGGGGCATGCCTATCTCTTTACAGGCCCTCGCGGTACGGGAAAAACAAGCGTCGCGCGTATTTTTGCGCGGGCGGTCAATTGCGAGCACCCTCAAAACGGATCGCCTTGCGGGAAATGCGAAACCTGTCTTGCGGTGGAACGCGGTACGCTTGATATTGTCGAAATCGATGCAGCTTCGAATAACGGCGTCAATGAAATGCGCGATCTCAGAGAAAAAGTGCAATATCCGCCCGTTACGGGAAGGTATAAAGTGTACATTATCGACGAGGTGCACATGCTCACGGACAGTGCGTTTAACGCGCTTTTGAAAACGCTCGAAGAACCGCCCCGCCACGCGATATTTATTCTCGCGACGACCGAACCGCAAAAAATCCCCGCAACCATACTCTCACGTTGCATGCGGCTTGATTTTAAGCTTATTCCGACCGAGGATCTTGAAAATCATTTAAAGAGTATTTTACATGATTTGAAAAAATCATACGAGGACGCGGCGGTTGCCGCTATTGCTCGCGCCGGCGCGGGAAGTGATCGCGATATGCTGTCGATTGCAGAGATGTGTCTGTCATATGGCGACAAACTTACCTATGAGGGCGTTTCCGCAGTGCTCGGCAGCGCTGATTTTGAAGAGATAGCTACATTAGTCGGTAAGATTCTGGACTGCGATTTAAAGAGCGCATTTGAACATACCGAAAGTATTCTTTCCGAAGGTAAAGCAGTGGGAGTTTTGTGTAAGGACGTGCTTTCCATGCTCAACCGCGTTTCCGTTGTAAAAGCATGCGGACAGAACGCTCAAAAATTACTTTCTTTGCCTGAATTGCTATTCGGTCATGTACAAAAGATTGCAGAACGGGCGGACGGTCATACTGTTCTTCGCGCAACTGAAATTTTTGCAAAGACAGAGACGGAACTTAAATACGTTTCATCTCCCCGTATCAGTTTAGAGACTGCGATCATGCGTGCGTGTATGCCCGAACAGGATTACGATATCGAGGCTTTGCTTACGCGTATTGCGCTGTTAGAAAAACAGATTGCGGAGGGCGGCACGGTTGCGCCAAAAGCAGAGGCGGAAACAAAACCGCCGCAAAAGCGCAAAAAAGAGGAGCGGAAAGAGGATTATCCGCCTCCGCTTGAAGAACCTGATTTTGGCGACGGATTTTTTGGATTGCCTCCGACGGAAGAACAGGTTTTTGCGCCCAAAATACAGGAATCGAAAAAAGAAGTGAAAGAGACGGAATCACCGTTACAACCCGCTCCTGCGGCGGGTACAATGACGGCGCAAGTTGCTTTCGGCAAATTTATACGCACGCTGCGCAAAACGAGCAGTAACGGCGTACTCAGGACGCTTTGCGATGATCTGGAAGCGGAGTACGAAGGAAATACGCTTGCGCTGTACACAGAGAGCAAGAATATATATGCATCTCTGAGCAGAGACGAGCATAAAAAGACAATGGCGGAGACGTTCTCGCTGATCGGTATTACTGATTTTGCCGTAAAACTGAAAGGCGAGCAGGTTGAGTCGCGTGCAAACGGGATCGAAAAGTTAAAGCAGGACTTTTCCGATTACCCCGTGGAAATGAAATAAAAACAGAGAGAGGTAAAAGATATGGCAGGTTACGGCAGAGGCGGCATGGGCGGCGGAATGCAGAATCTCATGAAACAAGCTCAAAAAATGCAGGAGGAGATGGCAGAGACGGAAAAACTCCTCGATGATTGGGAAATCGTCGGTACCTCGGGTGGCGAGGCAGTCGTTGTATATATGAATGCCAAAAAAATTATAGACGGAATCGAAATCGATAAATCTATCATTGATCCCGAGGATGAAGAGATGCTGGAAGATCTCGTGATGGCGGCGATTCTCGACGGTTATAAAAAAGCGGACGAAGTTTATAAAGAGAAGATGGCGAAGTTCGGCGGCATGGGCGGAATGGGAGGTTTGATGTAGCCGTGGAGGTATTTATCGAACCAATCGGACGGTTAATGAACGAATTTAGTAAGCTTCCCGGAGTCGGAAAAAAAACGGCTCAGCGTTACGCTTACCGCATTATCGATATGTCAGAAGGCGAGGCGCGCGCATTCGCAGATGCGATTGTGAATGCCAAACGCAAAGTTCATTATTGTAAAGTTTGCGGTAATTTTACCGAAGAGGATGTTTGCGACGTATGCAAAACGCGCGATAAATCGATTGTATGTGTTGTAAAAGAGCCGAAGGACGTAATTGCACTTGAAAAATTGCATGAGTTTAAGGGCGTGTATCACGTACTCCATGGGGTGATCGATCCGATGAACGGCGTGTCTCCAAACGATATCCGCATTAAGGAGTTGCTTGCGCGGGTGAACGGGGGAGACGTGAAAGAGGTCATTATGGCGACTAATCCCGACGTGGAGGGCGAGGCAACCGCCATGTATATCGCTAAAATTTTAAAACCGCTCGGAGTAAAAGTGACGAGAATTGCACACGGAGTTCCGATCGGGTCGGAGCTTGAATACACCGATGAAGTTACGCTGTCTCGCGCGCTTCTCGATCGTAAAGAAATATAAAGATAAAGGTGCGCCGTGAGCGGCGTAAAGCAGAGGTTATCATGAGAATATCGGTGCTTGGTTGCGGTCGTTGGGGTTCGTTTATTGCTTGGTATTTATCCCGCCGAGGGAATGAAGTTTTATCTTGGGGTCCGGATGGCGATGGTTCATATCGGATTTTAAAAGAAACGGGTCGCAACGAATATGTGTCGCTTGATAAAAAGATTGAGCTTTCCTGTGACCTTGAATATGCGGTAAAGCGGGCGGAGATCATTGTAATTTCCATCAGTGCACAGGGCTTGCGCGGATTTATGCAACGTATTGTCAAGTATCCCGTACAGGATAAAACGTTTGTATTGTGCATGAAAGGAATAGAGGTTGAAACGGGCAAACGTCTTTCGGAAATTTTAGTGGAGAGCGGAATTTCTTCCGATAAAATTGCTGTTTGGGTCGGGCCCGGTCACATTCAAAGCTTTGTAAACGGCGTCCCCAATTGCATGGTAATAGATTCTGTCAACGAAAAACTTAAACGCGGCCTCGTGGATATGTTTCGCAGTGATTTAATTCGTTTTTATTATGGGAACGATCTGATCGGAACGGAAATCGGCGCAGCTGCAAAAAACGTGATGGGGATTGCCGCAGGCGTTCTTGATGTAGTATGCGTGCCGCTGAAAGGACCGTTAATGACGCGCGGCGCAAGAGAGGTTGCGCGTCTTATAAAAGCAATGGGGGGGAACGAACTTTCCGCGTACGGACTTGCGCATCTGGGAGATTATGAGACGACACTGTTTTCTCCCTATTCGCATAATCGCATGTATGGTGAGATGTTGGCAAAGGGACAGCGTTTTGAAAAGCTTGCGGAAGGGGTTGCAACTTCAAAGGCAATGAAGGGACTTGGGGAAAAATACGGCGTAGATCTGCCCATCACCCGTGCCGTGTATAGCGTTTGTTACGGCGACGTATCCGACGATATGACGAAGTGCAGAAGCGTGATCGAAGAAATGTTTTCACGGAGTACAAAGACGGAGATGTACGAATAAATACTGCCGTAAAAAAATAAATATTTGTCATTTTTTTCGAAAAATAAGCGCGGGAATGCTTGACAGGATTGTGAAAAACAGGTAATATTATTGTGTTGTTTTTTCTGCGGGGGCGTAGCTCAGTTGGTTAGAGCGCTTGCTTGACATGCAAGAGGTCACAGATTCGAGTTCTGTCGTCCCCACCAAAAATCCTGTATATCGCGCTTGATATTGCCGACATATGGGGTTTTTTATTTTCGTTTAAGTTTTGTTGGTATAAATTGAGCGAAAATGTAAGACTTTTTGAAAATTTATTTGCTGCTGTGGCGGAATTGGCAGACGCGCAGGACTTAGAATCCTGTGGTTATCCGTGCAGGTTCAACCCCTGTCAGCAGCACCAAAAGAAAAAAGTCGTAATTTGTCGAAAGACAAATGCGACTTTTTTGCTATTTAGGGTTTAAAACCTAAAAATAAAGCGGAATTAACCCATATATTTATATTATTTAGGCTATTTAATCAAGATTAAAAGATAAACTTAAAAATATTAATGTTTTATTTTAGGTGTCAAAATTTTAAACATAAGAATATGCGACTTATGTAATATGCTTTCTTTTTGTAGGCAAATATGTTATAATCATTATAAAGAGGTATTATTATGAGCTTAGAAATTTATGATGATGCGGTTGCCGAATATTTAGGCAACATAGAACGGACAGTAAAAGAGTTGCAGGAAAGTGCTGCTATATGTGACGAAACAGCCGAATATACACTCAAAAACCAAAGAATATCTATTCAAAAATATTTGGAAACTAACAGACCTTATGCTCAATTATTAATGGAGTTGAAGCATCTTGAATATAAAGATAAGCAAACTTATTCATTAACAGAAATAGCGAAAAGAAAAGATGAAACAAACCCAAGTTATATCATTCAATCTTGGCTAAGGAATGTCAATACACTAGAGTTACTTTGTTTGTGGGAAGAAGAGCATAATACCGACTTTAATATAGAAGAAGCAAGAAAGCTAATGAACAAAACCAAAGAGCCGTCGTTTACCTTGACTGCTAAAACATGGATATCGAATACGAATGCAAAAGGATTAATTTCCAAGCAAGGTAAAGGCGGTGGAACATATGCCTATCATGAAATTGCAATTGATTTTATTACTTGGTTATTCCCAGAAAAGAGATACGCATTTGCTAAAATGATAGTAATTAAAAGTTTAATGTAAAACCAAGTTTTTAATTTTTATAATTACAAAGGAGATAATTATGATAAAGCCTTGTAGCATAGAAATATCATCAAATAGAGACTCTTCTAACAAAGATAAAGGGGACTTGTTGGAAAAACTTGCTCAAATTATATTTAAAAAAATGCAATACTCTGTTGTGTTTGAATTAAGAAAAACGGGTATGGAGATAGATGTTGAGGCAAAATCTATTTTTGGTAATAAAAAAGTTTATATTGAGTGTAAGGCGTGGAAAGAGAATATAAATGCAGAAGTAATTTCCAAGTTGTTGGGTAATGCCTTCTTTTTGGGACATTATGATGAAGCCGTTTTAATAACTACTGGACTTTTAGGTAAAGAGGCGAAGGGTATATGGAACAGTCGTGACACTAATGAGAAATTGAAGAATTTTACGATTTTACAATCTGAAGATATCATTAAATTACTTATTGATAACAATGAAATAAAGTCACCATTGACTCTTTCAATTAAAGAAGAAGAGGTTTTTGATTATACGCTTTTAATAACAGAAATTTCATATTTTTGGGCGGTTAAATTGGTGCCTTCAGAAAATGTAGTTGATTCATTAGTTTTATTTGATGCTAAAACTGGTGATGAAATTGCTAATGAAGAGATGTTAATTAAAGTAAAAAATACATCTAATTCATTAGGAAGTATGAATTGGATAATACGGACACAAAAAAATACGGAATATGAGCAAAATTATAATACAAGTCACAATAATTTTGACAATATTATATATGTAAACAGTGGAGAGGACTGGTTTGATACTCGTCCATCGAGGCCAGTGGATTTTATAGGAAGGAAATCAATTTTAAATAAGGTTTTGAAATTTTATGAAGATGTGTTAAATAAAAAAACAGTGACGAGAATTTTTTCTTTAATGTCGCCATCAGGTCTAGGCAAAAGTTCCTTATTATTAAAAATAAAAGAAGATGTAGAAAAGAAATATAAAAGTAGTGCATATGTTTGTAATATAGATGTAAGAAGTGCCAATACTGAGAATTATATTAACTATGTTCTTATGTCTTTATTCAAAAAATTAAATGATGAAAATTTTATCAATCTAAATATTGAAAATATAAAGTTTTCCAATATAAATAATTTCTTTCTAAATACAGAAATACAAAAGGCTTTGGCACAAATAAAAAGAGAAAAGAAATTATTAGTTTTAAATTTTGATCAATTTGAAGAGATTATCTCTAAAATAGAATTTAAAAAAATATTTAATGATGTTAAAAATTTGTGCTTTATTGTTGAAGAATTAAGTGCAAATTTTGTAATAGGATTTTCATGGAAAACTGATTTTAGTGTTTCGCCAGAACATCCCGCTTATATTATTTGGAACGAGTTAAGAGATCATCGCATAGAATTCTACTTGGGAAAATTCACTTCAAAAGATTGTTCGGAATGTTTGAGCAAATATATTGAATATTCAAAATTTAAAAAGATTGGTAAACTTTTATCAGAATATCTTATAACTGAGAGTAACAATTTACCGTGGTTATTAAAAAAATTATGTATTCATTTAGAAATGAATTATGATAACATAGATAATGAATTAGATATTTTAATTGATGGGGTAAAAAAAGAAAAAATATTTGAACAGGATCTTGAGGGACTTAGTAGCCAAGATGTTGCATGTTTAAGAACTATTGCTGGGAATTCTCCTGCTGATTATTTCGATATGCTTACAAATTATGATAAATCTGTTGATACATTAATAGCGAGAAGATTGATTATAAAAAGGGGCAATAAATTAGTAATTTATTGGGATATTTTTAAAGATTTTTTGTTGAATGGTTCTACACCTAAATTTGAAGTTTCATTTTTGCCTATAATGCATTATGCCACTATCGCTAATGCCTTAAAGATACTGTCAAAAAGTCAAGAAATTGATTTGACTGAATTTGCAAAAAGTTTGAATTTTAAAGAAACTACAACTACTAATATAATAATTGATTTGGCGAAATTTGATCTAATTAATAGAACTAATGGTAGTATATCTTTAAAAGATAGTGATTTAAAAAATAATATCAAGAAAATAAGTAAAATTATGACACAACATTCAGTTGTTCAAAGTTTATATAAAATTGATGAGCCTAATTATGATGATTTTATAAATATAATGTATAGCATATACGATTACAATCCTAAAACCTTTAATATGTATTGCACTAAATTATACAATTGGTTGAAAGAGTGTAACCTAATATCTTTTGAAAAACCTTCGCAACATAATGGAGAGCTATTTTACTATATTGAAAGCACATATAAAAACGTATCGAAAGTATTAGATTCAATATGTGTGCAAAAAACTCAGAAAACAGATTTTATGCAAAGACCAGAAAAGCAAGTTATTCAATTCTTATTAAAGGCTCACATAATTACCATAAAAAAAGAATTAATAGTTGATAAAAAGTCTATTGATGATGTGATTGAATACATAAAAGAATTACCGCCATATCATTTAACTTGTGAATATATGGAATCTACTAATAGCAAAAATACTTCGACGGCGGGTTTGGCCGCATATTTAAAAAAACAATTTAATCCCCAATGGACGGAAACAGCTAGTCGAAGATATGCAAGTTGGATGCATTCATGGTATAATGTAATTAATAAGACCACTAAAAATCAGATGAATATATGGGATCTATTATAATAATTTCTTTAGCGAAATTAATCTAGTGTCTTGCTAGTACATAACTATTATTGGAGTCGTAAAGATAGCATCCTTTTCGGGTACTAAACACACGTCGGATCACGACGAATTTTGCAGAAAGACAGCGAAAGCTGTCTTTCTGTTTTAATGTCGGTTTCTCCTTTTTCCAAAAAGTTTTTTGATACTTTTTGGGAATCCTGAATGTCTTTGCATCCTTTAAGGCAGCAAAGACATTATAACAAGAGGGTAAGGAAAAAGACAAGGATATAATCCTTGTCTTTTTCTCTTAACGAGTCGAAAAAATATGAAGTAAAGTTACAATGATTTCAGGCATAAGAATTTTTAACTTGTCGATAATCAAAGATAAGAGGAGAATATATTATGGCGCGATTTCCCAACCATATCGGTATTATACCGGACGGAAACAGACGATGGGCACAAAAAAAAGGATTAAATAAAGAAGAGGGTTATGCCTATGGGCTTTCCGCAGGGATTAATTTGTTGCGTGCGGCTAAAAACCGCGGAGTCAGAGAGCTGACTTATTATGGGTTTACTGTTGATAATTGTAAAAGACCCAAAGAACAGGTAACGGCTTTTTCCCACGCTTGTATTGCGGCGGCAGAAATGATTGTTGCCGAAGGCGCGGCATTACGCGTGATTGGAAATACTAAATCTTCTTGTTTTCCCTCGGCTTTATTACCTTATACAGAGACAAAGGAAAATGTTCCAACAGGGCAGATGCGCGTTAATCTTCTCGTAAATTACGGATGGGAGTGGGATATAAAAAACGGATTTCTGTCGTGCGACGTTTCCAGAATCGACTTGGTGATTCGTTGGGGCGGAATGTGTCGTCTATCGGGATTTCTACCTGTTCAAACGGTATATTCAGATATTTGTATATTAAACGATTTGTGGCCGGATTATCAAAATAATCAATTAGAGAAAGCTTTGGAATGGTATCGCAAACAAGACGTTACGCTTGGCGGATGAATTTTATTTTAAGGAGCGAAACAAATTATGTGTACGGCAATTGTGTATCAAACAAAAAATTTATATTTCGGTCGGACGCTCGATAATGATTTTTCTTATGCGGAGGAAGTTACGGTGACGCCGCGGAGTTTTCCTTTTCATTTTCGTTTTGCAGGGGACATAGATAATCATTATGCAATGATCGGTATAGCGTATGTCCCTGACGATTTGCCGCTATATTATGAAGCGGTCAATGAAAAGGGCTTGTGTATGGCGGGATTAAACTTTGTAGGATTTGCCCATTATAAAAAAGTGAAAACAGGTAGCCTAAATGTTGCGCAGTTTGAGTTGATACCCTATATTCTTGCGACTTGTGCAACCTTAACGCAAGCATTGCAACGTTTGAAAAAGATTAATTTAACGGATACTCCGTATAGAAGTGATTTGCCTCCCGCACAATTGCATTGGATTATTGCAGATAAAAATAAATGCGTTACCGTTGAATTTGTAAAAGAGGGATTGAAAATATATGATAACCCTGTTGGTGTTCTTACTAATAATCCTCCGTTCGACGAACAAATTTCAAATCTGAATGATTATTTACATTTATCGCCGCGAGAGCCGAAGAACACGTTTTCTAAAAAAATTAAATTAAACACATATAGCCGAGGGATGGGAGCGATCGGTTTACCTGGGGACGTTTCATCAAAATCCAGATTTGTGAGAGCCGCATTCGTAAAGTTGAACGCCGTGTACGGAGATTCGGAAGAGGAAAACGTTAATCAATTTTTCCACACGCTCGGTGCAGTAGAGCAGCCGCGCGGTTGTTGTATCGTTGGGGAAAGCAATTATGAAATTACGGTATATACCTCTTGTTGTAACGCGCAAAAAGGAATATATTATTACACAACTTACGAAAATCACGCAATCACATCAGTAGATATGTATGCTGAAAATCTTGAATCAACTCAACTTTACCGATATCCTTTAATCAGGCGGGAGAAGATAGAAGTTCAAAACAATAAAGCGGATATTTGATATATGTGATAAAAATTTTACACGCTGCTAAAGCAGGGGTGTCGTTCAAACTCCCCGCCTTTGGTTTCCGGACAGGGCACTCAAAAAGGTTAGTTTTCTTTGTTTGATGATGCATAAAAAAATTCAAAAATCTATTATAAAAAAGTTCCGACTTTGACAAAAGTCGGAACTTTTTTACTTATGTTGCGGAAATTTATTAAAGAAAAACCAGCCAAATTTCTTTGCTATCAACAAAGAGATTGGACTGGTTTCATTTTGGTGCCGCTGATCGGGGTCGAACCGATACGGTATCGCTACCACTGGATTTTGAGTCCAGCGCGTCTGCCAATTCCACCACAGCGGCATAACATTAGGATTATATAATAATTTTTGTAAAAAAGCAAGCGATTTCGGTTAACTTCTTGCAAAAAAAGAAAAACCGTGATACAATGTTTGCATGAAAAAACTAATATTGATTGATGGGAATAGCTTGCTCAATCGCGCGTTTTATGCGATGAGCGTATTTACAACAAAAAACGGGACTCCCACAAACGGCATTTTTGGATTTGTAAAACTTGTTTTAAAAATTTTGGAAGACGAAAAGCCAAATTATTTTGCTGTTGCGTTTGACGTGCATGCTCCG
Organism: uncultured Christensenellaceae bacterium; assembly: GCA_910586985.1. Lineage (GTDB taxonomy): Bacteria > Bacillota > Clostridia > Christensenellales > Borkfalkiaceae > Gallimonas. The sequence continues at coordinate 111,624 of CAJUKK010000007.1, read as the reverse complement.
ACGTTTCGGCACAATCTTTATGAGAATTATAAGGGAACGCGTAAACCTATGCCGGAAGAGCTAGTTGTACAAGTTCCTATTTTAAAAGATCTTTTGCAGTCCATGGATATTTGCATGGTGGAAAAGGCGGGGTATGAAGCCGACGATATTATCGGAACGCTGTCCCGTAAATTTCCCGAGGTGCAAACCTTTATATATACGGGCGATCGCGATGCTTATCAGCTTGTAAACGAGAATGTGAGCGTTTGTTTTACAAAGCGCGGTGTAAGCGATATTGATTTGATGACAAGCGAAAACTTTTATGCGAAAGAGGGGATTACTCCGGCTCAAGTGATTGAGTTAAAGTCGCTTATGGGGGATAATTCGGATAATATTCCGGGAGTAGCGGGAATCGGTCCGGTAAAAGCACGCGAACTTTTAAGCCGTTACGGTACGCTTGACGAATGCTATAAACATCTTGACGAATTGCAACCTGCGGTTCGCCAAAAACTGATTGCCAGTGAAAGCAACGCGCGCTTATCCCACACGCTTGCGACGATCGATACAAATGTTCCGCTGGCGCTGTCGCTTGAAGATTGCACCGTATCTTTGCCGTTCTCAGAGTCGGTAAGGGAAGCTTTTTCAAGGTTGGAATTCCGTTCTCTTATGGATTCTGTTTTCTTTACCCCGCAACACCGTAGCGGTGCGGAAATTGTGTTTCATCCGCCGTTAGATGAGTTTAAAGCGCAGCTGAAAAATTCTGAGGAGTTTGCGGTATGCGAAACGGACGGGATACATGTTTGTTTCGGCGGGAAAGAGTATGTATTTCACAGGAGGAAGGATTTCCTTTCACCCGGATTGTTCGACAACGAGCTTGACGAACTTTTAAAATTATTGTTTACGAGTGGAAAACGGGTTATTGTTAATGACGTTAAGCAGATTTTACATCGGCTGTCGCAGGCGGGTATCGCTTATGATTGCAGTTTCGAAGATTTAAGTTTATTGCGCTATCTTGCCAATTCGGGCATGCGTCCCGTGAGCGAAAAGGAACTGATCAAAGATTATCTTTTGTCAGAAGATAACTGCGCCTATGCGCTTTATCTTGCATATGGTGAAGCGGTTGGGGAGATTTCGGAAACGGAATTGAAATTGTATCGGGAAATTGAGTTGCCGCTTGCGTTTGTATTGTATCAAATGGAATGTACAGGCGTACGGGTAGACGAAAGCCGTTTTTCCGAGTTTTCAAAGCGATATAACGATCGGATGCGCGAACTTTCTCAAAAAATATTTGAATTGGCAGGGCAAGAATTTAATTTAAATTCTCCTTTTCAGCTTTCCGAAATATTATTTGAAAAGTTGGGATTTCAGCGTTATGGCGCAAAGAAGAACATTCGCGGCGGGTATTCGACCAATGCAGAAATTTTAGAAAAACTTGCCGAAGAGCACGAGATCGCCCGTTTGATTCTGAGCTACAGAGAGTATCAAAAATTGCAGTCGACGTATGTAGACGGAATCAGACCCCTCGTTAAAGACGGGATCGTTCACACCACGTATAATCAGACGATGACGACGACAGGGCGTTTATCGAGCGCAAATCCAAATTTACAAAATATTCCCGTTCGTCGAGACGAAGGGAAAGAATTAAGAAAGCTTTTTATTGCCAGAGATGGCAATATACTTGTGGATGCCGATTACTCACAGATAGAATTGCGCTTGCTTGCTCATTTTTCTGGTTGTAAGCCGTTGATCGAAGCGTATAACGAAGGGAAAGACATTCATGCGACAACGGCGGCGCAAGTATTCGGCGTTTCGCTTGGTGACGTTACCGAAACAATGCGACGTCGGGCGAAGGTCGTAAACTTCGGGATTATTTACGGAATGAGTTCGTACGGGCTTGCCAAAGACCTTGCGTGTTCTCCGTCCGAGGCGCAGGAGATAATTGATCGATATTTTAAAACGTACGCTGACGTTAAAGAATATATGCACTTGAATGTAGAAAATGCAAAAAAAGACGGATATGTTAAAACGATTCTTGGCAGAAAGCGTTGGATTCCCGAAATCAAATCATCTAATTACAATGTGCGTTCCTTTGGAGAACGCGCCGCTATGAATATGCCTTTACAGGGAAGTTCGGCTGATATTATCAAGATTGCAATGAATAGAGTCAGCGAGCGGCTTGCTGCGGAAAAAATGCAGGCGAAACTTGTATTGCAGGTTCACGATGAACTTGCGCTTGACACGCCTCTCGCGGAAAAAGATGCAGTTTCGTCATTATTGAAAGAGGCGATGGAAGGCGCGATAAAACTCAATGTTCCGTTGATTGCCGAAGTAAAGACGGGGAAGAGCTGGTATGAGGCCAAATAAGAAATTTGCCGTAACGGGCGGAATCGGGAGCGGAAAATCCACGGTGCTCGCTGTAATTAAGGCGTTTGGCTATCCTGTTTTTTCTTGCGACGAGATTTACTCCGAGCTTTTAAAAGAACAAGATTTTTTAGCGGTAATCGCTCGAGAATTTCCGCATTGCGTTAATAAAAGCGGACTTGATCGAGGCGCGCTTGCTGCGATTGCCTTTTCGGGGGACCAAAGCATTTACGATCGTCTTAATTCCGTGACTCATCCGCATATTATCAACCGATTGATGGAACAGATGAACGCATATCCCGTGTCGTTTGCGGAAGTGCCGCTTTTATACGAAGGGGGATTTGACCGATTGTTTGACGGCGTGATTGCCGTATGCCGGAATAAAGAAGATCGTATACGTGCGGTTTCCGATCGCAGTAATCTTTCGCGTGAGGAGATCGAACAGCGCATCTCTAAACAAATCGACGAGAATGTGCTCAGGTCTAATGCGGATTTTATAATAGAAAACGACGGTACGACGAATGGGTTAAAGAGGGCAATAAAAGAGGTTTTGGACAGATTATTGTAACCTTTCTTTAAATAAAGGAAAGTTTTTATTCGGTCGCGCATACTGTAAATGATGCGTAAAGGGTTTCGCAAAATTATTATATTAGCAGTTGCCGTTCTTTGTGTCGGCGCGGCAGTCGGTAGTTTTTTTACCTTTCGGGCGGCGCTGTATCCGCGTCCTTATTTAAAAGCGGTGCAATCAAGCGGTATCGATATTTCCCTCATATATGCGGTTGCGAAAGCGGAAAGCGGGTTTAATGAGTCGGCAAAAAGCCGTGCGGGGGCGATAGGACTTATGCAGCTCATGCCGTCGACGGCAGAATTTATCTGCCGTACGGAAAGTATTGCATTTGAAGCCGATCGATTATATGAAGGAGAGTACAACATAATTATCGGCACGAAATATTTAAACTATTTATTTAAGAGATTTCCCGTGAGGGAAACCGCGCTTGCAGCATACAATGCAGGCGAGGGTATTGTTGCAAATTGGCTCAAGACGCAAAGTTACTCAACGGACGGAAAAAATTTAAATATGATTCCTTATCCCGAAACAGAAGCTTATGTAAAAAAAGTAGAAAAATTCCGTAAAATTTATGATTTTTTCTATTGATATGACTTGACATTTATGATAGAATGAGGTAAAATAACAAAGCTGTCGCGATAAGGATAGTTGTTAAGCGGTCGTGGCGGAACTGGCAGACGCGCAAGACTAAGGATCTTGTGGGTAACTCCATGCAGGTTCAATTCCTGTCGACCGCACCATGCGGGAACTATCCGAACCGGATAGTTCTAAACAATCCCGATGATTTTCTTCATCGGGATATGTTTTTTCCATGAAATTGAAGTAAATCTCTATTTTATCGTCCCATAAGATAACTTTCTGAACAAAAGTATGAATTAACAGTTTTGGTTTTTGCCGCAGGGAGTGGGTTATATATTCAATAACCTGTTCTCTTTTGAGCTGTGATTCCATTTTATACTGTTCGATTAAAATTTTATTTTCCGTTTCGGCGAGCTGTTCTTCCAGTTCTTCCATACGTGATTTTGTTGTTTCAGTAAAAATTCCCTGTTCAATCGCTTTCATAATGTTTGAGAGCGATTTTTTGATGGTGTCACGCTCCGCCGTTAAAATACTCATTATAGATTGATCTTGAATCTTTTTTGCATGAGCACCAAGTACGGCTTCTGCAACCTCATCCATGATTCCTTTGTGGGAAAAAGCTCGTAAAGTTTCGGAGATTACAAGGTTTTCAAGTTTATCTTTTTGAACGACGGACTTTAAGCAAGTATGATATTTTTTTCGTCCCATACATTTATAGTAATGTTTCACCGTTCCATTTCTTGCCGTACCGCTTTCACCTTGCAAAGTTTTTCCGCAATAACCGCAAATCGCTTTATCGCGCAATAAATATTCTGTTAGATTACTTCGTGAGCCGATTTTGTTTTTCGCAAGAATTTCTTGCACTCTATCGAATAGCGGTTTCGGAACGATAGGGGGATAAATATTTGTATAGACTTCGCCGTCGTGATGGTGGATGCCGATATATTGTTCTTTTCGTAAAATACCGTAGAAAGTATTCATTGCAAAGGGTTTACCTTTATGAGTTAGACCTTTGGCAGTTAAATCGGCTATTATATCTTTGGCGATTTTTCCTTCTGCATATTGTCGATAAATATATAAAATAATTTCAGATTCATTCGGTTCGACAACAACTTTTTTATTGACAACTCTGTAACCGAAGGCAAGCGCGCCGCCGCAGAATAATCCTTTTTGACGGTTTTCATTCAAGCCGCGCCGCACCTTTTGGGAAAGCTCTGCCGAATAGTATTCGGCGAGTCCGATATACATATTTTCGAGCAGGATACCGTCAAGATTTTTCGAACCGTCAATATTCTCTGAAGTGCGTTGAGTTGCGGATATCAACGTCTTTTTGTTTTTCTTTAATTTTTGTTTGTTTACAGCGATTTCAATGGAATTTCTTCCAAATCGGTCTATTGCATAGACAAGAACGATTTCCCACGGAACGGGTTTTGCGCTATCAGAAAGCATTTGCTGAAAAGCGGGACGCTGGTCATTTAGTCCGGTTGTCGCCCGATCTATATAGGTATCGACTATCATCAGATTATTGTCTTGTGCATACTTATTGCAAATACGAAGCTGCCCTTCGATGGATTGATCGTTTTGCCTTTCGCTTGAATAGCGAGCGTAGATTACTGCCATTTTCATAGACGGTTCTCCTTATACATCATTTCAAGTAATTTACTGATTTCGCACATCAATTCGTTGTCCTGTTGGTCTATTATTTTATAATCGACGTATTTGCTCAGTTCGGTTAAGAATTTCATGGTTTCTTTCATGTTACGTCCTAAAATAGTTATAGACGCGATTAAGAACAAATTCCAGTGCTGCTTTCTGCATTCTTGTAATAAAAACCGTTTCATCAGTAACGGCTCTTTTTTTGTGGCAACACGATCCATGTAGCTGCCGACGATTTCAATGCCGTTTTGTTCGGCGTATTCTTTGCATAACGCTATTTGCCGCTCGTTGTCTGGTTCGTTTGCGCGCTCTTCCAGATGGCAAGAGTAGATAATTGCTTGTTTCATAAAATCCTCCTCATGATTTGTATTTTTAATCCTAAATGTTTACAAATAAAAATGTAAGAAACTAAATCCCGCGGGTTTTCCAACCGATATAGCGGATTTCCCAACCAAACCTAATAAAAAACCAAAAACATATAAAACTCCTTATTCATTAAACTTTTCTTTCGGCCACAACAAAAATAATCGGGGAAAGACAAGCCGTCAAGGAAGCGGCGAAAAAATTGCATTTGAGGAAAGTTATTGAAAGTGTTGCAATATTTTCGCACGCGACTTGCCGTAAAGGAGTCGCTATTTTTATTGTTTACGGCGCAGGCTTTCCCCGATACAACCAGTGGGCGAAAGAAAAGTTGTTTTGGATAAAGTTTTATTTCGGGAAAGGGAAATACGATTTTTACAGGGAAAAATATTTGAAACTCACGGGAAAAACCTTCTAACTTTCTTTTTGTGTATGCGATATGATAAGAAAAAAAGGAGAAACACCATGCAGGAAGTTGAAGTGGAGGACAATGAATTAAATTTGCGCGTGTTTATTAACGGCGTGCCTGATTTTACGAAAATGCCAAAAGAAATCGCCGAAAGTTTTCTTTCGGCGTTGGAACAGCAGATAGTTGAATTTTATAAAAAATAGTAGAATAAGTAATTTCTAATTAAAGTTGATTGACGAAAAGAGTTTCCAAAAGTATAATATTTTTCGAGGAGTATAGAAATATGGTCTATAATGTGAATTGCCCGAATTGCGGGGCGGAACAAAAAGGACTTGATTTAGAAGAAACGGAAGGCTTGTTTATATGTTCCTGCTGTGGCGAACAAGTGCAAGTGGATTTGGATACAGACAAAGAAAATACGAATCGGACTAAATAAGTATCGGCAGAAAAGTTTTCATGCGCATATAATGGGACATGGAAATTTTAGTTAAAATAGAAAAGAAATTAGTCGTTAAGATAATAGCCGTAATCAGCGTTATTTTATTCATTGTCGCATTCGGGGTATTAAGTCCGACGTTCGGAAACAAAATCACGAGAGTATCTCATACTTCAAGAAATGATATCTCCATCGGCAGGATCAATTTTAATTGTGAAATTCACACAAAAGAGGGATTTTCGTTCAAAGAAGGAAACATCACAGTCAGATTGATGACAGAACAAGGAACGTTTGAAGATACGTTCGACGTCGGATATTACAAAGCACAAAAATTTTATTACGGCAACTATTCTAATGTTAAGTTTGAGGTTAAAGTCAATTCGTACCGTGTTACAGGGTATGCGAAATATGTCGTGCCTTCGGTGATTATGTTCCTGTTATCAGGCGCGGGTATCACATATTGCATAATTTATTATAAACAAAAGCGCGATAATATCAAAAACGGCGAATAAACGTCGTTTTTTTCTATTCTATGATCATTCTGTTTTGCATAAATCATAGGGGAGGAAAGCATATGAAAATAAAACAAGTTTTTATGGTTCTTCTCGGCGGTACCGTCACGTTATTAAGCGGATGTGCCTCTCAATCGAATGAGAACGGTGAAAGTGTAAGATTTGAAAAATCGGATGTTCAAAAATATTGTAGTGTTGAGGAATACAACATATCCGAAATAGACCAACCGATTATCGTCTATTTCCCCACCGTAACGAATAAGGAAATCACGGGAACGGAATTGGGCGGAGTAGCCACTTATATGCCGCCAGGCGATATCGGAAAAGTAACGTTAAAACCCGAAACGCAGGATAGGTTAAACGAAAAGTGCGACGATTATTATATTTCGTTTTTGAAATATCGTGTTATGATTGAAGACATTGATAGCTTGAAGATAAATGATCGCTTGGAATTATGCGATACGAAAATATGGATCTATCACAATGCGGAATTTGAAACAGTGACCGTTGATAGTATTTATTTGAAGATAAATATTGTCGGAGAAAAAGATGATGCATCTATTCCCGATTGGACTGCGGTGAATAATTCAATCAGTGCACAAATAAAAAGTAATCTTTTGGAAACGGCTATTTGATAGCCGTTTATTTTTTGTCTTATGCCCATACTATCGTTATGGCATATTCATATAAAGGAAGTATCAGCTTCGGGTTGGTGTATATCCCCGTAACGCTTCAAAGCAGCATCAAACAGAACGATATCGGGTTCAATATGATAGATAAGAAAACGAAGTCGCGCGTGCGGTATAAAAAGACGTGCGAGGAGTGCGCCGGCAGAGAGGTCAAGCAGGAGGATATCGTAAAGGGTTTTCAGTACGAGGACGGCAAGTACGTCATCTTCGAGGAGAAGGATTTCGAGAAACTCAAATCGAAGAAGGATAAGAATATCACGATCGAGCAATTCGTCGAAATTTCCGAGGTTGATCCGATTTATTACGATAAGCCGTATTACGTCGTTCCCACGGGCGCGGAAAAGGCGTATGTGGTGTTGCTTACGGCTATGGAACAATCGGGCAAGGCGGCGATTGCCAAAACGGTATTAGGCACAAAGGAAACGCTCGTGATGATACGGGCGAAGGACGGACAAATGCTTTTGAATACGCTGTTTTTCGCGGACGAGGTGGTGAAGAACCCCGCAAAGGAAATCACCGAAAAGGGAAACGCTGCCGAGCTGAAAATGGCGCAGACGATTATCGAGAGCATGACGGGCAAGTTCGAGCCGGAGAAATATAAGGACGAATACCGCGAGAAGGTGCAACAGGCGATCGAGAAGAAGATCGCGGGCAAGGAAATCGCTTCACCGAAGGAAAAGTATATGGGCACGGTTTCCAACCTTATGGAAGCACTCACAAAATCGCTTGAACTGACAAAGCAACCCAAAGTAAAAACTGCGCCCGCCAAGCGCACGCCCGCGAAAAAGAAGAAGCAGGCATGAGCGATTTATTTCACGATAAGAATATCTCGCCCATGCTCTTGCATGAAGTCAAAGAGCCGTTCGACGATAAGGAATATATCTACGAATTGAAGCTCGACGGTATCCGCTGTATCGCATATCTCGGCAAAGAAGTGGTGTTGCAGAACAAACGCTTTAAGGACGTGACGGAAATCTATCCCGAGCTATCCGATATGTGCAAGTGCGTGAAAAAGAATACCGTGCTCGACGGCGAGCTTGTTGTTTTAACGGACGGCAAGCCCGATTTTTATGCGCTACAAAAGCGTTCGCTCATGGGCGATAAATTCAGAATACAGTTGGCGGCAAGAAAGAACCCCGTGCAGTTTGCGGCTTATGATATCCTTTATTACGACGGCAAAGACTTGACGGACAAGCCGTTAATGGAACGAAAGGCAATACTATCCGAAAAAGTAAGCGAAGGAAACGGGTTGAGCATTTCGCGCTATATCGAAGAAAAGGGCATTGCATTTTTCGAGCTTGCCAAAGAGCAAGACTTAGAAGGCATTGTCGCCAAGAGAAAGGACGGGCTTTATCATATCGGCAAGCGTACAAGCGATTGGATAAAGATCAAGGTCATGCAGGATGAGGATCTGCTTATCTGCGGCTTTCAACCCGACGAGGACGGTATGCCGAAAGATTTGATTTTGGGCTATTACAACGACAAGGGCGAACTCAGATGCCGCGGGAAAGTCTATCTCGGGGTAAGTAAGGAGGAACGGGCGGTTATCTTAAAATTCGCAAAAAAGAACACGGTCAAACGACCGTGGTTTGAAAAATACAAAAATGCGGTTTGGTTGAAGCCCGAGCTTATGGGCACGGCGCACTATATGCACGAAACGGTAAGCGGAGGTATGCGTCAACCCGTTTGGAAAGGGATGAGAGAGGACAAATAACCGATTTCCAAGAGGAAATCGGTTATAGGGGGAGGGGGGAAGTAATATATTATATCTTTTCTAAAAATTCACAAATGCGTTTGTATGCAATTTGAGAAGTTTCTTCATGTAGATGGAAGAGATATTCGTGGGGAACTTCGCCGTAGCTTTCATCAAAATATAATTCTTCAACCGATACGCCGCAACTTTTCAACTTCTCGGCGAGCTTTTTGTTCTGCGCCTCGAAACTGCCTTTATTGCCGTCGGTTAAAAACGTGGGAGGGAAATAGGCGTTTGCTTGTAAAATCACGTTTGCTTGTTTTTCTTTTTTTCCTTTATGCCAACGGATTCCGCCGAAATACATACGTCCCCAAATATTTACGAGCATGGCAAATGATTTATTTGTTTTGGCGGCGAACATACGGATCGCTGAAAAGCTAAACGGACCGCATACAAGGATAAGCGCGGACGGCTTGATCGTTTGCGTTATTTTCATTTCGCGGGCGAGTGCTATGTTCGATTGCGTCGCAACGAACTGAGCTGCTATTTGTGCACCTGCGGAATTTCCCCCGAAGATGACTTTATTGCAATCGATCGACGGATTTTTTTCGTAAATTGCTTGCAGATGAGCCGTAAATTCGCTTACTTGCCGAATTGCCGTAGGATATTTATGTTCAGGAGCGACAGCATAATCAATACTTGCAACGGCGTAGTCTGCGGCAGAGAGCGCGATCATCACGTTATCACCGCCGTCTTTGGTGCCGCCAATAAATCCGCCGCCGTGTACCCAAATGATAAGGGGTACTTTTTTATTACAGTTTTTCGGAAGATACAAGTTGTATTTGTTCGCAGGATATATCGACGGATAGACAAGATTCTTTTGCACCGTCACTTTTTCTTTTAATTCTTCAAAGTTTTCGGGATAGGTCATTTCGCCATCGGGGTTGGGCATTGCGCGCATTTTATGCACAATGACGCGGGGCAGAACGAACAGCCACAGAAAGAACACGAGCGCTATGAATGCAGACACGCTTACAAGTACGATGAGGGCAATTAACCAAGGTTCCATTTAGACTTCCTCCAATGCCGAAAATATGATTTTGCGGAACGACTCGTAGTCGGAATAGTCGTAAGAGAAAATCCCGTCGTTTGCAAGAAAGTCCGTTTTCATATAGCTTTCGGGATTTGTATTTTTAAGCACGGTTTTCACGGCTTTCACGGCAGTTTCGCTCTTTCCCGCCTCGTGTAGTCGTAATAAAAGTTCGTAATCCTGAATGGCTTTTTTCAGCGCGATATAGCGCACGGAAAGAAGTAATGAACCGTCCTTTGCGGGGTAGATGAAATTGACGTCGCCTGCAGGCAGAGCTGTATTGTTAAAACGGATATCCGAAAGGGGGTTTTCCGTCCAGCAGGTAAACGCCCAGCGCAAAAAACCGTCGAAGCCGAACAGATAGCCGATGCTTGCAAGCGCACGCGTTTCGCATAATTCGCTGTGCAGTACGCTGTTGGGTTTGTCGGGAATGTTGCAGATATACCAAAGCAGGCGTTTGTTTTGATCCTTTTCGCGCAGTTTTCGAAGTGCTGTGTTGCTCTTACAGCTGCACGGGAAGGATGCGGCGATATCCGAAATTTCGGGCGCAAATTCTTCGATGGCGGCGTCTTTATCGAGCGCCATTTTGAATTGAACGTCGGGTGCGATCGAGCGCAATAAGTCAAAGTTAGCGCGCCATGCCTTGGTATCGGCGGGTTCGTCCGCGCCGATGCGCACCTTTTCAAATACGCCCATCGTGCGGAAGAAAGAGAACAGTGCACGGATATAGTCGATGATCTCTTCCGTCGAAGTCATGTACTTATAGCACCCGTCGCTCTCGTCGAGGTAACGTACGAGTACCTGTTCGGGGTGTCCGTCGACCTTTACGGAGGGGAAGAGGGGCATATTCGTCCAGATGCCCATAAGTCCGTACACAGTGATATCGCCTTGTATTCCGTAGGAAAAATACAGCTCGATTAAACGGCGTAGGTTCTCGAAGTCGTAAAGGTATGCGCCCGCAACCGTTTTCGTAATAGTAACGGGCGAATACTCGAAGAGCGTTGCGGGGTGGTCTTTCAAAAGATAGCACCCCCAACCGCGCCACGGGCAGTCGGCGGCAAGCACCGTTACCGATTTTTGCCCTAAGTCGGCAAGTGCGGCAACGACCTTTTCAAGTTGTGCAAAGTGCATATCGCTCCAAGGCTCTAACTGATAAGTGCGCGCAACGTTTGAGTCATGCTGCCATAAATCGAGATGGCACTTGTATTCCTGCGGCGAGGGCATACGGTAATCATATACAAAAAGTTCGAGTTTTGCGTCGAATGCTTTTGTTTCATCATGCACGCCCTTCGCTTCGTACACGTTAATTTGCACGAAATGCTTGCCCGCCGATGCGGAGTCGGGTACGGTCAGCTCCACCAGACAGGGAGCATAACCGTCGCCGTCGTAGGTTACGGGCGTTTCATATAGAATATCGGCAGTTTGCACGCTGCCCTCGTCGGGTAAGTATTCCTCTGCATAGATTTTGGAAGGGAAATTAGAAATAATTTCTATTCGATAGCGCGTCAGCCCGATTTCGTAAGTGAGCGCGGGGGATTGACCGGGATTTACGATGCAACGATTGCCGCCGTTCTCGATCAAGAGTTGAAAAACGGCGGTATCGTTCTTTGCACACGCAAGCCGGGTAAGGGGGGAAGGTTTGCGCGCGGAAATGCTTTTTCTTGCCTTAAAACATTCGTCGGTTAAAATAAAGCTGCTCATTTCGTGTAATACAGGGTAATGAGAGCCGTACCCTGTGGCGGCAATTCAAATTTAAGGACGGTATTTTTGCCCGACGTGCCGAGTAAGATTTCTTCCCGTTCGAGCGCCGACGCCGCACACAAGCGGTTGGTCTGCTTCTCGTTCAGTGTTGCGGGATTGCCCATTTCATGCCATTTGGCAAGCGCATTAGAGTGCGTTTCGTCGATACGTACGATATCGCCTTTCTCTAAAAATTTACCGCATTTTTGCGAAATTGTCAACTCAATGTGCTCGGTCTGAATGTCGTGTAAAAGAGAGTTGTGATTTACGGCAATAATTTTGAGCGTATTGTCTCGTTCGTCGGGGAAGAAGTAGCAATCTACCGTTCCGTTTCCGAGGTTCGTTTGGTATTTTCTATCGGGCAAACGGTGCAAGAGCTCGAACGCACGGTATGACGCCTTTTTGACTCCCTGCATAGTCATAAGTCCGAAGCCGCCGTGGAAGGCGAGGTTGGGCATTCCTTTTTCTTCGAAGATATCCGAGAACGTCCAATAGCCGCACCCGTCTACGATTCCAATATTATCGAGCACCGTTTTGGCGATGAACGATGCGCCGAACGGTCCGTCCGATTCGATGCCCGCAAGGCTGTTCCATTCGGTATAGAAGAGGGGCAAGTCCTCCGCCTCGCTCTTTGCCCGTTTCGCCATGTCGGTCAGCACGCCTCTGTCCACCTTTTCCCAGATGTCCGCCTGAAAGGTGAGGTAATGCTGTAATAGCTTGCGCACGGCGGAAACGTCGCTTTTATCCGTGCTGTTGAATTTTTTTACAAAGTTTTTGCTGTCCTCCACGCCGTAGCCAAGCACGACGTCGGTAGGGTAATGGTGCGTGCTGATAAAGTCAATGGGCAAATTATTTTTGCGGCAGAATGCAATCGTTTCGGGAATAAAGGCGTTATTTGAGGTTGCGGGCCCGCCGACTCGCAGCATAGGATCGACAGTTTTGATCACAGTTACGGTGTTGCGGTACAGCTCGAAGTAATCGTCCATATTGCCGCTCCAGAATCTGCCGCCCGCCAAGCCGTTTTCGCCGTCGAGGTTGGGTTCGTTCCAAATTTCAAAATACCAAGAGCGCACTTCGTCTCTGCCATATCGATCGATAAGATGGGTGATAAACTCTTTGACGAGCCAATTCCACCGATCCTTGTCGTTGGGGGGCGTAATATTTGCCTTATAGTGGAAAATCGTTTCGTTTCCGCTTTTCAAGCATTCCGGCATAAAGCCGATTTCCACGAACGGTTTCATGCCGATCGAGAGCAGGAAATCATAGATATTGTCGATATTCGTAAATGATAATATGTAGTCACCCGTAAAGATCGATTTGCTCAATACGCTCATATCGTCGTCGAATAGGCCGTGAAAGCGAAGATAACGGAAGCCGATCTGGTTTCGGCATTCCTTTAACTGCTTGCGGAAGTCTTCTCGGAGAGCGGTTGCGGCGTGGCAGCTGCCGATGCAGAATTCCCAATGCTTGGAGTATTCGATAATCTTGTCGGAACAGTCGAATTGAAGTTTCATACAATACACCTCTTTGTAAGTTGCCTTCATTTTAATATGCGTATCGGGTGATTGATACCAAATTTTCTATCGCAATGGTAAAAAATCTTGTAATTTCAAGAGAAATATTGTATAATATCGGCAAATAAGGGGGCAACATGGAAGGGAAATCGAACATAGTAAACTATCTTTCGGAGCAAAGCGGAGTACCTGTTTGGATATTCGACGAAGACAGTCGCCTACTCTTTTCTACGATTGAAAAGGATCGGCTTGTTCAAACGGACAGGCTGGAATCCTTCTTTGCGCATTTTACGGAGAAGGCGACTGTAACACCGCGGATTCACCGTTTGGAGGGCGGCGGATTATTCGGCGTTCTGAAAATCGAAGGCGAAGGAAATACGGGCTATTGCGTTGCGGGACCAAGCTATGAAATACACCCGTTGAGCCGCAGAAGCAAAAAGTTCGTTTCGATATATTACCTTATCAATTCCGAAAAAGTACACGCAGAGCTTTTGAAAACGCCTGCGGTATCTTTGAGCGAATTTTGTCGGTTCGTCTCTGTGCTGGGAGAGCTTTTTAACGGTAAGGAATACGGCGCGGAAAAAATGAGCGCGGAAATTTCGGAGCGATCGCTTGCAACGTTTATCGATCGGCAACTCACCGAAGCGATTTTCAACGCGCGGGAAGAGGAACGTGAAACGGTTTATGCGCCCGAAGAGGAAAAACGGCTGTTTTCTTACGTTACGAACGGCGACGTGGAAGCCGTGCGGCGTTTCCGCATGCCCACGGTAAAAGATCCGAGTACCGAGGGAAATCACTATCAGGCGTTGTTCGAGGCGGTTACGATCGTCGCATTGGCAACGCGTGCCGCCATCGACGGTGGAGTCGATTACGTCGATGCTTACAGCATGAGCGATCTGTACTTTAAGCGTTTGGGGCAAGGCGTTTCGGGAATGGATACGGCGTCGTTTATCACGGAAGTGCTTGTTCACTTTACGCAGAAGGTGCGCGAAGTGGGGAACACCGGCGAAGCGCAATCGACTTATTCGCCGTATATTACGCGCAGTATTCAGTATATCCGCGCGCATTTACATTACGCCCTGTCTCTCGAAGACGTGGCAAACGAGTTGAATATCAATCCCAAATATCTATCACGGCTTTTTGTCAATCATTTGGGGGAAAAGTTCTCCGCATTCGTGCAAAGGGAACGTGTGATGGAGGCGAAAAACCTGCTCGATAATACCGAACGCTCGATTGCCGATATCAGCAACAGTCTGGGGTTCAGTTCTCAAAGCTACTTTATAAAAGTATTTACAAAGTATATCGGAATGACGCCGGGGCAATATCTCGAACGGAAGAAACGGCGTAAATAAATTCAGGTGGAAGAATTACCATTCATAAAGAAATCTTAATATAATTCGATATCATCTTGCGCTATACTTCGTTAAAAAAGGAGAATCCGTTATGCACGATTTGAAAAAGCTAATCGCACAACTCACGCTCGAAGAAAAAGCGGGACTGTGTTCGGGTTTGGATTTCTGGCACACGAAGGGGGCGGAACGGCTTAACGTTCCATCCGTTATGGTGAGCGACGGTCCGCACGGCTTGCGCAAACAGGAGGAGGGCGCCGATCATTTGGGCATTCACGACAGCATTCAAGCCGTATGCTTTCCCGCCGCCTGCGCAACGTCCGCCTCGTTCGACAGAACGCTTTTATATGAAACGGGCGAAACGCTGGGGCAGGAGTGTATGGCAGAAAACGTTGCCGTATTGCTCGGTCCTGCGGTGAATATGAAGCGTTCCCCCGTCTGCGGCAGAAACTTCGAATATTTTTCGGAGGATCCCTATCTTGCGGGCGAGCTTGCCTGCGCCTTTACGAAGGGTGTGCAGAGCAAGGGCGTCGGGGTGAGCGTAAAGCACTTTGCCGCCAACAATCAGGAGACGCGCAGAATGAGCGTTTCCTCGCAAGTGAGCGAGCGTGCGCTGCGCGAAATTTATTTTCCCGCGTTTGAAAAGGTCGTAAAGGAAGCGCAGCCGAAAACGGTGATGTGCTCTTACAATAAAATAAACGGCGTTTATGCGTCGGAAAACGAGTGGCTGCTTACGAAAATTCTGCGCGACGAATGGGGATTCGAGGGCTTTGTGGTCAGCGATTGGTATGCCGTGAGCGACCGAGTGAAGGCGTTAAAGGCGGGGCTCGATTTGGAAATGCCGGGCGGAGATAGGGAAAACGACGAAAAAATCGTTGCCGCCGTCCGCGCGGGCGAGCTTTCGGAAAGCGTGCTCGACGAAGCGGTAGAAAGAATTTTAAAGGTCGTGCTCGATTATATCGACAACCGCAGAACGGCAAAATTCGACCGACAAGCCGATCATCAAAAAGCCGTTAAAATCGCCGAGGAATGCGCGGTGCTGCTTAAAAACGAGGGCGCGCTTCCCTTAAAGAGAGGAGAAAAGGTTTTATTTATCGGCGAGCTTGCACAAAAGCCGCGCTATCAGGGCGGCGGCAGCTCGCACGTAAACGCATATTCGGCGGAAGGGGCGTATTGCTTTGCCGAAGGCTACGGCGTTTCCTATATAAAGGGCTTCGGCGCAGACGGAGGCGGAACGAACGAGGAACGCGCCGAAGCGATTCATGCCGCAAAAAATGCGGATAAAGTAATTGTGTTCGCGGGCTTGCCCGACAGCTACGAATCGGAGGGCTACGACAGAACGCATATCGACCTGCCCGAATGTCAGAACCTGCTCATAAAGGAGTTGGTCGAAAGCGGTGCAAACGTTACGGTGGTCTTACATAACGGCTCGCCCGTCGCCATGCCCTGGATCAAGGACGTGAACGCCGTTTTGGAGGTGTATCTTTGCGGCGAGGGTGTGGGGGAAGCGACCGTGAATTTGCTTTACGGGAACGCAAATCCCTCGGGCAGACTTGCCGAAACCTTCCCTCTGAAATTAGAGGACAATCCCGCTTATTTGAATTTTCCCGGCGATAAGAAAAAGGTCGATTATGCCGAGGGCGTGTTTATCGGCTACCGCTATTACGACAGTAAAAAGCAGAGGGTACTCTTTCCGTTCGGCTACGGGCTCTCGTATACGCAGTGTGCATATGAAAATTTAACGGTTTCCAAAAGCGAAATGCGCGATACGGAAACGCTCGAGGTCAGCGTCGACGTGAAGAACGTCGGGCAACGCGACGGCAAAGAGGTCGTTCAGCTCTATGTTTCCGATCATACGGGCAGTGCCGTTCGCCCCGTGCGGGAATTGAAAGCTTTCGAGAAAATCGCGCTCGAAGCAGGCGAAAAAAAGACGGTATGTTTTACGCTCGATAAGCGTTCGTTCGCCTATTGGAACGAGGATCTTTCCGATTGGTACTGCGCAAGCGGCGAATACGAAATTACAATTGCAAAGCATTCGCGTGACGTTGGTATTTCGGAAAAGATAACCGTTCATTCTACGGCGCGGCTGCCTTTATCGATCGACGATAACACGACGGTAGAGCAGTTGTTCGCCTATCCAGAAACGCGCGCTGTCATGCAAGGACTGTTAAAAAAGACGCGCCCGCACGACGACGGCGAGAAAATGGGCAAAAAAGACGACGCCATGATGCGCGCCGCCTACATGCAAGCGCCCTTGCGCACGGTAAAACTTGCGCTCAATTTGTCGGCAGAGCAATATAACGGTTTGCTTGGTATGCTTCGCGGCTCTTTGGAGGGAAAATGAACCGCGAAGTCGAAACGCTTTGTGCCGCGATCGGAATGCCACAGGAAGTCGTCGCATTGTTAAAACGGACGAAAACGGGGCTTTCGGACGCACAGGAAGAAGAATTCGCAGAACGCCTCTGCGGCGCAGAAAGCAACGCCGTTGCGGACGAGTTGCACGGTCGCCTGACCGACGATGCAAACGGTGTAAAAATTCTTTTTGTAATGTTGCGCGCCGCGACCGTTGCAAAAAAATCATACGGGAAAGCAGGGATTCCGACGGATATTTTTGATGCGACGATGGGTTGCTTTTCGCGCTTCGTCCGCGAATACCGTATCGCACATGGAGTGTTCGGCTTCGACCGTTGGTGGTGGACGCCGCGTCAGCTCGGATTAAAGCTGTTCCGTTTGGGAACGCTTGAATATGAATTGACAAAGACAGACGGGGAAACGGCGGTTTCCATACATATCCCGTCCGATGCCGATCTGTCGCAAAGGGCGGTGGACTTGTCGCTTGCCGAAATGCGGAGATTTTTCGAGCGTTATGCGGGCGGAATAAAAGAATATTATTGCAGGTCGTGGTTGCTTTCTCCCGCGCTTGCCCGCGTTCTTCCGTCGCAGTCGAAAATTATTTGCTTTGCAAAGCGGTTTCGGATAAAAGAAATAATTGAGGACGACGAGAGTTATAAAATATGGGTATACCGCAACTCCGATTTATTACCCGAAGAATTTCCGGAAAACACCACGTTGCAACGGAACTTAAAACCATACGTTTTGTCGGGCGGGAAGGTTGGCGAGGCTTACGGCATTTTGGAATGACGAAATAATATAGAGGTGAAATAAAATGAAAATCATCAACGTAGAAATCGGCGCGCAGGGCGCGCGCTTAACGGGATATATTCAGGAGCCGAAGGAGGAGTTGATCGAATCTTCCGCCCGTCCCGCGGTACTTATTTTTCCGGGCGGCGGGTACGAGTTCGTATCCAATCCCGAAAACGAACCCGTTGCGCTCAGCTATTCCGCAAAGGGCTTTCAGGCATTCGTGTTGCAATATTCCGTAAAAGAGAAAGCGGTATTTCCCGCCCCGCAAAAGGAAGCGTTCGAGGCGATCGCTTACATAAGAACGCACGCCGAAGAGCTGTATATCAACCCTGATAAAGTTGCCGTCGTCGGCTTTTCGGCGGGCGGGCATTTGGCGGCGAGTACCGCAGTCCATTGGAAGGACGAAACGGTGAATCCCGTAACGAACAAAGAACAGGCAAAGCCCAATGCGCAGGTGCTCGTATATCCCTGCATCACGGCAGGGGAATATGCGTACGAGCATTTGAACTGTGTACACGGGAAAGGTACGCAGTATCCCGAAAAGCTGTCGCTCGAAAACTACGTAAGCTGCGATACGCCGCCCGCGTTTATCTGCCACACGGCGGCGGATACTTGCGTGCCTGCCATGAACTCTTTGTTGTATGCCGCCGCGCTTGCAAAGAGCGGGGTGAGCTACGAGCTTCACATTTATAAAGACGGTCCGCACGGTATGAGCCTTGCCAATAAAGCCGTTTCGTCGGGAATCCTTTTAACGCTGGAATCTCCTATGCGCGAGGCGCTAAAAAAGGTGTGCGCCAAGTTTTCGGAATGGTTTGAAAAGAGCGTTGAGTTTTTGCGCACGGTATTCGACGGCTTACAATAATTTGTGAAAATACAAAAAAAGTAGTTTTTTTGTTATTCGTGGTAGAATTTTTAATATAAAACAATTTCCTTTCCGTTTATACTGTTGTCGAAAATGGAAGAAACGCAGACAGCGTATTCCGAAACAGGAGGAAAAGTTATGAAGAAAAAGGTAGTTTGTCTTGCGCTTACCACGGCGCTTGCGGCAACCTGTTGCGCGGCAATTTTAACTGCCTGCGGCGACAAAGACGAAAACAAAGGTTTCGATAAAACGACGGTGTTCCACGTAGACCTTACGATGAGCACGGCAATCGGTCCGCTGTCTACGCTCTGCAACCCCGGTACGCTCACGTTCGAGCCGAACGGCGATGCAAAAATGAATTTAACGTTCACCGATAGTGCAATCGTTATGATGGATACGATGCTCGGTTTCCGTATTTCGAATTTCGTGCATGACGATACTTACGAGCTTAACGAGGATAAAACGGTAATCACCTATCATTCCACGCGTAAAAATTCGGAAACGGGCGAGTTGACGTTCGGCGATCAGGATATCAATATTGAATATCTTGCGGACAATAGCATGAAATTTACGTTCGATATCGGTAAGGTAATTCCGCAGACGGTGCTGTATTTTTACAGCAACGAGGCGATGATGCCCAAGCCCGAAGAACCCGAGCCCGAACCCGAACCCGAGACCTACGACGTGTCGTTCGACGTAGGCGAGGGCGTTACGTTGGAAGAGGGCTTTACTCTTCCCGAAAAGGCGACCTACGAGGAACCGAAGGAAATTACGCTTCCCGAAGCGAAGTTTTCAAAAGAGGGTAACGTGTTCCGCGGTTGGGCGGCAAACGGAAAAATTTACGAGTACGGCGAAAATTATCTGTTTCAACCCAAAGAAAAGGTCACAATCGACCGCGACACACAATTCATTGCGGTATGGTCGGATAGCCTGCACGTTACGATCACGAAGGGCGCGGACGGAAAGGGAAACGTTGGCGATATGATCCTTCCCGACACGCTTTACGGAAAGTACGTTTATCTGCCTGCCAATCCTTACGAGTATAAAGATTATTCCAAAGGCTTTGCGGGTTGGTCGGACGGAAAGGGAAAAACCGTGCAACCGGGCGGAAGCTATAAGGTGACGGAAGACGTCGTTTTCGAGCCTGTTTGGGCGGAGTACGTAGACGTGACGTTTAAGGCAAACAATGACGATGCAACGGGTTGGATCGTAAAGGCGCCAATTGAATCTTCTATAATCTTGCCCGACGCTTCGTTTGTCGGCGAGAGCGGGAAAGGCTTTTCGGGTTGGCTGAAAAATAATGCGGGCACAGCAAAGAAACCGGGCGCATCCGAAAAGATTACCGAAGCAACCACATACGTTGCAAAGATAGATACGCTTGTTACGATTTCGTTTGAAGCGAACGATGGATCGGGTAACGTTCCCCAATCGTTCCAAATCGGAAAAGGCATCTATTTCGTTTTTCCCGAATGTGAGTTGAAAAAAGAGGGCTTTGCTTTCAACGGTTGGAAAAAGTCGAATGCTTCGGCAACGACGTCCGGTACCATGCCCGGACAGAGAACGTCGGTTACAGCGAATACAACCTATATACCCGATTGGAGAGCGCTCAGAACGGTGTCGTTCGCAACGGGGATACAGGATAAGACGATCGAATCGGTTACGACGGGCGAAACGATGAAGTTCAATCTTCCCGAAATGCCTTATGAAAACGGAACGAGTTTATTCGACGGTTGGACGGACGGTACGAAAGTATATGCGGCGGGCGCGTCTTATGCCGTACCGAAGGATAACGATACCACGCTTACGGCAGTATGGCGCAAACGGATTACCGTAAAATTCGAAGGCGGAAACGGAGCGACGGGTTTGGTGGAGAATATTGATTCGTATGAAAGCAAATCGTTTGTCTTCCCCGAAAACGATTATGTGCTAGCGGGAAAACTTTTCGGCGGCTGGACGGACGGAACACAGAACTATATGCCGGGAGATAGCTATACTCTGCCCGGAACGCTTGAAGGAAACGAGCTGAAATTTGCAGCGGTATGGAACGAGGGAACGCCTTTTGCCGATTACACGGTAGTGTTCCGCGCAGGACAGACGTCCGAGGAAGTTTATAAGGACGGCGACGGCAAGAGCGTGACCTTGAATAACTTCTTCCCCGGCGGTTCAATGACGGAATTGGTGCTTCGCCCCGATTTAACGGCGGACTTTGTTGTGAAATCGGCGTTGGCGGAAAAAGATTTCAACACGCACAACACGGCGGGCAATCTCGGCTTAACGCTTGAAAAATTCCAAGAAACGTTCTCCTTAGAAAAGAAAAATATCTCTTACGATTATAAGGCGGAAACCAACAAACTCATTCTCAACCTCGGCGGCGGAGAAACGCTCGAATTGCAGTTAATAAAAGCGGCAAAGGATGAGAAAATCGGTTACGATAACGTACGGTTCGAGTATACGCTTAAAAATAAGATCGGGGCAGTGGAAAAGCTCACGTTTGCCGCAATCGACGGAACCCCCGTTTATTTGTCCGAAACGAAAACCTTTACGGGTGCCATTCCCGCCGATGCGCCTTCGTTCGCAAATACGAAGATTACGCTCACAGTCAATGCAGACGGAACGGGAAAAATGAAAGTCTCGATTCTCACACTGAACTTTATCCATCAATTTACGCCCGATATGAAGACTGTAATTTGGCTGGGTGACGAAGGCGACAGATTGGAAGGCGCGGTAGGGCAGACCGAAGACGGCAAGATGACTCTTTCAGTTACCTTGTTGGGTTATACCATTATCATGACGGAACAGGCATAAAATAGCAATTTAGGGCAGGGGAGCCGCAAGCTCCCCTTAGCCCGAACAAGGAGGAAAGGTATGAAAGGAAAACGGTTGTTAACGCTTGCGTTAAGCGGAGTTTTGGCGGCGGGTGTTGCTTTGTCTATGACGGCTTGCGGCGGTTCTGATTACGATTTTACCGTTTGGGTTCCTATGGTGAGCACGGTCGTCGGTAAATACGCCGATCATCAAGTGTTTCAGAAAATCGAGGAGATTTCCGGCAAGAAGGTGCGCTATATACACGGCGAATATACCGAGCTCGAGCAGATGTTCTCAACAAACGGATATTATGACGTCATGATTTTAAACGATGCGATGCCCGGCTTTCAGGGCACTTATCCCGGCGGAATCGAAAAGGGAATCAAGGATGGAAAAATCATCGATATCAGCGATAAAATGGAAACGCTTGCGCCCAATTATTCTACAATTGTTCAATCGGAGGATGCAATCAAGCAGGAAGCGCTTACCGATTCGGCTAAGATGACGGCGTTCTATGAAATATTGCAATCGGAACAGGGCGCATGGTACGGTTACATGATGCGCGAGGACTGGCTGAAAAAGGTTCCCGGCTTTGGCGACGGAACGCAGGTTACTAAGCTTCCCGAAACGTACGACGATTGGGAAATAATTATGAAGAAGTTTACCGAGTTCAACGGCGGAAAAGCTCCCTTCTTCCTCTATTCTAAAGGCGTTGATCCGTTTAACTCTATTAGTGCGGGATACGACGTAACGTTTGACTTCCAGCTCGATAAGGAAGGAAAAGTTGCTTACGGTCCGTATATGGATAACTTTGAGGAATACCTCAAACGCATGCAGAGTTGGTACAAAAAGGGTTGGATTGATAAGAACTTTATGCTCTCCACCGAGTACGTGGCAATTTCTGACGCTGTAGGCGGCATGAACAGCGAGGGATTTACCGAGGCAAAGTACGGTATATTTACTCAAATGTATATCTATATGACGCAGTACGAGAATACGGCAAAGGCATTCGGCAATCAGAACTATTCGTTGATCGCCGTACCCAATCCAAAGATTACTTCCGATCAGGAACTGCACATTCGTCAAAAGAGTCCGCGCGCGGGCAACTATGCCGTGATTACCGATAAGTGCAAGGACGTAGACGGAGTGATGCAATGGCTCGATTACCTCTATTCAAAAGAGGGACAGGTGCTCATGAACTACGGGATCGAGGGTGTGAGCTATACCATGGTCGACGGAAAACCGTACTATACGGAGATTGTAACCCAAAACCCGCAGGGATATGCGCCTTCCGATATGGTCAAGAAGTATTCGGTTCAGGGCTTTCCGTCCTTCGTCGATTCGGCGCGTGAATTGCAGGCGGCAAAGCCCAAAGAAATTCAAGCAATTGAACATACTTGGACGGAAACGAGCGATGCCGATTATATTTTGCCCGTGCTTTCGTTGACGGCGGAAGAGGGTAGTCGATATGCGGCGATCATGACTTCGTTGCAAACGTATACCGAAGAATTTATTTATAATTACATAGCAGGGAAAAACAGCATTACGTTCGATGATTTCCGTGCGGAACTGAAAAAGCGCGGAATCGAAGATGCAATCAAGATTAAACAGGACGCTTACGGGCGTTGGCAAAATCGTGTTAAATAATGCGAAAGAGAGCGGGGTGCGTGTTATCATTCGCATCCCGCGTTTTTCAATCGAAAGAAACAGGAGGAAGTTATGGCGGAAAAAATAAAATCTCTTGCGCAGGATTTAGAGACGGCGGAAGGGAAACAGCCTCAAACGCCGAAATATGCAAAAATCGGAAAATTGCTGAAAAAGGATGCAAAAAAGAATTGGGCAATGTATTTGTTGCTGTTGCCGGCAGTCATATTTTTTGCGGTTTTTTGCTATGCGCCAATGATAGGGCTTTTAATGGCTTTTCAGGATTTCGATTTGAATTTAGGTTTTTTCCAAAGTCCTTGGGTCGGGTTCAAACACTTTGCGGCATTCTTCCACGATATGTATTTTTGGCGTCTTTTGGGCAATACGTTGTTATTTAGCTTGTACGACATTTTATTCGTGTTTACCACGCCCATTCTTTTAGCGCTGCTTATTAACGGCGTAAAACGTAGAAGGTATCGCCGTGTAATACTTACCGCTGTATATTTACCTTATTTCATCTCTACGGTCGTGGTATGCGGGATCATTTCTTCGTTGGTCGATACGAACGGTATTTTCGGTATCATTTTTACAAAACTCGGTCTTTTGGAAGAGGGGATGAGTATGCTGGGTGATCCGAGACATTTCCGAGCGATTAACATTGTGAGCAATATTTGGCAGACGGTAGGTTTTAACAGCGTTATTTACGTTGCTGCACTCGGGGGGATTGATCCCTGCCTTTACGAAGCCGCCGACCTTGACGGTGCAAATTGGTTCAAAAAGGTATTACATATTGCGTTGCCTTCAATCTTGCCGACGATCATGATGATGCTTATTATGAAAATCGGTATGATGCTCAACGTCAATTTTGAGAAGATTTATCTTCTTTATTCCACGCCGACTTATAACGTTGGGGAAGTGATATCGACATACATCTATCGTTATGGCGCAATCGGCGGCAATTACAGCTATACGACGGCTATCGGACTGTTCCAATCGGTATTTGGATTCGTTCTCTTGTTGATTGCTAATTGGCTGAGTCGTAAATTTACGTCGAGCAGTGTGTTTTAAGGAGGTGGAATATGGAAAAGAGGAAAAAGAAATATTCAACGGGCACAATCATACGCATGGTAATTCTCTACGGAATTCTTGCGCTCATTGCGATTTTATGTGTTCTTCCCGTAATTCACGTTCTGATGGCTTCGTTGAGCAATCCGATGAAATTCGTTTCCTACAAGGGGTTTCTGTTTTGGCCTGTAGACGGTGATTTTTCCGTGCAGGCATATGAAATGCTTTTCCGCAACGAATATTTCTGGCGCAGTTATCTCAATACCATACTCTATACTTCAGCTTCGGTCATTTTAGGTCTTGTAATATCCATTATGGCGTCATATGCGCTTTGTCGTAAGGGAATGCTCTTCAAACGTCCGATTCTGTTTTTTATCCTTGTTACAATGTTTTTTAACGGCGGTATGGTACCGTTCTATATTGTGGTGCATGGATTGGGTCTTGTTAATACGCCGTGGGCAATGATTCTGCCTACCTGCTGCAACGCGCTCAATATCGTTATGCTCCGCACGGGTATGATGGCGATTCCCGATTCCATTCGCGAGGCGGCAGAAATCGACGGAGCAGGTCCCGTGCGCGTGATGGTTCAAATTATAGTACCTCTGTGTGTTCCTTTTATTGTGGTCGTTGCACTTTTTAATTTCGTTGCACAGTGGAATTCATGGGCGAACGCCTCTCTATTTTTGACGGCGGAGCATCAGGAACTCTATCCCTTGCAGCTCATTATGCGGGATATTTTGCTGTACGATAACCGCAGCGGGATCTCTACGGGAAGTTTGCTTCCCATTTCGGTATTCCTCCCCGGCATTCGTATGGCGGCAGTCGTGATTGCAAGCCTTCCTCTGATTATAGCATATCCCTTTTTACAAAAACATTTTGAAAAAGGAATGGTTATCGGTGGCGTAAAGGAATAATTTGCTCATACATTTCCCCCTTATTTAGTGCCGTAGTGTATTTTTGCATTACGGCATAAAATTTTATTGGTTATTCGGAGAAAAAAATGAAACTGATTAAAACAAAAGATGGCGAAGAGATGAGCGCGAAGGCGTTTCATGTGATAAAAGATATTGTCAAAAGCAATCCTTATGCGGTGTTGGGGTTGGCGACGGGAACTACGCCGCTGGGACTGTATCGCTGCATAATCGAAGATTATAAAGAGAATGGGACAAGCTATCAGCATATCAGAACGGTGAACTTGGACGAGTATCAAGGCTTGCCGAAATCTCACCCGCAGAGCTATGCCTACTTCATGCGCGAGAATTTATTTCGCTATTTGGATATCGAAGAGAGTAACACCTATATTGAGAACGGCACAGCGCAGAATGAAGCAGAGGAGTGTGCAAGGTACAATAAATTACTCTCGGAAATGCCGCGCGACATTCAGCTTTTGGGCTTGGGGCGTAACGGGCATATCGCATTTAATGAGCCGTTTACGCCGTTCGGGAGCAAGACGCACGTCGTTGATTTAACAGAGAACACAATTAAGGATAACGCAAGATTATTCGACGATATTTCCGAAGTGCCGAGAAAGGCGTTTACCATGGGAATCAAGCAGATCATGCATGCAAAGCAGATTCTCATTTTAGCAAGCGGAGTAAATAAGGCGGACGCGGTATATAAAACGGTGTGCGGTGAGGTAACGGAAGAAGTTCCCGCAAGCGTGTTGCAGTTGCATCCGAACTGTATTTTAATAGCAGACAGCGAGGCGGCGAGTAAGTTATGAGTTGTTACGTCGGAATCGATATCGGCGGTATGAGCGCAAAATGCGCCGTGTTGCGCGACGAACAATTATACGGTGTCAGCCGTTGTAAAACAGAAAGGGATTGTTCTGCGGAAGAAACGGCGGAACGGCTCGTTATGCTTGTAAAAGAGGTCGTTCAAAAGAGCGGTGTGACTATGCAAGAGGTTGCGGCTGTCGGGATCGGCTCGCCGGGGATTATTGACAGCGCAAAAGGGGTTGTCGTTAGTTGGACGAATTATAATTGGCAGAACGTTCCTTTGGGAGAGTTGATAAAAAACAAACTGAAAAAACCGTGCTGTATATTAAACGATGCCAACGCTGCTGCGCTCGGAGAGTATGAATACGGTGCAGGCAAGCAATATCATTCTGCCGTTATGATTACGATCGGCACGGGGATCGGAAGCGGAATTGTTTTTGACGGTAAGATTTTCGAGGGAAACCAAGGCGCGGGAGGCGAGCTGGGGCACGAGGTCATCAAATTTGGCGGCGAAAAATGTACTTGCGGAAGGCGGGGATGTTTTGAACGGTATGCGTCGGCAAGAGCATTGATACACCAAACTCAAAAGGCAATGATAATTCACCCCGAAAGCGAACTATGGCGAATTTGTAACGGAAACACCGAGAACATAAACGGTAAAACTGTTTTCGACGGGCTACGGCTTGGAGACAGAACGGCGAAATCCGTTTTGGATCGTTACATAAAATATTTGGCTGCGGGCATTACGAACGCCGTGAATGCGTTTCGCCCCGAGGCTGTCATTTTGGGCGGCGGTATTTCAGCGGAAGGAGAAACGATTACGAAACCGTTACAGGAAATCGTAAATCGGGAAAAAATGGGAGGAAGTTTTTCTGCGTCCGTACAAATTGTTACGGCAACGCTCGGTAACGATGCGGGCATTTACGGGGCGGCAGAATACGCAAGGAGGAAAGCGGAGTGTTAGTATATATCCCCGACGGGACGGAAGAGAAGCAAGCGTTAGTGCGCACGACGCACCTTTGCATCGCGGCGCATCAGGACGATATCGAATTTATGGCGTATGCGCCGATTGCGGAGTGTTTCGGAAAAAGAGATAAGTGGTTCTGCGGCGTGGTGGTAACGGACGGCGCGGGCAGTCCGAGAAGCGGACTTTATGCGGATTATACCGATGAACAGATGAAAGCCATTCGGATTGAGGAGCAGAAAAAAGCGGGAATGCTTGGAGAGTATGGCGCACTGTATTTGCTTGGACACCCGTCTAAACAGGTTAAGAACAAAAACGATAAAGAAATCATCAAAGAGCTTGTAGATATACTCAAAGCGACGAAACCGAAATATGTCTATCTCCATAATTTTGCCGATAAACACGAAACGCACGTGGCAACGGCATTGAAAGCTATCTTGGCGTTGCGCGAACTGAACGCGGACGAACAACCCGAAAAGGTGTACGGTTGCGAAGTATGGCGGAATCTCGATTGGTTGAATGACGACGAGAAGGTATATCTCGATTGTAGTGCGCACCCGAACTTATCCCGTGCGCTTTCAAGCGTATTTGATTCTCAGATAGCAGGCGGAAAGCGTTACGACTTAGCGGCAGAGGGGAGAAGGCTTGCAAACGCGACATTTTCCGAAAGTCATGCTTGCGACACTTTTAACATGCTCAACTACGCGATGGATTTAACGCCGCTCATCAAAGACATATCGCTTGATATTGCAGATTATGTCGATGGGTTTATTAGTCGTTTTCAAAAAAATGTTAGAAATAAAATTAGAACACTTCAGTGGTAGATAGTACAACTAAAAATTTTACAAATGATAAAAGGCTTCGACAAATGAAATCTAAATTGTTGAAGCTTTTTTTATATAATCAAAATTATTTTTTATAAGTCGCAAAGTTGCTTGCGACTTTATAGAGTAAACTACCGTCAACGATGGTAAGGGAGGTGAATCGGGAGTGACGGCGAGAGAACGTCGAAAAGCAATGCTTGAAGTGTTATGCCTGCGAGGATATGATACGCGGGCAAACCTTGCTTTCGAGTTCGGGGTAAGTAAACGCACCGTTGAATACGACGTTCAGATCCTCTCGCTTGAATTTCCGATTTACACTCAGCAAGGCAAAGGAGGCGGTATTTATGTATCAAAAGGGTTTCGGTTAATTCAGCAATGCCTAACTTGTAAACAAACTCAGCTTTTACGAAAGGTAGCCGATACGCTTACGGGCGAGGAAAAGCAAACGATGGAGGAAATTATTGAAAGGTACGGTTTCAGCGAGGGAGGCAAGAGAAGATGACCTTAAAACAGATAAGAGAGGATTTACGGGCAATTCGGTATTATTACACGCGAAAGGAATATTTCGATGCGGTTACGCAGATCGTAGGGACGAATAGCATATTGGAAAAAGCTAAAATGTATAACGAAGCGGTAAAAACCGCACCGCCGAAATTATTTGATTTGTACACGGGGCTTTACATACGCGGGAACACGCAGGAAGCGTTTTCCGTAGAGCTTGGTTATACCCCCGAATACGTTCAAATGCAACACAAAAAACTGCTGCTGTTTTTGCAGACAAAATTAAAGGAGGTAAAAGTATGAGCTTTGAAGAATTGTTGCTTGAAGCGACGAATGCTTACAGAACGAGATTTTTTATTGTCGTGCAGGCAATCGACGTGAACGACAACGGCGTGGAGTCGGCGGAATTATGTAGTCGCGATACGTATTTCAGCCGCACGAGAAAACGCGATGCAGATTATGAAAAAGTGTTCCGCGAAAGAAAGCGAATGGATGGGAAACGGCTTCCCACGACGATGTTTTCAAGAACATACATAGACTGAAAATCAGAAGAGCTCCGAGAAATCGGGGCTTTCTTTTTTATATATGAGTTTGGAAAAATGCTTGAAAATTAGTGAAAGTCGAGGGGAAAGTAGAGGAAACCTTCGGGAAAATGTTTCTGGTTTTCGGCGGGAAAAAAGTGTACGATAGGTGCGTAACCGAAAGCGGAAAGCAAATCGGCGATAACACGGAAAGGCGCCTTCCTTAATCGCAATGGACGGTAAGTCCGAAACACAAAACGCACGGTTTACAAAACTACAACTTCATAGAGAAGTACGCACCGCATGAAAGCGGAGAAAGCGTGTGATTCTTCTCAAAGCCAAGCGAGGCTATAAAGCGCGAATCCAAAATTAGGAGTGAATTATGGCAGACAAAAACAAGCCTACGGCAACGCCCGCGGCGCCCGAAGCTCCCACATCGGGACACCGCAACTACAACGAACGCCGTTGGATGAAACCTTCGAAGCGCGCCGAAGGGTACGCGAAGGATCGCAGATCGAAGGTGCATACCTACGGTCCGAAGGAAGGACAGGAACTTACGGAATACGACAAGGGTATCCGTTCGGGATATCTGCTTTGCCAGAGCGATCATGCCGGAATGTACAAGTACAAGAAGGCGCTTTTGGAAGGGAAGAGTCCCGAGGAAGCGAGAGCAATCTCGAAGATCAAAGGCAAGCCGAAAGACGCGGCGTAAAAAACAGGAGGATTTAAGATGGCAGAAAAGAATATTTTCGTAGAACGTGATACGTTCGAGAAGGACGGTAAGACGTATTTTTCCTACTTTATCAAAGGGGAAGTGCGAGGGAAGGAAGTAAGGGTCATGATTATCCCGCCCGATAAAGGCGGATATACCGTGCTGGATATCGTGTTCGGCAAGGAGATGAAAGCGGAACTCACGCTTACGCCTTACGAGATCAAGGACGAGAGCACGGGAAGAGTCGTGAAGGGCAATACCTATGGCGTAAAGACCGTGGACGAGGCAACGGGCGACGTGTACGAATGCAAGGTAAAACCTTATCGCGATTCGGATAAGACGCTGCTCAATATGCTGCTCCGTTAAGGAGCAGAAAAGCACGGCGGCTTGCGGCGGGAAAACGTTGTAAGCCGCCAAAATTTTTTTTATTAATTTCGGAGGGAAATCAATGAACAACGAATTACAGCAACACAAAACGGCGGATACCGTGAAATGGATTTTAACGCTTATCGCGTTTATCCTTATAGGCGTTTTGCTTATCGGCATCATTCTCGGTTGGTTCGATAAAAAGAAAGTAGAAGGCGAGAAGCAAGAAGAGCAAACGCAGATGCAATCTTTTCAAAGCATGATCGTGAGCGAGAGTGTCGGGCACAATATGTCGCTTGCGTCCGTCCGTTCTGCGGAGCCCGTTGCGCAGGCATTGGAGAGCGTTACGCTCACGGCAACCGTAAAACCGGACAACACAGCGGAGAACACGGGCGTGGATTGGGATATCAAATGGAAGAACGCCTCGTCCTCGTGGGCAAATGGGAAATCGGTTACAAGCTATGTTACGGTAACGCCGGGCGGAGACGGTTATGCCGAGAGCAAGACGGTAACGCTTTCAAATTTACAGCCGTTCGGAGAACAGATCGTGGTAATGGCAACGGCACGAGATAATCCCGAAGTGACGGCAAGCGTGAACGTGGATTATGCGCAGAAACTCACGGATGTTGCTCTCAAATTCGGCGACATAACGTGTAATCTCGGCGGGCGAACAGGCGTAACTTTGGAACTCAATCAGAACGGCACCCCAAAGGGCGGGAAGGCAAATTTAACGCAAACGAAGGATAACGTTTATACGATTGCGGAGACCTTTACGGTAACGTACAAGTTGGAAAACCCTTGCACTCTGTTGACGGTTAGCCCTGCAAGTATGCCGGGAAGTTATCCGAATTACATGGAGTTTTGCACGATCACATCGCCTGATTATGAAAGCAATTACGAGAAATTCAACTCCTATTCGGTATCGGAAAAGGGAATGTATTTCGGGATCAAATACTTTGTGGATAATCTCGATTTGCACAGCATTCAGAGCGGACGCGGTAACATTATCGAAGGGAACGTTTATGAGGCTATAACGGTATCGGATATCATCAACCGTTTCAACAAGAAAGGAACGACGGACGATAGCTATTGTTACAATACGAACGTGGACTTATTCGATTTAACCGTAACAGTCAAGGGCAGGTATTCCACGGTAACAAAGAGTACGACGTTCTATATGAACGGGTATACTAACGCGTCGCCAATCAATGCAATAGACATGGATAAGCAGTCCTTGGTTTTTTAAGGAGGGTGTATGGAAAAGAGAAACGATAAAATCAAATGGATCGTAACCTTTGCTCTTATAGCCGTGCTGTTTATCGGTTTAATAGGCATGAGCGTGAAATTGTTCCAACAAGATAATCCTGCAACGTGCGACAAGATCAACTCAACGCAAGGCGGGTTCATTTTATCCGAAACGGAAGGAACGGGGATCTCCCTCATGAGCGCAATGATTACGGAAGAGGATTTTGCGGCATACGGCGTATCGGCGCTTGCGGAGAGTGCGGTAACGCTCACGGCAACGATAACGCCGAGCGACGCGACCTATCAACAGATGGATTGGGCGGTTGCATTTGCAAATGAAAGCGGCTGGGCGGCAGGCAAGAACGTTTCGGACTATGTTACGCTTACACCCTCGTCGGATGGTGCGCTTACGGCAACGGCGGAGTGCAAGCAAGCATTCGGGGAACAAATAATCATTTCGGTTACAAGTCGTAGGAATAGCGAAGCGCATGCAAGCTGCACCTGCAATTACGTGAAACGCGTGGAATCGGTGGAGTTGAATTTGATGAAGGGAAGCAATGCCACAACAACGCTTGCATTCGGCGACGGGGCAACTTATACCGCGGTTGCAACGCCGAATTATGCGGTGGGTACGGTTACGCCGCAGGTTACAACGGATTATGTATTGGAACTGAACAGCAATTATTGGAGCAAGGGGAACACGTCGAATACGGCAGGATTTATGTACGGCGTTGACGTTTCCACATACCGGTTTACTTCTTCGTTTACAAGCACGAAAGAACTTGTTTATGAGCTCATAACGCCGAACGGCGGGATGAAGTGGACGAACGAACAAATGGTAAACAATTTTATTACGTGCGTCAATAAACGGTTGCCGGACAACAATCAGGCGGTACTCCGTGCGGTGTATAGTGTAGGTTATAACGGCGCGGAGATAGAATCGGGTTCAAAGAAAATCGATTTGAGTTTTGACGTTTCCAATTTGGAAATAGCGGTGTCCGGCGTGAACGTGGATACGCCGACAATCACATGGTAAGGAGGGCGCATGAAGATAGCGAAAATTATCACGGGCGTAATTATTTTGCTGGTTGTCGCGCTCGCCGTGGGGCTTATCTTCAAGTTCACGAATGGGTTTAACGAGGACTTCAAGACGTTCTATCTGGAACGGGACGGTAAGCAGATTTTAACGAGCGAAACGGAAACGTCATTCATGCGCGGGGAGAGCTACCGCTATGAGGTAAAGTACACCTTCGATAACGACAAGAGCGAGCCGAAGGGGTACAACGTGAAAATCGTGCCGAACGGGAAAATCAAGCTCACGTTCAAGGCAGACGGCAAACAGTATTCGTATGCGGACGCGAAGGAGCTTACGGGCGCGTTCGATATCAAGAAAGAGGCAAGCGCGTTCACGTTGGCAACGCCGAAAGGGTTGTCTTTGAAGACGGTTCTGGAAAAGGCTTACGAAAAAGAGGTGGAAGTGGACGAACCGCAAGGCGCGCTCTATACGCTCGTCGTAAGCTCGTACAACGCAAAGGTGACGTATAAGATCAATTTCGGTGTTTCTACTAAAGTTGAAGGTATCGAGCTCGACAAGGACGGGATCGTGTTCGGCGGGGAAGGTGAAATACCGCCTTCCGTTCCCCAAGAGCCGCCGAAAGAGGAAGCGCAGAAATATGGGATCGAGTACGATACGCTGGGGAGCGGTTCGGTACTGTCCGTAAAGTTCGATTGCGTTTCCGAAGCGGCGGCAGGGGAAGAAGTGCGGTTCACGGTAGAGGTGTTGGACGAGAGGTTGGAGGTTGTCAATTTGATGATCGAAACAGAGGAAGTATACGAGTACGATTATAGGCGAAACGACGACGGAAGCTATTCGTTTGTTATGCCTGACTGTTTCGTTACGGTGATGATCTACCTCATGCCGAAGGAGGTATAAATGAAAGCGATTTTGAAATCTATCGGCGCAGCATTGTTATTCGTGCTGTTCCTGTTCGTGTTCCTTCTTCCCCCGTCGCTTGGGTTAGTTGCACACGCGGAGAGTGCGGCGGAGTTCGAGAAGGTTAACGTATTGGACGATTTGAAGGACGCGGAGATAGACGGCGAGCCGTTCTCGCTGGAAAAGTATGGGTTCAATCACCGCAAGGAAACGCAGGTCTTTTCGTTCGTGGAGTTTTGTTACAGTTTCTACGAGAATTTGCAAGAGGATTACGGGTTATATCTCTATATCTACAACCCCAAAGGTTTGCATTTCGTAGAGGACAGCGAACTGAATAAGGTAAACCTGCGTGCAGGAGATAACGTAAGTGCATCGTTCAAAAAATATCCGCTCGTCTATTTGAATCAGTCGGAGGAAGCGGATTATGAAGGCTTGTTCTACAAGTTCAAGGTTTGGCTGACGGAGGAAGAAAAGCAAGAGATTTTGGATACCGTAAACAGCAGCAACCGCATCTACCGCGTGGCGGAGATCGAGCTGTTGGCGGAAGGAAACCTAAACGCAACGGCTATCCCCGTGGCGACGACGTATTTCTATAAGGGTTATGCCGGCGGGTACGGAAGCAAGGCGGACGCGGAAAGCACGCTCACCTGCAACAGCGAACAGAGCGATACGCTATCGCTGAAACCCTATACGACGACGTACCGTCCGAGCGGAAGCAACGGGAAAGGGAACTGTACGCAGGACAGCTTACATAGCGTATACTTTGCCGTACCGAAAGAGTTTATCAACCGATACGGGGAGATGTCCGCCGTCCACGCAACGTGGCTCAACGCCGTGCTTGCACCCGCGCTCGTTACGGGCAACGAGGAAGCGTATAACGCCATATTAAATTATCTGGGCGTGAATATCGGAACGCACACGGAGGGATTGGATTTTCACTATTACGGAGATTACGAGCGGCGTACCAGCTCGGGCATGGGCAGCGTTACAGAACATACCTACGGGTTCGGCTATAACGCCGTAGCGGGTGCGGCGTTGGGGCTGTTTTACGACGGAGATACGGAGTTCAAAAAGGACGACGGTTCGGTGATTTGGAGTAACCCCAAAGAAGGGTACAATATCGAAACGCTCTATACCATGTACTATGCGGGATCGGGCACGGACAGCGCGGACGGGTTCGAGGTGTCGTCCGACATGATACGGGACAAGCTATTACAGGGAACGCAGAAGTACGGCGGCACGCTCGTCAACGGAAAGTACAGCAAGGCGTTGTTCGAGCGGGTGGACGAAAAGTTTACCGAGGTCAATATCCGCCGCGACGAAACGTTCGATTTAACAAGCCAGACGATTTCCAAGAGTTGGTGGGATAAGCTGTGGAATTTGAAGGGCGACGTTTCTACGACAGTGTTCGACGGGATCCAAGCTATTTATCCTGTAAAAAAGGACGACTTGACGGGTGGAAAAGAGGAAGTATGCAAACGCCTGTATATCTCCACTGCGGACTACGACGAGTTCAAAGCGTATTTCGAGAAGAACGAAGAGGCAGCGACGGTGTATTTATTCCGCTATCAGGTGAGCGATTATATTTCGCAGGAAGCGTCGTTGTACAAGGGTAGCGGGGCGTTCAGTTTCAAGCAGGTGGATACCAACGCTTACTTCTTTCAGGAAACGGTAAACCTCGATTACGATATTATCGACGTAACGTTCTCGAACGGAGAAACGGAAACGGTAATCCCCGTGGTGATGTCGCCCATAGACCATATTCCCTCGGCAACGCCGCCCATTCATACGACGTCGGACGTCAGGAACAGTTGGTGGAAAATCCTGCTCGGCGTGATTGCGCTCGTTATCATAATCGTGCTGCTTATTAAGTTTGCGCCGTGGCTCATTTACGGAATAGGGAAAGTGATTGCCGCACCGTTTAAGGCGATCTCCAAAGCGTGCAGTTCGGGCAGAGAACGACGACGGGAAAAGCGGGAAGAAAAGAAAAAAGAGAGGAAAGGAAAGAAAGCGCAAAAGCAGGTAGATAAGGAGTTTGACAAGTTTCACAAAAAGTGTGAGCGCGAGGAAAAGGAAGTTCAAAGGGATTGGAAAAAGGTAGACGTGGAAGCGTTAAAGAAGAAGATTTGGTCGGGCGAGAAGAGTGAGAGTGAGTTGACGAAAACCGAACGCTATGCGCTCAATCAGGACGAGGAGTGGTTAATTGAAAAAGAGATTGAGGACGCCATGTATGGGTACGACGAAGAAATGGATTGGTGGATGACGTAAGGGAATACGCGCGAAGTCCGAGGGGGAACTCTCGGACTTCAAAATTCCAAAATAAATTATTCGGAGGTTTCTATGAAAATAATCAAAAGAATGATTGCAGTCACGGCGCTCATTGCCGTTATTCTGCTTATAAGCTATCTTATCTACACGGGAGGACAAGTGAATGCGTAGAGCGGTCAATATTACGGTAACGGCGCTTATTTCAATCGCGTTCGTGCTGTTGGGCGCGTTTGTGTTTACTTCGTCCTATTTACGGTTTGTGGAAACGCTCGTAGAGTTCGGAGAGTCTATCGCGTATTATTTCTGTGAGATATTCGGGATAGCGCACAAGATAGTGCCGGGCGTGAACGTCCCGTCTGAGGTCGTGGGGAACATGATTAAGTTGCCGGATAAAATAGACGGCTTCAAGGAAAACACGCGGTCGTTTTTCTCGCTCTTTGTCAGCGGGGAGAACTTCGTCGGCTGGTGGGGTACGGTGACGGAAACGCTTGCAACGCTTTCCAAGGTGTTGGTGTTATTACTTCCGTGCGCAATAGGGCTGTGGTTCGTTATCAAGTGGCTGTACGGGAGAAGCAACACACGGCATAACAAGGACACCGTTCCGCTTATCGTGTTCAAGTTTATCTCGAAGTGTACCTATCAACCGTTGAAAAGGTTTGTGATAGGGTATCGCTGTTTCTTACAGGAACACGCATGGATATGGAAATGCTGGGTAACGATGTGGGTGTTCCACTTTAACCTCGTATCTATCCTCATGGGCTTTTTGGCGTACTATTTCTATTTCGCCGTTTCGTTCGATTTAACGACGATTTATCCGCAGATATGCAGACTGTTTATCGACGTGCAGATACCGTTCAAATACTTCCCGTATTGGAGTTTACTGTTCGTTGCGTGGCGGCTCTTTCAGCGTTGGAGAAGGCGGATCGCGCTTTCACGGCTCAGGCATTACGAGGCGCGGAATTGCGGGTTCATCAACGAGCTGCCGATCGTGTCAATCACTTGCGGGAGTATGGGCAAGAAAAAGACGACGGCTATCACGGACATGGCGCTGTCGCAAGAGGTCATGTTCAGACAAAAGGCGTTGGAGATATTGCAAAAGAACGACATGAAATTCCCGCACTTCCCGTGGATATGCTTCGAGAGGGAGCTTCGCGCCTGTATGGAGTACGGCACGGTGTATAACCTTGCGACGGTCAAGGCATGGGTGGGGTTAAAGCGGACAAGGTTCCTGCGGCATCGCAACGCAAAGTGGCAATTATTCGGATACGACGTGTGCAGATACGGCTATACCTACGATAACGCATTGGGAGTGAGCACACTGTTCGACGTGTTGGAAACGTATGCTCAGGCGTACTTCATTTACGTCATGGAAAGCAGTTTTATTGTAGCAAACTATTCTATCCGTTCGGACAATGTTTTCATGGACGAAGGGAACTTTCCCATGTGGCTTTCGGACTTCTTCCCGCAGAGGCACAGGCGTAACAGCAGACACGCGCATATCCTTGATTTCGACGTCCTGCGGCTCGGCAAGAAGGTGATAGAGAATAATCCGAATGCGGGCAGCTTCGAGTTCGGCGTGGTGGCAATCACGGAGATCGGCAAGGAGAGAGGGAATAATCTTGAATTGCAGGAAAAGAAAAAGAAGGACGAGGAAGCAAATCAGAAAAACGATCTCTTTAACGCATGGCTGAAAATGTGCCGCCATTCGGCGACGGTAGACAACTTCCCGTTCATTAAGGTGTTCACGGACGAACAGCGACCGGAGAGCTGGGGCGCGGACGCGAGGGATTTGTGCGACGTGTTGCATATCGCAACCTCTTCAAAGCTCAAGCTCGCGTACCCGCTCTATACGATTGAGGATATGATCGCCGAGTGGAGTTTTAACCGCTTCATCAATCTCTATTACGATTTCCGTTTCAGACGGGGCGATAACACCTTGCTCGTACATATCCTCAAAAGTATCACGGCGTGGATCTGGAAACGGAATATCCGAGTCTATAATAGTTACGGTTACAACACCTTAAAAATCGAGAAAGAGCGGGGAACGATGGATGGGAAGGTGGAGAGCAAGAAGTATTATATCATGAACCGCAAGATATACGCCCGAAGATTTTCCACGGATTGTTTCTCGGATTACTTCAACGATATGGCGCGGCAATCGCGGGTAGGGTTGAACGACTACCGCGAGTACGTTTCGGAGAAGGCGAGCGTGGACGAGCTGTTGGCGCAGAACAGCTATTTCATCAACGGACTGTACCGTATCGGGGGAGATACGCCGTGAAGGAGTTGAAGTATAAAACACCGGAACCTTTGAAGGTGGGTGACTTTTATCCTGAGTGCAAGGTGTATTTCGACGGGAGTCATTATATCGCCATTCCGCATACGGAAAAGCCGTATAAGCCGCGCCCGAAGAAAAAAGAGGAACTCATCACGGTAAAGCCGCCGAACGATAATAAGCCGCCCGCCGAAGAAGAACAAATACAGGATAGCGCACCGCCTTTGGACGATGCGCTCTTACCGCTTGAAAAGATAGCCGTTACGGGAGAGGTGCCGATTGAGGAAGAAAAGCCGCCCGCGAATATTCTGCAACCTAATGAGCGGCGCATGACAAAAAAGGAACTGTTCAACGAGCTGTATCAGGAGTATGCCTTTCTGAAAAAGCGTGAGCGGCGGGAGAAGCTCATCGCGGCGTTGCGCCCGTATTTTAAGACGGACGAAGCGACGATAACTTACATTGACAGCAACCTCGAACGCAAGACAAGGAATTTGATTGCCCGTCGCATTCGTCTAACGCGGAAGGCAAATTTACAGGATTTCAACTATTTCGTAACCTTAACGTATAACGGCGAGATCCATACAGAGGAAAGTTTTAAGAAGAAGCTGAAAAGCACGCTCGGACATTTCAGTTCAAGAAAAGGTTGGCGGTATATCGGCGTATGGGAACGAAGCCCCGAAAAGAAGCGGCTACATTTCCACGGGATATTTTATATTCCCGAAGGAACGATGCCGGGGCTATTGTTCGAGAAGAGCGATTTTAATTTCAAAAGCCACCGCAGACAAATCACGGTGCAGAATACCTATTTCAATGAAAACTTCGGAAGATCGGATTTTGAGAAGATAGAAGATAAAGACAGGTTGGGCGATGCGATGGCGTATATTATGAAGTATTTGGAAAAATCGGGCGAGAAGATCGTGTATTCGAGGGGATTACCGCAATACTTTATCTCGGACGTGATCGAGGATGACGTGGTAACAAAGACGGGGATAGAGGATAAGAAACTGTTGCTGTTCGATAACTTCGGGTGCTGGGACGAAGGGGAGTATCTCGGCGCGGTGAGCAAAGAGACGATCGGGCGGATGCGCAAAGCGAACTGAAAGCGGCGGCATAAAAGTACGGGTAAAAATCGGGAATACGCGCGACGGTATGCGCGGGCGATTCGCAAGCGGATTAGCGGCGAACGCCCGCCCGTCGGCGTCCCGATTTCGTATTTTAGCAGTTTTTTCAGTTGCAGCGCGTGTGCTTGTCGTGGCGGCGCGAAGCGCCGCCACTTGTATCAAGACAAGCACACGCGCTGTAGCCACTACCGAAATTTAATCACAACTTTATCCAAACAGATTGTAATGTAATTGACATAAAAAAAGGGCGCGGTTGCCCGTGCCCTTGCAATCGGATTTGACAAATTGCCATTTCGGTGTTATTATAAGAGCGAAAAAATTTAGGAGTTTACACCCGATGAAATATTATCAACTACTAATTTTAGGAAACGGATTTGATGTGCATTGTGGGTTACAATCACATTACAGGGATTTTTTTAGAAATGCTTTACTTGATACAATCGGCAATAATTTTGGACTCAGACAATTAAGAGCGGGTGTTTCGGGCTTTTGGGAAAATCTACTTATCGAATATTATAAAATATACGGGGATGCGGATTATAGTTGGTGTGATGTTGAAAAAATTATTAAAGAAACTCTTTTATGTGTAATTTTCACCGATAAAGAGTCGTCAACATGTATTTGGAAAAATTCCTATAAAAATGTGAAAGCGGGGCGTAGCCCTTATGCGGTATTGCAAGAGTTCACCAATCCGCTAACTCAATATTATTATAGTTATTGTATGCAATTTTTTAGCAACCTTTTAGTGCGGAATGTTAAGCATTATAGCGATGAAGAATTGCAATTTCTGATGATTGAAAATTTATTGCAAGAATTACATTCGTTTGAAAAGCGATTTTGCAAGTATCTGAAAGATAATATAATAAATCCCCAAAACAATAAAGAATTAAATGAGAAATATATTATCAACGCTATAAACTTACTCAATGAGATTGTGAGATTTTCTGATAGGCAATACACTGATATTAACAATATTGTAAAGCGGCAAGAAGGAACGGCTATTCTTTTTGAAGAGTTCTCAAATTTAAGGCTTACAAATATTTTGAGCTTCAATTATACCGCTCTTTTTGATATTTTGGATGTTAAAAGCCCTTGCCAATACAGTAATGTACACGGAAAGTTATGTAATAAACCTTGTGAAAAAGATTGTGATTCGTCAAGTGTTATTTTCGGAATAGACGACGGATTTATTCAATCCAATAGTCAATATGCCGATTTGAGATTATTTAGTAAGACTTATCGAAAGATGTTCGATACAAGTGCCCCGATGAGTATTTTACCGTCGTTAAATGAAAACTCTGCTATTACTATAAAATTTTACGGACATTCTCTCAATGAAGCGGATTATTCGTATTTTCAAAGCATCTTTGATTATTACAATCTTTATGGCAATAATCGCGTAGCATTAGTATTTTATTATTCACAAGGTTATGAACAAACCGATTCAATATATCGTCTAATCAACTCTTACGGAAAAACGCTTATAAATCAAGAACAAGGTAAAAATCTCATTCATAAATTGCTTTTAGAAAATAGGTTAAAAATCGTTGAAATTAAATAAGTAACATGAAAAAAGGGCGCGGTTGCCCGTGCCCTTGTGAGTTAGTATAAGCAACGATTGAAAACTATGAAAGAGTTTTCATACGTTCGAGATAGTCCTGTGCCGCTGCTGCAAAATCGTTTATATAATGTCCGTAATACCAATGATAGTTTCCGTTGCATTCGCAGGTAAGGTCGCGGACGCAGACGTAGGGGGTGTCCGTGTTGCGGATAAGCAAAGCGACGTTGCCTTTCTTTGTTTCGTGGTATGCGGCGACGGTGAGCGTCATATCGTCGTTCTGAATGATAGTTCCGATTTTCATGTTATTACTTCCTCATTTCTTCGTATAGAATTTTCCGTTCACGGTGACGATATTACCCGAAACGTCCGGTTTGCCTTTGGCGCAGGCACGGAGAATGATATGTTCCGCGTCATATTCGGCGCGGGGGAAGTTGCCGTAAGACATTCTCTCGTCGCGCCCCACGGCAACGATTTCGACGCCTTTGTTCACGAGGAAGGAACTGAACTCCCACATTGCCTGAAATTTGCCGTTACAGTCCGCGATAAAGCAGACGTCCGCTTTGGGGTAATACCCCGTAATTCTGAAATAGTTATCCATTGTTGTACCTCATAAGTTTGATTTTTGTAATAAATAATTTGGGAGCAGCGTCACGCTGCCGTCGCGATTTGTTTTAATTTGCGGTTGGCATAGGGTAGCCATTTTTTATTAACGAATTCCAATACGCTGTCATCGGGGCGGTGGTCATGCTCGCCGTAGCATTGCAATATCTTTTTGGCTTTTAGCGAATATTCCACTGTGACGAACGGCGTATCGGGATCGGACGCGTTGCGCACGAAGAAGATCAGGCTTTCCTCGCGGGCAAATTTCTGGTCGTAATTCATGCGCCCCACGCAGTGATCGAGGGCTTCTCCTTCGCGGATCAACTCTTGCGGAGAGCGGGCAATCATAACGATAAAAGCATCTTCCCCGTTCTTTTGCAGCGGCAGATATTTCTCGGCGATTTTTCCGAATTTCGCATGAAGCTCTTTACGTTCTTCGGCATCTTTTAATGCTTTTGCCGTATGGTATTGGTCTATGCGTATATCGTGCCAGCGCTTGAAGTCGTGCGGGAAACGGTTCTTCGGTAAGCTCATATCCAACTGTAAATAATCGCACGCTTTTACATAATCCGAGTAAGACGAAAGGTTCGTATTCTGCTTCGTTATGTATTTGACGAGATCAACGATTTCGCTCTTCGGTATCAAATTGCAAATCGTCCTCGTGTAGGAATAATCGTTTGCCGTTTCTTTACAAGCTCTGTATAGGGTATGCCCTTCAAGAAGCGGTAAATTTTGTTTATACGCAAACATGATCGCTTGTGCCGAAAAGTAAGGGTATTTTCCGTATTCGTTACGCAACAATTTGACGTTGCGTATAAGCCATTTGCGGAAAAGTTTATCTTTTTCAACTTTTCGTAACAGCATTTTGTTTGCGGCAAGGTGTTGTAAGCCCATTTTAACGATGTATTCTGCCTGCGGATACTGTAAGTAAATACGCAGATATTTCAAAACGTCGGGATGATTATATTTGTCTAACGCGCTATAACGGAATTCTTTGAATTTCAAAGCGTATTTTCTATTTACAACCACCGCCGAGGGATCGTAATATTTATCATTGGCTTGATACCATTTTCCGTCCTCGTATCTCTTGCGGCTATCGGACAAAGCCATGTCGTACCAGCCTACGGCATAGCCCATCATAAAGCACTCCAGATCTCGTACCAAACACTTATCCGAATAAACGCCGTGAACGGCAACTTGTTTACAAAACCATTGTTTTTTGTAGTGCTTACAGGCAACGGTTATCTTTACGAGTTCGCCTTTCATTTTCGTGAGATAAGCATAAAATTCGATCTGCCCATCGTAATTGTATTTGTCTTTATTTTTAATCATTTTTGCAATATAGTTCGGAATCGGCTTTATATATTTTTCGTCTATCATCATTTCACCTCAAACTAATGATTTTTCCGAGCAGCTCGTCGATGGCGCAGAGGGCTTCGGGATCGAACGCTTTGGCGTCGAAATCGGGAAGCTCGTCCTCGTCGTCGGGTATTTCTTGCGTAACGGGTATTTTCGGTTCTGCGATATCGCCGTCGAACTTTCTCATTTCTTCCACGGGGAGAACTTCGCCCGTTTCCTCGTCAACGGATAGCTCTTCGAGCGAAGGTTCTGCGGTTCTTTCCCGAAGCTCGCCGTTGATTCGTTCGGCGATAACGACCTTATAGCCGTGACTGACTAATTTCGCCATATAAGCGTCCGCCGCGTGGAAGGGGACGCCCGTCATCGGAACGCGCTCTTGTAGCCCGCAGTCTCTGCCCGTCAAGGTTAAATCCAGAACGTCTGCACAGGTGCACGCGTCGTTTCCGAACATTTCGTAAAAATCGCCGAGCCTGTAAAACAAGATGCTGTCCTTGTATTTTTCCTTGACGGATAAATATTGTTGATACCATGCGGACGGACGGGGCTTTGCGGGCGGCAGAGGAGTAGGGGTTATTTGTTCCTGTTCCATGACCTCGGCGATTTCTTCCTCGGTCGGTTCTTCGTCCTCGGCGTCGTCAACGGGTTCGTGGTCGTCAGCTTGTTCGGTCTTGTCCGGTTGGGCGGCGAGCATATCGAACAGCGAGCCTTGCTGTTGCTTCGGCTTGGGCGGTTCAACCTTTACGGGCGCTGCCGTGGTTTTTATGTCGGGCTTCGGCGGCTTGTACTCCGTGCCGTCCTCGTTATATAAGGTGCCTTTGATACTGTCCTCCTCAAAGTAGTGGATCGCCCAGCCGTACACGACGGAATCTTCCACGCAAGCGGAATTTGCGCCTTTCTCGGCAAGTTTCTTTGCTTCGCTGTTTGCGAACGTCATAAACCCGTCCAGCGTCTTTTTGTTGATAAGCGATTTTCCGTCTTTGGTAATGCGCACGCCGTGATTGATTTTTTCGGCAAGAACCTCGCTCGCGTTTTTCTGTAAATAAGCAAGTATCAGCTCCTGCGGTTTGCCTTTTGCGGTTAAATCGAGTTTCATTATAAATCAGCCTCCTCCTGTAAGATTTTTAAGATGTCTTGCTCGTTCCAGCCGGACGAACAAATCCAGATAATCGTCGCCAAAGTTTCAAGGCTCGCGCCTTGTTTGTTGCGGTCAAAGAACATTCGATATTGTCTGTTGTCGCCGTTCGTGAACCATTGGTATTTGTTGCAGAGGTAGTAGAGTTTGTCTGTTGATATTTTCATGTGTTTTTCTCCTTATGATTTTGATTTGAAAAAATAAAAAGCCCGCTCAATCCTGCTACGGATCGAACGGGCAATCGCGCCACAATCGGCGGTATTCTTTATATGTCGTTATGGGATATATCAGCCAAATAACGTTATCGAGCGGAACGCCCGTTTTGCGGTCGGGAGGGGAGTGGCTTTCGTACCAGCGGACAGTCCACAACGCGCTGTCGTAAGTATTCGTTACGAGATATATTTTCCTTTTCTCGCTGCCTTGTTTTTTATATCGCACCGTATATCCGTAATCTTTCATAAGCCGTAAACCTTTTGCGCATAACGCGGCAGGGCAGAATAGAAGTTGCAATTCATAATAGCGGTATGCAACTGTCTGTCGCAGGCGAAGTAGTTGAGATCGGCAAGCTCATAACCC
The DNA here is from genome assembly GCA_910586985.1 of uncultured Christensenellaceae bacterium. Classification (GTDB taxonomy): domain Bacteria; phylum Bacillota; class Clostridia; order Christensenellales; family Borkfalkiaceae; genus Gallimonas. The sequence goes on along the minus strand of CAJUKK010000007.1, from coordinate 67,493 downwards.
TTATGGGTAAGCCGTTTGAGTTCGTAATCGTCGTCCCCGTCGTGATGGCTACCGTGAATATACAGATGTCCGTTCTTATCGTAAATGCGTATGTAGTCGAGGTGATCCATGCACGACAGTAAATCTCCGACCGAACGGATAAATTTGCCGCCCTGTACGGGACCGTTCCATCTGCCGCAAGTTCCCGTCAATAGATAGACGTTTTTCTCAAACATTGCATCGAGTTCGTTTCTTACGTCGTCCCATTGTATGCGGTCTTGTGCGTCTATTTCGTTCCATACCTGTTTGTCGGGGATATCGTCGGGCGAGTTCCAACCGTGTTCCTCGGCAAAATCGTCGAATAAATATTTCCTCGTATCGTTTTCTCGGTCGGGATCGTAAAAGTTATCGTAAATGGTGATTTCTTTGTCTTTCTTCACGTCGTTAAACTCCTTAAGATAATTTTTGAACGGTAATATGCTTGTACCGTAAGCCGTTATCGCGTCTGAATTTTGTAATGCTTCTTTGAGGGAATAATATAAATAGTTCATCGTGATACGGCGATCGTCGTCTTTGTATCTGACAACCAGCGTTCCGTCGTTTTTGTAATAGTAGTATAGATGCCTCATTCTTCAACCTTCCCGTAAACGTCGTCTGCAAAGTATGCGCCGACGAACCAATTAAAAAGAGCGTGACATTTCACGCCCTTATAGTCCACGATATAGTCGTTATCACCGACCTTTTCCAAAACCGTTATTTCGTTCGTAACTTCGGGTTGCATTTTACCTTTATTTAGCGAATGTATATACGCCGTTGCTTTGTAAGCCATTTTGTTTTCCTCCTCAATCGTTATAGTTTTTCAAGTATTTTTTGCGAGCCTTTTCTAAACCGCGAAGCAGGCGCTTGTCTGCATTTACCTGTGTTTCCGTCAATCCGAGCGCGTCGAACGTTTCCTCTAAATCGTAGGTGATGCAGTATTCGTGATTGGCAAGCTCGTAATAGAACATATCGCAGATGAACCCGTCACCCGTCTTGTCTGCGGCGATCGCGTCTTGCATTTCTTTATTGAGGCGTGCGTTCATTTCATCGAAACGCTCTCTGTCGCTCTTACGGATAAAGCAACCGTAACCGATGGAAATAATCTTGTCGGTATCGTTTTCCGTTAAACCCCATTTTTGCATCATTTCTGCAAACTGTTCTTTGCTGAATGCCGCGCCGAGGGGGAAGGCGTTAAATTCTTTCTGCTGTCTGTTTTTTAATAGTTGGTAAGCGTTCATTTGTTGTCTGCTCCTTCCGAAAGCATAAGTAAGTTACGGCTTTCGATTAAATAATAATTTTGATTTTCATATACTTTGTTGTAATCTTCTTCGCCGCCGTCAAAAGAATCAACGACGGTTTTTTCTTCTTCCGACAAATTTACGTATGCCTTTGTCCCATAGCTCGGCGGGAGCCAACTTCTTCTTTTTCCGACGTAGATATTTAACCGGTCGATCAGTATTCTCGCGTCGTCGCGGAACGTGATATGGCAGGTCCCTTTTTTATAGAAAGTAACGTTGAAATAAGTACAGTCGATATTTCTTGTTTCGCGTCTGGTTTCCGCGAAGTGAAGCCTGTTCGCTAAATCAGTACGTATCCTGTTTTTATCGTTTCCGTCAAGGTAATCAAGCGTCTTTTCCAAATCGGCAAGGACGGAATAGCAACTGCGGCTGTCTATAAAGCTGTTTTTCCGCTCAATCAAGCGATGATACTTGTCGTAAACGTATCCTGTTGCAAAAGAGCCGTAAGCGGGAATAATAACTTTATAATTGACCTTATGGGCTTTGTTGGTTTTCCAGCCGTTATAATAATGAATGTTATCGTTGTTTCCTTCGTAATAGCAATAATCGCTCGACAGTTTGTCGAATAATCTTTCGATTTCATCTTCAACGCCTGCTTGGAGTTGGGCGCGTATGTCGAAGATCACTTCCTGAATATTAAATCTTGAAAATTCGTAATTTGCCATATCTTTAATTTTGGCGTCGTATGAATTGCGTATCGCCGTTGTCATTTGTTTGCTGATATCGGGAATATCGAACAGCTTTCTCCAATACTTATACCTTACGATTTGCAGGTAGTCGTTTATTATTTCTGCATTTAAGCCGCCGCTTATTTCCCGACCGCCGATTTTGATCCCGATGGACGGCTGGCTGAATGTTTCCGAACCGTTCATAATTTTCGGACGGAGCGTATCGTATTCCCGTAAAAATTCTAATGAAGCCGACGATTCGATTTCATAGCTTCTTATCAGCGCTTCGATTTTATCGTTCGGTGCAATTTCCGAATCTTCGCGTTTCTCGTAAACGGAGTCTTTTGCCTTTTTCATTCTTGAAAAGAATTCGGATTCTCTTGAATGCGACGGGATATTAAAATAGACAAGCGCAACGTTTGCACTTGTCTTTCTTTCGGCTTGCTTGAAAGGGGATTTGAGGTAATTTATAATCGCTTTATGCTCTCGTATTTTCTTTATCAATAACTTTCTGAGGTTGGTAAACGGATTGAGCAGGGTTTCCGCATTGAGTAAACAAACAATCTGCCCGCCGTTTTTCTCCTGCATTTCAATGGCGTTCATTAAATGCGCGTCGGCACGCGAGAAAGGCGGGTTCATGATAATCAAATCGTACTTTTTATTCGTTTCGTAGCTCAAAAAATTATCGTGGACGGTTCTGTAGCCTTTTCCTTTCAAAACGAATCGTAAGTTCAAATCCAGCTCGATGCAGTCTATGTCCAATTTGCTGTGGTAGTCGCGCTTCTTGAAGGCTTTGATGGCGTCACATATATCGCCTTTGCCTGCGGAGGGTTCGAGCACCGTATGCACGTTTTGCCATTGAACGCAAGCTATCATTTTTCCGCAGATGCTTTTCGGCGTCGGATAAAATTCGTTATCGTCGTTCGGTAAATCTGCTATATCGAAGTTCGGAGTATTGCGTTCCTCGAAAATTTTACCGTTTGCGTCGTTATAGCTTTTTATAAGATTGCGTTTCATCTCGATCAGAGTATGGGCGTCTCTTGCGCTTATCAGCACGCCGTCTTTGCTTCGGAAATAATATTTGGGCGAATATTGGTAATCCGCTTCGCGGATGTGTATGCGACCGAGTAAAATACCGTTCGCATGCGCATCGTATCCCCAGTCGCCGTATTTGTTTTTGGTTTCGTAAAAATCGATTCGTAATTTATTCATGTGCTTGTTTCTCCATAAATTTTTTGTATTTGGTTTCTTCCTCTAAAATCTGCATGAGATAGGGGAGCAGTTCTTCTTTCGTCTTACCGCTGCAGAGGATATCGAGCATATTCGGATTTCCGTTTATGCAACGCAGAAAGATATATCTGCAAAGGTTGGTAATGTTTTTATCTTCGTTGCCGTTCGTCTTGTTGATGCAGTAAACGGCAGTGACGAGCGCGTGCAGTTCTTTCGTGTTTTTCATGTCGGGCTCCTTATTTAATTTCCTTTTTAATCAGGTCGATAAACGAGCGGCGGTTGTAGTCGTTTTTATCGACGACATGCCAGTAAAGATCTTCCGCGGCTTTGTCGTCCGTGTTACAGTCCAATTCGTAACCATCGTTGACGTCGCCGTTTTCGTCGAATACTTCCGAGCCTATCCAGCTCAGATCGGCATCGCATTCGTTTTGGATGATCTCGTCCAGTTTTTTACGGGCGGCTTCGTAATCGTGATAGAGGAACGTTTCGATTCCGTCCGAATCGGTGGTAGACCAGTCGAATAAAATCATATAAACGTGTTTTTCTTTATTTGCTATTTTTACAACGTGTCTGAAAATGAAATCGTTGAACCACGATAGCTCGCGGAGAACGGTGATAACGGTTTCGTTTGTATTGCTTGCGTTGAGCTCGTTGTTTTCAAAGAGCACCGAAAAATATTCGTACAATTCTTTTGTCGCTGAAATTTCCACATTATATTCGGTTTCTTCGTATGTCTTTTTTTGATAGCCGTTACAAGTAAATATAAGCGTCATGATTTTTTCTCCTTATGCAACACGCTTGATGCCGCCGCCGAAGCTCTGCACGCCGATCGTTCCCAGCTCGCTGCACCATTCGTCCGTTTTATTCCAAACGTAAGCGAAGACATAATGCGTTTTTTCTTCGCTGCAAACAATGTCGCCCCATTCTTCGGGATAATCGGTTACAAGCAAAAAGTCGTAACACTCTCCGAATTTGGTGTATTCGTGCGTGATGGCGTACACAGTGCCGTTGTATTCCTTTTCGATTTCTTTCATCTTAGCTTCGATTTCAGGCTCTTGGTAAACCCAGTGCCCGCCGAAGTTTTCGTAGAAACATACTTGATCGTTTTCCTGAAAGCCCTCGATATAGGGCTTGTAAATATCGAGCTGTTTCAATGCCTTGATTGCAACTTCTTTTCTCTGTTCATAGGTCGTATTCATGATTTTTCTCCTTTTATTTATCTGATTTCAATTACGCCGTTCGACGTTTCCGTGTATCCGTCGAATTTCAAATCCCGCGCAAACGCATTATAGTCGAAATAAGATGCAAGATGACCGAGCATCTTATCCAAATCGTAAAATTCATTTACGAGATTGTAAGCTACGTCGTACATATCCTGTCCTTTGTAAAATGCAATATCCGAATCCCAATTTTCACCGCACTGTTTCACGCGGTCAGACCATTCGTCAAAAGAACGGACTTCGCAGTATGCCTCCATAAGCTCGTACTTGCATTCGTAGTCCAACACGCCGGATTCCTTTATAAGTTCGAATATTTCTTGAGGGTGCGTGTTATCCCAGTCTTGACACGAAGTGGGGATGCCTTCGATATCCTGCACGAATAATTCTTCGTCGATACCGTTCAGCTCGAAGCCTTCCCTTATGAGTTTTTCTTCGATTTCTTCCCATTCGTCAAAATCGTCAAAGTTCAACCAGCTGCTGCCCAACGCGCGCTCGTTGCATTCGTTATAGCTTCCCCATGAACCGATAACCATTGCAATCCTGTTCATGCTGCATCTCCTCCGACGAACTCAAAATCGTCAATGAAAATTTTGTCGTTCATAACGCCGTACTCAAAATACGGGTTGTCGTTCTCTCCGCGCAGTTCTACCGTTTCTTGCGTGAGTTTTCCGAGGTTGTTGATGGCAACCGTTGCTGTCATGTGTACCGTGTTCACTTCTATCAGATTTAATATGATGTTATAATCGCCGTTGAAATGCCAATATTCTTTCATGTAATATTCGTTTCTCATTGATCTTCCTCCTCGTAATCGTAATAATCGTTCTCTTCCTCGAATGCGTAGAAGAGCGGATCGGTATCTCCGCATCTTCCGTCGCATCTGCCGTTTAATACGCAAGTATCGCAAATGCCCATTTTCTTTACCTCCTCAATCAACCAGCTTGAACCATACGTAAAATGTAGTTTCTACGTAGTCAAGCAATTCGTAACGGTCTTTCTCTTTGTTGAACACGTTGATGTTCTCATATGCGAGCGTCACGTAACCCTTATATTCCGTCTTGTCTTTCCCGACGGGGTGGCAGTGTTTCGTCACGTTCTCGAATACCCGTATGTACGGATTGCCCTTGCTCGAAGTTGCGGGAATAAGCAGATTATCTTCAACCAGATAACCTAAACCCTTCAACTTCTTGTCGCTGTTTACTTTGGAAACCGAATAAACAACTTTGTCCATTTTTGTTACCTCCGAAATTTTTATTTTGCCTTTCGGCAGGGCAAACGACGCGCAGAGGGGAGTTCGCTCGCAGTTTGCTATATGGCAACGACCGGAAGTCAACGAGCGGACGAAAAGATTGCATAAAATGAAAAAACACCGAACGTAAAAGCTCGGTGTTAAAAATATGAAGTTCGGTTACAAAGCCAAAGTAATGTTTTCGGGAGCCGTTTACTTCCGCGACACTCTGCGCAACGATACGCCCGAACGAAAGGAAAAATTCGGAGGATAAATCATTGACTTTTTGGCTTAACAGTGTTATAATGTAATAGAATTTAGATTGAAATGTGCTTACGGAGCAAAATATAGGCGTGTCCAACATAGAGGTTCGGATTTGTTACCGTTTGGCGCACCAAGTAATTTAGTCCGAACCAAATACTTGCAACAAGCGAGTGGTTCGGATTTTTTATTTATTAAAACTTATATTGATTTTTTAACGTGTTTGCAGTATAATATTTTCAATAAAAAGCTGTCTTGAAATTATATAACGAAACACATTTATGTAAATGTACAGTTAAATTATATTTTATAATAAGGAAGAACATCGGTGAAAATCAGCGAGATTATTAAAAGTAAACGTACGCTGTCCTTCGAAGTTTTTCCGCCCAAGAAGGACGGGGAAGGAAAGGCGAAATTATTTGCGGCTATTGATGAATTAAAGGAATTAAATCCAGATTTCATCAGCGTGACTTACGGTGCGGGCGGCAGTAATTCAAAGAGCACGGCGGAGATTGCAAAGTATATTCAAAATACTGCGCGGATAACGGCGCTTGCGCATATTACAGGCGGGCCGTCTACGCCTTCCGAGATCGACGCTGTGGCACAATCGTTAAAGGACGGCGGGATTAAAAATGTGCTTGCGCTCCGCGGTGACCCGCCCATTGATTGCGACCGCGAATATTGCCGTTATTTTAAGCATGCGAGCGATCTTGCGAGTTATCTGAAACCGTACGGATTTACGCTCGGTGCGGCGTGTTATCCGGAGGGGCATTCGGAATGTGAATCGCTCTATCAGGATCTTATACACATGAAGAAAAAAGAAGAGTGCGGCGCTACGTTTTTTATAACGCAAATGTTTTACGATAATTCTTATTATTATCGGTTGGTCAACGAGGCGCGGAAAATCGGCATTGTATCTCCGATTATTCCCGCGATCATGCCTTTGACCAATGTAAAGAACATCAAGCGCATTCAGAGCATGTGCGGCAGTACGATTCCGTTGGAATTGCGTAACATGATAGAAATCTATGCCGAAAATCCCGCGGTCATGGAGGAGATCGGGATTAATTATGCCGTTTATCAGACAATGGACTTGGTTGCAAAAGGTGCGCCGGGGATACATCTCTATATTATGAATAATGCGGCGACGGCGCGTGCGATATGCGGGAGGATGAAGAATTTATTCCATGAATTATTCGGCTGTTAAAACCTCGGCATGTACTTATCTCGGTTTTTATGGCGCGCTTGACAATGCCTCTTACGATCTTTTAGACGGTTGTTTGGATGAAATTTTAAAAATACATCGGTTTCGTCATATCGAAAAATATTATGGTGAAGCGCCTGAATTTTTGAACAAGCAGCCGTATACCGATTATCTAAGCGGCGCGGAAGGTCTTTATCTGTGCGCGATGACGCTCGGTGCAGAAGTGGATATTCACGTGCGCCGTCTCATGTGTACCGATATGCCGCGCGCCGTCGTGTGTGACGCCTGCGCGAGCGCACTGCTCGAACAGCTTTCGGACGAATACGAAAGCAAACTTGCAGAGCGTGTATCATACCGCTTTTGCTCGGGATACGGCGGGAGTTCGGTAGAAGACATCAAGCCTATATTTCGCGAACTCAAGCCTGAAAGAATTGGCATGGAGCTTTTGCCGTCGGGACTGATTGCACCGCAAAAATCAATGGCGGGAGTTGTCGCCGTTGGTAAAGATGAAAAAAAGTCGTGTCGGAATTGTATGTTGCTTGAAAAATGCCAATTCAGACGGGAGGGCGTAACATGCTACAAATCGGAAACAAAGTGATGGTTTTTGACGGGGGGTTCGGCAGTGAAATCGAACGCCGATCTTTGCCTGCGCTGATTCCCGAAGACCTTAACTTTACGCATGCGGATGAAGTGCAAAATATTCATCGCGCATACGCTTGCGCGGATATTGTTACGACAAATACGTTCGGACTCAACTGTATAAAATACCGTGGGAAATACGGACTTAAAGAGCTTGCGGAAAAAGCTGTAGAAAATGCCCGCGTCGCCGGTAAACTTGTATTTTTTGATCTCGGGCCTACGGGCGCGATGCTGGAACCCGTCGGGACACTGACTTTCGATGCGGCATACAGAGCGTTTGCGGAGATGGTCGAATACACGAAAGATATTGTGGACGGCTATATTGCGGAGACGTTTTCCGACTTATACGAATTAAAAGCTTGCGTTCTTGCCGTAAAAGAACATTCAAATAAGCCTGTAATTGCTACTATGACCTTCGATAAAACGGCACGGACGTTGACGGGATCCACGCCTGAAATCGTTGCAGAGACGCTTTCGGGGTTGGAGGTCGAAGCGCTCGGCGTAAACTGTTCTCTTGGACCCAAAGAATTACTTCCAATCGTGGAACGGCTTTTAAGCGCTTGCGATACGCCGATCGCCGTTCAGCCGAATTGCGGTTTGCCCGTTTATGAAAATGGGAAAACAGTTTATCGACTTGGCATTGAGGAGTATGAAACATATATCGGAAAATTTGTAGAAATGGGGGTTGCTATCGTCGGCGGTTGTTGCGGAACAACGCCGGAGTTTATCAAAGCGATTGCAAAACATAGTGGAAAAACGGTCGCAAAGCGCACTTCGCCCGATTGGACAGCAGTTACGTCTGCAACAAAGCTTGTTAAAATCGAGAGCGTAAAAATTTGCGGGGAACGGCTCAATCCGACGGGTAAGCGAAAACTCAAGGACGCTCTTATTGCCGGAGATATAGACTATCTGATCAAAGAGGCGATCGCGCAGGAAGAGGCGGGCGCGGATTTACTTGATTTAAACGTAGGAATTCCTACGATAGACGAAGAGGAGACGATGAAACTTGCTTGCCGTAAGGTGCAAGAATACGTTTCGATTCCGTTACAAATCGATTCTTCCGATTATGGCGCGATAGAGATCGGGGCGAGATACTATAACGGAATTCCTCTTATTAACAGCGTAAACGGCGAACAAGAAGTCATGGATCGAATTTTTCCGATTGCGAAAAAGTACGGCGCAGTCGTGCTTGGACTTACTATGGACGGACGAGGCGTGCCGCGTACGGCGGAGGAACGGTTTGAGATTGCGCGCCGCATTGTGGAGCGTGCGGAGGAGTACGGCATTCCGCGCAGAAAGATGATGATAGATACGCTTGTTTTGACGGCGTCCGCCGAACAGACTCTTGTTATGGAGACGGTCAAGGCTTTATCGCTCGTACGGGAGCGTTTGGGCGTGAAGACTGCGCTCGGCGTTTCGAATGTGTCGTTCGGACTCCCTAATCGAGGGTTGCTCAATAAGACGTTTTTGTCTGTGGCAATGACAGGCGGACTAAATATGCCTATTCTCAATCCGTTGGATGCGGAAATGACGGGCGCGGTGCGGGCGTTTCAGGTATTGAGCGGGACTGACGAGAATGCGGAATCGTATATCGAATATTATCGGGATTTTGCTCCGCAAACAGTGCAGACGGTGCAACGCGCCGCCGAAAAACAATCTCATACCGCCGTTGATCTTTACGATTGTATCAAAAGGGGACTGAAAGGCGAAACGCAGAGCATGACGGAGTCGGAACTTGGCGCGAAAGGGCCGATGAGTATTATAAATGACGTGTTGATTGCCGCGCTTGAAGAAGTCGGCAGGGAATACGAAAGCGGGAAGTTATTTTTACCGCAACTTATATCTTCCGCAGAAGCGGCAAAGATCGCGTTCGGCGTTATTCAAAGCGCTTTTCCGCGTCGCACGGTGAGCAAGGGTAAAATTGTGCTCGCGACGGTCATAGGCGACGTGCACGATATCGGAAAAAATATTGTAAAAGTTGTGCTTGAATCTTACGGATTCGAAACGGTTGATCTTGGCAAAGACGTTCCGCCGAAGAACGTTTTGGATGCGGTGCGCGCACATAAGCCGATTGCGGTCGGGCTTTCCGCGCTTATGACGACAACGGTCGGCGGTATGGAGGAGACGGTAAAGCTGATAAAGGAAGAGAAAGTTCCGGTGATCGTCGGCGGTGCGGTGCTTACCGAAGAGATTGCAAAAAAAATCGGCGCGGATTATTATGCCGCGACCGCGCTTGATACGGTTAAGATTGCAGAGCGATTGGTAAAAAGAAATCCCCCCGTGTAGGGAGGATTTCTTTTTTTAATTATTCGCCCGACTCGATAAGCTCGCAATCATATAAAGTCGGATTAAATTCGGCTTTACACGGATAAAACGATTGGTCGCTGAATACAAAATTTTCGGGCAGAAGTTTTGGTGAATAACCCGTGTAAGCTTTAAAAATGCGATTAAAATTTCGGATTGTTCCAAATCCGCATTTCAGCGAAATTTCCGTCATGGAAAGGTCGCGTTGATTTTTTAAAAGCCTTACGGCACGTTCCGTTCGGGCATGATTCAGATAGTCGGAAAAAGTAATCCCCGATACTTTTTTAAAATATCGCGAAAAATATGCGGGACTCATTGTCATAAAGTTTACGGCATCGTCAAACGTATAATATTCACATTTATCGGCAATTTCTTCAAGCAGCTTTTTAAACGTTTCCGAAGTGGAATCGACGGGAGCGCGCGAAGTTACTTTTTCCGCTTGGAAAATAGTCGCCGCAAATTCCAGAATAATTCCTGCCGCAATCGCGCCGTAAAACGTTTTTTTGTTAAGTAATACGTCTCTCAACTTTTTGTAGATTTCTGTAACGGGATAAGTGTGTTCAAGTTTGGGCGATAGAAGGCGGATATTTCCCAGATACGGTTTTATTACGCTGTAATCGAATACGATGACAATCAATGTCGTATCTTGTTCTGTTGCGCTCATATAATGCACTTGCTCGCTGTCGATGAATAAGGCATCTCCGCGCGACAGTGAATGTTTCTTTTTTTCGCAAAAAACATCGATACTTCCTTTCTCTACGTAAAGAAATTCGCAGTCATAATGCCAATGTAACAGGTTGTGCGAGTTCTTGTATTTGCCGGCCCAGACTTTTACTTCCGCAGGGTACGTCCAGACTTCTTGCTTTGCGATCATTTTAGAACCACCTATAATATTTTAGAATCGTCAATGACATTATAGCATATATGTCAATAAATGTCCATATTTCGGCAAGAAAATACTTGCAGATTTTGAAGTTTTTTTATAAAATGTATCTGTAAATAAGAAACGCGGGATTGGTATGAGTCAGAAAAGTTTCTCGCATGTGTCAATAAAAGCGTATCTTATTCATTCCCCCCTTAAAAATCGGACTGCGAGTTTGCATTAGCTTTCTCTAAGTTCGATTTTTGCTAAGTAGAACTTTTTGGCGGGAAGATAATAATTTTAACGGAGAACCTGTATATTATGGAGCTGAGAGAACAATTTAAAGAGATTTTCGGTTGTGAGGCGGAAGAGGTCTATTCTGCGGCAGGCAGAGTAAATCTTATCGGCGAGCACGTAGACTATTGCGGAGGTCAGGTTCTTCCCGCTGCTCTGTCGCTCAAATGCCGCGTTGCCGTGCGTAAAAACGGCACGAACTTTATGCGAGTGGCGGCAACGGATATTCCCGCGCGCGCCGAAATCGATCTGGACGCGACTGAAAATTATAAGAATCTTAAATGGGGGAATTATCAGGCAGGCGTTGCCGACGAGATGAAAAAGGCGGGTTACCGCCTTGTCGGGTGCGATATTTTGTACGATTGCAGCGTGCCCTTTGGCTCCGGACTTTCATCTTCCGCCGCAATCGAGGTCGCTACCGCTTATGCGCTTGCGAGAACGGGTGGGAATTACGTGGATAAAAAAGAGCTTGCGGTTATTTCTCAACGTGCGGAGAACAATTATTGCGGCGTAAATTGCGGTATTATGGATCAATTTGCGTCGGCGAACGGAAAACGCGGGCACGCAGTTCTTCTCGATTGCGCCACGCTTGATTTTGAATACATACCGCTTGATTTAAAAAATTGCGTTCTTGTGCTCTCAAATTGCAACAAGCCGCATAATCTGGTAGAGAGTAAATATAACGAGCGTCGGACGGAAGTGGATTCGGCATTGAAACTTTTAAGAAAGCAGATCGATGCAAACGATCTTGCGCATATACAGCCTTATCTGTTGGAAGAGCACAGAACGCTGCTGACTCCGCTGTTGTACCGCCGTGCGCATCACGTTGTAAGCGAATGCGACCGTGTCCGCCGCAGCGTCGAGGCGTTACAGGACGGCGATCTTGAAAGATTCGGGCGTATTTTAAACGAATCGCATAAATCTCTTAAAGAGGATTACGAAGTAACGGGGAAGGAACTCGACGCGCTTGCCGAGGCGGCGCAAAAGCATCCCGAATGCCTTGGTTCGCGTATGACGGGCGCCGGTTTCGGCGGTTGCACGGTTAGCCTTGTGAGAAAAACGGGCGTAGAAGATTTTATTGCTAAAGTAGGCAAAGAATATCGTGAAAAAATTGGTTACGATGCGTCGTTCTACGTTGCCGAAGTTTCAGAAGGTATAATTGACGAGGGTTAAGCATGATTTTGGACGGTTACGTAAAACAGTTATTACTTTACGGAAAAAAATATCTCGGTCTTGATCCGCGCGACGAAGTTTACGCGCGTAACCGCGTTATGGAAATGCTCGGTATGGTATCTTATACCGAAACGGAGACGGGCGAAGTGCCCGATCTTCCGGATACGATATTGCAGGCGATTTTCAAGTGTTTGGAAGACGAAGGAAAAGCGTTTGATCGCGCTGTGCTTGGCGAAAAGCTAATGGATGCAGTTATGCCGCGTCCCAGTGAACACGAAAAGATTTTCGAGAGCAAGTACGAGATTTCTCCTAAGGCGGCGACGGAGTGGGCTTATTCATTTGCCGTCAAGTCTGATTACGTTAAAAAAAGTGCGATAGATAAAAATCTGAAGTGGATGGCGGACGACGGCACGATTGAAATTACGATTAATCTCAGTAAACCCGAAAAGAATAATAAAGACCTCCAAAAACAACTCAGCGTGGCGAGCACGGATTATCCGAAGTGTACTATCTGTCGCGAGAACGAAGGGTATGAGCGCGCCGGATTTTCGCGGAGAAACATGCGCACGCTTTCGCTTACTTTGGGCGGGGAACAATGGTTCTGGCAGTATTCGCCTTACGCATATTTTAACGAACACGGGATTGCAATTTCGTGCAAGCACTATCCGATGGCGCTCAATCGCGGTACGGTAGAAAAATTATTCGATTTCGTAGAGTTGTTTCCGCATTATTTTATCGGTAATAACGCGCCGTTGCCGCGCGTCGGCGGTTCGATTCTGATGCATAATCATTATCAGGGCGGAGGGTACGTGTTGCCGATGCAGCGCGCAAAATATCGCTTGCCTTTGAGGTCGGAAAAGTATTCCCGCGTGACGGTCGGCGTTTTGGATTGGTATAATACGGCATTGCGTTTAGAGAGCGATAACCGCGAAGAACTGACTGCGCTTGCGGAGGGGATTTTTAGCGCTTGGGAAACGTATAAAGACGAAAGCGTCGATATTCTTCCCGTAACGAACAATGAATCTCACAATACGGCAAGTTGCATTGCCCGTAAAACTGAAACGGGTTATATTCTCGATATGATTCTCCGTAACAACCGTACGGACGAACGCTATCCCGACGGGATATTCCATGCACACGGCGAGTATCACCATATTAAAAGCGAGTCGATCGGACTTATTGAGGCGATGGGGTTGTTTATTCTTCCTGCGCGGTTAAAGAGGCAGCTTGCTCAAATCGAACAATATCTCACGGGCGAGGCGCAGTATAACGAACATGCACTTGCTGACGATATGAAGATATTTGCGCCTATGATCATGCGTATGACGGGCGGTAATGCGCCGCATTATACGAAATCGGAGGCGCAAGCGGCGTTAAAAGCCGAAGTGGAAAGCGTCTGTAAAAATATTCTTGGCAATACCGCAGTGTTTAAACGTGATAGAGCGGGAGAAGACGCGCTTAAAAAATTCCTTGGCAAAGCGGGATTAATCATCGGTTAAGCGGGTATTGACAGATTAAGTTTCGGCTGTTATAATGTAGCAATATAGAAAACGGTATCGGAGGTTATTATGAAAGTATTGGTAACGGGCGGCGCGGGTTTTATCGGTTCGCATACGGTAGTGGAGCTTTTAAACAGCGGATTCGAAGTAGTTGTGATCGATAATTTGTTGAATGCAAACGAAGAAAGTCTTCGCCGCGTTGAAAAGATCACGGGAAAAAGACCGGCGTTTTACTATGCGGACGTTCGCGATAAAAAAACTTTGGATGAGATTTTTAAAACGCATAAGATAGATTGGGTAATTCATTTCGCAGGCTTAAAAGCGGTAGGCGAAAGCGTTCAAAAACCGCTTGAATATTACGATAACAACTTGATTTCTACACTTGTTTTGTTAGAGACGATGCGCGCGCACGGGGTAAAGAATTTTGTTTTTTCCTCCTCCGCAACGGTCTACGGAGAACCGGAACGGCTGCCGCTCGATGAGGATTGCCGTCTTTCGACGACGAATCCTTACGGTACGACCAAACTCATGCAGGAAAATATATTAAAAGACCTTTGGGTAAGCGATAACGAATGGAACATTGCGCTTCTTCGCTATTTTAATCCTGTCGGCGCACATGAAAGCGGGCTGATCGGTGAAGACCCGAAAGGTATTCCGAATAACCTGATGCCTTACGTTGCGCAGGTGGCAAGCGGAAAACTCAAAGAAATCGGAGTATTCGGCGACGATTATCCCACGCCGGACGGTACAGGCGTGAGGGACTATATTCACGTCGTTGATCTGGCAAGGGGACACGTTGCGGCAATCAAATCTTTGAAAAGGGGCGGCGTGCATATCTATAATCTCGGAACGGGAAACGGGTATAGCGTGCTGGATATGATTAAAGCGTTTTCAAAAGCGTGCGGAAAGGAGCTGCCGTATTCAATCAAACCCCGCCGTGCGGGTGACGTTCCCGCGTGTTATGCAACGAGCGCGAAAGCGGAAAAGGAACTCGGATGGAAAGCTGAATACGATCTCGAAAAAATGTGTCGCGATCAGTGGAATTGGCAGAAAAACAATCCGAACGGTTACGAAAAATAGGAATGAGAAAATTTATAAAAATATAAAGAAAACCCGATTGGACGCGTATTGTCCGTTGGGTTTTCTCTTTTTTAAAGCGTATCTTCAATGCTTGACAAAATTTACAATATCAGATAAAATATTTCTATATCGTGTGGCTGTATAAATTTACTTTTGGAAAAGTTTTTGTAAGCGGTTGTTTACGAAAATTTGAGGAGCGATAGTATGATGAAATTGCGCGGGAGATTGTTGGGATCATTCGGCATTGTCTTTGCGGTGGTTTTGTGTGCGTTCTGTTTTTTGATGTTGCGCGGGAGTTCTGAACGGCTGGATGCACGCGCGGCAACGGAATTTCTTGTGATCAACGAAGAAAATCAGGACGAATATTTAAATATCCAAAGTAACATTTTATACGGCTTTAAACAGGCAGGAGATCAACCTGTTATTCAGAAAGATAGACGCTGTGTGGTAATCTTGGAGATTCCCGATTCGGTGACGGAGATCGGGGAAAGCGCATTTGCCGGTTATACAAATCTATATAGCGTCACACTCAATTCAGGCATCAACCAGATTGATACTACGGCGTTTCAAGGTTGTGTCCGTCTTGCCGAAGTATGCAATCAAACAAAGTTTGAGATTACTGCGGGAGGCATAGAGGCGGGAGAGGTGGCATTGCACGCTCTGAACGTTTGCAGCGACAAGGCGGCGCGCACACTCATCCGAAACGGCGATTTTGTTTACTGCTATAACGCCAATGCGCAGACAGGGGAAAACGAATACAAACTTGTCGCCTATTTGGGCAATGCAGTTACGCTTACGTTACCGACAGATTATCGCGGTCAATCGTATGATATTTTCAACGGCGCATTCATGGGGAACGATTCGCTGCGGGAAGTGTATCTTCCTGACGGTTTAAAAGAGATCGACGACTTAGCGTTCAGCGGTTGCAAGTCGCTGATTTCGGTTTCTCTTCCCGATACGTTGACTGAAATCGGTAACAATGCGTTTTATGATTGTTGGGGGCTTAAACAGTTGACCGTTCCGGCAAGTGTTGAAAGAATCGGATCACAGGCGTTTTACAACTGCGCGCAACTTTCTACGGTCAATTTTGAAGATGGGGACGTGCCGCTTGAAATTGGCGATAGCGCGTTTCGCGAATGTATGTCACTTGCCGCTGTAAATTTTCCCGATCGCCTAAAATCACTTGCGCCGCGCGCTTTTTTGGGCGCGGGACTCTCCTCGGTTTATCTTCCGAGCGGAGTGGAGTATCTTACGGGTGAGGTCGGCGCGCGGGAATACTTTGACAGGGCGTCGCTGATGCATTTTATATTCAAGACGCGGGATGCTTATCTTGCGGGACTTGAAAACGAGTCGCTCGCTGCATATGTGAGTCGTATGACTTATCTTGTAAATATTTCTTTTGACTTTGGGATCGAGGCGCAGAGTTGTGATTCAGAAGTACGACTTGCAGGGCAGATATATTCTTACACCGCGGGTGATAATCTTGTTTGGTCGGGAACTGCGCAGGATCGGTTTGTTTCGCTCCCGTTGCAGAGCGGCTACGGTAAATCCGTTTGGTTTTCAGACAGCGAATACGGCAATCAGGTTGGTTATGTATCTTTGGGCGGCGCGCTTGTCGGTAGCGATAACACGGGTTTAAACACTCTGCTTGCTCAAACGGAAATTGTTGACGGCGTTTCGCGCTATACTGTTGAAGATGTAACGCTGTATGCGAGATATATTTCCAAGCCTGATTATTCAGGCAAGAGCGTTCCCTATTCAACTTCGACTTATGCGCTTAACGACGGGGATTATCTCTACGATCTTGTCAACGGTTGGTATGACGATCTTGCAAATCGCGATTTGTTTATTGCGTCCTATAACGGAATAACCACGGGATCAATCGGCGGTACGGCAGGGACGTATCCGATAGAATTTCAAATAAAAGACGGAAAGTTTGGAGCATGGGCAACGCCTGTTGTCGTTAATGCCGTTATAGATAAGCTCTCTTTTGATATCGGAAATTATTCGGATTGGCGGATTACATGGGAAAACGGCAGTCCCGTGAGTCTTATCGAAAATAATAAAATTTATATTTATGAAAAGGATATAGGGGGAGGTAAAGTGCCTTTTGCCTCCGAGCTCACAGCGCAGGAGATTACGGACGGCGGGTTCAGACCTAATCCCGAGGTACGCACGGTATACAATTCCGTTGCGCGTTACCGCCGCGGCGAGGAACTTACGCTTGAATATGTGTTCAGGAATAATATGGCTTTAAGCGACCGTTTGGCGGATTGGGAGTTTATTCCATATGACGAAGAGGGCAATTATCAGCGTGCCGCAGGCGAGGCAGGCGTGTATACGGCGCGGCTGAAAGTGACGGCGATCGATAACTATCGTTTGATCAGTGATCTGTCTTCGGCAAATGAGCGCGGAATCGTCATCAATTTTAACGCGGACAGAAGTGTTGCAACGATTACTAAAACATGGTATATTGTGGAATTTTCCAATCAGGTGATAGTTGACAAAGACTACGGTATGTACGAAGAGAAAATTCCTTATTTTATCGATGGTTGGACGTACGGAGATGCTTATCCGACGCTTCCCAATGCGCCGACGGTGGAATTTTTTGACCGTACGCTTGGTGAAGAAACGCCTGCAAAACTCGGATTTACGCTCACAGGGGCGCTTTACAGCGGCGGAGGCGTACGTTTTGTAGACGTACATCGTGAAAATTTTCATCGGTTTATCAATGCGACAATGCCTGCGGGGAGTTATGTGCTTACGGTAAAAGTGCCTGCCGTGACGGACGATACGGACGTGTTTTATCCCGCATATGAAGATTATTTCCCGTTTACGGTTTCACCCGCATTGCTCGACGGAGATATGCTTGCCGAGGCAGACGAGTTGTTGAACGGTAAATCGTTTGATTATAAACGTGATGGAAATTTGCATTTTTATGATCCTGATATTTTACTACGTATATTAGACTTAAAATCAGACGATTTAAATCCGCCGCTTGGAGAAGAGACGGAAAACGTATGGGCGCGTAGCGACTATCGACAGTTTTATTCGTCTGCGGTTTCCGTATCTTATAATTTGAACCGTATGGCGGATGCAAATTATTTAACAGAGCGGGAATTCAGCGACGGGGAGGCGAGGTTTGCGCCGCGCAATGCCGACGTATATACGGTTTATTATCAAATATCCGCGAAAAACTATGCGCCGCACGTAAACGTTTCGTCTGATTCGGAGCGACGGAATTATTCGTTCTCAGTTACGATTTATGAGGAGTTTTCCGCGCCTTCGTTTCATGCGGACATGCTCGTGTACACGGGCGGCGAGGTGTTGCCCGATCTTGGCGAGAGTTCCGCTTACGAAGTTTTACGAGTCGATGGCGACGATTATACGTCTGTCGGCAGTCATGCGCTTATTTTAAAACTATACGGTTTTGTTCCTTCCAAATGGGAGGGGCAGCCGTTGCCGACGGGAGAAGATGACCCGAATTCCAGATTTTTACTGACGTTTGAAATTAAACGTGCAAAAAATGAAACGATAGGAACGCTCAGTTTGATTGCGTGGACGTGGGACAGTTATCCTGAAGACAGCGTGCCTGTATTTAATACGCGTTTTAAAGATGAAGGCGACAGCGCGTTTTATACGTTTACGCTTACTTCGCATAGCGATCCGAACGAAGTATATACTTACGGTACGGATAACGGTTTTGATAGAGCGCCTGCGGGTTCGTACGTTTTTCGCGCGTACGCAAAAGGTTATGATGAGAACGTAGCGGGGAGTGAGAAGTACAGCTGGGAAGCTTACTCCGCGCAGATCGACGAGATTCGCATTTCGCCCGCAACCAACCGTTGGCTTGAAACGCCGAACATTATCCGTTGGCATTGGGGGGATTATGACAGTGCTGAAAATCTGATATCGGCACGTCCCGCTTATCCTGAGCAAGGCGCATGCGTTTTGTTTTCTGTACTCGACGAAAACCGTCTGCCTGTAAAGGATGCCGACGGTAAAGAAATAACATTATTAAAAGATTTTTCGAACGATTCGTCGCAACAGGTGAGCGCCGAAGTCGGCGCGGCGTTAAAAAATTTACCCGTCGGGTCGTACTATCTGATCGCAAAGGTGGCGGGCGCGGGGAATTATACCGAACTGGATACTTCGCGCGAGGGTGAAATGCCGCTTGTTTTCCACATATTGCAAGCGCAAAACTTGTGGGAAGAAACTCCAAATATTCTAAGTTGGAACGAAGGGAATTACGATGCTGCCGTCAATCTCGTGTTTGCGCGAGCCAAGTTCGGCGAAACGGCGATTACTTTTTTCCGACCCGACGGATCGCAGATTGCGCTTTCCGAACTCGGTTCTTTAAAGGCGGGGGCGTACAAAATGCGCGCGGTGGTTGAAGAAACGGATAATTACACCGGACTGATTGCAGAGTTTGATTTCCTTGTTTCGCTTGAGGCGGGGCCGCTGGGAAGTCCTCTCGGGCAGATTATTGCTCTTTGCGTGATCGGGGTGCTTGGCGTAGGGCTTGCCGTCACGCTGATAATCAACATAATCCGTATTAAACGGGAAACGGATGAAGAAATAAAGAATGATAAATATTGATTTGTTTTGAGAAAAAAAGTAAAAACTCTTCCTTTGAGGAAGAGTTTTTTTGTTGATTTCACGGTTGAGTTTATGCAGGAATCACTTTTACTTTTACGGTTGCGCTTACACCTTCCATTAAACGGATGTCCGCCTCGTAATCTCCAACATTTTTGATTGCAACTTTTGTCGTGATCCGTTTTTTATCGACGTCGAATCCGAGCTCGGAAAGAGCGGATGCGATCTGAGCGGTTGTAACCGAGCCGAACGTTTTACCGTTTTCGCCTGCACGGATAGGCACCGTAACTTCTTTTCCATTGATCTGTGCCGCGAGTTCTTTTAATGATTTTATGTTTTCCGCTTTATGATAAGCATCTGCGGTGCGCTTTTGCTGAACCGCGTTAATGCCGCTTGAGGTTGCGACTTCTGCAAGACCTTTTTTTAAGAGAAAGTTTTTTGCGTATCCGTCCGAAACGTCGATCAAATCGCCTTTTTTACCGCTGCCTTTTACGTCTGCTTTTAAAATTACTTTCATACCGTTTTCTCCTTTCTCGTTTATTTTACAGAAAAAGCGTTCTTTTGTCAATCATCTTTTTATAATTTTCCAAGGATTCGTCCATAATAGCGTATAAGGAGGAGATAAACATGGATAACACGATGAATTGCGGCGTTTCGTGCGGCGTTACCGATTGCGTTCACAACCCCGACGGCATGCACTGTAAGCTCAACAAAATCCACGTTGGAAACACTTGCAACTGCGACAGCGATACTTGTACTTGCTGCGACAGTTTCCAAAGGAGATGAGGGGGAGGGAAGGGAAACCTTCCCTTTTTCTTACATAAAATACGTTATTAATGTATAATGTTATAAAATTCTGCAATTATTTTACATTTCAAAGGTGATTTTTTGCAAAAAGTAGTTGACTTTTGCGAAAGTTGCGCGTACAATATTTAGAATAAGCTCGCAGAGACCTAAGGGGGATCAATATGTATTGCATTGACTGCGGAGAAAAATTAAATTTACGTTTTTTGGAGAATGAAGGACTCGTACCGTATTGCCCGAAGTGCGGGGGGTATAAATTTCCGCTTTTTCCTGTTGCGGTATCAATGACGGTTATAAATCGATCGGAGGATAAAGTGCTGCTTGCAAGGCATGTCGGGGACGATGACTTTACTTTGCTCGCAGGGTATATTAAAAAAGGAGAAAATCCCGAAAAGACGATTCCGCGCGAGGTAAAGGAAGAGACCAAACTGACCGCAATCAAATGGCGGTATTTTTCGTCACGTTTTTATGATGCGAAAGACGTTCTTATGCTGAACTTTATCGTTACGGTAGAAGAGGGCGAAATCACGCTCAACGAAGAAATCGAAGAGGCGCGTTGGTGCACGCCCGACGAGGCAAAAGAACTCGTACGAAAAAATTCAACGGCGGAATATTTTTTGCTCGGTATGCTCGGTGAACTCGGAAGGAAAAAATAATATGATATAAAAAAATCCGAACGAAGCGGTTCGGACTTTTTTAAATATTTTTGAAGCAATTCCAGCCGGATTTATAGCGGAATGATCGGCGGGATGCTACGGAATAAAAAGTCCGAAAAGGACGATGATCGTCAAATGAAATAAAAAATTAATCCCATTTCCGAGCGGATGGGCGGCGTTCGGGGATAAGTTTTTTCAAAAAATAAATTCTTTCTTAGGTCGCTTAAAAAAAGCGGCTTTTTTCTTTGGCGGAAAAAGCTGAAATGTGCCCGTCTATGCTTGACAATGCGGCGGGAAAAATTGTATAATGAAATGTATTTTGTGCGGGCGGTTTGGCTTGCAACAAGGAGTATCACGTATGCTTACATCAATCTGCGGAATCAACTGGGGCGACGAAGGAAAAGGCAAGATGGTCGATCTTCTTTCGGAAGATTATGACATTGTCTGCCGTTATCAGGGCGGCAATAATGCGGGACACACAGTCATCAACGAACGCGGGAAATTTATTCTCAATCTGCTCCCTTCCGGTATTTTGCGCGAGAACGTAACGAACGTGCTCGGCAACGGCATGGTGGTGGATATAAAACACCTCACCGAAGAAATGGGTCGGCTTAAAGAAAAGGGTGTTTCCATTACGCCGAAAAATTTAAAAATCAGCGACCGTGCGGTGATCACAATGCCTTATCACGTTCTTCTCGATTGTCTCGAAGAAGAAAGACTTGCCGATAAAAAGTTTGGTTCGACACGACGCGGTATTGCGCCCGTATATGCCGACAAATATATGAAAAAAGCGTTTCGCATGGGCGAACTTCTGCATCCCGAGCGTTTGAAAGCGCGCATTGCAGATATTGTGGAATGGAAAAATCTCACGGTTGAGGGCGGGTATCACCACGCGCCTTTGACGGTGGAAGAAGTCTGGAATTACTTTGAAACGTACGGAATGCCGCTCAAAGAATTTATTTGCGATACGGGACTTTATCTGAACAATGCGGAGAAAGAGGGCAAAAAAATTATGTTCGAAGCGCAACTTGGCGCGCTGCGCGACATTGATTTTGGTATCTATCCCTATACGTCCAGCTCTTCGACGATTGCCGCATATGCCCCGATCGGAGCTGGTGTGCCTAATTTAAAGCTTGATAAATCGATCGGCGTTATGAAAGCGTATTCCACGTGTGTGGGAGAAGGGCCGTTTACGAGCGAGTATGACGGCGAAAAGGCGGAGGTTCTCAGAGCGGCGGGCGGCGAGTACGGCGCGGCGACGGGCAGACCGCGCAGAGTCGGTCCTTTCGACGTAGTGGCGTCCTCTTACGGAATTCGCTGTCAGGGCGCTGACGAAGTGGTTTTGACGAAGCTCGACATACTTTCGGTGTATGAAGAAATCGAGGTTTGTACGGCTTATGAGTTGGACGGAAAAATCATACACGATTTCCCGTTCTCCGATGCGCTTGATCGCTGTAAGCCTGTTTATGAAACGGTGAAAGGATGGCATTGCGATATTTCGAAATGCCGCGTCAAAGAGGAACTGCCTAAAGAAGCGCTCGACTATATTGCCTTTATTGAGAAAGCTTGTGATTGCAATATTACATATGTTGCGGTCGGTGCGGAGCGCGACGCCTGTATTAAACTGAAATAAATATGAATTTAAAATTTTGGAAGATGCACGGCATCGGAAACGATTATATCTATTTTGATTGCTTTGATAATGAATTGCAAAATCCGAACGAGATAGCAAAAATCCTTTCTGACCGTCATTGCTCTGTCGGTGGGGACGGAGTGATTCTTGTATGTAAAAGCAAGATAGCAGACGGGAAAATGCGCATGTTCAATGCTGACGGCAGCGAGGGGAAAATGTGCGGCAACGGCGTGCGTTGCGTCGGCAAATTTTTGTACGATATCAAAGGTATTAAAAAAGACGTGCTGACGGTCGAGACGCTCAGCGGCATTAAAACGCTTACTATGCAAATAGAAAACGGCGTTGCCGTGGGCGCGTCGGTTGATATGGGAAAAGCGGAACTTATTCCCGATCGCATACCCGCGTTGTTCGAAGGAGATAACGTTATAAATGCTCCCTTGATTGTAGAGGGAAACACGTACCGCGTAACTTGCGTTTCGATGGGAAATCCGCATTGCGTTGTGTTCGGCGGTGATCCGTATGCGCTCGAACTTGAGAAAATCGGCAGGGCGTTTGAAACGCATCCTGCGTTCCCCGAACGTGTAAACACGGAGTTTGTGGAAGTAATTGCCGAAAACGAATTAAAAATGCGCGTTTGGGAACGGGGGAGCGGAGAGACGTTTGCATGCGGCACTGGTGCATGCGCGGTTGCAGTTGCGGCGGTTCTCAACGGGTATGCGCAACGCGGACAGGAGATTACCGTCCATTTGCGCGGCGGTGATCTGAAAATTATATACACGGACGAGACGGTTATAATGACCGGCAGTGCGACGCTTGCGTTTACGGGCGAAGTAGAAATATAAGGCAAAAGAGAAAAGAGAGGATATTTTACATGACGAAGTATATTTTTGTAACGGGCGGCGTTGTTTCGGGACTCGGTAAAGGAATCACGGCGGCGTCTCTTGGGCGGCTTTTAAAGATGCGCGGGTATAAAGTCGCGTCTCAGAAACTCGATCCGTATATCAATATCGATCCGGGGACGATGAGTCCGTATCAGCACGGCGAAGTGTTTGTAACGGAGGACGGCGCGGAGACTGACCTCGACCTCGGGCACTACGAACGTTTTATAGACGAAAATTTAAATAAATTCTCTAATCTTACTACGGGAAAAGTATATTGGAACGTTCTGAATAAAGAACGTAACGGCGATTATCAGGGGCAGACCGTACAAGTAATTCCGCACGTCACGAACGAGATCAAGACTTTTATCTATCAGGTCGGGAAAACGACGGGCGCGGATATCGTTATAACGGAGATAGGCGGTACGACGGGCGACATCGAGAGCCAGCCGTTTATCGAAGCGATCCGTCAGGTTTCGCGTGAAGTCGGGAGAGACAATTGCTGCTTTATTCACGTGACGCTTGTACCCTATATTTCGGGTTCGTGCGAGTTCAAGAGCAAGCCTACGCAGCATTCCGTAAAAGAATTGCAGGGAATGGGTATTTCGCCCGATATTATCGTCGCGCGAGTCGATATGCCTATGCCGGTGGGATTGCGTGAAAAAATTGCAATGTTCTGTAACGTCGCTCCCGAATGTTGTATCGAAAATCTGACGGTGCCCGTTTTATACGAGGCGCCTATGATGCTCGAAAAGAGCAATCTTTCGACGACGGTATGTAAGATTTTACATCTTGACGAGGGCAAAATAGATTTGACCGAGTGGGAGGAAATGCTAAAACGCATTCATTCCCGAAAGAAAAACGTAAAAATCGCGCTCTGCGGAAAATATGTGCAACTGCACGACGCGTATCTTTCGGTTGCCGAAGCTCTTGCTCACGGCGGATACGAGACGGACGCTAAAGTGGATATTCAATGGGTGGACACTGAAACGCTCAATGCGGAAAACGTAAAGAACATTCTCGGCGGCGTAGACGGCGTGCTTATCCCCGGCGGATTTGGAAACCGCGGGATTGAGGGAAAAATCGTTGCCTGCAAATATGCGCGTGAAAATAACATTCCTTATCTTGGAATATGTTTGGGGATGCAGATTGCCGTTATCGAGTTTGCGCGTTCCGTACTCGGATATTCGGACGCAAATTCCTCTGAGTTTGTGCCGGAAGGAAAGCATTCCGTAATTGATCTTATGCCCGATCAGTACGGCGTACGGTTCGGCGGTACTATGAGACTTGGCGCGTATCCTTGTAAGGTTGTCGGTAAACGCATGAAAGCGATTTATGCCGCCGACGAGATTTCCGAACGCCACAGACACCGTTGGGAAGTCAACAACGATTATCGCGAAGAACTTGAAAAAGCCGGTTTAACCATTGCCGGCGTTTCGCCCGACGGATTACTCTGCGAGGCGGTGGAGTTCGATAAAAACGATTTCTTTGTCGGCGTACAGTTTCACCCAGAATTCCGTTCGCGTCCGAATAACGCACATCCTTTATTCCGTGAGTTTATCCGATCCGCAATCA
Organism: uncultured Christensenellaceae bacterium; assembly: GCA_910586985.1. GTDB lineage: Bacteria > Bacillota > Clostridia > Christensenellales > Borkfalkiaceae > Gallimonas. Next base: position 42,376 of record CAJUKK010000007.1, on the reverse strand, counting down.
AATATTCGGAGAAAAAGGACAAGTAATTCACATTTTACGCATATAATTATAAACTATGAAAATCAACGAAAATTTTTTAAATTTAAAAGACAGTTATTTGTTTGCGACTGTCGGAAAAAAAACGACTGCATTTAAAAATGCGCATCCGGATAAAGACGTTATCCGCCTTTCGATCGGCGACGTTACGTTGCCGCTTGCGCCCATTGTTATTGATGCAATGCATGCCGCGGTAGAGGAGCTCGCGCATAGGGAAAGTTTTAAGGGGTACGGACCCGATCAGTATTGTTACGGGTATGAAAAGCTTATTGAGTCGATAAAGGGTAGTTATTCCCGTAAAGGCGTCGAGCTGAAAAGCAGCGAAGTATTTATTTCGGACGGTGCGAAATCAGATCTTGGAAATATTCTCGATCTTTTTTCCTCAGATAATACCGTTCTGATCCCCGATCCCGTTTACCCTGCATACTTAGACGTAAACGTAATGGCGGGCAGAAAAGTAATTTTTGCAGATGCAACGGCAGCAAACGGATTTTTGCCGATGCCGGATGAAAACGTGCATGCGGATATTATTTATCTGTGTTCGCCGAATAATCCGACGGGAGCGGTATATACGCGTGAACAGCTCAAACAATGGGTTGATTACGCAAACCGCCGCGACGCTTTGATTCTGTTCGATGCGGCGTATGAATATTTTGTAAACGATTCTCATCTTTGCCGCAGTATTTTCGAAGTGGAGGGAGCAAGAACGTGCGCGGTTGAAATATGTTCCTATTCTAAAACCGCCGGATTTACAGGTGTGCGCTGCGGATACACGGTCGTACCCGAAGAGCTTATGCGCGGCGGTACAAGTTTGAACCGTCTTTGGGCGCGTCGTCAATCCACCAAGTTCAACGGCGTAAGTTATGTCACGCAAATGGGCGCGGCTGCCGTATTTACGGAAGAAGGGGAAAAGCAGATTCGTGAAAATCTCGGATATTATCGCAAAAATGCGGAAATGATTTCGGCATGTTTAGACGAGCTCGGCATTTGGTATACCGGCGGAAAAAATTCGCCTTATATCTGGATGCAGTGTCCCGACGGTATGGATAGTTGGGAATTCTTTGATTATCTTTTGGAAAATGCAAACGTTGTCGGAACGCCGGGGAGCGGATTCGGACGAAACGGCGAAGGATTTTTCCGTCTTACGGCATTCGGTAGCGAAGAAAATACCCGCGAAGCATGCCGTAGAATCAAACAGTTGCTCAAAAAATAAGAGGGGAATATGAATGGACTGAGAGCGGCGGGCGTACTTTGCCATATTTCTTCACTTCCGGGGAAATACGGTATCGGCTCGCTTGGAAAAGAGGCTTACGCATTTGCAAAATTGCTCGCGAAAAGTGGCGTCAAATATTGGCAGATTTTACCATTGGTACAAACGGGTTACGGCGATTCGCCTTACAGTTCCGTTTCCGGCGATTCGGGTAATCCGTATTTTATTGATTTACCCGAACTGTTCCGCGAAGGCTTGTTGTTATCGGACGAACTGAAAGCGGCGGAGTTGCCCGCAGGGAAGATCGATTACGGTAAACTTTATCAGACGCGGTATACCGTGCTCAGAAAGGCGTTTTCGCGTAAAAATCTCGAAGAGAAGGAATTCCACGATTTTGTAAAGAGCGGGGTAGCGGAAGACTATGCGTTGTATATGACGGCAAAAACCGTTTACGGCGGGAGTTTTACCGATTGGGGAAAATCGATTCTTCATCGCGACGCCGACGCTTTGGAAACACTGCGCACCGAGTATCATGAAGAATATCTATTCTGGCAATTTTTACAGTTTGAATTTGATAAACAGTGGCGGGCTCTGAAGGCGTATTGCAACGGACTTGGATTAAAAATTATCGGCGATATTCCGCTTTACGTCGCTGCAGACAGCGCAGACGTATGGGCGCATCCCGAACTTTTTAAGTTGGATAAAAATTTAAAGCCGAAAAAAGTGGCGGGCGTTCCTCCCGATTACTTTTCGGAAACGGGGCAGCTTTGGGGGAATCCGGTATACGACTGGAAAGCGCACAAGGCTGAGGATTATGCGTGGTGGACAGGCAGACTCAATCGTGCGCTTTCTACCTACGACGTTGTTCGGATCGATCATTTCCGCGGTATTAATAGTTATTATGAGATCAATGCGGGTGAGCCGACGGCGGAAAAGGGAGAATGGCAGGACGGCCCGCAAGAAGAGTTGTTTAAAAAAGTAACAAACAAGGAAAATATAATAGCGGAAGATCTTGGAGACATTGACGAAGGCGTTTGTCAGCTATTGAAGAAAACCGGTTTTGCCGGCATGAAAGTGCTCTTATTTGCCTTTGACGGCAATCCTGATAATTTGTTTTTACCCCGTAATATCGGTAAAAATTGCGTCTGTTATACAGGCACTCACGATAATTCCACAGTGGCGGGATACGTAAACGAGCTGAGCGCAGAGGACTATATTCTTTGCCGTTCGCGTGTTGCGTCCGAGCTTGCCGAGCGCGGTATTGCGTTAAAACTTGCTCCGACGGAAAAAAGCGCATGTAATGCATTCGTGCAGATGGCGCTTGAATGCGATGCGGAACTTGCCGTGATTCCCGTACAGGATTTACTTGCGCTCAATAATGACAACCGTATGAACTATCCCGGGGAAGAGCAGGGGAATTGGAGATTTCGTTTAAATAAAATGCCTTCGAGGCGGATAATGAAACGTTTGAAAAAAAATATTAATAAATACGGGAGGTAAAAAATGTCTAAGAAGGAGAAGGAAGAAAAAAAGGGGTTCTGGAAGGAGTTTAAAGAGTTCATTTCACGCGGGAATGTGCTTGACATGGCTGTCGGCGTTATCATTGCCGGCGCTTTTACTGCGATCGTTACCGCGTTAAGCAATAATATTTTAAAACCCATTATCAATTGGATTTTAGCGGCGATTCTCGGAAAAGACTCTTTGAGTGAAGTTTATACTTTTCTCGTACGCGGCTACGATGAAAACGGTGTTCTTGATCTGACGCAGTCGATATATATCGATTGGGGCGCATTTATTAATGCCATCATTAATTTCATTCTTATCGCGCTTGTTCTGTTTATTATAATCAAGGCGCTGACAAAAGTACAAAAAATGCGCGACGAGGTTAAGGCAAACGTTAAAGAGGCGATTGAAAAACGCAATGCCGAGGAAGAGGTTTTCGAAGATAAAAATGCTGCGGAAGTTACGCAGACGGAGGAAAAAACCGAATAACATGAAAAAGCCGACCAGAACGGTCGGTTTTTTTGCACCTATTTTATTGCTATCCCGTACAATAAACGGGGAGAGAATATGCGGATTTGTTTTGTAACGGACGGCGATTTAGGCGAATACGGTGAAAAATTTATCGGAGCGGAAACGGATATCGTCTGCTTTTCTTTTCACGCGCTCGGCGAAGTGAGTTATGAGCGAGAGCTAAAAGGGGAGACGAGTTTGTTCGAGGACGCGGCGCTTCTATCAAAAGAGGCGAAAAACGTCGTTGTATGCGGGTGCTATACCGATGCGCGCGGTGTTCGCCGTAAATCGGTTGTTGTGGCGGAAAAAGGACGAATACTCGGCGTATCGGATATGGTAAACCGGATCGACGGTACGCCCTTTCGCGCGGGAGCCGGAATTAAAATATACGATACCTCGGCGGGAAGAATCGGCATTATTGTTGCCGAAGACCTGTATTTCCCCCGTGTGATTGAAACGCTCTCCATTTGCGGGGCGGAGCTTGCTCTTTGCATATTCGAGGAGCTTAACGAGAGTCTTGAACAGACCCTGATCCGTGCGGGTGCGTTTTTATACGGAGTTCCCGTCTGTCTGTGCGCCAGCGGGTTTGCCGAAGCTGCGGACGTTGGGGGAAAGTTGTTATTTGCGACGCCTAAAAGTCATTCTGTATTCGATTTAAAGCGCGAACAGGAATATCATTTGGTCGAGACGCGTCAGCGCGGCTTTTTTCTCAAAAAGAAAAACGGATTTTAAAAAGCCGTCCCCCAAAGAGGACGGCTCGGTGCGTTTAATTCCGATCAAAGCGCGCGCATACAAGCGCATGCAAGCCCTCCGGGGCCGATATGACAGGATACGCTCAGCGACAGCGGATCGCAGAATATAACGGGAATTGCGGGGAACATCTCCTGCAATTCTTTTTTAAATTTTTCCGCTTCTTCATAATTAGAGGTGTGTGCAACGGCAATGCGCATTTCGCCTGCTTTTACAAATTGAGCAAAACGTGTTTCTAAATCCGATTTCAAAGCGGCGGTCATAACTTCCTTAGCTTGCTTTAAAGTATGAACTTTTTTAAAAGCGTCGAGCTTTTCGCCTTGGATTTGTAAAACGGGTTTGATTCTAAGCAACGTACCGACAAGCGCCGCGGCAGGGGTGAGCCTTCCGCCTTTTTTTAAGTATTTAAGCGTGTCGAGCGAAATATAGATACTGCTGTCCATCTTGGTTTCAGTCAGAATATCTTTGATTTCTTTTGCACTCTTTCCTTCTTGTGCGAGTTTTAAAGCGTCGTAAACGCTCTGTTTTTGTGTAATGGATATACGCTGATTATTAACGACCTGCACTTTACCCTGATATTCACGCGCAAGTCCTTCTGCCGTATGGCATGACTCCGACAGTCCGCTCGACATAGGAATATGTACGATTTCGTCGTAGTTTGCCATTAACTTGTCCCAAAGTTCTGTTACGCTGCCTACCGCAGGTTGCGAAGTGGATACCGAGGCGTCGCCTTTCAGATGCTCGTAAAATTGAGCCTGTGAAAGATTGACATCTTCGAAATACTCTTCTCCGTTGATCAGAAAGGGCATCGGGAGAACGGAAATTCCCAGTTTTTCCGCTTCCGCTTGGGTAATGCCGCTGTTCGAATCAGTTACGATTTTCACTTTCGTCATTTTACTCTCCAAATATTTAGTTTATTAATTGAACTAATTATGAGTATAACAGATTTGTTTTCAAAGGTCAAGTATTTGTTTCTATTTTGCATATACAATTTTTCCCTTCGCCAATGATTACGAAGTATTTGACAAATATCGACCGTTTATATATAATATAACAAATACGACGGAGGTAATTATGTTTCTGATTAAGAAAAAGCGGAGCCTCAATCCTACGGTCACGCTCATGGAAATAGAAGCTCCTTTTATTGCAAAAAAAGCGCTTGCGGGGCAGTTTATTATTTTGCGTGCCGATGAGCGCGGGGAACGCATTCCGCTCACGGTTGCGGGGACGGATAAGGAGAACGGAACGGTTACCGTTATATTTCAGGTGGTCGGCGGTGCAACGATGGCGCTGAACAGTAAGTCGGAAGGCGAATATATTCCTGATTTTGCAGGCCCGCTCGGGAAACCGACGGAGCTTGACGGATTAAAAAAGGTTGCCGTCGTCGGCGGAGGCGTAGGGTGTGCTATCGCATTGCCCGTTGCAAGACGTTTGCATGAACTCGGCTGTGAGGTTACTTCGATCGTCGGGTTTCGCAATAAAGACCTCGTTATTCTCGAAGATGAATTTAAAGCGGCGTCCAATCGGATGTATATGGTAACGGACGACGGAAGTTACGGCGAAAAAGGAAACGTTTGTATGCCGTTGATCCGTTTGCTGGAATCGGGCGAAAAATTTGACGAAGTAATTACGATCGGACCGCTGATTATGATGAAGTTTGTAGCGCAGGCAACAAAGCCGTACGGCGTTAAAACGGTTGCGAGTATGAATCCGATCATGATCGACGGTACGGGAATGTGCGGCGGCTGTCGGCTGACGGTTGGAGGAGAGATGAAATTTGCCTGTGTGGACGGGCCTGATTTCGACGCGCACCTTATCGACTTCGATTCCGCGATGAAACGCTCTAAAACGTATGCGGAGTTTGAAAGCCGCGCGAGGGAAAAGCACTGCAACCTCTTTCAAAAGGAGATAAATTGATATGGCGCGCTTTAATATGGATTTAAAAAAGCATGATATGCCCGTGCAACCGCCGATGGTGCGGAATTCGAATTTCGAAGAGGTAGCGCTTGGATATGATGCGGAAACGGCGATTTCGGAAGCGCAGCGCTGTATCGCATGCAAAAATCGTCCGTGCGTATCCGGATGTCCCGTCGGGGTTATGATTCCCGAATTTATTGCGCTGGTTGCAGAGGGAAAGTTTGAAGAGGCTTACGAAGTTATTTCGCGTACGTCTGCGCTTCCCGCCGTTTGCGGCAGAGTTTGCCCGCAGGAGACGCAATGCGAGGGCAAATGTACGCGCGGCATTAAGGGCGAACCCGTCGGGATCGGACGGCTTGAACGCTTTGTTGCGGATTATCATAACGCGAATGCGACTACTGTGACCAAGAAAATTGAAAGCAACGGGAGAAAAGTTGCGGTGATCGGTTCCGGACCTGCCGGGCTAACCTGTGCGGGCGATCTTGCGAAAAAAGGTTACGACGTTACGGTATTCGAGGCGCTGCATCTTGCCGGCGGCGTACTTGTATACGGGATTCCGGAGTTTCGTTTGCCTAAGGATATAGTAAAAAAAGAAGTTGAGAATCTCAAAGCAATCGGGGTAAAAATAGAGACCAATATGGTGATCGGAAGAGTGCTCACGATTGAAGAATTAAAGACGGAATACGGATTCGAGGCGGTATTTATCGGAACGGGCGCAGGGTTACCCAGATTTATGAATATTCGCGGCGAGGACGGAAAGGGTGTGTTTTCCGCAAACGAATATCTTACCCGCAGTAACCTTATGAAAGCTTACGAAGAAGATAGCGAAACGCCCATTCTTCGCGCTAAACGTATTGCGGTCGTAGGGGGCGGTAACGTTGCCATGGATGCCGCTCGATCGGCAAAGCGGATGGGTGCGGACGAAGTTTATATTATATACAGACGATCGGATGCCGAACTGCCCGCACGGCGTGAAGAAATTGAACACGCAAAAGAAGAGGGGATCGTTTTTCGTTTGCTTACAAATCCTGTAGAAGTGCTTACGGACGGAGACGATAACGTTGTCGGACTTAAGTGCGTGGAAATGGAGCTTGGCGAACCGGATGCAAGCGGTCGCCGCCGTCCGGTCGAAAAAGCGAACAGCGAGTTCGAGATACCTGTGGACTGTGTGATTATGGCGCTTGGAACGTCGCCTAATCCCCTTATCAGACAGACGACTGCGGGACTTGACACTAAGCCGCGCGGTGAAATTATTGCCGACGAGACGGGAAAAACAAGCCTTGACGGCGTTTATGCGGGCGGCGATGCTGTTACGGGCGCGGCGACGGTTATTCTTGCGATGGGAGCAGGAAAAGCCGCAGCCAAAGCGATTGACGAATATTTGCAGGGAAAATAGTTTGAAAAAATAAAAATGACGGGGCGGACAAATATTTTTGTCCGCCCCGTCATACGATATTCTATGAAATTTTTTTATCGGCACAGAGTTTCATTCGGATTTATTTGTCTGTTTCTTGCGCTTGCGTTTACGGTAGGGGTGTGTTGTTATGCGCTTACGGTGACTTCCGTGGCGGAGACTCGGCGTTTTACCGTTGTTCTCGATGCGGGACACGGCGGAATCGACGGAGGAGTGGTGGGAATCAACACCGGCATGAAAGAGAGCGACGTAAATCTCTCGCTTACGCGAATTTTGGCGGCACGGTTAGAGGATGCCGGGCTTAACGTGGTTTTAACGCGTAAGACGGAGGCGGGATTATACGGCGCGGCAACGTCGGGATATAAAAGACGCGACATGAAAGCGCGTGCTGAAGTGATTAAAAAGAATACTCCTGCGCTTGTGATTTCGGTGCATCAGAACTTTTTTTCCTTGCATGACCGCCGTGGAGCGCAAGTGTTTTACCGTAAAGGTTTTGAACAGGCTAAAACGCTTGCTTGCCTTATCCAAACTTCGTTCAACGAGATGGAAGAGTGCGTTAAAAAGTCGGATGCGCTTGTAGGAGATTATTATATTTTAAATTGCAGCGACTATCCGTCCGTAATTACAGAGTGCGGTTTTTTGTCAAATGCAGAGGATGAAAAATTACTTGTCACAAAAGAGTATCAGGAGAAAATTGCGGCGGCGATTACGGTAGGAGTGCTGTCTTTTTTGTCGCTCTCCGCTTCGGGAGATTAAACGTAATAAAGTTTGTATAAAATAGACGCGATCTTTTCCGAAATGTTGACTTTGATTTTTTGCTGTGCTATAATATTTTACATATGAGTGATTATTGTAACAAACAGTCGTATCCGTTGCGTCATTCCGATCTTGATTTTTGCGACGAACTCAAACCGTCCGCCATACTTTCCCTTGCGCAGGAATCTGCGGGAAAGAGTGCGGATGAGCTAGGATTCGGGCAAAAGTCTTTGAAGAAACGCGGATGCGGCTTTATTATTGTAAATACATATTGTAAATTAATTAGTCCTGTAAAAGTTGAGGAAATTCTTACCGTCGAAACGTGGCCTTTGCCTCCTCGTCACGTGATTTTTGAGCGCGATTACCGTATTTCGGGGTCGGACGGGAGAATTTGCGCAGTAGCGGCTTCAAGGTGGTGTCTTGTCGACACGCAGGATTTTTCACTCCTGACGGCGGACAGGCTCAGCGATGTGCACGAAAATTGCCCTTACCGTAACGAAAAAACGGTAGAGGTTCCTAATTGGAAGATTCCGAAACTCAACGGCGAAGGGTACGAATGTTATCGTATGCAGGTAAAAAACAGTCACTGCGACCACTATTTGCATGCAAACAATACGCGTTATGCCGATTTCTTTTTCGATTGTTTTACGATAGAAGAGCTGCGCACGCGTAGGATAGACAGCTTTCATATCGTATACGGCAAACAGGCAAGGGAAAACGTCGAACTTACGTTTTACCGTAAAGATTTTCCGGACGGGACTACTGTGATTGAAGCGAGATCGGGCGCAGAAGTATTTTCACAGTTCCGCGTACAGTTTAAAGACCGTGCGGAGGGCGAAAGATGCGCAGAGTGATTTCAAAAGAAGGGGTTGCGCGCTACGTGACTATTATGAGACGCATGTTTATAGGGTTTGCGGTTGTAATGATACCCGCTGCTTTAATCTGTTTCGCCTATGCTTTCAGCGGTTATATCGGATTTTGGATCATATCCGCCGCGCTTGTCGTAGCGCTGATTGCCGCTTATTGCGTTTATGCAATGTACGTTTCGATGGGCGCAGTCGTTGGATTCGAAATAACCGATAAAGTTTTGCACGTGAAAACAAGGCGTAAAACGTTTACTTATGATGCAGGTATGGGGTGTGTCGGCGTTAAAGTTTCGCGTAAAAAATTTATTGCAACGTTTGAGACGCGCGACTCGCGGGATAAATTTATTTTTTATAGAAAAGTATGGTTTTCCAAACATTTCGAAGAGCAGTTTACGGTTGAAGAAATAAAACTTTTTTATCCTGAATTGCCCGAGGCTGAAATGTAAAATTATGCAATTTTATAAGATATATTTGTATAAAATAGAAATTGAAATGTAAAATTATTCATTTTTGCGGAAATATTTTATTTAATAAGTCTAATTCCGCTTGACGGAACGGCAGGCGGGAGTGTATAATAATAAAGATTTTGTTACGAGGTGTCGTTATGGAAAAAAAGATAAAAAAAGTTGTGCTTGCCTATTCGGGCGGGTTAGATACGTCGATCATAATTCCTTGGTTGAAAGAGAATTATGATAATTGCGAAGTTGTTGCGGTATCGGGCGACGTCGGACAGGGGACGGAGCTTGACGGACTTGAAGAAAAAGCGAAAAAAACGGGCGCGTCCAAATTATACGTGCTCGATTTAAAGAAAGAATTTATCGAGGACTACATTTATCCGACCATGCAGGCGGGCGCGCTTTACGAGGATAAGTATCTTCTCGGCACTTCGTTTGCCCGTCCCGTTATTGCCAAAGCGATCGTGGATATTGCAAAAAAAGAGCATGCCGATGCGATCTGTCACGGCTGTACGGGAAAAGGTAACGATCAGGTACGTTTCGAACTGACGATCAAGGCATTTGCGCCTGAGATGGCGATAATCGCGCCTTGGAGAATCTGGGATATTAAAAGCCGAGAAGAAGAGATCGAATATGCGGAGGCGCATAACATTCCTCTTAAAATTAACCGTGAAACGAATTACTCGAAAGATAAAAATTTATGGCATTTATCGCACGAGGGACTCGATCTCGAAGATCCGGCGAACGAACCGCTCTATGAAAAAGAGGGATTCCTCGAACTTGGCGTTTCTCCTATGCAAGCGCCCGATAAACCGACGTACACGACGATTCATTTCGAAAAGGGGATTCCGACTTCGGTGGACGGTAAAAAGATGGGAGCAGTCGAGCTGATTGAAACGCTGAATAAAATAGGCGGTGAAAACGGCGTTGGACTTGTGGATCTTGTGGAAAACCGTCTTGTCGGCATGAAGTCGCGCGGTGTATACGAAACTCCGGGCGGTACGGTTCTCTATGAGGCGCATCGTTTACTTGAAACCATTTGTCTTGACAAGGCAACCATGCATTATAAACAGCTCGTTGCCGTAAAGTTCGGCGAGCTTGTTTACGACGGTCTTTGGTTTACGCCGCTGCGCGAGGCGCTTTCCGCTTTTGTCGAAAAGACGCAGGAGACCGTTACGGGCGACGTAAAACTTCGTATTTATAAAGGTAATATTTCAAGCGCGGGAATTGCTTCGCCCAATTCGCTTTACAGCGAGGATATCGCAACGTTTGACGACGACGGGGGGGCATATTCGCAAAAGGATTCCGAAGGGTTTATCAATTTGTTCGGATTGCCGCTGAAAGTTAAGGCGTTGCTCGACGCGAAAAAACTCAAATAATCATTATTCTTACAATTCAGAATGAAAAAAGTATTTATTGACGGAAAGGCGGGGACAACGGGACTTCGCATTTATGAACGGCTTGAAAAGCGGGACGATATCTTACTCGTCTCGCTTTCCGAAAGTTTACGTAAAAGCGTATCTGCGCGTAAGGATGCTCTGAACGACGCAGACGTGGCGATTTTGTGTTTGCCCGACGATGCGGCGCGGGAAGCCGTTTCGCTTATCGAAAATAAAAATACGGTGGTGATCGACGCGTCCACGGCGCATCGAACACACGCGGATTGGGTTTACGGATTTCCCGAGCTTTCTTTGGCGCATCGCGAAAAAATTGCAAACAGCAAGCGGATTGCTAATCCTGGGTGCTATGCAAGCGGATTTATCGCGCTTATTTATCCGCTTATAAAGAACGGGATCTTGCCTGCGGATACGAAAGTGATCTGTCATGCAGTGAGCGGATATTCAGGCGCGGGGAAAAAGGGGATAGAGGCTTACGAATCAAAGGAAAGAGACTGCGCGCTCGACACCCCGCGGTTGTATGCGCTCGGACTCGATCATAAGCACGTACCGGAGATGAAACTGCACAGCGGTTTAAAGCTGTCGCCGATTTTTACGCCGTACGTCTGCGATTATTACGCGGGAATGACGGTAAACGTCCCCTTGCATGCATCGGCTTTTAAACACTCGGTAAGTGTAGACGAGTTGGCGGAAATTTACAGTGCGCACTATTCGGGTTGCAGGTTTGTGCGGGTCGGGAAGGAGACGAGCGGGTATATATCGGCAAACACGCTGAACGGTACAAATTATTTAGAGATACTTGTAAACGGAAACAAAGAGCAGTTGCTTTTAACGGCGCGGCTGGATAATCTGGGAAAAGGTGCGAGCGGAGCTGCAATTCAGAATATGAATATCGCTCTGGGACTTGACGAGAGCGTTTCTTTGTGATATAATAAAAAAGATAGGGTAAAAATAAAAGTATGATTCAAGAGATTGCGGGCGGAGTTTGTGCGCCCAAAGGATTCCGCGCGAACGGCGTGCATTGCGGAATCCGCAAAAATAAAATTAAAAAAGACCTCGCTCTTATCGTTGCGGATAAAAAATGCGCGACGGCTTGCGTCTATACCACCAATCTTGTGAAAGGCGCGCCTATCCTTGTCACCCAAAAGAATGTTGCGGACGGCTTTGCGCAGGCAGTGATCGTAAACAGCGGCAATGCCAATACTTGCAATGCGAACGGGATGGAGATTGCGGAAGAGATGTGTCGGCTTGTTGAAGAACATACGGGTATTCCGCATTCGGACGTTGTTGTCGCATCTACGGGCGTGATCGGGCAAAAGCTTTCCATCGACCCTATTGCAAACGGTATGGGCGAGCTTGTAAAAGGACTCGGCGACAATAGTACCGCCGCCGCCGAAGCGATCATGACGACCGATACCGTAATAAAAGAAGTTTCTTTTTCCTTTGAATTAGACGGCAAAGCAGTAAGAATCGGCGCGATATGTAAAGGCGTCGGAATGATATGCCCGAATATGGCGACAATGCTCATGTTCATTACTACAGATGCCGATATTTCACCTGCCATGCTCAGGAAGGCGATTTTGGCAGACGTGAAAGATTCGTTGAATATGCTAAGCGTCGATCGGGATACTTCTACAAACGACACGCTCTGTATTATGGCGAGCGGATTAGCAGGAAATAGAGAAATTGTTGCGTCCGGTAAGGATTTCAGATGTTTTTGCGACGCGTTGCACAGAGTGACTTCAACGCTTTGCCGTATGCTTGCCGCAGACGGCGAAGGCGCGACGAAATTAATCGAATGCAGAGTAAGCGGCGCGAAGAGTAAAAAGGACGCGCGGCTTGCGGCAAAATCAGTGATCAATTCCAACCTTTTAAAAGCGGCTCTTTTTGGAGCGGATGCAAATTGGGGACGCGTTTTGTGCGCGCTCGGTTATTCGGGAGCAAAAATCGACGTCGATAAAATAGCTGTAGCGTTTAAGTCGCGGTTAGGGGAATTGCCCGTTTGCGACAGCGGGAGAGGGATTGAATTTTCAGAGGAAACTGCCAAAAAAGTTCTTTCTGAAAATGAGATAGTTATCGACGTGCAATTAAACGACGGACGCGGCACAGCGGTGGCTTGGGGTTGCGATCTCACATATGATTACGTAAAAATCAACGGAGATTACAGAACGTGATTGACAAACAGCAGCAGGCGGATCTTCTTCTCGAAGCGATGCCCTATATTGAAAAATATCAGAATAAAGTTCTGGTGATCAAGTATGGCGGAAACGCCATGCTCGGCGATGATTTTAAAATGTCCGTAATGCGCGATCTTACGTGGTTGCGGTTTGTCGGGATCAAGGTCGTGCTTGTGCACGGCGGCGGCCCTGAAATTTCACAGACGTTAAAGCGAATGGGGATCGAGTCGAAGTTTATCGGGGGACTGCGTTATACGGACGAAGAGACGGCGGAAGTCGTGCGCATGGTACTTGCAGGTAAGGTAAATAAATCGCTTGTGCATATGCTTGGGGCAATGGGGGCAAAGTCGATCGGATTGTGCGGAATCGACGGAAATATGCTCCGTTGTAAAAAACAAAACGAACAACTCGGATATGTCGGTGAAATTATAAATGTAAATACGGAGATTATTGACGATTGTTTAAACGCCGGATATTTACCCGTAATTTCCACAGTCGGATATGACGAAGAGGGAAATATTTATAATGTGAACGCCGATACCGCCGCGGCAGAAATTGCGGGCGCGTTAAAAGCCGAGAGTTTGATACTTATGACGGATACAAAGGGACTTTTGCAGGATAAAGACGATGAGAACAGCTTGATTCGTAAGGTGTTCGTATCGGATATTCCGTCGCTTATTAAAGAGGGGATTATTTCAGGCGGCATGATTCCCAAAGTCAATTGCTGTTTAGAGGCGATCCGTAACGGCGTCAATCGCGTGTTTATTACGGACGGAAGGGTAAATCATTCCGTGTTACTTGAATTATTCTCCGATGAAGGTATGGGGACAATGTTTTTAAAGGGAGACTGATTTTTTAATCAGTCCTTTTTCACGGTTATAAGGAAACGTTATGGATTTTGAACATATTAAAAATTTAGACGATGCGTACGGAGCAGAGGTGTTTTCCCGTTTTCCCGTGGCGTTCGTCGGCGGACGCGGTGCGACGCTTACGGATACCGAAGGGAAAGAGTACATCGATTTCGGCTCCGGAATTGCCGTAAACGTATTCGGCGCGTGCGACGAAGCATGGAAGAACGCAGTCAAAGAACAACTTGATAAAATTCAGCACGTCAGTAATTATTATTATTGCGAACCGCAGGCTAAGCTTTCGGAGTTGCTGTGCGCGCGGACGGGGGCGCGGCGGGTGTTTTTTGCTAATTCAGGTGCGGAAGCAAACGAATGCGCATTGAAAGCGGCGCGGAAATATTCTTTTGAAAAATACGGCGCAGGGCGCGCAAAGATCGTAAGTCTTAACGGAAGTTTTCACGGCAGAACGTTGTTTACCGTGACGGCGACGGGACAGGAGGTTTTTCATAAATATTTTGATCCGTTTGTGCCCGAGGTTGTATCGGCAGACGCGAATATCGAGGCGATACGGCGTGCGGCGGGTGATACGGCGTGCGCGGTTATCATTGAATGCGTGCAGGGCGAGAGCGGCGTAAAAACGCTGGATAAGAACTTTATAAAGAGTCTTGAAACTTTTTGTAAAGAGCGGGACGTTCTGTTAATATGCGACGAAGTTCAGTCGGGTAACGGCAGAACGGGTACGCTGTATTCTTACGAACAGTTCGGTATTTCGCCGGATATCGTGACAACGGCGAAAGGATTGGGCGGAGGTCTTCCTATCGGAGCATGTCTGTTCTTCCGTAAGACGGAACATACGTTAAAAGCCGGCGACCACGGGTCAACGTTCGGCGGAAATCCCGTATGTTGTGCGGGCGCAGTAAATGTGATAGAACGTCTTGACGAAAATTTTCTGCTTGAAGTACGTGCCAAAGGGGATTATATGCGCACGAAACTGAGGGCGATCGACGGCGTTAAAGCTGTAACGGGTCTTGGCTTGATGATCGGACTCGAAGTGAACGGGAACTCCAAAGATATTGCAAAAAAATGTCTTGAAAAGGGATTGCTCGTTTTAACGGCGCATGAGCGTGTGAGAATTGTCCCGCCGCTCAATATAACAAAGAGAGAAATGGATGAAGGTTTAACAATATTCAGGGAGGTATTAAGGCATGAAACATCTACTTAAACTTGCGGATCTTTCCAAAGAGGAAATTCTGACCGTACTTAATTTGGCGGATCAGTTGAAATACGAGCGCAAGAACGGGGTCGCAGGAGAATATTTAAAAGGGAAAAAGCTCGGCATGATATTCCAAAAGTCCTCGACTCGTACGCGCGTTTCGTTTGAAGTCGGAATGTACGAGCTTGGCGGTTACGCGCTCTTTCTTTCCAATCGCGATTTGCAGATCGGGCGCGGCGAGCCGGTAGAGGACACTGCACGGGTACTGTCGCGATATCTCGACGGAATCATGATTCGTACCTTCGAGCAAAAGGAAGTAGAGGATCTTGCCCAATACGGCAGTATTCCGATTATCAACGGTTTGACCGATTACGCACATCCTTGTCAGGTACTTGCCGATCTGATGACGATTCGTGAATGTAAAGGGTCTTTTCGCGGTCTGAAACTTTGTTTTGTGGGCGACGGAAACAATATGGCAAATTCGCTAATGGTAGGTTGTATTAAAACGGGCATGAAGTTTTCTATTGCATGTCCGAAGGGTTACGAACCCGATGCGGCGCTTATGACATGGGCAAAGGAGAACGGAGATTTTACGATAACCGAGGACGTTTCCGAGGCGATGCGCGACGCGGACGTCGTGTATACCGACGTATGGGCTTCGATGGGACAAGAAGAGGAAAAGGAGAAAAGAATTAAAGCGTTTAAGGGATTTCAGATCAATGCCGATAATATGCGCGCGGCAAAAAATGATGCGATGGTGCAACATTGTTTACCTGCGCACCGCGGCGAAGAAATTACGGCAGACGTATTCGAAGCTCACGCGGACGAAATATTCGAAGAGGCGGAAAACCGCTTGCATGCGCAAAAAGCTGTGCTTTGCAAGCTTATGAAATAAACGATAATAAGAAAAACGGAAGGACGATACGAGCATGGATAAGAAAGTTTATGTAACATTGCAAAACGGCAAGGTGTTCGAGGGACGCTCTTTCGGGGCGGAGCGAGAGACGATCGGCGAACTTGTGTTCACGACGGGAATGACGGGATATCTCGAAACGCTTACCGATCCCAGCTACTATGGACAGATTGTAACGCAGACGTTTCCGCTGATCGGAAATTACGGCGTGATTCCCCCCGATTTTGAAAGCCGAAAGAGTTGGATTACGGCATATATCGTGCGTGAAAAATGCGATGCGCCATCCAACTTCCGTTGCGTCACCACCTTGGACAGTTTTTTAAAGGAGCAGAATATTCCGGGTGTATACGGTATCGATACGCGAGAACTGACGCGTACGGTGCGCGAAGCGGGCGTAATGAATGCGGCGATCACTTTTAAACCGCTAACCGATTTAAGCATGCTGAGCGAATACCGCGTAAAAGATGCGGTAAAGGCAGTTACGCAAACACAGGCGGTAACGCACGGTACGGGAAAGGGTAAAAAGGTAGTGCTTTATGATTACGGCGCAAAATACAATATCGAGCGCGAACTTTTAAGGCGCGGTTGTAACGTTACGGTCGTCCCTGCCAACTTTCCCGCAGAGGAGGCGCTTGCAATGAATCCCGACGGTATCATGCTTACGAACGGACCGGGGGACCCTGCGGAAAATACCGAAATTATATCCAACATTAAAAAAGTAGCGGGGAAAAAGCCGATTTTCGGGATTTGCCTCGGGCACCAGATGTTTGCTATTGCTATGGGCGGTGTGACGCGCAAGATGAAGTACGGGCACAGAGGCGCTAATCAACCCGTAAAACAACTCTCTTCGGGACGGGTATTTATTACCTCTCAGAATCACGGTTACGAAGTCGTATCAGACTCGCTCAAAACGGGCGCGCTCAGCTATGTGAACGTAAATGACGGTACGTGCGAAGGCGTGGATTATCCCGAACTCAACGCGTTCACCGTGCAGTTTCATCCGGAAGCTTGCGGCGGGCCGCTTGACGCTAATTTCCTTTTCGACGAATTTATTGCCCGCATGGGTAAGGAGTGCTAAGTTATGCCAAAGAGAAGCGACATTAAAAAAGTATTGGTTATCGGCTCGGGCCCGATTGTTATCGGTCAGGCAGCGGAATTCGACTATGCGGGCGCGCAAGCTTGCCGCGTTATGAAAGATGCGGGCGTCAACGTTGTTCTTTGCAATTCCAACCCCGCCACGATTATGACGGACAAAATGCTTGCGGACGAGATTTATCTCGAACCACTTACGGAGGACAGTTTAAAACGCATAATTATCAAAGAGCGTCCTGATTCGTTGCTTGCCTCGCTTGGCGGGCAAACGGGACTTACTATGGGTTGTAAACTCGCGAAGGACGGGTTCCTCGATAAATGGGGCGTTAAACTCATTGGAACAAAACTCGATGCGATCGATCGCGCGGAGGATCGCGAGCTTTTCAAAGAGACGATGGAAAAAATCGGTCAGCCCGTTGTTCCGTCGGATATCGCTTATAATGTGGAGGATTGCGTAAAGATTGCCGAAAGTCTCGGTTATCCCGTTATTGTGCGTCCTGCATTTACGCTCGGCGGCGCGGGAGGCGGCGTTGCAAAGACGGAAGAGGAGCTTCGTTTGATTGCGCATAACGGACTTATGCTTTCTCCCATTACGCAGGTGCTTATCGAAAAATATATCGGCGGTTGGAAAGAGATCGAGTTCGAAGTGATTCGTGATGCAAAAGGTAACGTAATTACCGTCTGCTCGATGGAAAACTTTGACCCTGTCGGCGTGCATACGGGAGACTCGATCGTTATAGCGCCTGCCGTAACGCTTTCCGATAAGGAATTCCAAATGCTAAGAACGGCATCGCTCGATATCATTAATGAACTTGGGATCGAGGGCGGTTGTAACTGCCAATTTGCTCTGCATCCGACGAGTTTTGAATATGCGGTCATTGAGGTAAATCCCCGTGTGTCGCGCTCTTCTGCGCTTGCAAGTAAAGCAACCGGTTTTCCGATTGCAAAGGTTGCGAGCAAGATCGCGCTCGGGTACACGCTTGACGAAATTAAAAACGACGTTACGGGTAAAACGTATGCTTGTTTCGAACCCACGATAGACTACGTTGTTGTCAAACTTCCCAAATGGCCGTTCGATAAATTCCTGTACGCAAAGCGGGAACTTGGTTCGCGCATGAAAGCGACGGGAGAGGTTATGGCGATCGGTTCATCTTTTGAACAAGCGATTATGAAAGCTGTGCGCGGCGCTGAGATTTCGCTTTCGGATATCAATCATCCTAAATTTATCGATATGGATAAAGCCGCTCTGGAGGCGGAATTGCAAAAAACAACGGACGAGCGCTTGTTTGTCGTTTATGCTGCGTTGAAAAAAGGCGTATCGGTTGATACGATCTACAACATTACAAAAATCGACCATTGGTTCTTAAATAAGCTGAATAACCTTGTTGCGTATGAAAATGCGATTACAGGGAAAAAATTGACGAAGGACGAATACCTTGAGGGAAAGACGCTTGGGTATACCGATAAGTGCCTCGAAAAATTCAGCGGACAGAAATTGCCCGCGCACCGTAGAGCATGCTTTAAAATGGTTGATACCTGTGCGGCGGAATTTTCCGCGCAGACACCGTATTTCTATTCGACGTTTGATCCCGTTGAACACGATGAGGCAAAGCGTTTTGTCGATAAGAGCACGAAAAAGCGGGTTGTCGTAATCGGGTCGGGACCTATTCGTATCGGGCAGGGAATCGAGTTTGATTATTCGTCCGTTCACTGCGTTTGGGCGCTCAAAAAACTCGGCTATGAAGTGATTATCATCAATAACAATCCCGAGACGGTTTCCACCGACTTCGATACTGCGGACAGGCTTTATTTTGAATCGCTCACGCCCGAGGACGTGCAAAACGTGCTCGACGTGGAAAAGCCTTACGGCGTTGTGATTACGTTCGGCGGACAGACCGCTATTAAATTGTGCGCTTATCTGGCGAAGAAAGGGGTGCGTATCCTCGGTACGAGCGCTGACAGCGTGGATATGGCGGAGGATCGCGAGCGGTTCGACGCGCTCCTCGAACAGTTCAATATCGCCCGTCCGAAGGGAATGACCGTTATGACAAAAGAAGAGGCGATCCATGCTGCGGAGAAACTAGGTTATCCCGTACTGCTTCGTCCTTCCTACGTAATCGGCGGTCAGAATATGACGATTGCATTTACCGAAAATGATATTTCTCGCTATATGGACGTGATTTTGGCGCAGCATATCGAAAATCCCGTGCTTTGCGATAAATATCTTATGGGCACCGAGCTTGAAGTGGATGCGATTTCCGACGGAAAGGACGTGTTAATCCCCGGAGTTATGCAACACATTGAACGCGCGGGCGTGCATTCGGGAGACTCGATTGCCGTTTATCCTCCTTATCATTTGAGCGACGCGATGCTCAAAAAGATTGTTGAAGTATCTACGCAGCTTGCGCTTTCTTTAAAGACGAAGGGACTTATCAATATTCAGTATCTGATTTATGAGAACAAGCTTTACGTGATTGAAGTAAACCCGCGCGCGTCGCGTACGATCCCGTATATTTCCAAGGTGACGGGCGTACCCATGGTCGAACTTGCGACTAAAATTATGGTGGGGGCAAAACTTAAAAAACTTGGTTACGGTACGGGACTGTATCCTAATTCGCCGTACGTTGCCGTTAAAGTTCCTGTATTCAGTTTTGAAAAATTAAACGACGTCAATTCGCAACTCGGTCCGGAGATGAAGTCCACGGGCGAAGTGCTCGGGATCGGAAAAACCTTTGAAGAGGCGCTGTTTAAGGGACTTGTATCGGCGGGTTTTAAAATGTGCCATCCTACCAAAGAAAAACCTGTCGGCGTTTACTTTACGGTCAACGATCAGGACAAGTTTGAAATCGTTTCGATTGCGAAAAAATTTGCCGATCTTGGTTGTAACATTTATGCGACTGCCGGTACGGCGCAGGTGATTTCCGCTTTGGGTATCGATGTTACCGTTGTCGACCGTTTGAAGGCGACAAAACAGGTTTCGTCGCTTATGGACGAGGGGAAAATCGACTACGTTATTTATACGGGTAAAACTGACGTTGATTCTATCAACGACTATATTGAACTTCATCATCATGCGATTCTGCTTGGAATTACCGTTTTAACCTCGCTCGATACGGCAAATGCGCTTTGCGATATTATTGCAAGTAAATTTACGGAATACAATACGGAACTTGTTGACATTAATGCGCTCCGCACGAAAAAGACGGAAATTAGCTTTGTCAAAATGCAGTCCTGCGGGAATGATTACATTTACTTCGAGGATATGGACGGAAAAATCACCTGTCCCGAATCGCTTGCCGTCAACTTTGTGAACAGGCATTTCGGGATCGGCGGCGACGGAATCGTTCTTATGGAACGCTCGGAAGTTGCGGATGCAAAAATGCGTATCTTCAATCAGGACGGTACGGAAGGAATGATTGCAGGGAATGCGATTCGTTGCGTTGCAAAGTATCTCTATGAAACGGGTATTGTTCCCAAGGAACAGATGACGATCGAGACGAATAGCGGCGTAAAAGAAACGAGCGTATTCTCTTTCGGCGGCGTTGTGAGCTCTGCAAGCGTTGATTTGGGCGTAGCGGAACTTGCGGGGGATAAAATTCCTTCGATTTGGAAAGGCGAAAAGATCGTGCGTCAGCCTATGGAAATCAACGGAAAAACGTATGAAGTTACCCTTGTAAATCTCGGTAACCCGCACTGCGTTGTTTTCTGTGACAAAGTGGACGACATCGACGTTGAAACGCTCGGGCGCGCAATAGAGTGCAGTAAATATTTCCCGCAACGTACAAACGTAGAGTTTATCCGCGTCGTCAATGATGCAACGATAAAAATGCGCGTTTGGGAACGCGGAAACGGAGAGACGCTCGCTTGCGGTACAGGTGCGGCTGCTGCGGCGGTTGCCAGCGTTCTCAACGGTTATTGCAAACACGATATGGATATCACCGTTAAGGTACGCGGCGGCGATCTGATGGTTAATTATAATTCGGACGGCAGAGTGATACTAACGGGTAGCGTTGAAAAAGTATTTGAAGGAAAGGTGGAATTTTAAGTGCGCGATACCTATTACGAAGAGAGCGCGGGCAGTGCAAGGCGCGAAGTGGAGGCAAAGAAATATTCAATTGTTCATGTGTTATCCGTGATCTGTTTCGTATTGGCGGGTATTCATGGGTTTTTCTGCATTTCTTTTCTTCAGGGCGTTTTTACCGATCCGGAATTATCGGGCTTAGGGCGTGCGATTCAGACCGTCATGCTTTTGTTGCCGCTTGTATTTCTGATTGGCGGGGGAGTGCTGTTATTTTTCCGCAAACGAAAATATAACGTAAGCTATGATTATATTTTGGTGGACGACGAACTCCGCGTTTCAAGGGTCTATAACGGACGCAAACGGAAATATTTGCGTACATTTAAAATGGATCAGATATTAAAAATCGGTTTTTGCGAGCGTGATTCTTTTAAGGATACGTTGCGCGGAGTACAGACAAAACCGAGCTATCTGACGCCCAATCGCGAACCTATGGAAAATAAAGCGTTTTACTACTTTTTGTATTCCGATTCGATTGAAAAACGCGTTTATATCGTAGAGGCTCGCGTAGAACTTTTAAATAATCTCGTATTAGCTGCGGGACGCAATAAGTTGGAGACGAGATGATATACTTTGACAATGCGGCAACGACCCGTCCGAATTCCGGTGCGGTCGAACGCGCGCTTGCCTTTACAAACGAACACTTTTTTAATCCCTCCGCACGATACCGCGGGGGGCTTAAAGTGCACGGAGAATTGAAAACGGCGCGGGAGTTTCTTTTAAAATGCGTTGCCGATCCGATTCAGTTCGATTTGATTTTTACTTCAGGCGGAACGGAAGGTGATAACCATGCGATTTTTTCTGCAGCAAAGCGCGGAAACGTTGTTATCAGCGGCGGAGAACATGCGGCGGTGTTTGAAAGCGCGAAGGAACTGAAAAATCGCGGTTTAGAGGTTCGCATTGCACCGCTTTGCTCGGACGGCAGCGTGTCCGTTGAGGGCGTTTTATCTCTTGTAGACGATAAAACAAGTCTTGTCGGCATAATCCACGTGAATAATGAAACGGGCGCGGTAAATGATATCGTATCCATTGCTCGTCTTGTAAAAGGGAAAAATTCCCGTACTGTTTTTATGAGCGACGGTGTGCAGGCGTTCGGAAAAATTCCCGTAAAACTTAGCAAAGATATTGATCTGTATACCGTGAGCGCGCATAAAATCGGCGGTTTAAAAGGTTGCGGCGCGCTCATTAAAAATAAGAATTGCCGCGGCTTATCTCCGCTTGTTTTCGGCGGAGGACAGGAGAACGGCTATCGCAGCGGGACAGAAAATGTTTTGGGGATTATGGCGTTTTATTATGCCGCAGAAGAAACGTTTCGCAATCAGAAAGAAAAAGCGGAACAAGTTTATGCAGTACGTGATCGGGTAAAGTCTCTTCTTGACAGAAATCTTTTTACCGTAATTTCCTCCGAGAGCGGCTCTCCCTACATTTTATCCGTATCTGCACGGGCGCTGAGGGGCGAGGTTTTGCAACATATGCTTGAGGAAGAAAGCTTGATCGTCGGGACAGGCAGCGCATGTTCTTCGAAGAAACCTTACAGTCGGGTCATTGAGGCTTGCGGCAGAGAAAAAGAGGAGCTTTCCGGAGTACTGCGTTTGAGTTTTTCTCCCGAGAATACGTTGGAAGAGGCGGAAAAAGCTGCGGATATGTTAAATAAAGCGGCAAGTTCGCTTGCCCGAAAATTATTGCGATAAGGAAAAGTTATGGAAAAAGTAGTTATTATACGTTATGCTGAAATTCATCTGAAAGGAAAAAATCGCGGTTTTTTCGAACACGCGTTTGCCGTCAATCTTGAAAAAAGTTTAAAAGGTATTAAGCACGAATTGCGCCGTACAAGCGGACGATATCTGGTCGAAAAGTTCGACGCAGAATTGTGCGAGGAGGTATGCGCGCGTATTGCAAACGTTTTCGGTGTGCATTCCTATTCAGTCGGTTATCTTGTAGAGAGTAATATAAACTCCATATTCGAGACGGCTATGCTTGTCGCACCCGATACGGGTACGTTTAAGGTCGATACGCATCGGGGCAATAAAAAATATCCGAAAACGTCAATGGAAATCAATGCGGAAATCGGCGAACGTATTCTTGACGCGCGTCCCGCGCTCAAGGTAGACGTACACGCGCCGCAGTCTCTCGTTTACATCGATATTCGCGAAAGCGGTATGGCTCTTGTATTCGGAGACTTTGAAGAGGGACTTGGCGGAATGCCTGTCGGAACAGCGGGGAAGGGACTGCTTTTGATTTCGGGCGGGATCGATTCTCCCGTGGCGGGTTATATGATGGCAAAGCGGGGATTGAACGTTGAACTTTTGCATTTTCATAGTTACCCGTATACGAACGACGGCGCGAAAGAAAAGGTAATTGATCTTTCTAAAATATTATCCAGATACTCTATGACCACCCGTTTGCATACCGTGAGCGTTACGCATATTCAGGAAGAGATTCACGAAAAGTGCGCCGCCGAGCTGAATATTACGTTATTGCGCCGTTTTATGTACCGCATTGCCGAACGTATGGCAACGCGTTTAAAGGCGAAGTGCATTATCACGGGCGAGAGCCTCGGGCAGGTGGCCAGTCAAACAATCGAAGGGATTACTTCCTCTAATTCCGTTATGAAAGAGTTGCCTGTTCTCAGACCTTTGATCGGGTTTGATAAAGAGGAAATTATAATAAAATCGAAGAAGATTGGAACTTACGAAACTTCTGTTTTGCCCTACGAAGACTGTTGTACGGTATTTTTACCGGAGTTTCCTGCGATTCGTCCCAAGCTTGATTTTATCGATAGCGAGGAGAAAAAACTTGATATTGACGCGTTAATCGAAGAGGCGATTTCAACGGTAGAGATTACGACTTGGAATCATATTTGATCAGTCGATCCACCAATCTCCGCTTGTATCGCCCTTACCGTTAATACGTACGGAGGGGAGAGAAACAGGATCGCCTTCAATTCCGTTGTACATAGGGATCACGGTGTAAGTGTAGCTTGTTCCCGCATGAACGGAGTTGTCGTAAAAATATTTTGGATATTTTCCTTGATAAACGGTGGTAATTTTGCCGCCGTTTTCGCGTTTTATTATATATTCATAGTACTCTGTCTGGCATAATTCGATTACTACTGTGTTATTTTTTACTGAAATTTGCGGGGTTTCGATTTTCGGGTGTGAAAAATAGGAGCTTTGCTCTGTCGGGACTGCGCTGGTTTTAAATAACTCATAAAAAGTAAGAGTCGGCGGAGCGGCAGGATCGGCAAGCAATAGCCGATGCGCTTTGTCGTACAACGGTCTGTCGAGAAGAACTTCACAAACGCTTTCGCTACGTTTCAATTCTTCGGGTGATTTACCTCGATAAATATTTTTGAAGATATCAAGCACAAAGTTTGCGGGAAGTCCGCCGCCCGTTGCTCGGATGGGAGAATAGTCTGCGTTTCCCATCCACACGCCTACGGTATGTTCCGCAGTATAGGCGAAAGTGTATGCGTCGGTATTTCCTTCCTTTCCCGCCGCGGTGCCTGTTTTGGCATATACGGGATAGGGCAGAGAAGAAAGTTTTTTTGCCGTTCCTTCTTTTACGGCAGATTGCAGCATATCGCTGACAACGGTTGCCGTATCTTCGGAAAAGACGGTGCGCACGTTCGGATGAAAGCGGAAAATTTCCTTACCGTTTTCGTCCGTAATATAACTGATTGCTCGGGCGGGGGCGTACGCTCCGCCGCAGGCAAGCGCAGAATATGCCTGTGTAAGGGCGGGAGTCGTAAATCCGTGCGACATGCCGCCGAGCGCAAGCGCCAGCGAGTAGTCCTCTTGCGGAACGTGCAAATTCAGCTTTTCAAGATAAGAGACGGCTTTTTCGCATCCAAGCGTATTTAAGAGTTTGACCGCCGGTATGTTGATGCTGTGGGACAGTGCGTAACGTGCGCTTATATAGCCGTTGAATTTTCCTCCGGAGTTAGAGGGCGAGTAACCGTTGAAATCAATTTTTTCGTCGAGAATCGGCGTTGCCGGTGAAACGATATTTTCTTCTACGGCAGGGGCGTAGACAAGCAACGGTTTAATCGCCGAGGCGGGCGAGCGCATAGGCGTTCCTTTGGATGCCGAATAGGCTTTGTAACCATGCGTTTTATTGTCGATTACTACGGCGCAGTAGTCGCTGTCTTTTTCCCGCGTGTCAAGTTCCGCCTGTAAGTCAGCGTTTAAAAATGTGTATATGTTCATTGAGCGCAGACGTTCTGCCGATGCGTCGGGGAAAATTTCGGAGAGTTCTTCGAGTACGAGCGCGTCGTATGCGGAGCGGTCCGACCGCACCGTGGGTGAAGTCGGCAGAGGAACGGAGCATGCTTCGGTGTATTCGCTTTCGCGAATGTAACCTTGTTCGTACATGAGCTTTAATACAAAGTTGCGGCGGCTCAGACACCGGTCTGCGTCTTTAAACGGAGAATAACGGTTGGGCGATTTAACGAGCGCGGCGAGCATAGCGCTTTCTGCAGGAGATAGTTCTTTTGTTTCTTTGTCGAAGTAAAACCGCGCCGCGTCTGCAATTCCGAATGCATCGTGTCCGAAATATATCGAATTAATATAAAGTTCGATAATTTCTGATTTCGAATAATTTTTTTCAAGAATGCGCGTTAGTTTTAGTTCTTTTAATTTGCGGTTTACCGTTTTTTCTCCCGTTAAATGCGTATTTTTAATCAGCTGCTGGGAAATGGTAGAGGCGCCTTCCCGAAAAGAGAAAGAGGCAATGTTTTTACCGATTGCCTTGATAATGCGTTTATAGTCGAGCCCGTGGTGGGAATAAAAACGTTTGTCTTCCACAGAGACGAATGCTCCCGAAACGTAAGCAGGCAATTCTTCGATTGCGGCGTGTTCTTTGTTGCTTTGGGAGAGGGTTACGGCGTTGCCTCTGTCGTCATAAACTTTTACGGTTGCCGTTGAGAGTCGCAATTTCTCTCTGTCGAGCGTAACCGAATTGGTAACGGCGAAGTAATATCCGAAGAGCGCGAGCGTTAGTATCGCACCCGCAGCTAAAAAAATGATTAAAATTTTTCCGACCTTTTTCATTGTTTACAGTATTTGTTTTTATTAAAAAATTTTGCATGTTTTATCTTCCGTTTGTTGAAAAAATTATGTTGGTATGATATAATGTTAATTATGAAATATCATATCGTTACTTACGGCTGTCAGATGAATCTGCACGAATCGGAAAAAATTGCGGGTATGTTAAAAGATCTCGGTTATGCCACCGAGAGTCCGATTGAAGATGCCGATATCGTTGTTTTTAATACTTGCTGTATCCGTGAAAATGCGGAAAATCATGCTTTCGGAAATATCGGGGCGCTAAAAAAGCTTAAAAGACAAAAAAAAGGGATGCTGATTGCCGTTGGCGGTTGCATGGCGCAGGAGACGGGTAAAGCGCAGATATTGCTTGAAAAGTTTCCGTTCATTGATATAATTTTCGGTACGCATAATCTGAACGATTTAAAAGACCTTGTCGTTCAAAAAAGAACGGAGAGAAAAGCCGTTGTGAATATTAAAGACGCGCGAACGGAAGTGGAAGACGGGATATCTCCCGTCCGTACAAGTTATCCGAATGCCTGGGTGAATATCTCTTACGGGTGCAATAATTTTTGTACTTATTGTATTGTCCCTTATGTTCGCGGAAGGGAATGTTCCCGCGCCGCCGCCGACATTATCGGCGAGGTGAAACAGCTTTTAAAAGAGGGATATA
This sequence comes from uncultured Christensenellaceae bacterium, assembly GCA_910586985.1. GTDB lineage: Bacteria > Bacillota > Clostridia > Christensenellales > Borkfalkiaceae > Gallimonas. Next base: position 15,523 of record CAJUKK010000007.1, on the reverse strand, counting down.
AAGAAATTACCTTGCTCGGACAGAACGTCAACTCTTATAACAACGACGGAAAAGGCGGAATGAGTTTTCCGCAACTTCTCGAAGAGGTTGCGTCTTGCGAAGGGAAGTACCGTTTGAGATTTATGACTTCGCATCCCAAGGATTTTTCGGAAGAATTAGCGGTTGTTATGAGCCGTCACGACAATATCTGTAAGACGTTGCATCTTCCCGTACAGTCCGGTTCGAACCGCATATTAAAGTTAATGAACCGTCGGTATACGCGCGAGGACTATTTAAAAGAGATCGAAATTTTCAAGCGGTATAATCCAAACGGCGTTGTTACGAGCGATTTGATCGTGGGATTCCCCACGGAGACGGAAGAGGAGTTTCAAGAGACGCTTGATCTTGTAAAAGAGGCGGATTTTGCATCGGCGTTTACATTTGTTTATTCGCCGCGTACAGGCACGGTTGCCGCGGGTATGGAAGGGAGAGTTCCCGAAGAGGTCAGCAAAGATCGCATTATGAGACTGATTGCGCAAGTAAATGCGCAGACGCGCGAGAAGAGTTTGCATTACGTGGGTAAAGAGACTGAAATTTTATGCGAGGGTTACGACGAAAAGAGCAAAATGTATCTCGGCAGAGACAGTCTCGGCAGAATGGGATATTTCGCGGGAGAGTCCGATCTGATCGGAAAATTCGTAAAAATCCGCGTTACGCGCGCGAGCGGAATATCTCTGTACGGCGACGTATTGAGTATTGAATAGGGGAAAGGGGTATGCCGTATTGGCAAAACAATTGAGGAAAAACGGAGGAGAGGAATGGGTATTTCACCAATGATGGAACATTATTTGAAGATGAAGGAGAATTATAAAGATTGCATTCTCTTTTATCGGCTCGGGGATTTTTACGAGATGTTTTTTGACGACGCGATTCGAGCTTCTAAATTGCTTGATTTGACGCTTACTGGACGGGATTGCGGTATGAAAGAGCGCGCTCCTATGTGCGGGATTCCCTTTCATGCGGCGGATACATACGTTGCAAAACTTGTTTCGCTCGGGGAAAAGGTGGCAATTTGCGAGCAATTATCCGATCCCAAGGCGGGGAAAGGTATCGTCGAGCGCGACGTAATACGCATTGTTTCGGCAGGGACGCTGATCGAAGAGGGATTGCTCGATGAAAAAAAGAACAATTATATCGTATGCGGATGTCTTGTGCAGGGCAGATACGCGCTTGCCTGGGCGGATATCACAACGGGAGAATTTTGCGCAAGCGAGGAGGAGAACGAAGAAAAGCTTTTAACGCGTCTTTTCGGACTTGCGCCTGCGGAAGTTATATGTAACGATGAGCTTTTACTTGCGGTTAAAGATAAAGCGGAGGTGGAGAGGGGGGCTTTGCCGCCTTTTTCCTGCTATGTGCCGTGGGCGTTCGGCCGTCCGAGCGCGGAAAAGTGTTTAAAAGAACAATTTTCCGTTGCATCCGTCGAAACGCTCGGACTTGGGGAAAAGTCTGCGGCGACGCTTGCTGCGGGTGCACTTGTCGATTATCTCAGAGAAACGCAAAAACATGCGTTGAAGAATCTTAACAATTTGCGTGTTATTGCAAGTAAGGGGTATATGACGCTTGATCGCAATGCTGTGCGCAATCTCGAGCTTATTAAGAATAATGCGGAGGGAAAACGTTACGGTTCGCTCCTGTGGTTGCTTGATCGCACGAAAACTGGTATGGGGGCGAGGAAACTTGCGCAGATGATCGTTTCTCCGTTATTTGATAAGGCGGCGATCGAGCGGCGGCTCGATGCGGTGGAGGAGCTTTCGAATGCGACGGTCGTAAGAATGGGGCTTCTGGATACGCTCGGCGGTATGGGCGATATCGAACGGTTGACGGGTCGAATCAGTAACGGAAATTTACGTCCGCGCGACTGCATATCGCTCTCGCACTCCCTCTCTCTTCTCCCGTCGGTGAAAATGCAATTGTCGGGTTTTCATTCTTCGGCAATCCGCGATATTTTGGCGGGACTTGCCGATACGGGCGCGATTTGCGATCTTCTCGACAGGGCGATCAATCCCGACGCTCCGCCTACGACTAAAGAGGGCGGATATATTCGCGAAGGGTATCATAAAGAGCTTGATGAACTGAGAAATATAAAAAATCGCAGTACGGTTTTGCTTGCCGAGATGGAGACGCGCGAACGCGAGGCAACGGGTATACGTACGTTAAAGATCGGTTATAACCGCGTATTCGGATATTATATCGAAGTCACCAATTCTTTTAAAGATCGTGTTCCCTACAGTTACACCCGCCGTCAGACGCTTGCGGGAAGCGAACGTTATACGACGGAAGAACTTACCGCGCTTGAAAGAAAAATTCTTGGGAGCGACGAAGAGGCGCAGCGGTTGGAAGCTCAGCTGTTTTCGGAAATTACGCAGATTCTGCTTAGAAACATTCCCGTTTTTCAGCAGATCGCGGAGTCGGTTGCAATGCTCGATACCTTTTTGTCTTTTGCGGAAGTTGCGCGTGAAAATAAATATAGCCGTCCCCGGATTTTAGAGAACGGCGAACTTATGATTAAAGACGGCAGGCATCCGGTGGTGGAGGCGATTTCCCGCGAACGGTTCGTACCGAACGATTGCGCATTGGACGAGGGGGAAAACCGTACGATGATTCTTACGGGCCCGAATATGGCGGGAAAGAGCACGTATCTGAGACAGGTTGCGCTTATTGTGCTCATGTCGCATATCGGTAGTTTCGTACCTGCAACGGACGCAAAAATTCCGTTGTGCGATCGTATTTTTACGCGGATCGGCGCGAGCGATAATCTGATTCTCGACCGCAGTACGTTCATGGTGGAAATGACCGAAGTCGCTACTATTTTACGCGGCGCGACGGGGCGCAGTCTTTTAATTTTAGACGAGGTCGGGCGCGGGACGAGCACGTACGACGGATTGTCCATTGCATGGGCGGTCATTGAACACTTGACAAACGAAATTCGGGCAAAGACCTTGTTTGCGACCCACTATCATGAATTGACCGAGTTGGAGGGAAAACTTGACGGTGTAAAAAACTATAAGATTAACGTAAGGGAAATCGGCGGAAACGTCGTGTTTCTTCGAAAAATCGTGCGCGGCGGCGCGTCGAGAAGTTTCGGAATCGAAGTTGCCGCGCTTGCGGGCGTGCCGTCGGAGGTGACTTCTCGCGCAAAAGTTATTTTACGTTCTTTGGAGAAAAAGGATTTAATCGGCAGCAGAGACGAAGTAGTCGCCGAAGAGGCGTTTGCGCAAGAACCTTCTGCCATTGAAGAAGAGTTAAAAGGAATCGACGTGAATGCGCTGACGCCGATACAGGCTTTACAGCTCCTTTCGGAGTGGAAAGGGAAAATTTGACCGATTGAGAGGAGTGTGTTATGAAAATCAATGTTTTAACTGCGGACGTTTACAATAAAATAGCGGCGGGAGAAGTGGTTGACAGACCGTATTCCGTTGTAAAAGAGCTTGTGGAGAATGCAATCGACGCAGGCGCAACGGAAATTACCATTGAAACGGAAGGGGGCGGAAAACAACTCATTCGTATTACGGATAACGGTGGAGGGATTTCTTTTGACGATCTTCCGCGCGCATTTTTGCCGCATGCAACAAGTAAATTGAGTACGGCGAATGATCTCGAGCGAATTTTAACGTTGGGATTCCGCGGCGAGGCAATCGCCTCGATTGCTTCCGTATCCCGCATGAAGATACTTTCAAAAACCAAAAACGGAAAAGCGTACTCGCTCTCGTCGGAAGGCGGAAAAATGGGGGCTGTGAAGGAGGACGCAGGTGCAGACGGCACTGTCGTAACCGTGGGAGAAGTGTTTTTTAATACCCCTGCCCGCAGGAAATTTTTAAAAAGCGACAGTCAGGAAGACGGAGATATTGCGGCAATGGTTGCACGTTTTATTCTTTCGCGTCCTGAAATTGCATTCACCTATTATATCGACGGGCGCGTTAAATACCGTTCGCTCGGCGACGGACTCAAAGCCGCGCTTGCCGCCGTTTACGGCGCAGGCATTCTTGAAAATGTATTGGAAATATCTGCTGAAAAACACGGACTTTCCTTAAAAGGATTTATCGGTAACCAAAATTTCAGCAAATCCAACCGCAGTTATGCGAATTTGTTTGTGAACGGGCGTTATGTAATCAATCAAACTGTTGCAACGGCGATCACGAATGCATACGGCGCATACCTCATGAAACGGCAGTTCCCTTTTTATGTGCTGTTTCTGGAAGTGCCGCCCGAGATTTTAGACGTGAACGTGCACCCGAATAAAACGGACGTTCGTTTTGCCGATAACCGGATCGTTTTCGGATTTGTTTATTCAATCGTTTCGGCGGTGCTTGACGGGAGCGCACGGGCGCTCGAATATACGGTAACAGACGATAAACAAGCGGTTTCACCCGTTATTGAGCGTCCTGTTTCGGTTGCGCCGCAGGAGGTTAAACCTCCTCACGTTGTGCATAAATCGGACTCTGAACCGCCGAGAATGAATTACGAGCAGGCAAAAAAAGAACTTGAATTTGATCTTTCTCCCGTGAAAGAGGGCGGGTTTAAACCGCGTTTTGGCGAGAGTGAAGAACGAAATATATTCGAAGTCAACGCATCACGAGAACAACCGCAGGAGGATTATTTTGCGGAAAATAAAAAATATCTCGAAACGCTTGATAAGGGACGGGAAAAATTTGACGTTGCATCGCTCGAATACAAAGGGGAGCTTTTCCATACCTATCTGATATATGAACGGGGCGACGATGCGTATTTTATCGATCAGCATGCCGCGCACGAACGGCTCATTTACGATAAATTACGAGAGGCGGTCAATCATCGGGCGGTTGTCTCGCAGCCTATGCTCTGTCCGTACGTCATCAACGCAAACGCACAAGAATATTCCTTTCTATTGCAGAATCTGGCGCTTTTACGCGATCTCGGTTTTGAGATCGAAGAGTTTGGCGGTGCAAGCTTTAAAGTTTCGGCTGTTCCCGTCGATTTAAAAGATATTGATTTTAACGGATTTTTTCAAGAAGTGCTTTCGTCTATGGAGACACTGCGCGCAATTAAGTTGGACGATATTTTAAAGGATAAGTTGGCGGGCGCGGCATGTAAAGCGGCGGTAAAAGGCGGTGAAAAGCTTACCGACGGCGAAATAAAATCGCTAATGCAAAAAATGGAAGGAGATGTTGGTTTAAAATGTCCGCATGGTCGTCCCGTTGCGGTAAAAATGGCTCGTCGGGAAATTGAGAAGCTGTTTAAGAGGATCGTATGAAAAAACTTCTGTGCGTTGGCGGAGCGACGGCAACGGGAAAAACCCCGCTTGCCGTGGCGTGCGCAAAGTTGCTGGACGGTGAAGTTGTGTCTTCTGACGCCCTTCTCGTATATCGAGGTCTGAATATCGGTACGGCGAAGCCTACCGTAACGGAAATGGACGGCGTTGTGCATCATTTGATAGACGTTTGCGACCCGAAAGAAAATTTTTCCGTCAGCGATTATGAGAATCTTGCTATTTCCGCCGTCAATGATATTCTTGCTCGGGGAAAGGTTCCCATTCTCTGCGGAGGGACTGCGTTTTATATGAATGCCGTGCTGTTTAAAAGTTCTTTCGGAAACGTTCCTGCAAACGAAGAGATACGAAAGAAATACGAACTCCTCGTCAAAGAGGAGGGGCGAGAATCTTTACATGAACGATTACGGGCGATCGATCCCGAAAGCGCGGAGAAATTACACTTTAACGATGTAAAGCGCGTGATCCGCGCTTTGGAAATTTTTGAAAGTACAGGGTGCAAAAAGTCTGCTCAGAACGATGGGGAAGCACCGCGTTTTTCGTATCTTGCGGTAGCCGTTGATTATCAGCGGGACGAATTGTATCGCCGGATCGAACAAAGAGTCGACGAAATGATGAGCAACGGATTGATTGAGGAAGTACAAGGTCTCTTGGAGAGCGGGATTCCGGAACATGCGCAGTGTATGCAAGGGATTGGATATAAAGAAGTGGTCGAAAATTTAAAAACAGGCGGTAATTTGAGTACTTTGTCAGACATAATAAAGAAAAATACAAGAAATTACGCAAAACGGCAACTTACTTTTTTTAAAAAAATGAAAAATTTATGTTGGATAACGCCAAAGGAAATAAAAGAAATGGCGCGGGAGACGGTAGAGCTATATGAACGCGATTGAGCTTATTGCGGCGCAGGAAGAGCGCCTAAAAAAACATTTTGCACGGATTGACGAGATAGCCGTCAGCAATCAGGAAAAAGTATTAAATGCGTTTAAAAAAGAACAGATTGCTTTAAGGCATTTTAACGGGTCTACGGGTTACGGCTACGGAGACGAGGGGCGTGAAAAACTCGGGCGCATCTTTGCGCTTTCGTTCGGCGCAGAGGCGGCAATTGTTTCGCCCGCGATCCTCAGCGGAACGCATGCGCTCACGGTTGCTTTATTTGGCGTGCTTCGTCCAAATCAAAAAGTGTTGTGTATAACGGGAATGCCTTATGATACGATTCGCGGCGTTATTTGGGGAGAGGGAAACGGGTCGCTTAAAGACTTCGGGATTTCGTGCGATGTTGTCCCTCTTTCAGAATCGGGAAAGGTTAATTTTGCTGCGGTAGAGGCAGCTGTTAAAGAGAATGCCCATGATATGATTTATATCCAACGTTCCCGTGGGTATGATTTGCGCGATGCTTTTACGATAGACGAGATCGGTGAAATGTGTTCGGTTGTTCGGAGTCATGGATTTACGGGATGTATTTTCGTTGATAACTGTTACGGGGAATTTGTTGAAACGCGCGAACCGACAGAAGTCGGCGCCGATCTGATCGTAGGATCGCTTATTAAAAATCCGGGAGGCGGGTTAGCGCCCACAGGCGGTTATATCGCGGGAAAGGAAATCTTTTTAAAGCTTGTCGAAAATCGTTTGACTGCGCCTTCGGTCGGCGGTGAGATCGGCTCCTATGCATACGGATATCAACAATACTTTCAAGGATTTTTTCTTGCGCCGCACGTTGTTGCGCAATCGTTGAAAGGGGGATTGCTTATCGGAGCATGTCTTGGCGCGCTCGGCTATGAAAATTTCCCTGCGCTTGACCATACTCCTGCGGACATTACGCGTGCGGTACGGTTTGAAACAGAGAGGCAGCTTACCGATTTTATTCAGAGCGTGCAGGAATGCTCGCCTGTAGATAGTTTTGTAAAATTAGAGGCTTGGGATATGCCTGGGTATGACTGCAAAGTCATTATGGCGGCAGGTACTTTTGTGGCAGGCGCCAGCATAGAACTTTCAGCGGATGCTCCAATCCGTGAGCCGTACGTAGCCTATTTTCAGGGCGGACTTACTTACGAGCATTGTAAATTAACGGTAAAACATATATTGTCCAAATTGATTTAATAAAACGCGTGTTATAACTAAAATAGTTATTGAGGAGAGGCGAATTATTTTCGTCTCTCTTTTATTTATTTAGCAGGTCTTTTAAAACGGTGACGTGACAACCTTTATCTTTGTAATATTGTAAGATATCAGGAATCTTCTTTTTATCGTAACTTGTAATGCATTCAGATAAAAAGTAAACCTCGTAATTTGCTTTGCACAAATTGTAACAAGATGATTTAACGCAGGCAACGGCATCTGCTCCCGCTATATTTGCAGTTTGATGTGCATAATATTTGCGGGTTGCTCGGACGGCGGAGAAACTAGTGTTGGATAACGATTATTATAAATCAGTAGAATAGAAATAGGACAGCAGGGGTTCAGATATAAACTTTTCAGCGGTTTATATTGCAAAATTGCGCTTTTTTAGAAAAAGCGTCTAAATTAGAAAATTTATAAAAACTTAAAAAAGCCCGTGAAACGGGCTTAAAATTCACGCAAATGAAAGAACACTCTATTGATTCTGGACGCATACGGTTCAAAACTTAATAGAGTGTTCACCCGCTATTCAAGCCTATTTTGAAACTGAAGGAGGAAAAAGAGAGTTTGCGGCGTGGCAAGCCGAAAGGCAACAACGACAACAGAATAACAAACTTAATAAGCAAGAATCCCGTTAAAGCGTATAGGGATAGCCGTTGAAAAAGACGGAACAAGCAAACCGCCATAGCGTGCGGTATATAAATGAATAGATATAAAACCTAATCAAGTTAGGTAGCCGTACATAGAAGAATAATAAACGGCGACCGCCGATAGAGCATTTTGCTCTATCGGCGGTTTTTTATTTTCAGATGTTTTACCAAAAAACGCTTTTCATAAGCCTATAAGGATAGCAATCATAGCATCGAAAGATTCCACTCAGCGTAATTTTTCAAAAGCCGCTAAGAAATACTTGACAAACATTTTTCCCGACAGTATAATAATTTATGAAAATCGTTGTGGATTTTTCCTGATGAGTCATCTTTTCGCCACAGAGCATTTAAGCTGTGTGGCGTTTTTTTATGCTATGGAGGTAATTTTTATGGAAAACGAAGTTTTGCAGGCAATCAAAACAAGAAGAAGCATTCGCTCATTCAGCGAAAAGGGTGTTCCCGACGGACTACTTGAAGCTGTGTTGGAAGCTGGAACATACGCCCCTACGGGAGGCGGCAGGCAATCGCCCATTATTATCGCTATCAAAGATCCTGTCTACCGCAAAGAAATAGCTTGCCTCAATGCCGAAGTCATGGGAAAAGATACCGATCCGTATTACGGGGCACCGATTGTAATTCTCGTGCTTGCGGACGGGAAAGCAAGTACTTTTGTGGAAGACGGGAGTTGCGTGCTGGAAAACATGATGCTCGCCGCACACGCTTTGGGACTCGGTTCCGTATGGGTACACCGCGAACGTGAAATTTTTGACGGCGAAAAAGGTAAGGCGCTTCTCCGCAAATGGGGGTTGCCCGAAACATTGCGCGGCGTTGGGGCGCTCGCACTCGGATACTCCAACCCTACAGTCAAACTTCCTGCGACTGTCGCGAGGAAATCCGATTATATCGTAAAAATCTGACCGTAGGAGGGTTTACTCGTGGATCAGACTTTTATGAAAGAAAAACCTATATTGCCGTTGGTACTGAAAATGGCGCTACCGATGGTCATATCTATGCTTGTCAATTCGCTCTATAATATCATTGACAGCTTCTTTGTTTCGCAATTCAGTGAAAACGCTATGACCGCTATTTCTATCGTCTATCCGCTGCAAAATCTCGCAAATGCGGTGGGTGTCGGATTCGGTATCGGGGTCAATGCCACAGTTGCCTACTATCTCGGAGCAAATAACGGACGTGCGGCAAACCGTTCGGCAACGCTTGGCATTCTTCTCAGTGCGCTACACGGGATTGTGCTTGCCGGCATCTGTGTGCTCTGCACACGCCCATTCATCTTCCTTTTTACCGATAGCGAAGAGATTGCTACATACGGTATTGAATATTTCTATGTTGTTATCGCATTCGCACCCGTACTTACACTTGGCATGATGTTTGAAAAGTTATTGCAGGCAACGGGCAAAATGAAAACGACAATGTTCTGTATGGCAATTGGCGCAATCGCCAACATATTCCTAGACCCGCTCTTTATTTTTGGGGCAGGGGTTATCCCTGCGATGGGTGTGTTCGGGGCGGCGCTCGCAACAGGAATTGGGCAAACACTCTCACTAATCGTGTTCTTAATTGCAAAGATACCCATTCGGCTACGGATGGAACATCGTGGCGAGGAAAAAATTTGCCGTAAACTTTATCTTTTGGGTATCCCAGCTTCTCTCAATATGGCATTACCTTCTTTTATGATAATGTTCCTAAATATGATTTTGTCTGCATTCGCTGAAGCCTATGTCTTGATTTTGGGGATCTACTATAAATTGCAGACGTTTCTCTATTTTACCATCAACGGCATCGTTCAAGGGATACGCCCGTTGGTGAGTTACAACCTTGGGGCGGAACGAAATGACAGGGTTATAGGAATATTCAAAGTTACGCTACTTTTAAGTTTCATTGTTATGGTCATTGGCACAATCCTATGTCTTGTATGCCCTGTGCAATTGTTGGGGATATTTACAAACACGCCGCAAACGGCGGAACAAGGCGCTATTGCCCTTCGTATCATAAGCGCAGGCTTTATCGTCTCTGCCGTTTCCGTCGTTATCAGCGGAACATTTGAAGGATTGGGGAAAGGGATGCCTTCCTTGGTCATATCACTGTTAAGATATATTGCAATTCTTCCGATTGCATTTCTTATGTCTTATCTGTTTCAAGCTATTGGCGTATGGAATTCGTTTTGGGTTACGGAATTGATTTCTGCTTTCGTATCGTGTGTACTATTTTGGTTTTGTTTTGTGAAGAAGTCGCTAAACAAAGCTAAATGATGTGCAAACTTTTCCTAATCCGCTATGTTCAAATCATGTAAGGTATTGATTTTACATAAAGCAACATGATATTCAATAAAACAGGCTTGGTGTAAGAAAGTAATTTTATATAGCAAAAAGAGGAGTTTCTGCTCCTCTTTTTATTATGTGATTTAGAAGTAAAAAGTAAATCCGAACCACTCACTTGTAACAAGTAAACAATTCGGATTATACTCTTTTGGTGCACCAGAAACGACAGAGATTGAACCCGAACTATATATTCGTAAACGGGTATGCGGGTTTTATCGCTGAAAGGTAAGGAAAAAGCACAAGGTTGAAATGCCTTGTGCTTTTTCTATGCCCACCCAAGAGATCCCCACCCAGCAGAGCCGCTAAAACGGACTTTCGCTGTCATCGTCAAGCGGTATTAAGGTTATAGCCTTATCTTGTAGTTTGCCCGTATGCTTGTTTACGGGCGTATCTTTACTTATGTCGAAATTATATACAGCCGTTATACGTCGTAAGAACGCCGCCCACGTTGTAGGCTCGGACTGTTGTATTTTGGTGTATTGCTCTGTAAGCGGTATATTTGAAACAATGTAAACCGTATCATAGCAAGCCACGCGGTTAAAATGCCGCCCCCGTATTCTTATAGGTTGCCCGTCCAAGTAGTCCAATATTTCCGATATTTTGAACGAACTGCGAAACTCGTCAAGGAATAGTATTTTTTCGCCGTTGTAATCGTCTATCCAGCCGAACTCGTAATTTGTTGTTCTGTAAACGTCGTCGTAGCCGTGTTTATTGAAAACGTAACTTGTCTTTCCGCAACCCGCCGAGCCGTAAATATAAAAGACTTGCATTTTGCGGAATTGCCGTTTGTACTTGTTTTCCAAATAGGCTTGTCTGTATTCTTTCGCCCATTTCATTACCCTAATAAAGCGGTTGCCGTGCTTTTTGGAAAGGTCGTAAAAACTTATGTCATTTTCTATATCGCGCATTATATCGGTTAAATCGGTGCGTTCGCCGTCCTCTATAAACTCGCCGTATTCGTAGTATGTAGGACTTATTCTCGTTTCCTCGTCCATACAGTATAGGCGGGCTTGCGTTCGTTTGGCGCGGCGTTGTTCTATATGCGCGTCAACACCTATCGTCTTTTTAGATAGGCATTTTTTAATAGTAGTGAACCATTTCGGTTGCGTGAACTCGAAATACCCTTGATAGTGTTCCGTTCCCGTTTCGGGAGCGCGTTCACGTTGAAATACCGCATACCGCAAATCGGACACCGTTTTCAAATACTCCAAAAATTCTTGTTCAGATTGTACGGGATTATTTACGGTAAAGCACCAATCGCGGGCTTGCTTGTTCTTTTTCGGTTGTTCGCTCGTTTCGTCCGTAACCGTTAAATCTATTTTAACCTTGTTTTCGTCCATATAAAAAACTCCCTATAGATGCCGCCAAGTGCGTTACACTATGACATAGTGGCGTGGTAATACTATACGCCACACGCGGGCGGCAAGCCGCCCGCGCATATTGCCGTTTTGTTTACGTTTGCGAAATATTCGCTTAACTGCTTTTCGTTGCGCTTTATCATTAACGCCGATATGCGGTGCATAACGCTTTCCTGCGTTTCCGTCATACCGTTTTTATTGATTTCCGATACCTTGACATATAAGGGTACGTTTATCATAGGCGAGCCGTCCTTGTTGCGTAATGCGATATACGCAACGACCTGATACAATTCTTTTCCCATAGACTACGCCCCCAAATGTTTCCGCAAATGCTTGTACACCGTTTTCATTTGTTGCGATATTGCCGATTTAGATAGCCCTTGTTCTCTTGCGATAGCGCGGAATGTCTTTCCCTCGAAAAATGCTTTATGTATGAGTTCCCGCCGCTTGACCGTAAGGTATAACATTGCTTTTCGTATGCTTGCAATATTCTCTTTTCGTATGTATAAATCGAGCGGGTTTTCCGTGCGCGTGTCCTCAAAGTCTATACCCATATCGGTAAAGTAATACAAAGAGGTATGCCGCCGTGTTTCGCGCCAATGATTGCGCTTTTCTTGTTGTAATAATTCCAAGTGTATCAAATATATATCTTCCGTAACCTCGACTTCATTTGTAGTGCCGTCCGCGAATGTATATTTGATTGTCTGCATATAAAAACCTCCACCTATAAGCACGGCAGAGGGTAAAAGTTTCGGTTTTTTTTGAAAATTTTTTTAATTGTTTGCATTTTGAAAACCCTCAGATTTTGATTTTTTTGTTAAAAAATCGCTGTTGGCGGTTTTCGCCGTATATAGAAAAGCCCGACAGCGTGCAATACGCCGACGGGGTGCAATAGCCCATAAATGAAAAAAGACCGAACGAAAGCAAACCCTATTATGGCGGTATTGCTCCGTTTCGGCACTTTCTTGTATGCTGAATTTGGCTCGAAAACAGATTAAAATATTCTGCGGTATTTATGCATAAAAATATAAAATCCGCCGTTCGGAGTATAACATTTCTAACAGCGGCGAAAATAAAAGGCTTTGTCAGATTATCACTTATTTTATAGAAAAAGAACGCCCGTTTTAGGCGTTCTTAATATTTGTACTTATAATTCCGTTATTGATTGTAACGTGTATGTATTTTTCGCATTTCGGACATTTTATATAGCCCTCTAAACCGTTTTGTGCTTGAATGAGAACGGCTTTACAATTCGGACAGCAAGCGTAAAAATACGACGCTTTTATTGTTTTGTTTTCGTCCATATTCCCGCCTATTCAAATTCGCCCAAGATAGAGCCTTTTTGCAATATGTGATTATGGGCTATTTTTAGAAAGGCTTTTTTACTTTTATATGCGCTTAAATTTATTGTGTTATCTAACACATAAATAGTAAAACGATAAGTATGGACTTTTCCTTTTGGCGGTTTTGGCCCCGCATAGCGGTGCAAACCGTAAGCAAACCCTTGTATGGCGTTTCCTAATGACGGCACAGTTTTCCCTTTTGGAATACCTTTTTCAATTCTATTATTAGCCGCAATATTCCAAATACACCAATGTGTAAAGTCTTTAATTATATGTGTGGTGTCCTCTAATGTTATGGCTATTGTTTTTGCTTTTGGCGATAAATTATGTATTATAATTTCAGGCGAAATATCTTTTCCGCGCCCCGTATATTCAATAGGGAATTTGCCGCCGTTTTCTAACCCTACAATACTAAATTCCAGAAGTGAATAGTTTTGTATAGCGATATTTTTCATTTGTGCTCCTTGTCGTTTATCGTTTAAGTATTCGCAACTTTATTCTTTCGAGATAGCGCCTGTTCTTTTTCAAGAGAGCAATATCAAAAGGTTTACCGTGCGCGGGGTAGATTGCTTTTATCTTTTCATTGTCGATTAACTTGTCCCAAGTGTGTTTATAATCGTCAAGATTTTCAACAAAAATAATGATTTTATGTTTGCTCGGGAAACCGTTCATAGCCGCATCGCCGCAAAATAAAGTTCCGTCGTCAAACAATAAACCCATTTGGTCGTCCGTATGACCTTGTAAAAAAACTATTTCGGCGTTTATTCCGTAAGTGCGTAAATTATCAATATTTTCACAATCAATAGTTTTATGACTTTGTAAATTCACAATCGGAAAGGTGTGTTCGCCTTTCCCCATTAAGCGCATAAATTTACAAAACAAGTATGCCCGCAGAGTAGTACACCCGCCTACAAAGCGATTGTGCCCCTCTGAAAACCTATTTTTACTTAACAAATTAGTTATTAAAGTTATGTGCGGAAAATTATTTAACAGTTCGGCTAAAAAGCCTATATGGTCGTCGTGGGCGTGTGTAATAAATACATATTTTATTTGTTCCTTTTGAATACGGTGTTTAGATAGATTTTTAATAAAACGTTTATATCCGTTTGAATAGCCCGTGTCGATTAACAAAAATCCGTCGTTTAATTCGACCAAATATTGATTTACAACTCTATTTCCCAAGTTTAATATTTTCATTTTCTTTAAGTCCTTTAAGAAGTATGCCAACACCGACATTAAAACTGTCTCTTATAGACACAGAATTACCAAAACTATCGTGCTGAACTAAATAAACATAACCTTGTAAAAAACTGCGGAATACTCGTATAGTATGAACTTCGTATTTTTCACTTAAATTATAGGCGGATAACACTTGCCGTATAGTTTCTATTAAGCCGCTTGTAGCCGCTATTGTTTCTTGCGATATATGCTGGTTATAAGATTGCATAATGTTGAACAGCCCTAAATGTTCCAATGTAAAATTCAAATATGCGGCACACATAGATTTAATAGCGTCGTCTTTTGATTTGCCGATTGCTGCTTGCATTACTCTATATTCAAGTTGTTTCCAACCGTAAAGCATAAGCGCAGTAAGCAAATCAGATAAACTGTTAAAATGGTTATATAGAGAGGGTGAACGTACTCCCAATTTATCTGCCAATACTTTTAGAGTTAAATTTTCTGCACCTATGTTATCAACTATTTCCATAGCCGATTGCAAAATTATGTCTTTGGTTAATCCTATTCTTGACATTGTTTGCTCCTTATGGTATATTATAAACTAATTCTAATTATATTTTATCTAATCAGATTAGTTTTGTCAAGTAAAAACATAGATTTGTTATTCGCTTGTGCTTACCGTCTGGGGACGGAATACGCCGCCTTGACAAATTGTAAAGGGCGACGATTTATCTCCCGTAAGGCATAAAACCGTCGTCGCCTACGGCGCAAACCCTTGACAATTTGCCTGCGGCGGCATTTTTTGCTGGTTAAGACGGTAAGTACCAAAGCGAACAACAAATTTTTAAGCCGCAATCCGCAACGGACGGCGCAAAGGAGCAAATCACAATGAAAAACGCAGTTATCTATGCCCGCTATTCGTCGCAAGGACAGAACGAGCAGTCAATCGAGGGGCAAATTCGCATTTGCACAGAGTATGCCGAAAGTCAAGGCTACACTGTTGTTAAAACTTATATGGACAAAGCGCGTTCGGGAACAAACGACCACCGCCCCGACTTTCAAAAAATGATAGCCGACGCCGACAGCGGCGCATTCGAGCAAATCATAGTTTATAAGTTTGACCGTTTCGCCCGTAACCGAGTGGACAGCATAATGTATAAGGCGCAGTTGAAAAAGCGGTACGGCATACGGGTTGTTTCGGCAACCGAACCCGTGAGCGACGACGAGGGCGGCGAGTTCTACGAAATGTTTTTGG
>CAJUKK010000006.1 GCA_910586985.1 uncultured Christensenellaceae bacterium | reverse complement strand
AACAAAATTATCAAAAGAAGAATGTTCTACTGCATACGACATTATTATTAAAATTGAAAATTAAATTTCAATTTAGCTTATTTAATTACAAACAATAAAGAACTCTCGAACAATTTGTTCGAGAGTTCTTTATTGTTATTCGTTTTTCATTCCCTATGGAAATTGTGCTTATTCCGCGCCGTTTTCCTTTTTTTATGTGTTTCAAATAAAGCCGTCGATTCAGAATGCTATTTTTTCCGTAATATAGGAAACCAGATCGTCGGCGTGCATGCGGATTTGCTCCATGCTGTCACGGTCGCGGACGGTCACCGTGCCGTCCTCGAGCGTCGTAAAATCGATCGTAATGCAGTACGGCGTACCGATCTCGTCCTGACGGCGGTAGCGTTTGCCGATCGACCCCGCCTCGTCGTAAATTACGGGGAAATGTTTTTTGAGTTTGTTTAAAATTTCTTTTGCCGGTTCGGCAATATTTTTTTGCAGAGGTAAGACCGCCGCCTTATATGCTGCGATCGCGGGATGGAAGTGCATGACGTTGCGTACTTCTCCGTTTTCGAGTGTTTCTTCGTCATACGCTTCCGCAAGCACGGCAAGCATTAAGCGATCCGCGCCGATTGAGTATTCGATGACGTAGGGAATGTATCGTTCGCCGTTCATCGGGTCGACGTACGTAAGCGTCTTCCCCGAATATTCCTGATGGCGCGTAAGGTCGTAGTCCGTGCGGTTGTGGATTCCGTTGAGTTCCGACCAGCCCATGGGATAGTCGTACTGGATATCGCATGCCGCCTTCGCATAATGCGCGAGCTTGTCGTGATCGTGAAAGCGCAATCTCTCCCGATCGAAACCGAGATCAAGCAAAAACTGCATAGCTCTCTCTTTAAACTGTGCGTAAAATTCCCCGTCCGTTCCCTCTTTGCAGAACCACTGATGCTCCATCTGTTCGAATTCGATGGTGCGGAAGATAAAGTTTCCGGGGGTAATTTCGTTGCGGAACGCCTTGCCGATCTGCGCGATCCCAAAGGGAACTTTGGCGCGCGTTGTGCGCTGAACGTTTAAAAAATTGACGAATTCGCCCTGCGCCGTTTCGGGACGGAGATAAATCTTGTTCTGATTTTCGTCCGTTACGCCGCGCGAGGTTTCGAACATCAAGTTAAACGTGCGGATATTCGTCCAGTTGAACTTGCCGCAGACGGGGCAATTGACGTGATGCTCCTGAATGTATTGTTCCATTTCCTCGTTGGACATTACGTCGGGATTGACTTTGCCTTTGGAGTGGGTCTCGATGAGATTGTCCGCACGGTGACGGCTTTTGCATTCCTTACAGTCCATTTTGGGATCGGAAAAAGAAGTCGTGTGTCCGCTTGCTTCCCATACGCGCGAATTCATTAAAATCGCCGCGTCTACACCGAACGTGTTATCGCTCTCCTGTACGAACCGTTTCCACCAAGCGCGTTTGACGTTATTTTTGATCTCCACGCCGACAGGGCCGTAGTCCCACGTGTTACCCATGCCGCCGTAAATTTCGCTTCCCGCAAAAATAATGCCGCGCGCCTTGCACAGCGCGACAAGTTTCTCCATAGTAACCGCTCTCTTTGCCATAATTATCTGTCCTTTCCAAAAATATTTCTTTTTTATCCTATCATTTTATGCGTTGTCCGTCAAGCGTTCGCGCGTACGGCGGAAGAATTTACCGTTAAATTTTCAGCGCGTAAAACACGGCGCGCGCGGCGGGCAGCGCGGCAATTGCAACGAAGAAACATACGGCGGGCATAAATCCCGCCGGCAATGCGAACGAAAGGGAAAAGACGCATCCTGCAAGCAGCGCGCCTGCGGGGATGCGCAAAAAACGCTTGGGGAAGGTGCTTTTGCGTTTGGGCAGGTAAGTGCAAAAAGGCAAGGATACGGCAAGACCTGCAAATAATCCCGCCGCCTGTATATAGCTTTCCGATGCGCCGAAGAGGAGCGGAATCATCGAGGCTGCCGCCGCGGGATACAGCGAGTAAGAAAAAGCGCGGGGGAAACGCACTTTCACCGTATGCCAGATTGCGGCGGACAAAAAACCGATGCAGAGTCCCGCGATAACGTCCGTCGGATAGTGTACGCCGAGGTAGAGACGCGAGAATCCTACGCCGATGCAAAACAGCGCGAAGAGCAAGCCTTTTTTCAGATTTTTTTTGTGAAACGCATGAGAAAATAATAAACTCGAAAGCGACTGCGAATGCCCGCTGGGAAAAGATTCGTACGGTTTGAGGTCAAGAGTAGAGACGAGAAAGCTGTCGATTTCCACGCGTGTGACGACGTCCGCAACGTATGGACGGGGGCGGGCGGCGGTAAATTTGAGAAAGCTGTTCAGCGCGACGGAAAAGAGAAGGACAAACGGAGTCTCGTCATCGTCGAAGAGCCATAGGAGAGCGATCGTGATTACCGCGACAAACGCGCCCTCTCCGAAAAAGGAGAGCACGGAAAAAATTACCGTAAGAAACGGACATCGAATTGCCTCGAAAAATTGTAATACGGATGCATCCATAGTAAAATTATATCATATTTTCCAAAAAAATACCCGCGAAAAACTATCATTTTGCAGAAAAACATGGTATAATTTAAAGGGAAAAAGCGAAGAAAAAAGGAGTCGGACAATGCGTCCCGCTCCGTTGAGGGAGTAGATTATGGCGGAAGCGTCGAATTTTATCGAACAGATTGTCGTAGAAGATTTATCAAACGGAAAGGTGGGCGCGGTGCAGACGCGTTTCCCGCCCGAACCGAACGGATATCTTCATATCGGACATGCCAAGAGCATGTTCGTAAATTTCGGCACGGCGGAAAAGTTCGGCGGAAAGTGTAATCTTTTTTTCGACGATACAAATCCGTCCAAGGAAAAGACGGAATTTGTGGACGCAATCCGTGCCGATATCCGTTGGCTCGGCTATTCATGGGAAAGAGAAGTTTATGCGTCGGATTTTTTCGACCGTATATACGAATATGCCGAACGGCTCGTCAAAGAGGGCAAGGCGTTTGTGTGCGATCTGAGCGCGGATGAGATCCGCGCGACGCGCGGCACGCTCACCGAACCCGGGGTGGAGAGTCCATACAGAAAACGTTCGGCGGAGGAGAATTTGCAGCTTTTCCGCGAGATGAAAGCGGGTAAATTTGCGGACGGCGAAAAATGCCTGCGGGCGAAAATCGATATGAGTTCGCCCAACGTAAATTTACGCGATCCCGTTATCTACCGCATTTTGCGCGCGACGCATCACCGTACGGGGGATAAATGGTGCGTCTATCCCATGTACGACTTTGCGCATCCCATCTGCGATTATTTGCAGGGGGTGACGCATTCGCTGTGTACGCTCGAATTTGAGGATCACCGCCCCTTATACGATTGGGTGGGGGTGAGCCTCGGGTTTACGCCCAAGCCCCGTCAGATCGAATTTGCGCGGTTGAATCTTACAAACCTCGTCATGAGCAAACGGTATTTGAAAAAGCTTGTGGAGGACGGTGCGGTGCACGGTTGGGACGATCCGCGCATGCCTACGCTGGCGGGATTGAGAAACCGCGGAATTCCCGCGGCCGCGATCCGCGATTTTTGCGAGCGCGCGGGCGTTGCCAAGGCGAACTCGGAATGCGAGATCAGTTACTTCGAGGCGGTCGTGCGCGACTATCTCAACGCGCATGCGCCCCGCGCCATGGCGGTCGTCGATCCGCTTAAGCTGACGATAAGCAACTATGAGGGGACGGAAGAAGTAGCGTTCGATATCAACCAGACCGATCCCGACGCGGGTACGCGTAAGATCGCGTTCGGCAAAACGCTCTACATTGAACGGAGCGATTTCTCGCTCGATCCGCCGCCCAAATATTTCCGCGGCAAGATCGGCGGTTATATGCGCCTTAAAAACGCGTACATCGTACGCTGCGACGAGGCTGTCGTGAATGAAAACGGCGAAGTGACGGAGGTCAAATGCACCTATTTCCCCGAATCGCGCAGCGGTGACGATCATAGCGGAATCAAAGCGAAGGGCGTCGTACACTGGGTGAACGCAGATACGGCGGTCGATACGGAGATCAGGCAGTACGAGCATCTGTTACGCGATGCGGATTATGCGGGGCAGGATTTTACGGAGCGACTCAATCTTGAAAGCGAGCATATCATATACGGAAAGGCGGAGCCTCTTCTTGCTACCGCCGGGGACGGAACGGCGTTCCAACTCATGCGCACGGGATATTATAAAAAATGTTGTGAGAACGGAAAACTCGTTCTTTCGGAGATCGTTTCGTTAAAGGATAACTTCAATAAATAATCGGGCGGCGCGCCGCCGGAGGTAACTATGACGCAAATTACCAATCAACTTCTCATATCCACACCTCTGCTTATCGGACTGATTGCGGTAGGAGTGGCGGCGCTTGCGTTGTTTGTTTACGGTTGGTGCGTGCGTTTTTCGCGTATCGGCTGGTCGGGGGCACAGGTTCTTGCCGTGTTCGGCGGGACGCTTTTACTTGCGTTGATTCCCAACGGCGGAGGACTCGGCGGATTTTTTATTTCGGTCGGCGGAGCGGTCGGCATCACCGTCGTCGTACTGTTGCTCGGCGGACTCTTGCGCGGGTTCTTCCGCAGACGTTCCCGCCGTGCAAAATTTATTTTCCGACTGTTTGATCATATACTCGGATCGCTCATGGCGTTGCTCAACGTCGCCGTTCCTCTGCTTGCCGTGGGAGGCGCGGGACTCGTGTTCGCATATTACGTAGGCGGATCGGATCTGATGGGTGGATTCTTTACCGATGCGTTCTGGACGGAGCATTGCGCGCCTTACGCGCTCGATCTGCTCATCTCCGCGCTGTTTGTCGCTACGGTCAAGGGCGGTTATCGTCTGGGGTTTGTGCGCAGCATATGGTCGGCGATCACGTTTGCGCTTGCATTCGGCGTGGCGGTTTTGAGCGTGATTCTGATTATCCGCGTTCCCTTCCTGTACGGATTTGCAAACATGCTTGCGGGCGCGTTCTCTTCGGTCGGGGTGATGCTTTCGTATATTCTCGGTTATGCCCTTACGTACGTACTGTGTACGCTTGTGTTGCTTTCCGTTGTCATGCTGTTACATTTTCTCATTCATTTGCTTGTCAAACAGATCGACAAGGTGCGTCCGCTCCGTTTTGCGGACGGTGCGATCATGACGGTGCTGTTATGCGTATTTACGGTCGCGATCATTTGCGGCGTCAACTTCGGCGTGTATGCGGTTGCGGATACGCCGATGCCCGAGACGGTTGCGGAAATGATTCCGGCGGAACTCTTTGACAATTTGACCGATGCGTTCTGTTCCTCGCCCATTGCCCGCGCCTTTTACGAAAGTAATCCGATTCGTATGATTGGAGGATAACCGAGATGGATAAGCGGACAACCTATCTCCTGAACAAGATCAACGAAATTTGCAGTGAAGGAAGTTTTAAGATCGTCGAGGAAGACGAACTGCTCGGCTGTTTTCCCGAAAAACTCAAAATGGACGGAGACGGTCTCAAACAGTGTCTTTCTTATCTTAAGGAACATAAACTCATCGACGTGAAATACGCCGAAGAGGGTATGTACTGTCTGTGCCCGCTACCCGAGGGGCGGACTTACTTCGAGTCGGTAAAAGAGCGCAAGAGCGACGCGTTTCGCCGTCGCCGCGATATTGTGCTCATGACCGCGCTTGGGGCGTTTTTCGGGGCGCTGGTCGGTTCCGTCTGCGCCTGGATTTTAATCACGTATTTACTGCCGTAAAAAAAGAGGTTGCTATGATTAACGATAAGCTGAATAAAAAAGAGGACGAAGTGATGAACGCTGTGTTCACGCTTGCAGACGGTAAGGAGCAGATTCTTGTCTCTCCGTACGAAATTATCGCGCTGTTGCCCCCCAAAGCCGACTATGATACGGAAAAGCTCGAAGGCGTTCTCCGCGCGTTGGAATTGGACGGATATTTTGAGCTGATCTCTTCCGACAGAAAGGGCGAACCGATGTATGTGATACATTTAAAGGCGGCGGGACTCGCATATAAACGTTCGGATATCCAACGAAAGCGCGGACTTTATATCAAGCTCGGCATCACCGCCGCTACCGCCGTTCTTTCGTTTGCCATTGGTATGATTTTAAAGGCGATTTTTGGCGGAAACGGTTGACAAGTGAAAAAATTTGCGGTAGAATAGATACAAACGTTTGTTTGTGTCTATTCTTGTATGACAGGGTAAACGGGGTTGCCGGACATAATTTTCGAGCGGCGTCCTGATCTTACGGTGCAAGGAAACGCGCGCTATGCATTCAGCCATGCGCCTGAGACGCGGCGAGGGCAAAGAAACGTGCGAACAGGAGGCAACTTGGATCATTTTCCTTTTCAACTTCAATCTCCGTTTGCGCCGACGGGCGATCAGCCTCAGGCGATCGAAAAACTGACGCAGGGCGTGCTTGACGGGATCAGGACGCAGGTTCTTGTCGGCGTTACGGGCAGCGGTAAAACGTTTACGATGGCAAACGTGATTCAAAACGTAGGCCGTCCCGCGCTCGTGATTGCGCACAATAAGACGCTCGCCGCACAGCTTTGCAACGAATTCCGCGAGTTTTTTCCCAATAACCGCGTAGAATACTTCGTCTCCTATTACGACTATTATCAGCCGGAAAGCTATATTCCCTCGACTGATACGTATATTGAAAAAGATCTCTCTATGAACGACGAGATCGATAAACTCCGTAACGCCGCAACGTGTTCGCTCGGCGAACGGGACGACGTAATCGTCGTCTCTTCCGTCTCCTGCATCTACGGCTTGGGCGCGCCCGAGGAGTTTTTCCGTCTCGGAATATCTCTGCGTCCCAATCAGGAAATAAGCCGAGACGAGCTGCTGCGCCGCCTTGTGGAGATTCACTATTCGCGAAACGACGTGGACTTTAAACGCTCCACCTTCCGCGTACGGGGAGACGTTGTGGAGATATTTCCGGCCTCTAATTCCGAAGTTGCGATCCGCGTCGAATTCTTCGGCGACGAGATCGAGGCGCTCGGCGAAGAGGACGTGGTAACGGGCAAAGTTATCTCTGCGCTCAAACACGCCGTCATTTTTCCTGCCAGCCATTACGCCGTGGGGAGCGAAAAACTCTCTTCCGCGCTGTCCATGATCGAAGAAGATTTAAAGGGCGAGGTCAAGGCGTTTGAGGATGCGGGCAAATTGCTCGAAGCGCAGCGGCTTTCGCAACGGACGGAGCACGACCTTGAAATGCTGCGGGAGATCGGATATTGTTCGGGCGTGGAAAACTATTCCCGCTATTTCGACGGCCGCAGTGCGGGACAGCCGTCGTTTACGCTTCTCGATTATTTCCCTGAAAATTTTATCGTTTTTATCGACGAGAGCCATATGACGATTCCGCAGATACGCGCCATGTATAACGGCGACTTTGCAAGAAAAACCAACCTCGTTGAATACGGATTCCGCATGCGCGCCGCATTCGATAACCGTCCGCTTAAGTTCGACGAATTTGACGCGCGCGTGCCTCAGATGATCTGTGTTTCGGCAACGCCCGCGCCCTACGAGCTCGAGCAGGCGGGGCAGGTCGTGGAACAGCTTATTCGTCCTACGGGACTTCTTGACCCGCCCGTTACGGTGCGTCCGACAAAGGGGCAGATCGACGATTTACTGTCCGAGATACGAACAGTGGTAAAGAGCGGAGGACGAGTGCTCGTGACTACGCTCACCAAACGCATGGCGGAAAACCTGACTGATTACCTGAAAGAGAACGGCGTGAAGGTGCGCTACATGCATTCGGACATTGATACGTTGGAGCGTATCGACATCGTAAACGGACTGCGCGGCGGCGAGTTCGACGTGCTGTGCGGCATCAACTTGCTGCGCGAGGGACTCGACTTGCCCGAGGTACGGCTCGTCGCTATTCTCGATGCGGATAAGGAGGGGTTCCTCAGGAGCGAAACCTCGCTCGTACAGACGATCGGCCGCGCCGCCCGAAATGCCGAAGGGCGGGTCGTGATGTATGCCGACGAAATGACGGGCAGCATGCAACGCGCAATCGGCGAAACAAACCGTCGCCGCAAGATTCAGGACGAATACAACCGAGCGCACGGAATCGTGCCGAAAACAATCGTCAAAGAGGTTAAGTCCACGTTGAATATAACGGGAAAGGCGAAAAAGACGGACGATATTAAACTTAAAGATATTCCCGAGGAGATCGAGAAGTTGAAAGCGCTTATGAAAGTCGCGTCGGCACAGCTCGATTTCGAACGGGCGATTGAAATCCGCGAAGCAATCGCGGAACTCAGAAGAAAAATCAGGTAGCAGGAGGCGGGTATGAAAATTGCAATTGACGTCGACGATACCCTTAACGTCGTCGATCGGGTGAGCAGGGCGAGCGCGTATATCGAACGGCGGGGGCTTCCGTTCAAACTCAAAGACGAGAATGCGGCGGCGTTCGTCGAGACGTTCGATTGGGGCAAGGACGACGTGACAAAATTCATGCACGACGGGGGCATTACCGTGTTTACCGACGCTCCGGCAAGGCAGGGCGCGCGCGAGGCGCTTGCCGCTTTGCAGGCGGACGGGCACGAGATCGTGATCCTGACGGCGCGGCAGAAGGATTGGTTCGGCAATCCCGAAAAGCTCAGTCGCGACTGGTTGGAAAAGCGCCGCATTCCCTATGACGAAATCGTTGCCGATATCTCCTTTCGGGATAAGGCGAGATACTGCGCCGAACACGGCATTTCCGTCATCGTAGAGAACAATGTAGACGTGTGCATAGAGGCGGAAGAGCGGGGCATTCGCGCAGTTCTTGCGATCGGCAAATTCAATTCAAACCGTGCGCGGGAAATCGCATACGCGGGTGCGAGCTGGCGGCAAATTTTAGCCGAGCTGAGATTTATTGCGAACATGGATTATGTGGAGGAGCTTTCGACGCGGGCATGTCCTGCGCGTAAGACGGAAGATTACGACGGTTGGGAGCTTCGGTTTGACGAATGGTCGGCGCGCCGCGGCAACTGCATCCGGCTTTCCGCGCCCTCTACGCTACCTTTGAACGAAAAGATAGAACTTACCGAAGAGCGGTATCATGCAGAGAATAAGCCGTGCCGTTTCCGTCTTACCGCCGCGGACAGGCGGCTCGATACGGAGCTTAAAAATCGCGGGTATGCGATCGAAACGTCCGTTGTCGGGTTTGAACTCGACCGCATTCAATCGGCAGGAACGGGAGACGACCTCAACGTAAGTCATATGGCGACGGAAGAGTGGTATCGCGCGCTTTCATGCCTTGCGGCAGGACCGCAGCGCAGTTATGCGCTCATACGCGGCGAAACGGTATATGTGATCGCCTGCGACGGCGAAAAGCCTGTCGGCATGGGGATGGGCGTTATAGAGGGCGGATACGTCGGACTGTTTGATCTGCGCGTACATAGAGACTATCGCCGCAAAGGAATTGCGAAAAAGATTTGCGCGCGCATTCTTGCGGAAGGGAAAAATATGGGCGCGACCAAAGCGCATATTCAGGCGGAGAAATCGAACTATGCCGCAAGCGAACTCTTTATCGGGATCGGATTTAAAAAAATTTACGAATATTGGTATCGAACGAAATAAGTTTCGGACGATTTATTTGCAAGCAAAAAACAAATCTTTCGCGCGTAGTGGCGATTGAGTTATTTATAGCTCCTAGCTGCACGGATAAATCGCCTTGAGCAGCAACAAGCCAAAGGTTTTTGGAAAGTTGAGACTCGCAGCGGAAAAGCGTGGTTTTCCTCGCGAAAAAATTATAGAGCATTCCGCGGTTCTCGAACGGGAATCGCGAGTCATGTCGGAAAGTGTAGCGCGAATTTATTTCGTGCGTAAAGCACTGCCGCCGCTTAGTAATCACGACGTTTTGTTTGATTACAAAACGCCTTCCACGCCTAAGCGAGGCTTGTGGAGAGAATGTGCTTGTCAGCGTGCGGAGCGCGCTGACAAGGCGCAGAGGAACAAAACGCTTGAACATGGAGTAAACAATGAAAGACGAGATATATGTAAAAGGCGCAAAAGAAAATAATCTTAAAAACGTCAGCGTGCGCATTCCGCGCGGAAGTCTGACCGTGTTCACGGGACTTTCGGGCAGCGGCAAGAGCACGCTTGCATTCGATACCATTTTTGCAGAGGGGCAGCGGCGGTATATGGAAAGTCTCTCTTCCTATGCCAGACAGTTCCTCGGCATGATGGAAAAACCCGACGTGGAGGGCATCGAAGGACTTTCTCCCGCGATTTCGATCGATCAGAAAACGACTTCGCACAATCCCCGCTCTACGGTGGGCACGGTAACGGAGATTTACGATTATCTGCGTCTTTTATTTGCGCGCGCCGGCACGCCGCACTGCCCGAAATGCGGCAGGGAGATCCGCCGTCAGACGGTGGACGAGATCGCCGACCGCGTAATGGAATATCCCGCGGGAAGTAAAATACTTGTCAATGCTCCCGTTGTACGCGGAAGAAAGGGTGAGTTTCAAAAAGAATTGCAGGGGTATCGCAAAAGCGGATTCGCCCGCGTAAAGATCGACGGCAGTGTGTACGACCTTCAGGAGGAGATCAAGCTCGATAAAAATATCAAGCATACGGTCAGTGTCGTTATAGATCGCCTCGTCGTAAAGGAAGGCGTATTAAAACGTTTGACCGAAAGTCTTGAAACGGCGCTCAAGCTAGCGGACGGACTCGTCGTCATAGATTGCGAGGGGGAGGAGACGCTTTTTTCTTCCCGCTATTCCTGTCCTGACTGCAACATCTCCATTGAGGAAATCGAGCCGCGGCTCTTCTCTTTCAATACGCCGTGGGGCGCGTGTCCGTCGTGCACGGGACTCGGGTTTACGCAGTCGGTGGACGCCGATCTCATCTGTCCCGATAAAAGCAAGTCTTTACGCGACGGCGCAATTAAAATCAGCGGATGGAATCTCGATTCATCGTCCGTTACGCAGATGTATTTAAACGCGTTGTCCCGCCATTACGATTTTTCGATGGACGTGCCTGTCGCCGAACTCTCAAAGGAAGTTTACGACCTTTTGATGTACGGCAACGGCGGGGAAAAAATCGATCTCGAATATCGCACGCATTCCTTCCAGTCGACGTATAAGAGCGCATGGGAAGGGTTTGTCAACAACTTGCAGCGCAGGTATAATCAAACGAGTTCAGACAGCGTTAAATGGGATATCGAGCGTTACATGCGTACGAGCGATTGCCCCGTTTGCCACGGTAAACGATTAAAAAAAGAGGCGTTGGCGGTGACCGTCGGCGGGAAAAATATTGCTGAGGTGTGCGGCATGCCCGTGGCTTTGTTGGAAAAATTTTTAGACGGACTTGTGCTTACGCCCACCCAGCACGCCATTGTCGACGTGGTGTTAAAAGAAATCAAGAGCCGCATTCATTTCCTGATCGGCGTGGGGCTCGATTATCTCACTCTCTCGCGCAGCGCGGCGACCCTTTCGGGCGGAGAGAGCCAACGGATCCGTCTTGCGACGCAAATCGGCAGCGCGCTTTCGGGCGTTTTGTATATTCTCGACGAGCCGAGCATCGGTCTTCATCAACGCGACAATGAAAAATTATTACAATCGCTCAAAGGTTTGCGTGATCTCGGAAATACGCTGATCGTCGTCGAGCACGACGAGGATACGATCCGTACCGCCGACTATATTGTCGACGTCGGGCCGATGGCGGGCGTGCACGGCGGGGAGATCGTCGCCAGCGGTACGCAGGAAGATATTATGAACGAACCGCGCTCTATCACGGGCGATTACCTTGCGGGACGGCGAAAGATAGAGGTTCCCGCGGTGAGAAAGAAACCTGACGGGCGTTATTTTCGCGTCGAGGGTTGCCGTCAGAACAACTTGAAGTCGATTACGGCGGAGATTCCCGCAGGGTTGATTACGGCGGTTACGGGCGTTTCAGGCTCGGGAAAATCTTCGCTCGTTAACGAAATTATACTTCCGATTCTCTCCAATTCGCTGGGCGGGGCGCGCCTTCCGTTGGGTAAGAGCGGCGCATATACGGGCGTGGAGCACTTCGATAAAGTCATCGCGATCGATCAGTCGCCCATCGGCAGAACGCCGCGATCCAATCCCGCTACGTATACGGGCGTGTTTACGAATATACGCGATCTGTTCGCGGCGACGCCCGATGCCAAGACGATGGGTTTTAAGTCGGGAAGATTTTCTTTTAACGTTGCGGGCGGGCGGTGCGAGAATTGTTCGGGCGACGGTATCATGAAGATCGAGATGCACTTTTTGCCCGACGTGTACGTCCCGTGCGAAGTGTGCGGCGGGAAACGGTATAACCGTGAGACGCTTGACGTGAAGTATAAAGGAAAGTCGATTGCCGATGTGCTCGATATGACGGTGGAAGAGGCTTGCGAATTTTTTAAACCCATTCCGTCCATTTACAATAAAATTTCCACGCTCAACGAAGTGGGGCTCGGTTATATCAAACTCGGACAAAGTTCGACGACGCTTTCGGGCGGCGAGGCACAGCGCGTAAAACTTGCGACGGAGCTTGCGCGCCGTTCGACGGGCAAGACGTTTTATATCCTCGACGAGCCGACGACGGGACTTTCAAGCTACGACGTGGACAAGCTTGTTAAAATTTTGCTGAAACTGCGCGACGGCGGAAACACCGTGCTCGTGATCGAACACAATCTCGACGTGATCAAAGTTGCCGATCATCTCATCGATCTCGGGCCGGAAGGGGGAGACGGCGGCGGAACGGTGCTATGCACTGGCACGCCTGAAGAAGTCGCAAACGTTGAGAAGAGTTTTACGGGTCAGTTTTTACGCAAGATGCTTTGATGAATATGTTTTGGAAAAACACCAAAACATATTCATCGAGGAATGTAACTTAGCTGCGGCGTTTAGATTGTTATCATTCTTCAACGGAGTTTGGCAAATTGAAACTTGCAGCGGAGAAGCGTGGTTTTCCTTGAGAATACATTTTTAGAAGAATGCAGACAGAGGTGTTGGAATATGTTCAACCAGACGAATATCAATCTCGGGAAAGAGCGGTCGGTAATTCGCGAAATCTTCGAATATGCGAATGCGCGAAAAAAAGAGATCGGCGCGGAAAACGTGTTTGATTTTTCTCTCGGCAATCCCAGTGTTCCCGCGCCCGAATGCGTGCGGAAAGAGATCGGAAATCTTATAAGTAATACTTCGCCCGAAACGTTGCACGGCTACACCTCGGCGGCGGGCGCGCCCGAGGTGCGGGCGGCAGTTGCGGATTATATTGCAAAGTCTTTCGGCGTGCCGATGCGACCTGAACTCGTATATATGACCTGCGGCGCGGCGGCGTCTCTTACGGCGACGCTGAACGCGCTCTGTAATGCGGGGGACGAGGTGATTGTGATCGCGCCCTACTTTCCCGAATATCGCGTGTTTATCGAAGCGGCGGGAGCGACGGTCGTAACGGTGCGCGCGGACGAGAATTTTCATATTGATCTCGAAGCGATCTCACGGGCGGTCGGAGAAAATACGAAGGCGATTATAATGAATTCGCCAAACAATCCTACGGGTGCGGTCTACTGTGCGGAGGAGCTTGCGGGACTTGCTGCTCTGCTCAAAAGCGTAAACGCTAAAAGAAATTCGCCCGTCTATCTCATTGCAGACGAGCCTTACCGCGAGCTTATATACGGCGCGAAAGTTCCGTATCCGATGTGCTATTATCCCAATACGGTGCTGTGTTATTCCTTTTCGAAATCGCTTTCGCTTGCGGGCGAGCGGATCGGTTATGTTGCGGTGCACCCCGATTGTATCGGCGCGGAAGAACTCTTTTTTGCAATTTGCGGCGCGGGACGGGCGCTCGGTTACGTCTGCGCTCCGGCATTGTTTCAGCGGGTCATCGCAAAATGTCTCGGAAAATCGAGCGACATAAACGTATATAAAAAAAATAGGGATTTGCTGTATGATGCGTTGACAGAATACGGATTTTCGTGCGTAAGTCCCGAGGGTGCGTTTTATCTCTTTGTGCAATCTCCCGAGGCGGACGCAAAAGCGTTTTCGGAGCGTGCAAAAAGGCACGAGCTTTTGATCGTGCCTTCGGACAGTTTCGGTATAACGGGGTATGCGCGCATTTCTTATTGCGTGGACGGGGAAATGATAGAGCGGTCTTTGCCGGCGTTCAAGGCATTGGCGAAAGAGTATTGCCTCAAAGGCTGATGATAAGCAGTGCGACGGGGAGCGTAAATAAAGATAATATCGTACCCAGCGAATAGGCAGCGGCGGCGAAGTTTTTTTCGCCGCCGTATTTTTCGGTAAAGGCGACGATTGCGGCGGCGGGCGGCATGCTCATGGCGATGACGGGCGCGAGCAATACGTACGGCGTGTCGGCGAATACCCCTGTAAGTTTAAAGGGTAGAACGAGGAGATACGTGAGCCCGAACGACAGAACAAGCCTTACGAATGCGGCAAGATAGATTCTCGGGTCACAGAATAGCTCCTTGGGCGCGAGATCGGCAAGGCGTATTCCGACGATCATCATCGAAAGCGGCGCGGTCATGGTGCCGGTGTAAACGACGATCTGTTGTAATTCCCGTACGGCGTCCATGTGAAATATGTTGATTTGCGGAACGCAGAAGAGGAGCAACCCGATAAAGCAACCGACAATGCACGGATTCAGGAACGCTTTTTTGAGAGAAATCTGTTTTTTGTCCTGTGTGATCAGATATGCTCCGACCGTCCACAGCAGAATATTAAAGGCAACGGAAAATATCGTAAGATACATCATTGCTTCCGAGTTTCCGTCGGTAAACATATCGATAAACGGAATTCCGATGAACGCGCAGTTGGAAAACGTGCCGATGCAGACGAGGACGTCGCGTTTTTTACGCTCATCCTGTTTTTTCATAAATCGAAAACAAACGAGGCTTGCGCCAAACGTTAAAAATATCGCCGCAAAGGAGAACAAAAATACCCATACGAAGTTGAGGAGGATTCCGCCCGTTACGGGGATGGGATCGACTGCGAACGCCTTTACGGACAACATCGGCTGGCACACGCATAACAATATGTTGGCAAGAGATAAGAGACTTTCCGTCTGTACGAGCTTACTCTTTCTCAGGAGAAACCCGAAGAGTGCGAATGCGAACAGCACGAGCATGATAAGACAAACTTTCGTAATAATTTCTGACATAATTTTTCACCGACACAAGATTATACGCGCATTATATTTCAAACGCAAGCAAATAAATGCGAAAAATGGTAAAAAGTGTCTTATAAGCCGAATAGAAAAAATTTTCCTCCGCATAATGAAATTATACGAAGCATTTATTTTTTGGAGGAATTTGAAATGAAAGCAACAGGAATTGTAAGAAGAATCGACGAGTTGGGGCGCGTCGTCATTCCGAAAGAAATCAGAAGAACTCTGCGGATCCGCGAGGGGGATCCTTTGGAACTGTTTACCGACCGCGACGAACTCATGCTGAAAAAATATTCGCCGATCGCTTCGATCGAGCGCTTTGCGGAGGGTACGGTCAAGTCGCTCGGCGAGCAGAGCGGATATCTTGCCGCCATTACCGATACGGACAACGTGCTCAGCGCAAGCGGACAGGGCAAGCGCGCCCTGCTCGGGAAGAGCGTTTCCGAAAAAATGACGGAGATCATGTCTTCGCGCAGAAGCTACCTTGCAAACAGGGGCGAGGGCGGAGAGATCGTTTGCGTTGTTGCAGATGCCGATCTTAGCGTAACTGCGCAGATTATCGTACCGATCGTGGCGGGCGGGGACTGTCTGGGATCGGTAGTATTGCTTGCGACGGAAGAGGGGGCGAACATGGAGGCGAACGCCGTAAAGCTCGCGCGCCTGACGGCGGATATTATTGCGAATCAGTTCGAGTAATTCGCAGATAATATTTTAAGATGTCCGGCGTCGTTTAAAAAAGGAAAACGGCGATTTATTCTGAAAGCCGCAGGCGCAATGAAACTTGCCGTTTGCGGCTTTACGGTCTTTAAAATCACAAGGTTTTTTGCGCGGCAATCAGCGTCCGAAGAGGAGGGGCAAGCGCCGTGAACAAAGAAACCGAGTGAATTTACATAATGAAACACTCCTCCTTTTTAAAAAGCGTCGCCGTACTTTCGCTCGGCGGATTGGCGGCAAAGGCGATCGGCGCGATCTACCGCATTCCGCTCGCAAATGTGCTTGGCGGGTACGGGACGGGACTGTATCAAATGGCTTATCCGCTCTTTGTGCTGTTATTGACTTTTTCCTCGGCAGGCATCCCGTCGGCGTTTTCGCGCGTAATCGCGCGCGAGACGGTGCGCGGACGGGACGGTGCGGATACCGTGCGCGCTGCAATCAAAATCTTTTCGATCGTCGGTTTCGTCGGCATGGTCGTCATGATGCTGCTTTCGGACGGAATGAGTCGCATGCAGGGGGAGGAGGGACTGCGTTGGTGTTACCTCGCGCTCGCTCCCTCCGTTTTCTTCGTTGCGGTCATTGCCGTGCTCCGCGGTTATTTTCAAGGAAAGAACAATATGTCGCCGACCGCGATTTCCGAAATTCTCGAGCAGGCGATTAAGGCGGGAGTGGGAATTTTATTCGCGCTCCGGTTTCGGGACGAACCGCATCTTGCCGCGGCTTTAACGCTCCTTGCGGTAAGCGTTTCCGAACTTGTCGCCCTTGCCTATCTCTATATGCGGTATCGGCGGGAAGGGCGGAGAAGAACGCTTACGGCAAGGAGCGCGTCGGGCACGGTCATTTTTTTGTCCGCAATTCCAGTTATGGCGTCCGTTGCCATTTTACCCCTTTCCCAATTTTACGACAGCATTGTCGTTGTTCGTCTGCTGTCGCGCTATACGGCGCGTTCCGTTGCGCTCTACGGCTTGTTTACGGGCGGTGCCGTCGCGCTTGTCAATCTGCCTGCAACGCTCTCTTACGGATTGTCTGCGGCGGTCGTGCCTGCCGTGTCGCGGGCGTTTGCGCGCGGAGACTATGAGGAGGGACGGCGGCGGGCAATATATGCGCTTGGCTTGACGCTTCTTCTCGCCGTGCCTTGCGCGCTCGGCTTGTTCTTTCTCGCAAAACCCATTGTCTCTCTTCTCTACGGCGGATTGAGCGCGGAGGACGGAGCGATGCTTGTAAAACTCATTCGTCTTTTGTCCGTCTCTGCGGCGACGCTTGCGGGCGTACAGACGCTCTCCGCCTGCCTTACGGGAATGGGGAAGGCGAAGTACGGGGCGCTCTCCATGCTCTTTGCCGTAATTCTTAAAATGTTGCTTGAGTGGCTGCTTGTCGCGCGACCTTCGCTGTCGATTGCGGGCGCGGCGATTTCGGCAAACGCTTGCTATCTGGTTGCTTTTTTGATGAATTTGTTTTATACTGTTAAAAAAACAAAATCGGAGAAAATGCAATATGATTACGGTCGTGGGGATGGGCGTGAATGCGGGGGATCTTACAAGGCGCGCGCTTGAGACTTTAAAAAAAGCGGACGAGGTAATTTTACGGACTGCGCTCACGCCGTCTGCGGACAGTATCAGAGCGGAAGGGATTGCGTTTACCGCGCTCGATTCTCTGTATGAGAGGAGTCGTAATTTCGATACGTTGCAAAAGAATATCGTCAAAGAGTTGACGGTCCGCGGCGCAGATAAAAACATATGTTATTGCGTGGACGGCGCGGTGAGCGAGGACAGGGCGGCAAGATCGCTTATCCTGCGCGGCGCAAACGTCGTCGAGGGCGTGGGAAAGGCGGCGAATGCCGCCGCGCTTGCGGGTGTGTGCGGGGCGTATCTGTCCGTGTCCGCTTACGAACTCAAGGGGTGTAAGCTTACGACGCCGCTCGTCGTTTACGATCTGGACGACCGTGAGTTGGCGGGCGATGTAAAATTGTTGCTTGCGGAGAAGTTCGGCGACGAATGTCCCGCATTTTTCGTAACGAAAGGCGTCGGGAAAAAGATTTCGCTTTACCAGTCCGACCGCGGGGATGCATACGATTTTTCGACCGCGCTGGTCGTTTACGACGTGCCGCTGCTGGAAAAGAAAAAGTTTGATTTCGAGGATTTTGTGGAAATTCTGCGTCGGTTGCGCGCTCCGGACGGTTGTCCCTGGGACAGGGCGCAGACGCACGAGAGCATTCGTATCAATATGATCGAGGAGGCTTACGAGCTTGTGGACGCAATCGACTCGGGCGACTCGGAAAAACGTTGCGAAGAGGAAGGGGACGTTTTGATGCAGGCGGTGTTCCATGCGCTCATCGATGAGGAGAAGGGGGAGTTTACGCTTACCGATATGATCGGCGGGGTTTGCGAAAAGCTCGTTTCGCGGCATACGCACGTTTTCGGAACGGACAAGGCGGCGGGTGCGGACGGCGCTCTTTCCGTATGGGATAAGAATAAAATGACAGAAAAACATCAGACGACGTTTTCCGATGCGGTAAACGACGTACCGCAGTGTTTTCCCGCTTTACTTCGCGCGCAGAAGATCGTCAAACGTATGTCGAAAGGGGGCTGGGATTTTCAGACTCCGGAAAACTGCAAGAAGAAATTCGAAGAAGAGGCGAGCGAACTGAAAAAGGCGGTCGGGAGCGGGGATAAGCAAGAGATTGCGGGCGAGTTCGGCGATGTGCTGATGGTGCTGGCGCATACGGCGTATATGCTCGGAATCGATGCGGAGCAGTCGCTTCTCGACGTGGTAAAAAAGGCGGCGGCGCGTTATAACGAATGGGAAAAACTCGTGCTTGCGGACGGCAAAGACGTACACGGTCTGACGGACGAGGAATGGAATACATACTATAAGCAGGCAAAGAAGAATGTTTCGTCCCATTGAAATTGCGGGACTTGCGTGCCCGAACAACGTATTTTTGGCTCCGCTTGCGGGATATACAAATTATCCGTTCCGTAAAATGTGCATGCGGTTGGGCGCGGGACTTACGTTTACCGAGATGGTTAGCTGCAAGGGACTTGCGTACGGGAACGAGGAGACGAGGAAAATTTTATTTTGCGGCGACGAGTCGCCCAAAGCCGCTCAGATTTTCGGTAACGATCCTTCGATTATGCGCTCGGCTTGCGAGAGCGAACCGCTCGCGCCGTTTGACCTTATCGACATTAATATGGGTTGTCCCGTGCCCAAGGTCGTGAAAAACGGAGAGGGGAGCGCATTGCTGGAAAATATGCCTCTTGCGGAAAGAATCATTTCGGAATGCGCAAAGAGCGGGAAACGGATTTCCGTTAAATTCCGTATCGGCGTAAACGGAAAAATAATCACGCGCGAATTTGCGAAAATGTGCGAATATGCGGGCGCATGCATGATCACCGTGCACGGAAGATTGCGCGAACAGATGTACGCTGGAGAACCCGATTATCGCGAGATCGCGGCGGCGAAGAATGCCGTCGGAATTCCCGTGATTGCAAACGGCGGGATTTTTTCCAAAGCGGACGTAGAGAAAATGATGAAAAAAACGGGAGCGGACGGAGTAATGGTCGCCCGCGCGGCGATGTACGATCCGAAAATATTCTGTGAAATAACAGGCGCGGAGAGCATACCGCTTATAGAGCTTTTTCTGACCCAGCTCGAAGAGACGGAAAAGCTCTACGGAGAAAAGTTCGCATGCGTGTTCATGAGGAAAATGGCGGCGTTCTATACCCGCGGCATGCGCTGCGCGGCAGAGTATAAGCGCAGATTGTTTTCGGCGGGAACGACGGCGGAAGTCGCTATGATCGTAAAAGAAATATTTTAAAAAATATTGTGCGAAAATGCCGTTTACGGGGCGGTATGCGAGAATGGTATCCCCTTACTACAAACGGTTTAAAAGGGCGTGTAAGCAGAGTTACGCGCCTTTTTTGCGTCCTTCCTTTGAAAAATGCGTTTAACCGATGAAAAACGCTATACATTTTGTCCGGCTTATGTTATAATAATCAAGCAATTATAGACGAAAAGGTTTTTAATCTCATTAAAGAAATTGCGCTCACGGAAAATTGTGCGGAACGATTTTCGTGAAGGAG
The DNA here is from genome assembly GCA_910586985.1 of uncultured Christensenellaceae bacterium. Classification (GTDB taxonomy): domain Bacteria; phylum Bacillota; class Clostridia; order Christensenellales; family Borkfalkiaceae; genus Gallimonas. Next base: position 132,689 of record CAJUKK010000006.1, on the reverse strand, counting down.
GTTTTATGGCGGAAAAAGTAGAGGGAGCATACGGCGCGGAACAAATTCAGGTTCTCGACGGATTGGAGCATATTCGTAAACGCCCCGGCATGTATATCAGTTCGACGGACGAGCGCGGACTTCATCACCTCGTCAGCGAGGTGGTAGACAACTCCATCGACGAGGCGCTCGCCGGCTATTGCGATACCATTCACGTAACCATTAACGCGGACGGTTCCTGCACGGTCGAGGACAACGGGCGCGGGATTCCCACGGCGATTCACCCGAAAGAAGGAATTTCTACCGTCGAGGTTGTATTTACCAAAGTCAACGCCGGCGGAAAATTCGGCGGGGACTCCGGCTATAAAGTGTCGAGCGGACTGCACGGCGTGGGCGTGAAGGCAGTCAACGCGCTGTCCGAATGGCTGGAGGCGGAAGTATCGCAAAACGGTCACGTTTACAAGCAGGTTTATAACCGCGGCGTGCCGCAGCGGTCGCTGCAAATTATCGGCGATACCGATAAGACGGGTACAAAAGTTACTTTCTTCCCCGATGCGGAAATCTTCGAGACGATCGTTTTTAAATACGAGACGCTCAAGGGCAGATTAAAAGAACTTGCTTTTTTGAATAAGGGATTGACGATCACCCTCTGCGATAAGCGCGGAGAAACGGAACGAAAGGACTCTTTTTGCTACGAGGGCGGAATCCGCGAGCTTGTAGAGGAGATCAATAAGGCGAACAATACGCTGTTTTCCGAGCCGCTCTATTTCGAGGGGCAGGACGGTACGACGGTTTGCGAGATCGCCATGCAGTACAACGAGAGTTATAACGAGGTCATTTATTCGTACGCAAACAACGTTAATACGATCGACGGCGGAACGCATGTGGACGGTTTAAAACTTGCGCTCACCAAAGTTATCAACGATGCGGGCAAGAAATTGAACGTGCTGAAAGAAAGCGACCGCCTGACGGGCGAGGACGTGCGCGAAGGTATTACCGCCGTCGTCTCCGTCAAGCTCGAAAACGCGCAGTTTGAGTCGCAGACCAAGGATAAACTCAACAACAGCTTTATTCGTTCGTTCGTCTCCAAGTGCGTTGCCGATAAGTTCGGGACGTATATCGAGGAGCATCCTTCGGAGGCGAGGGAGCTTGTGCTCCGCTGTATCACGGCGCAAAAAGCGCGCGATGCGGCGCGGAGCGCGCGCGAGCTTACGCGCAGAAAGGGGGTGCTCGAATCGACGACTCTCCCCGGGAAACTTGCCGACTGTTCGGATAAGCGCCCCGAGCTGTGCGAGATATATATCGTCGAGGGAGATTCTGCAGGAGGAACCGCTAAGCAGGGCAGAGACAGAAGATTTCAGGCAATTTTGCCTTTGCGCGGCAAGATACTGAACGTGGAAAAAGTGCGCCTCAACCGCGTGCTTGAAAATGCTGAAATAAAGGCGATGATCACGGCGTTCGGCTGCGGTATTTTAGACGATTTCGACGAGAGCAAATTGCGTTACGATCGCATTATCTCCATGACAGATGCGGACGTTGACGGCGCGCATATCCGAATTTTGCTCCTTACGTTCCTGTTCCGCTATATGCGCCCTCTGATCGAGCACGGACACGTGTATTCGGCGATGCCTCCGCTCTATAAGGCAAGCGTAAAGGGAAAGGATGACGTATACCTCTATTCCGAAGAGGAGAAAGCCGCCTACGACGCGATGAACAACAACAAAGTGGAATATCAGCGTTATAAAGGTCTCGGCGAGATGAGTACCGAACAGCTTTGGGAGACGACGATGAATCCCGCCACGCGCACGCTTATCAAGGTGAGTATGAAGGATGCGGTAGAAGCGGATAAGATGTTTACGGTGCTCATGGGCGAAAGTCCCGCGCTCCGCAGGCAGTTTATCGAAGAGAACGCAACGCTTGTAAAAGACCTTGATATCTGATTCGCGAAATTTGTTTTTGGACAAATTTCTCTGAATTTAAGTAACGCATTAATTTTTACAATGTTCAGACGCACGCATTGATCGCCTTAAAAGACGGCAAGTCAAAGAGATTTGATAAATTTGGGCGGACGGCGGAATAATGACGAAAATTTTCAAGGCGAATTATTTTCCGTGCGTGCACTTCGCTGTCAGAAAATTTCACGACCTTAACAATTACGACGTTTTGTTGCATTACGAAACGCTTTCCATGCGCGAGCGAAGTTTCATGAAAGCGGGCAACGGCTATCGCCGACCGTAGAAAGAGGACAAGGCGTAGAGTAATAAAAGTGTGAACAGGAGTATTTTATGGCAAAAAAAGAGACGAGCCCCGAGCTCACCGAAGAATTTAAAAAGACGCTTGCAATGACGAAGATACTCGACGTCGAAGTGGACGACGAGCTAAAACGCTCCTTCATTTCCTACGCGATGGCGGTCAACAAGTCGCGCGCTATTCCCGACGTTCGGGACGGCTTAAAACCCGTGCACAGAAGAATTCTGTACTCTATGCACGAGATGGGACTGTATAACGACAAGTCGTACCGTAAATGCGCCCGTATCGTCGGCGACGTTTTGGGTAAATACCACCCGCACGGCGATTCGTCCGTTTACGATGCGCTCGTTCGTCTTGCGCAGGACTTCTCCATTAACTTTCCCCTTGTGGACGGGCACGGAAACTTCGGCTCCGTCGACGGCGATCCTCCTGCGGCAATGCGTTATACCGAGGCGCGTCTTACCAAACTTGCCGCGGAAATGCTCAAGGATCTCGATAAAGAGACGGTGGACTTCTTCCCCAATTTCGACGGAAACGAGATGGAACCCGCCGTGCTCACGGCGCGCTTTCCCAACCTGCTCGTAAACGGTTCGGACGGTATCGCCGTCGGTATGGCGACGAATATTCCGCCGCATAATCTTGCAGAGGTTATCGACGGTACGATTGCCATGATCGACAATCCCGAAATTTCCGTAGACGAACTCATGAATTATATTCCCGCGCCCGATTTCCCGACGGGCGGCATCATAATGGGAAGAAGCGGTATCCGGAAGGCGTACCGCACGGGACAGGGCAATATCGTAATCCGTTCCAAGTGCGAGATAGAGGAGCACGGCACGGGCGGAAATCTTCGTTCGCGCATCGTCGTAACGGAAATTCCCTATCAGGTCAATAAAGCGCAGCTGATCGAAACGATTGCCAATATGGTGCGGGATAAGCGCTTGGAGGGGATTTCGGATATCCGCGAGGAATCGGGAAGAGACGGTATGCGGATCGTGATCGAGTGTAAAAAGGATGCGAACGCGCAGGTCGTTTTAAACTCGCTCTATAAACATACGAACTTGCAGATTTCCGACGGCATTATACTGCTTGCGCTCGTCGAAAACGGCACCGAGCCCAAGGTTCTGAATTTGCGCGAAATTTTAACGTACTATCTTGCGCACCAGAAAGAAGTTATCGTCCGTCGTACGCGTTTCGAACTCGCCAAAACGGAGGAGCGCGCGCACATCATAGAGGGACTTGTAATCGCGCTTGCCAGCATCGACGAAGTGATCGCGATCATCAAACAGTCCAAGGATAAAAACGAGGCGACGGAAAAGCTGACTTCGGCGTTTGCGCTTTCCGAGAAACAGGCGAATGCGATTCTCGAAATGCGCTTACAGCGTCTGACCGCTCTCGAAGTGGAAAAGCTTAAAGACGAACTCGCCGCACTCCACGCGACGATCGCCGATCTCAAAGATATTCTTGCGAACGAATCGCGCGTGTATGAGATTATCCGAGCCGATCTTCTTCAGATCAAGGCAAAATATCCCTCCGAACGCAGAACGGAAATATCCGTCGATTTCGGTCAGATAGAGGACGAGGATCTCATCGACGTTGAGGACGTCGTCATCTCCATGACGCACGGCGGTTACGTGAAACGTATTCCCGTTGCCGAATACCGCGCACAGCACCGCGGCGGCGTGGGCATTACGGGACATAGACCCAAAGAGGACGACTTTGTGGAGCAGATGTTTGTCTGTTCGACGCACGATCCCATTCTGTTGTTCTCTAATTTCGGTAAGGTATATTCGATCAAAGGTTACGAGATTCCCGAGGCAAACCGTACGGCGCGCGGCAGAGCGATCGTGAATATTGTTCAGATCGACGCGGGAGAAAAGATTGCCGCAATTTTGCCGATACATGAAGAGAGCAAGGGTTATATCGTCATGGCGACGAAGAACGGGCTCATCAAAAAGACGGCGATGAAGGAATTCAAACGCATTCTTCGCAGCGGAAAGATCGCCATTAAAATCAATGAGGACGACGAGCTTATTTCGGCGCATATTGCGGAAGGCGAGGATGAGATCGTTATCGCGAGCCATTCGGGAAAATGTATCCGTTTCCCCGAGAGCGACGTGCGCCCCATGGGAAGAGACACCATGGGTGTAAAAGCGATCAACCTTACGAAAAACGACGCCGTTGTCGATATGTTGGTTTTAAAAGAAGGGTTTGATATTCTAACCGTTTCGGAAAAAGGTTACGGAAAACGCACAGATCCCGAGGATTACCGTATCCAATCGCGCGCCGGTAAAGGGATTAAAGCGGGCGTGTTTAACGAAAAGACGGGTATGCTCGTCAATATGAAACTCGTCAACGACGATTCGGATATTATGCTCGTATCGTCTGCGGGAATAATCATTCGTATGCACGCGGAGGCGATTTCGAGAATCGGACGCAACACGCGCGGCGTGCGGCTGATGAATCTCAAAGACGGCGTCGTTGCGACGGTCGCTGTGACCGAAAAGGACGAGGAGGCGGAGGTTGCCGCGCCCGAGGAGACGGCGGCAGACGTGCCGGTTGAAGAGGCAGCAGATACCGATAACGAATAATGGAAAAATAGAGAACCGCCGCGGCGATTATTTGCCGCGGCGGTTTTTGATTGCCTTTGACAAAGCATTGGTTTACTTTGCCTGAACGGAAAGGTTTGATATCGTAACCTGATCGTTATTGTCTGATTGACTGCCGTCTTTAATATAGGCAATGTACAGTTCCTCTCCTGCGTTGAGCGTAAGATTTAAGGAATTTGTCTGAGAACCGGATACGCCGTTGACCTTGGTTGTCGTTTTTCCGGAACTTACGACCCAGATATACAGCTTATCGTAATTGCTTTCGGATGAAACGCTCCAATTAAACGAGACGGTACAAGCGGAGTTGGCGGTAATTCCCATTACGGCTGCGGAATTGTCAATATTTTTACTGTTTGATATGTAACTCGAACCGCTGATCAGGAAAGTTTTCCTTGTTTTTCCGCTGAGTACGTTATCAGGCGATGATATTGTCTGACTTCCGAGGTCGGTCGAAATCGTATACGGATTTTGTGAGACACTCGTCCACTTTGCGTACAGAGTCGTGTTGCCCGAGGGGTAATAGGAAGTAACCGTTACCTTGCTTGAAGAAGTAAATCCCGAATTTGTATACCATCCGTCGAATTTATAGTCGCTGCGCGTGGGGGTAATGATAGAAATATAATTGTTTTCCGTGCACGTTTGCGTATAATCGTTTGTAGAACCGTTATACCATCCGCCGTTGAGTTGGAAGGTCACCGTGCAAGTCCATTGTGCATACAGCGTGCGGTTTGCGGTAGGGGTGAAAGAATTCGTGGGGATCTTGCTCGAAGAGGTAAAGTCCGAATTGGTGTACCAACCGCCGAATGTAAATCCGTTCTTGGTCGGAGTGGGCAGCAAGACGGAACTTCCCGATTCGCAGACGGCATCGTCGATATAGCTCGATCCGTTGTATCTGCCGCCGTTGAGCTCGAACGATACGGTATATTCGCTGATCCACTTTGCGTACAGCGTGCAATTGCTTTCGGGGTAGAAACGAGATCCCGTCACCTTGCTCGAAGGAGAAAAACTCGCACTCGTGTACCAACCGTCGAATTTATAGCCGCTCTTTGTCGGAGTGTACAGAGAAACGTAATCGCCCGATTCGCAGACAGCGTCGTCGATATAGCTCCAGCCGTTGTACCTTCCGCCGTTGAGCTCGAAGGATACGGTGTATTCGCTGATCCACTTTGCATACAGCGTACAGTCGCTTTCGGGATAGAAATTATAATCGCTTATTTTGTCGTATTCGTAGAAATTCGAACTTGTATACCAACCGTCGAAAGCGCAGCCGCTCTTTGTCGGTTCGGGAAGATAAAGTGAGTCGCCTTTATTGCATTTTATATCATCGATATAGCTTGATCCGTTGTACCTTCCGCCGTTGAGTTCGAACGATACAGTGTATTTTTGCACAATGCTGCCCGATTCGATCTTGATCGTCGCTTCGTAGTAATTCGTGGGGGAAATCCAGTTATCCTGCCACTTGAGTTTATACATATTTGTGCCGCTTGCGGGTTCCGCGTTCATGAGCGCGCTTGCAGGCACATAGATGTTGCGATAGCTTTCGTCCGTATAATTGATCTTTGCGGAGAGACGCGAAGAGTTGTTCGAATTGCCGTTGATAATATCGGAGAGATCGCTTGCCGAGAGAGACGTTTTATTCAGCGTAACGTCGCGGACGGTTTTGTAATTGTCGCCCGTGGCGTTGGGATTTATGTTCGTGTTGATCGCAACTTCGCTCACGTAATCGGAAGAATTGTTTCCAAAGTAGACGACAATCTCCTGATAAGATTCGATTTGTTTTGCTTTCTTTTCGATATCTTCCGCTTTTTTCTCGAGCTCCGCCTCTTTTTTCATAAATTCGGATTCGCTCATTTCGCCTTTCAAAAGAGATTCCATTGCTTTTTCCAGCTCTTTTTCAAGGTTTTCCATGTCTTGCATGAGCCCTTTGATTTCGCCGCTGTAATAGTGGAAAGACGAAGCTTTATCGTAATCTTCCTCTTTCGCCGGCTCGTCGGGGTCGCCCATCGATTCGAGAACGTACGAGCGATAGTCGCCGAGCTGAAGGCTTTTCGCCGCTTTTACGGGGAAACTGTTACCCAGGAACAGAGAACCGATAAAGCTGCCGATGCCGATGATCGCCGCCATAACGAGACAGACGACGGAAATGAGTATACCGTCGATAAACTTCTTTTTGACCGCCGTTGATTGGAGTTCGTTCTCTTTAAGATCCTTCATGGAGAGGATCGGCTGATCGATGAGGCAGCTCGGCTGTTCCTTACCATAGAACGCAACGCCGAGGCGTCTGAGCGGCGAGAATGCGCACGCCGCTAAAATAATTCCGCAGAAGTGAAGGAATCCGATGAGGAAAAAGAGTGCGCTCATGCTTTGGAATATGTTGCTTACCCAGATCGGCAAGTGTCCGCCATCCGTGATCATCGGCAGCATAAATACGAGAAAGAATATTCCGTAGCCGATGCTGAATATTGCGAATATGCTGTTGAGCACAATGCGCCCGACAAGCGTCTTATGTTCGTGCTCGATCTGCGCAGGATTCCAATCCCATATTTTTCTGCCGAGCGTTGCAAACATTCCGATAATGCCGACGAGCGGGCAAAGAATGGAAAAGCCGAACAGAGACGAGAGTCTTCTGCGGCGTACGAGGCGTTTGATGTCTTTGATCGTGTTCAAAGTCTGCGCATCGGAAAGCGCGTCTGACGAAACCGCTACGCCTGCCGCGGTTTTGTTTGCCGTCTGTGTCCCATTGCGCTTTTGCAGCGCGGCGTCTGTCTGCGCTTGCATAGCCGCTTTTTCATTTTCCGCAAGTTCGGGCATCTTTTTGCCGAGAATCCATCTTGCAACGATCGAACCGCCTGCGAGCAGTCCGAAGATGACGGAAAATACGATCGTGCATACGAGCGGCGCGCCCGCGTCGAGTTCGTCTCCGCCGACCTGACCCGCTCCGACGCAACCGACGATAAAGAGAATAAAATAAAGAACGAACGAAACGTGCGCCAGCACCGTAGCACGGTACAGAGGTTTTCCGCCGAGCGTTACCGTTTTGGAACGGTTTGCCTTGTTGAGCGTAAGTGTGAGAAATACAATGGAGAATATAATCGAGAGAACCGCAAGCGCGAGCAGAGTATAAACAGTGCCGCCGTAGCCGGACATTTCAAGAGTGTCGCTCTCGCTGAGGAGATTGTAAAGACTTCCCGTGCCCATGGTCTCGCCCAAAAAAGAGACGGAACCGTAGTCGCCGAGGAAGAAGAGGAAGAGCAGTACGGAAAGTACCGAAAAGAGAATACAGGGAAGGTAGAACAAATAACCGTAAAGTTTTGCGATTCCGCCTTGTGCGGGATTCGCCGCGCGAGTGGATACCTGCGCGCTTGCAACAGGCGTTGCCTGTGCCGCCGCAACTTCTTGCCGAACGGCGTTTTGTGCGGCAGATTGCGCGGGATCAGCGGTTAAGTTGTTCTGGGGGGGGGGCGTTAATTGCTGCCCTGCGGCGAGTCTTGCGCCGCATTCACCGCAGAACTTCGCACCCGTTTTCACCTGCGCTCCGCAAGCAGGGCATGCCGTGATTTCCTGCCGCTTCGTGCCGCAATTGGGACAGAAATTTCCTTCGAAATCCGTGCCGCATTGGGAACAATGATACATGATGGAGTCCTCCGTATAATTTTTATTTTTTATTATATCATACTTAACAATACGAGGTCAAGTCATTGTGAAAAATTCGTGAAAACTTTTTGAGGAAATTTATTGGGCGGCGCGAGTTTTATCCGCGCGTAATCGAGAATATGTTGCATTCTTAGGATATTTATGTTACAATGGGGAATATGAATACGGTACGGTTGAATGCGTATGCTAAAATCAATTTAACGCTTGCGCTTACAGGGCGGCGGGGGGAATATCATACGCTCGATTCTCTTGTCTGTACGATTGATCTTTTCGACCGTATCGTCGTAAAAAAACGCAAGGATAAACTTGTGCGCGTGTTTATGCACGGCATGGGAAGCGAGAGCATTTCTCCCGAGGAGAACAACGCGCAACGCGCAGGGGAAAAATTCGTTCAAGCGTTCGGCACTTCCGGCGCGGATATTACGATTTATAAAAATATTCCCGTAGGGGCGGGACTCGGCGGGTCTTCGGCAGATGCGGCAGGCGTGCTCAATGCGCTTGCCAAACTTTACGGAATTGCCGATTCCGGCGCGCTGAAATCGCTTGCGGACGAGCTGGGCAGCGATACGGGTTATATGCTCACGGGCGGATTTGCCCGTATGGCGGGACGGGGCGAAGAGGTGCGGTTTCTCGGCGAATTTCCCAGACTTGCGCTGCTGCTCGTCTTGCCCAAAGAGGGGGTTTCGACTGCGGCGTGTTACCGCTTGTCCGATACGTTGAAAGGTGACGGCGCGGATAGCGCGCTTTCGCTGTCGCTTTTACAAAAGGGCGATTTACAGGCGTTTTGCGCGTCGCTCAAAAACGATCTGTATCCTGCGGCGCGCGTACTCTTATCGGACGTGGAGGAAGCGCTCGCCGAGGCCGAGAGTTTTTCGCCGTGGGGCGCGTGCATGACGGGATCGGGCAGCGGCGTGTTTGCCGTGTTCGAAACGGAGGAGCTAGCGTCGTGGGCAAAGAGCAGATATCGGGGAAAGCATCGCGTGCTCGTCTCGCATACGTGCTCGCCCAAGATGGAAAAATCAAAGAAATTCCGCAATCCTTTTTCGCTGAGCGAAGAGGAACGCGAATTATAAAGGAGTCATTATGGAACACAGAGAGCTGGACGACGAGGAATTGAGAAAGATCAAAGTAAAACGCAACGTTGTCGGCGGGATCGAGGATGCTACGGAAGGCGACGGCGAGGAAACGGAGGAGAGTGAGATCGTATTCGATCTTCCCGAAGAGGACGGAGAGTACGACGAAGATCTCGTAGGTCTTACGCCGAGCCAGTTAAAGCGCGAGATGGAGCGCCGCGAAAAGGCGCAGGAAGAGGCGCGTCTGACTTGCGCGCGGCTCATAGAGGACGGGAATAACGAACGCATCGGCGGAAATTGGGAGGCAGCAGAGCCGTTTTATATGCAGGCTCTTTTATACGATCCCGATAACGTCGAAGCGCAAAAGGGACTTTGGATTTGCCGGACGAAAAATTTTAAAGACGACGGAGTATTCTCCGAACCGGAGAAAGCGGAAGAATTTTCTGCGGCGAACGACGAAGTCAAAGCGTACGTCCGCGGGAAGGTCGGCGAGCGGTTACAGGCGCAGCTTTCGGACGCGGAACGGGAGGCGGAGCCGCTGAGGGAGACGGTTGCGGCGGGGCAGGCGTCGCGGCGGGGCGCGTTTGCAGAAAACCGCAAATATTATCTTGTCCGTACGGCGGTCGCGGCGGCAGTCGTGTTTCTCATGATCGTCGGCATTGCCGTAAGCGCGTACTTTATCGTGCGGACGACAACGAACATTCCGCTTATTTTAACGGGCGTGTTCGGAGGATTGACGTTCGTATCGCTCGTCGTCGCGCTCATGGTCGGTCGTAAATTGCTCGTTGCAAACAGACTGTGTCGCGAGAACGAAAAGATGGGTTCTACGGAAGACGGGGAGCGGCTCGAAGACCTCGAACGCACGATCGAAAGTTTAAAGCTTTATCTTGAAGATTGACAAATAAGTCTAGGGAAACGCAAAGAAGTGTGCGTTTCCCTTTTTTATTGTGTTTGTCGGCTTGTAGTAAGCTTAAATCTCTGTGCCATATAAAATGCGATAAGAAAAAATATAAAAATTCGCGCAAAAAATTTACAAAAGGGTATTTACATATTTTCAAAACGGGTGTATAATAGCCATGGAAAAGCATTGCGGGATAAATCCCCGCGGTAAGGAGGAATTTTTTATGGAACTTATTTACACAGGAGTAGGCAAAAAAGTCTACCACGACGGGAATAAGCTGATCAAATCGTTCGATCAGACTTATTCGAAGGCGGACATTCTCAACGAAGCGCTCAATCAGGCGCGCGTCGAGGCGTCTACGCTCAACGTGCCCAAGATTCTCGGCGTCAGCGTAACGGACGGCGATTGGTCGCTCACCTGGGAATACATCGAAGGGGAAACGCTCGAATCGCTCATGAAAAAGCATCCCGAAAAAGAGGACGAGTATCTCGGTCAGTTCGTCGATCTTCAGATTCGTATGAGCAGAGAAAAAGTTCCGCTTCTCGGACACCTGCGCGACAAGATGCACGCTAAAATTTCGGCAAGTTCGTTTCCTGCATCGGTACGCTACGATCTGCATATGCGGCTCGACGGATTACCCCGTCACGTTAAGCTCTGCCACGGCGATTTCCAACCGAGCAATATCATTATAACAAAGGACGGTACGCCGTTTATTATCGACTGGTCGCACGCCACGCAGGGAAACGGTTCGGCAGACGCGGCTCGGACGTATCTGCTCTTTAAATTGCAGGGCAAGGACGCGCTTGCGGAAAAATATTTAAAACAGTTCTGTTTAAAAACGGATACGGCGGTGCAATACGTGCAGAGAATCCTGCCGATCGTCGCCGCGTCGCAGTCTGTCAAGAAAAAGCCGGAAGAGGCGGAATTTCTTGCAAAGTGGGTCAACGTCTGCGATTGGCAGTAACGAAAGAGGATATGGAGCGGACGGGTTTTCCCGTCCGTTTTTGTATGTTTCATTTCCGTCGACAAAATCGCATTGCCGAGAGGCGGTTTTAAATCGGTTGAAGAACTCTTTGACAATTTTTCGGGAATGCGTTATAATAAACGCATGAACGAGAGAGACAGCCGCACCGCGCTCCTGATCGGAGAGAGCGGCGTGGAAAAATTAAAAAAGAGCCGCGTCGCCGTGTTCGGACTCGGCGGAGTCGGTTCGTATTGCGCCGAGGCGTTGGCGCGCGCGGGAGTGGGCGCGCTCGTCCTTGTCGATAAAGATACCGTTGAAGAGAGCAATATAAACCGCCAGCTTGCGGCGGCCTATTCTACCCTCGGAGAAAGGAAGACGGAAGTGATGAAACGGCGCGTGCTCGACGTTAATCCGCAGTGCGCGGTGGATGTGTTTCCGCTGTTTTATCTGCCCGAGACGCAGAATGAAATCGATTTAAGCGGATGCAATTATATTGCGGATTGCATCGATAACGTTACGGCAAAACTGCTGTTGATAGAGACGGCGGGAAAAAAGAATATCCCCGTTGTTTCCGCGATGGGCGCGGGGAATAAACTCGATCCGGAAAAAATCAGAATTGCAGACTTGAACGAAACGAAAGTTTGTCCGCTTGCGCGCGTCATGCGGCGGGAACTGAGAAAACGCGGCATATCGGGCGTGACGGTCGCATATTCCGAGGAGGAACCCGTAGTAAACGCGGACATGGTTGGCTCGGTGTCCTTTGTTCCCTCGGTTATGGGACTGATGATGGCGGGAAAAATTATCAGGGAGCTTGTAAAATGAACGTATATCTCGATTATGCGGCGACAACGCCGCTTGACGGGCGGGTATTTGCGGACATGGCGCCCCTCTTTAAGGAAATATTCGGCAATCCCGACTCTCTGCATTCCGCAGGACGGCGGGCGGCGTACGCCGTTTCGCTGGCGCGCGACAGCGTTGCGGAAACGCTCGGCGTGAGTTCCAACGAAGTATATTTTACTTCGGGCGGCACCGAGGCGGACAACTGGGCGGTGCGCAACCTTGGATCGGGCGGCGCGTGCGTCTCCGGTCTCGAACATGCCGCCGTGCTTTCCGCTGCAAAATTGCGCGACGGCGGCTTTACTGTAGCCAAGGCGGAGCGCAACGGAATCGTTTCCAGTGAAAGCGTTGAAAGGTCGCTTGTCTCGGACACGGGGCTTGTATGCGTTATGTCGGTCAATAACGAAACGGGATGCATGCAACCTGTGGGGCAGATTGCGGCGCTGTGCAAACGCCGCGGCATTCTGTTTTTTTCCGATTGCGTGCAGGCGGCGTGCACGCTCGATTTAAAGGCGGTAACGGCGGCGTGCGATGCAATTTCGCTCTCGGGTCATAAAATATACGGACCAAAGGGAACGGGCGTTCTCGTCGTGAAAAACGGCGTTAAAATCAAACCGCTGATCGTTGGTGGAGAACAGGAGCGGGAACTTCGCGGCGGCACGCTGAATGTCGCGGGCGCGGTCGGATTCGCATCGGCGCTCAAAACGGTGCAAAGGGAGCGCGAGGCGTTCGCGGCGCATGCGTCGAAACTCAGGGATATGTTTGAAAAAAGCGTGTTTGCGGCGCTCGGCGACGGAGTTGTCGCCGACGGTGAAAACCGTGCGCCGAACATATCGCATTTGACGTTTGAAAAGGGCGGGGAGTGGCTTTTGTCCGCGCTCGATTTAAAGGGGGTATGCGTTTCGGGCGGGGCGGCTTGCTCTGCGCATGCGTCGTTCCCGTCGCACGTGCTTACGGCGATGGGGCGCAGCGGAGAAGAGGCGAAACGGGGGGTAAGGTTTTCCTTTGGAAGGGATACGACGGAGCAAGAAGTCGTATATGCCGCTCGAGCAGTCGTAGAGTGTCTGACTTAAAAATAATAAAAAGCGTCTTTGCCGATATTTTGCGAAGGCGCTTTTTTTGAATCGGTTTCGGTTGTTTGCGAAAAATATTCGTGCGGGTAACGTGAAAAAATTTTTTCGACGTTATTATATGTTTTTTTTCTGCTGTCGTGTGCATTCGACAGCGATTTTTTCTTCTAAACGTATTTTTGGCGGCATACATTATGATAGCACGGCAGGAGGCGGCTGTGCAATGACAAAATATTCAAGAGGTGATTTGATATGAACGAAGAACTCGATTACGCCGAAATGCTCGAAATTCCTGTGGAGACGGTAACCGTCAAACGCAAGGGCAAAAAGCACAAGGGGCAGGCAGATTTAAAGGATCAGCTTGTCGAACAGGTCAACGACCGCATGGAAGAAAGTACGGAACCCGCAGATGCAGATCCCGCGTTTGCGCAAAGTCTTGCCATTGAGCGCGACGTGCGCCCTTCGAAGAACCGCCGCGCCCGCACGATTATTATTGGCGAGTTTGTCGCCGTATGCGCGCTCTGCGCAACCATCTTCCTCACCAATATCTTTATGGCGAACAGCGCGATCAATACGTTTGTGCGCGGTCTGTTCCAAGGTTCGGAGACGGCGCAGGCCGATACGCGTACATACAGCGACTTTACGCTCTCTCCCGTCGTCAACGAGTTTACGGAGGCGGAGATCGCCGTATCCGATACGGGCGTGCTTTCCTTTACGGCAAAATGCAGCGTATATCCGCCCTGCGAGGGAACGATCTCTTCCGTGAACGGGAACGAAGAGACGGGATATTCCGTCGAGATCAAGCATTCCGATTCTTTCTCTACGATCATGAGCGGACTTGACAACGTATACCTTGCGCGCGGTGAAAAAGTAAAAGCAAATCTTCCGCTCGGTTATACGGACGGCGAAGGCGAAGTGCGCGTTATGTTTTACGAAAACGGCACGCTGATCAACCGTTGCAGCGTCGACGGCAACGTCCTTTCCTGGAGCTGATACGAAAAAATTTAAATTCCGTATTCACCCTTTGTTTTTTCTGGCGGGCATCATAACGGCGTTTACGGGAGGGCTGCTCGTATTTCTGATGGCGGCGATCGCGGCGATCGAACACGAGTGCGCCCACGCCTTTACCGCCAGACGAATGGGATACACGCTCGATAAAGTCGTGCTTATGCCTTACGGCGCGGTGATCTCGGGCGATATTGCGGGAATATCCCGTCGCGAAGAAGCGTGCGTATGCGTTGCAGGTCCGCTTGCAAACGGTGTTACCGCGCTTTTTTTCGTCGCGCTCTGGTGGCTATATCCCGAAACTTATCCGTATACCGACGTAGCGTATTACGTTTCGCTCTCGCTCTTTCTTGTCAATCTTCTGCCCGCCTATCCGCTCGACGGGGGACGGCTTTTAAATGCCGCGCTCCGTCCGTTGGGCGAAAAAACGGCGCGCCGTATCTGTATGGGGGTGAGCCTTGCGACGGCGGCGTGCGTTGCCGGATATTTTATATACACCTGCTTTGCTGTGCCGCAGTGGACGGCTTTCGCCTTTGCCGTCATGCTCGCGGCGGGATGTTTCGGCGGGGGGAGTTACGGCCGCATTTCATTTTCGAGAAAGAAGAGTTTTGCCCGCGGCGTTGAAGAGTTGCGGATCGCCATCTCTGCCGATTGCACGGCAGGCTATGCGCTGCGTTTTCTCAGGGAAGATAAGTACGTTGTCTTTATTCTTTTTGACGCGGACGAAACGTTTTTCGGCGAGCTCAGCGAGGAAGAGCTGCTTGACGGCGTGCAGAAGAGCGATTATTCCGCGCCGCTCAGGGATTATCTTCCGCAAATTTAAAAAATAACTTGAAATTTTGGCGGGCATATGATAAAATATACGCGTGCTTTGGAAAAAAACGGGTTCTGACGGAGACACATGAAAAAGGAATGGTTTTTTGACCGATTTTGCGGCGATCGGATTGCCGTGTATACCGAGGACGGAAAAATCGTCGAAGTATGCTTGGAGGATGACCGCAGCAGGGACGTTGTCGGAAATATCTATAAAGGGCGGGTGCAAAACGTTGTGCAGGGTATGCAGGCGGCGTTTGTTTCGTGCGGAATGGAACGCAACTGTTACTTACAGCTCGACGAAGGCGCGGCTCGCTTTTCGAGTTACGACGGAACGTCCGCGGGCAAAAAGCTTGCGCTTGCCGCTGGAGACGAAGTCCTCGTGCAGGCGGTTAAAGCGCCGCGCGGGAACAAAGGGGCGAAAGTTTCGTGCGATCTGTCCTTCGTCGGGAAAAACCTGATTTATCTTCCGCTCACGGATTTTTTAGGGATATCCCGTAAGATCACGGAGAAAGAAACGCGTGTGCGCTTGCTTGCCGAAGCGGACAAGTTGCGCTCTTCGGGCGAGGGGTTTATTGTTCGCACGGCGGCGGTGAATGCGGGCAAAAAACAGTTGAAAGCCGAGGCGGAGTATTTAAAGCGGGTCTACCGCGACGCATTGGAGACGGCGCAGACGGCGCCTGTCGGCGGACTTGTTTATCGAGAGTGCGAATTGCCCGTTAAGCTCATGCGCGATACGATTGCCGGCGATGTTCATAAAGTTTACGTAGGGCATGGGGAACGGTACGACGAAATATTGCGCTGTGCAAAAACGTTGCCCGATTTCGACGTTAAAAAACTCGTTCGGTACACGGGAGAAAGAAGTATGTTCCGCGAGTTCGGAATAGCGGAACAGGTGGACGAACTGTGCGGCGGGCGCGTTGCGCTCGGAAACGGAGCGTATCTCGTTATCGATAATACCGAGGCAATGACGGTGATCGACGTGAACACCGGCGGATTTACCGGCGACGACAGCCTTGAAAATACGGTTTACGAGGTAAATTTGCTCGCTGCGCGCGAGATTGCACGGCAGGTGCGTCTTCGCAATGTGGGCGGAATCGTCGCCGTGGATTTTATCGATATGACGGACGAATCGCATCGGAACGCCGTGTGCGAAGAATTGGAGCGCGCGCTTGCGTTTGACCGCGCAAAATGCCGTGTTTTGCCCATGAGCGATCTTTGCGTGGTTCTGTTTACGCGAAAGCGCACAAACGGAGATATTGCGTCGTTCTTTTTAAAACCTTGCACGCATTGTACGAGGCAGGGGCAGATTCTTTCGGATATTTACATAGCCATGCGTATCCGCGGAGAAATCACCGATTATTTTGCAAACGGATACCGCGCCGTGATTGTGGATATGAACCGTACGGTGATGAACAACGTCTTGTCGGAGCGGTATTTCGAGGAAGAGATCAGGGGACGGTGGAAGAATAAACGCGTTTATATGATTCCGCATTCCACCTATCACGAGGAAAAATTTACGATCCGCGGCGATAATGCCGATGTTTTAAGTTTGCCCGATAATGCGCAGATATTGTATTGAGATTAGGATTAAATTATGTTTTTTTAACGCTCGATATTTGCCATGCCGCAGAGGCGGAAGGTTTAAGCCTCTCTGCTGATTGCGGCTTTTTTTGTTTTTATAAAGTCCGTTCCGAAAGTGCAAGAAATGTCGGGAATTTGTTGCGAAAATATGTTATGATTTTAATTGCGAAAGCAAGAGGATTGATCCTGTGAACGATTGGAACGTAGGAATCGCAAACGCGATAGAATACATTGAGGAAAATTTAACCGGCGAAATCGATGTCGCCGAAGCTGCGCGCCGCGCGTTTGTGTCGAGTTTTTACTTTCAAAAGATATTTTCGGTTCTATGCGGATTCACCGTAACCGAGTATATCCGTAACCGCAGGCTTACGCTTGCTGCGCAGGAATTGTGTTCTGCGGATGCAAAGGTAATCGACGTCGCGTTGAAATACGGATATCATTCTCCGGACAGTTTTACAAAGGCGTTTGCCGCTTTTCACGGCGTCGGGCCGTCCGCTGCGAAAAAATACGGGAACAGTTTAAAATCTTTTGCTCCGCTGAAAATCAAACTTACTTTGGAGGGCAGCACTATGTTGGAATATCGGATTGTGGAAAAGGCGCAATTTACCGTGATGGGGAAACGCCGGCGTTTTCGGTGTGAAACTTCTTATGGCAAAATTCCTGAATTTTGGAGGGAATATTTGGAGAGCGGAGATAAAACCGTGTGCGGAATGTACGGGGTCTGCATGGACAACGACGGAGATGCGTTTGATTATTATATCGCCGATAATTATCTTCCGTGGAACGACGTGCCGGAAGGATTCGAAACAAAGGTAATACCGGCGGGAACGTGGGCGGTATTTCCATGCCGCGGCGCTTTGCCGAAGGCGCTGCAAGAGGTGAATACAAAGATATGGAGCGAATGGTTGCCGTCGTGTAAGGCATACCGGCTATCCGGAAATTATAATATCGAGATGTACAACGCACCCTGCGAAAATCCCGAAGATGACTATAGCGAAATTTGGATACCGATTGAAAAGGTCAAATAAAAAACGCGGAGGGAACTCCGCGTTTTTATTTATGCAATCATATTTTTCCATGTCTTTTCGAAGTTTTCTTCGATTTGCAGCAATTCTTCCGCGAGCGCTTTGATGTCTTCGTCCGATTCGTCTTCGGACATTTCGCCGAGAGAGCTTTTTAAAGCGGTAATGCCCATTACGGTGCCTTGTACCATCATTTCCGCAATGTGCGAGCGGGAGTCGTCTACCAGAGTGTTCATTTTAATGCTGCTCCACATCATTGCTTTTTTCATGCAACTCGGATTTTTCAGTTCAATCCCTTTATCTTTCGCGATGATGGCCGCTCTTCCGCCGATTTTCTCGTATTCTTCATGTTGGCGCATAAGTTCTTCCCGAAGCTCGTTGTCCTCCGTCTCCGGAAGAATGTTCGAGATCGATTGCAGGGCCAGCTCGCAGTTGCGGTGAATTTCCGCCAATATTTCCTCACTCTTTTTCAGTTCCATAACTTCTCCTTTACACCGAGTATGAGAAATTTTTCGGAAAATATGCAAAGCGGCTGAAAATCGGTTGACATTTATAAGAACTTATGATAAATTCAAATATGAGCCGCTAAAGACGGGCATACAAGCGTTCTTTCACAGAAGAGCCGCCTAGGGACTTTGCGAGACCGGGAAGAGGAGGTATCATTATGTACGCAATCATCGAAAACGGCAACAAGCAGTATAAGGTTTCCGAGGGCGACGTCGTTAAGGTTGAAAAACTTAAAGCGGAAGTCGGCGCGGAAGTCACCTTTAACGTCGTCATGGTCAATGACGGAAAGAGCGTAAAGCTTGGCAAGGACGTTGAGAACGCGAAGGTGACGGCGAAAGTTCAGGCACAGGACAAGTACAAAAAGATTATTGTCTTTAAGTATAAGCCTAAGAAGAACGAGCGCAAGAAACAGGGTCACCGTCAGCCGTTCACTGCGGTTAAGATCGAGAAAATTTCTCTTTAACGCCGCGTCGGGGCAATATCCCCTAATACTATCTATAAGGAGTTGAAATATGATTTTTATCAGTTTATTCGCTCATAAAAAAGGTACGGGTTCTTCCCACAACGGACGCGACAGCGAGGCAAAGCGCCTTGGCGTAAAGCGTGCGGACGGGCAGACCGTGCTTGCGGGAAATATTCTCGTCCGTCAGAGAGGGACGAAGATTCACCCGGGCAACAACGTAGGCATCGGCAGCGACGATACGCTGTTTGCGCTGAAAGACGGGGTTGTCAAGTTCGAGCGTAAGGGTAAGGACAAGAAACAAGTCAGCGTTTATTAATCAAACAAGAAATATGCCGTCGCGCATTGAATGCGCGACGGCTTTTTTACGGTTAATTAATATATAAACTCAGCAGACGATGGGGCAGTTTTTCAACTCTTCTTGCTGTTTGTCGGTAAGCCGATCGAATATCACTTTGTCGAATGCGGATAGGTTTTCAAAAAGATACGTTCCCGTTCTTTCGAATTTCGTATGGTCGCAGAGTAAAATACGGCAATCGGAACGGTCAAATACCGTGCGCTTGACTTCGCGTTGATCGAGAGAAGTTTCATATGCGCCGTCGCCGACGATCGCCGCGCATGAAGTCAACATCAGATCGAAATGAAAATTGCTCAGCTGCGAACTCGTCCAGCTCCCGGTTACCGACGTTCCGCCGAGCGATATATTTCCGCCGGGAATGACGAGATTGATATCGCGTATTTTCGAAAGCTGTAACACTGTCTGTAAATTGTTGGTGACGACCGTTTTGTTTACAAGGCTGAGACGCATTGCCAAAGCGAGTATGGTGGAAGAACTGTCGAGAAATACCGTTTTAAAATCTGTCGGAATATGCGGCAACGCATTGGAGACGGCGATTCCTTTTTCTTTTGCGTGCTCCGTCATCCGGACGATGATAGAACTTTCATCGGTTGCTTCGAGCAAAATTGCACCGCCATGGCTGCGTTGTAACAGTCCTAAGATTTGCATTTCGACGAGGTCGCGGCGTACTGTAGCCTCGCTCACGTAGAGCGCGGCGGCAAGTTCTTTCACCGTTGCCGAAACATTTTTTTTCAGATAATTCAGAATTTGATCCTGACGCGTATTACTCAACATCGAAGACTCACTTTTTCGGCTGTAAAATTTCCAACGGTTCAGCCAATATAATAATTATATCACGCTTGTGCACAATTGTCAAGATGCAATTCTTTTATATTATTCTGAACGCCTTACGCCGAGTATATGTATGCCGCGTACAAGATCATAGGAATAAGAATTCAACGGCTTGTTATAAGCGTCGTAGGAGTGCGCGGCGACAAGGATTCGTCCCCGCGAAAAGCCGACGACAACGGGTGTATGGTAAAAATCTCCCGTAGCTCGCCCAAGCTGTACTACGTCGCCGACTTCGAGTTCGGAAAGCGGAACCTCTTTGGCATACGGTCCGGCGCCCTCGTTGTGAATTAAAAAATTATAGAGGTACTCCACGCCCGTCCATGAGGGCGTGCGATCGTTTACCGAGCGGTAAAACCAACCGAATGTAGGAGTAAAGTTCATAACGCCTGCGCCGGCAAAAATACATTGGGAGGCAAAGTTGGTACAGTCTCCGCCGATGCCTGAAAAATCATAATAAGCGGGATTGCGTCCGAATGCCCAGCGACGCGCATATTCTACGGCCGCGGTTCTCTGATAGGATAAGTTTTTCATATTGTTATCGTATGCGTTGAGCGCGTGCGTGGTTCTTATAAACGATTAAAAGAGGAACAAATAAACAGGGATCTCATAAAGCGTATGTTCCATAGGGAATTAAAAAACTAATATTTTTAGAGTTGTGTTTTCGAGCGAAAAAAAACTCACTCGGACAAATTGTCTAAGTGAGTTTTTTTATACACAATTTATCTGACAAAGTAAAACAAATTGAAATTTATCTGCGTGTGCCGTCATCATAAAATGTCTTTCTTAGTGCTATTTCAGTTGGAATAATTGACATTACTAAAATAACGCATTGTACTAACACACTAATTATTACCACAATCCCGATTGTAAAATAGATACTGTCAATAAATGGAATTAATACCACTATAGATACACCAAGAATAATCCAGCCCATTATCCACCAAAGTTTTCCACAAAAATTGTGAGCAAATTTCCATGTATCGTCATTTTTCATAGAGCGTTTTGTTCTATAACCGATTATGCTATTTATTTCTTTTGGTGAGTGTTTCCACATAAACCAGCCTGCCAAGATGGTGATTGCAGGAACAATCATGTTGCAAAAAAGCATAAGACAAAAAAACCACATGATATTTCCTCCTCTAAATTACTATTTGTTGTAATTTCATTATAACTTTACTTATAATTTCTTACGGAAACTATAAAAAGACAATTCCTGTTTCGTAAATTATTTATTCTTTATTTTGTTCCGATATGTATATCTTTTTTTAATATTCCGATATAAGGAAGCGTGCGGTGCATTTCGTTATAGTCGAGACCGTAACCGACAATAAATTCATCTCCGATTTTAAAACAGGAATAATCTGCGTTGATTGGTATTTTTCGTCTGGACGGTTTATCGAGCAGCGTTACCGTCCGGAAGGAAGTTACGCCGCGCTGTTCGAAGAAAGTTTTGAGCGCAAGGAGCGTGTGTCCGGAATCGACGATATCCTCTATAAGAACCACGTCGCGTCCCGCAACGTCGACGGAAAGATCGGTTGTGATTTTCGGTACGCCCGAGCTTTCGGTGCCGCTTCCGTAAGAGGAAACGGTCATAAAACTCATTTGTACGGGCGTTTTCATAGCGCGTACCAAATCGCAAAAAAAGATAACGCTGCCTTTGAGCACGGCTATAAAGAGCGGTGTTTTAGCGCAACCACAGAGCTGCTGGTCCAGCCAATGCGCCGCGCGTCTGACGCCTGCCGCAATTGTTTTTTTTCTCAAACAAATTTTTTCAATATCTTTGTTCATCGTCTGTTTCCTCGTCCGTAAGACTGAGATAAATTTTTTCTTTTGTTTGATCGCCTATTTTTACAAAATCGGAAATTTCCACACCAAAAATTGCAAATATTTCATTTTCCTTTGCAATTAACGGGAGGTTGTTTCCGATTCTTGCAGGAATTTTTTTATCCGTCAAATACTTTTTCAGCGGCTTTTTGTGCCCGTGAAAGGGGGTGAATACGTCGCCTTCGCGCCTCGTTCGGATAACGCAACCGTTCGGAAAAGCATCCGCATCCGCATATAACGCGTGTTGCGTTTCTTTAAATCCAACGCATATTGTCTTTGTTCCGATTGTAAAAGTTCCTGTTTGGAATGGTAGTTCTTGCATAAACGGCAGCGTCTGTTTAAGGATCGCGATTTCGTTGCCTTCGCGGACGGCTTGTATTCCTTGCGGGAGATTCACGCGTTTTCCGCTTTGTAAGCGTTTAAGTTTTGTTACTTCTTCGATATTTTTTGAGGTATAATTGCAGACTACGCCTAACGTCTTTAATGCGAGTATACACGCACGTGAGAATAGGGGGGCTGGTAAATCTGCAGGGAAATGAGCCTCGTCCTTTCTGAGCCGTAAAGCGTTTTCGGCGAGGTCGTTCAGATAGTCGTCGTCCGTTTTAGCGCGTCGCGCAAATGCAAGTAAATGTTCTCCGGCGCCGTTTACGGCGCGTTCGAGTGCAGGCAATACGTTCAGGCGTAGCGCATTGCGCGTGTACGCTTCATCAAAATTGCTCTCGTCGGTCACATAAGAAAGTTTATTTTGTGTTGCATAAGCGGCAATTTCTTTACGTGAGAGGTGTAAAAACGGGCGTATGATTGCGTCATGTTCGGTGATTGCCGTCAGTCCGCCAAGCGACGTTCCGCGCGCAAGGCGAAAGAGAACGGTTTCGATTTCGTCGTCTTTGTGGTGAGCGGTGGCAATAAAGTCCGCTTGATTATTGTCAATGATCTTCGAATAACATTCGTAGCGCCAGACGCGTCCTTCTTCCTCGATGCTCCGTCCGCTTTTTTTAGCGCGAGAGGGGATATCGGTCTGAAAACAGAAAAGCGGGATATTCCACTCTTTGCAAAGGGTTTGGACAAATTTCATATCGCGTATCGAGTTCTCTCCGCGGATCCCGTGTTCACAAGTAAGAGCTGAAAGCGTGTAACCGAATTGTTCGGCTGATGCAACCAGCAGATGTAAAAGGCAAACGGAATCCATACCGCCTGAGACGGAGATGCAAATACGTTTTCCGAAATAGTTTATAAGGTGAAGTAGGTGCATATAGGGGAAGTATAGCACAAATAAAATAAATTTGCAACGCCGAGAAGAAAAATAGTGTAATTTCAGTCAAAAACAGTTGACAAACATGCGGCATTCCGTTAAAATAAAAAAGCTATTCGGAAATGTCGTAATAGATAGCGATATCGCGGGGTGGAGCAGCCAGGTAGCTCGTCGGGCTCATAACCCGAAGGTCGTAGGTTCGAATCCTGCCCCCGCAACCAAATGGCGATGTAGCTTAGTTGGTTAGAGCGATCGGTTCATACCCGATAGGTCAGCGGTTCGACTCCACTCATCGCTACCAAAAAACGGCTTGATTGCCGTTTTAAAAAAGGCCCGTTGGTCAAGAGGTTAAGACATCACCCTTTCACGGTGGTATCATGGGTTCGATTCCCGTACGGGTCACCAAACAAGTTAAAAGCGAACCCGTTTCCATTAGGAAACGGGTTCGCTTTTAATATTGTATAGATTATTTTTGAGTTTAATAAATAAGACGCCCTCGCTTTTATATACGCGAGGGCGTTCTATTTACTTATTATTTTTTGCTTTTTCCGGACACTTTGCGCCTTTTAAGCAGTATGAACATAATTCCTGCAACTGCAGTTACTGCAACTACAGCTACCACAATTCCAATGATGATTAACGTTGTATTGGAATCATCTTGGGGTTGAATTTTGTTGATTGCAAGCTCGTCGCCGTTTTTAGCGATTTCCGCTTTTCCTTCCGTACTGACGATTACTTTTACAGGACTGACCTTTTCTATTTCGTTGCTGGTATAACGCTTTGCCGCCGCTTCGGAAATGTATTGAATTTCAAGTTCATTGTTAAACAGTAGATCTGCGTATTGCAACGTGAGTTTATTGTTTTTAACCTGTTCGGTTACGTCCTTTCCATTCAAAGAAACTTTATAAATCTGATATCCGGCATCGGGCATTATACTATAAGTATAGCTTTCGCCCTTTTTGACCGTTCTGATTTGTCCGTCTGCTTTTGAGAGCGTTCCGCCTTTGCCTTCGATACTTGCATATATCGTTTTGTCGGTCGTGGCGTGCTTTTCGTCAACTACGGCAACCATATAGGGGGAGAAACTTGTAACAGTTGCAACGATACCGAATTGCGTTACTACGCAAGGAATTTCTTCGATAATGTATTCGTCGCCTTTGATATGTTTGCGGTGGAAGAGTTTGAATACGACGCCTTCATCTTCAGGACCGTAGCCTTCGGGGAATCCAAGCGCGATTTTAACATAGCTTCCGTCGGGAATTGTAGGATATTTTCCGCATATCTGCAAAGAAATATCGTACGTTTCGCTGTGTTTGATATCGTCTTTCTTTAAGGTAATATCTTTATTTTCGCTGATCTGATCCAACATGGTATCAACTGTCTGCGAGTCTGCTTTTTCTGCTACCAGCATCATCTGGCTTCTTTCATTCTCAGAGAAAGTACTGTTTCCGTCTTCGTCTTTAAAGTCCATGGCGGAAAGATCGGAGTTAGAAATAAGTGTCGGCTGAGCGCAACAGTCAATCCAGAGTCTTCCGTCATAATTGAAACGCGCGGGACATGCAAGGTAAAGTCTCGAGAAGGTGAAACCTGCGGGGTCCAGCAACTTATTAGAGGGTTCAAAAACTTCTTTACCGTCTACGATTCTCGTTACTATTTTTGCGGAAGCTACGTTCGTGAAGAAAAAATGGTATCTTTCACGATTGTGTTCATACATAAGACTGGGCGCAAACTTAAATCTTATAGTATTAGGTATTAAAGTAGGATCTCCGGAATTTTTAGGTCTTTCAACAATTTCAATGAGCGCTCCGCTTGCGTTGATCGGATAAAACTTTGCATAATCCGCTGTGTTGGGGTGTTCGCTCTTGTAGTATATTCCGATAGGTTCTTTATCGTTTAAAAGATGTAGAGGTTCGTTATAAGTTATTTCGATGACAAAAGCTTTGTCCTCAGCCATTATTACTTTATTTGTAATCGAACGGTCGCGCATGTTATCGCTTATGTCGACATCTGCTTGATGACTGGGCGTTGAACTCTGAACATAAGGAGGGGGAGTGTAAGTACCGTATGATTTGTTTAAAAGCATTTCACCCATATACACGGCATTGCTTTCGTTAAGTTTTTTGTCTGAATATGTAAAGTAAAAATCTTTCGAGATGCCGTGAGATTCGCTTTCAACGTGCGTGGGAACGTCGGGTTCGGCATCAAATACGGCAAATTGGAGATAGTATACAGATGTATTCTCATAAATACGCATCTCAGTGCCTTCATCCCGGAAGAAATAGTCGAAAGCGTCTATAGCAAGCGCGCCGTAGTCGCTGAACGGTTTCAGAGCAATCCACTCTTGCCAATTGAGTCCGTTCTGCTGCGTATAATTGGCGGCGCGATATGCAAGATACAGACCGTCTTCCTCAAACAGTCTTTTGGCGCCTTTTCCGTTATAACTTGCAATAGCAAACGTCGTCATCAAAGGATTGCCGTAATCGTCTTTTGATCCGGTGGGTTGATAGTCGAGTGAGCATTGAAGTCCGTCGGTTTCACCGTTACTGCCGTAGTTGTGCGAGGAAAGGACAGGATATTTTAATTCGTAACCGGACGAGGAGATGACGCCGTCAGAGACGTGAATTTTTTCTTCGTTAGTCTTATTTAATAAAGCGTATCTATATTTATTAGCCGAAGCGCTGTCCCACGTTACGTCTACGGAATACCATTCTCCGCCGTTACTTGCGGCGCGCGCCGTTTCTTCGGCGGTCGGGTTGGCAAGCCATACATAGTTCCACATGTGGTATATGCTCGCTCCGTTTTCGTTGCCGTTTTCGTCTTTTTGGTTACTGTATCCGTTTACGGTTATACAGGGAATTCCAAGTCTATCCATAATAACCTTGTACGAGGTGGAGAATCCTCCGCAAACAGCCTTTTCTTCTACCAGTCCGCCGTAAGACGTATTGATATAAGCCGCCGCTATATAGTTGGGATCGTCCTTGTTTTCGTAAGCTGCGTAATCGTAATCAATATTTTCCGCAAGATATCTGTTGACTTCTCTTGCAAGATATGCGTCTCTTGCGCTGTATGCGTCGTTTTCCTGATTGTTGGTTACGACTTCTACAATTTCGCTGATCTTTGCTTCATATTTTGCGATTGCGTCGGTAACCGCTTTCGTGGTGTTGAAACCGTTGTCATAATAGAGATTTGCTTCCCTGCCGCTGTCTATATAAGCAACGTAAGCTCCGTTTTTGCGACCAACGCTTATCGTCATTTTGTAAAAGTCGATATAGAACAGATCCGGATGGTCGGTCAGATAGGCATCGCGCGCCGCACTGAAAGCTTTGGGAACGGTAATGTCGCCGTTTTCTATGTAAGCTTTAAGCTGTGAAGGCGACAAAATGTCAGAAAGTGCGTAATTAACTTCTCCGTCGACGAAATCGCCGCTCTTATGCATTTCTCCGATCGCATCGTAAAACTTTTTTGCAAGCGTATATTCTTTGCCTTGCGCGTCTACGAGGTTATCATAGAAATATGTATCAGCCTTTGAATTAAATTCTTCGGCAGCAGTAGATATGGGAGTCAACATACCTACGCCGGCAATCACTGTAAGCGCGCAAGCCGCAGACAGTCCTGCCAATGTAAAACGTTTGATGGATGGTTTCATAAAACTCTCCTGCAAATTATTTAACCGAGCAACGGTCGACGTTTTCCAAATTATCGTATAGATAACAAAGAAATTATTCTTTAAACCGTCAACTTCGATTTTGGTATATTATATCCTGTTGGCGCATGTTTGGCAACTGAATTTAACGCTTATATGGTAAATTTGATGGGTATTGGTGCCATATTTCCAACTTTTTACAATTTATTTAATTTAAATTTTAAAATTTTAACAGTATATTGGTAAACAATTTAAAATGACTGTGCTCTGACTTTTTTCAATTAAAACATATATAAAAGAAAAACGGAAAATTTATCGCATAATTTTTGCCGAGTTGCAAACATTACGCATAGGAGGAAATTATGAAAAAGGTTTTGGCAATCGGCGCGTTGACGCTTGCGCTCGCAGCTACCGCCGTCGCACCCGCTGCGACATACGCGGCAATGCGTTCGCACACCGCAGCCGACACGGCGCAGACTGCCGTCGTCGAAACCGCAGTGCTCCGTCAAGGCAGCACGGGCGGCGAGGTGAAGGAAGTTCAGCGCAGACTGAAAAATTGGGGTTATTACACGGGCGCAGTGGACGGCGTGTTCGGCGCGGGTACGCGCAAAGCTGTAATTGCGTTCCAGAAGAAGAACGGTTTGACGGCGGACGGGATCGTCGGTAAGTCAACTTATGCGGCGCTCGGCATGAACGATTCGTATAACGTGTTGGATAAGAACAACAAGCCGTCGGGAGGCGGTTCTTCATCGTACACCTCGTCGGACGTTTACCTTATGGCAAAGGCAATTTATGCCGAGGGGAGAGGAGAGAGCTATACGGGACAGGTAGCGATCGGTGCGGTTATCATGAACCGCGTAAAGAGTTCGTCGTTCCCTAATTCGATCGCAGGCGTAATTTATCAGAAGGGCGCGTTTACGGCGGTGGACGACGGTCAGATTAATCTTGAACCCAATCAGACCGCTTATGATGCGGCGCGCGACGCGATGAACGGTTGGGATCCGACGTATGGGTGTCTTTATTACTACAATCCCGCCGTTGCGACGAGCGCGTGGATTTTTAACCGTCAGACGGTTACGGTCATCGGCAAGCACGTGTTTGCCATTTAAGGAGGAATTATGGAGAAAAGAACCGGAAAGAACGTATCCAGCGGCGCGGAAAAAGTTGAGTCGTTGGAAAAAAAGCCCTCTCCCGAGAGCGTAAATACCGTCTCAGAAGATAAAAAGACGGCAAAGAAGGGTACGAATACGCGCAAGGCAAAAAAGACTGCAACGAAGACCGCGAGCAATGCAAGGAGTCGCAATACAAAGCGTGCCGCGACCAAAGCGGAAAAGGCGACTAAGGCGGAGAAAGCCGAAAACGCCGCTGCCGAGCGCAGAATCGAAAAGGCAAAGCTGAAGGCTGCCCGCAAGGAAAAGAAACTCCTTAAAAAGGCGGAACTTAAGCAGAAGAAATTAGCAAAGAAAGCGGAATATAAGGAAAAGAAACTTGCTAAAAAAGCCGCGCTTGCAGAGAAAAAGGCGGAACGCAAGTCCCGTGCGCTTGAGAAACAGGCGCAGCTCAAAGAAAAGCGCGCAGAACGCCGCGCAGAGCGCGTTGCCCGCCGCGAGCTTTTGAAAAACGAGAGCCGCGAAGAAAAACGCAACCGCTTGGCGCGCGAGAAAAAAGAAAAACTTGCGTTAAAGCGTAAGAAACAGGAAGCGATTGAAAAACAGCGCGAACAGAAGATAAAGGCGCGCGAGGCGGCTCACGCCCGCAAGGCTGAGGATCGCAAACACAAGCGTGAAACGCGCAACGAGCGCAAAAAGAACAAGCAGCGCACCCCCGGATTCGGCGGTTGGCTTGCGGCGGTGATTTCGCTCGGCGTTGCGTGCCTTGCGCTGGCGACCGTCGTGACGGCAGGTTCGTTCCAGATGAACGATATGACGCTGGCGGCGGAGAGCGGCTACCGTGCGACGCTCTACGAGATGGTATCCGCGTCGGAGGACATGGACAGCAATCTCTCGAAACTTCGCGTGGCGACGGGCGCAAACGAACAGCGCAAGTTGCTTACGGAAATTCTCGTCGACAGCGCGCTGATGGAGAATGCGCTTGAACGTATTCCCGTAGACAATGCAACGAGTACGGATATTTCTTCGTTCGTAAACAAGACGGGTTCGTATGCCCGCAGATTGTTGAATAAGCTTGCAAAAGGTCAATCGTTGAGCAGTACGGAAATGAATACGGTTTCCTACCTTTACGAGATAAACGCGCGCGTCTATAACGAACTTAACAATCTTGCGATGAATATGACGGAGAGCGAATTCAGAGACTTTTTCGGCGGCAAAGATTGCGAAATGAAGAATAAGTTCGGCGAGATCGGCAGAGGCACGCATGAGGAACCCAAGGATGCGGTAGACGCTCCTTTCTCGGGCGCGGGCAACGTCGGCGAAAATAAACTCAATACGCTTGAAGAAGTAACTTCCGCAAAGGCGGAGGAGCTTGCGAAAAATTATTTCAACAGTTATCATGTCGTAAGCACGCAGTATACGGGCGAGACGATGGCGCAGGGTTCGACGTTCTACAATTTTGTGATGATGGACGAAAACGACGTTGAAATTTTTGCCCAGATCAGTAAGAACGGCGGCAAGCTTGCATTCTTCGACACGTATGAGCCTTGCTCGCAGAAGAATTTCGATTTGGAAACGTGCGATTCTCTGGCAAAGGAATTCCTTGCGGGTCTCGGATACGAGAACGTAGAGGCAGTGTGGCTCTCCGATGCAGGTATGGTTGCCGACCTCACGTATGTGAGCGTGGATAACGGCGTAAGAGCTTATCCCGACACCATTCGTATCCGCGTATGCGAGCAGAAGGGGCGCGTGATCGGTATGGATGCGACGCGGTATCTCTTCAATTACGAGGCGGATCGCAATCTGACGGCGGGAATCTCCGAAGGAGAGGCGCTTGCATCTCTCGGCGGCGCGTTAAAGCCGTATGATGCCAATCTTGCTTTGGTGCCCGTAGACGGCGAAGAAATTCTGGTGTATGAATTTGCTTGCGCTTACGGTGAGGATGAATATATCGTATATATCGATGCAAATTCCGGCGAAGAAGTAGAAGTGTTCTGTATCCGGAACAGCGCAATGGGAAGATATCTTCGTTAATTGTCACAGATATAATCAATAACATAGCCGTCGTCGGTGATCCGACAACGGCTATATTTTGTTTAAATAAAAATGATCCCCGTTTCTAACAGAAACGGGGATCGATCGTTCAAAAAATTATTGTTTTGTGAGCGAAAAACCAACCTCGAAAGGAGTTAAGCCGTTACAGGTAAACAGGATGATGACCTTCGTCCCTGCCGTTAATTCAACAAGGATTTTGTGCTTTTCCGGAATGTCTACGGGACGCTGATTTTCGTGCGTGCGGGATTGGCCGAGCGTCGTATGGTGGGGAACTTCGTTTTCCGCATTGTAATATATAACTACTTCGTTCCTCTTGGCGTTGGTTGCATCGGCAAGCGCAAACTCGTAAATGCCGTTGGTCTCGGCGGTAAAGGTGGCGTAAAACGAGAGTCCGTTTTCGTCTTTCAGGTAGGTGATCGAAAGGTCGTTGCTCGGTTCGATTTCTACGGCGGCGTTGGCGTTAGAACCGGGGAGAGCGATCGTTTCGGTTACCGTAAAGGTGTATTCTCCCGCTCTTTCCGCCGTGAGATAGAAGGGCGATCTTAAATCCGATACGGGGATAGAGACGTTAAGCGGACGGGTCGAACTTGCCGTATCGTCGATGACAGGTTTAGCATCGGGTACGACGAGTCTCAGACCTGTGCTCGAAGAGGAAAGCGTGACGCTTTCCGTGGAGGGATTGAGTTGAGTATTGTCGATAAAGTACCAAAGTTTCCCGTTATTGACAGCAATTTGCGCTTTGAGCGTTTTATCGCTGCAAACTAATTCCAGAGGATTGTCTTTGTCTCCTCCGCGTATGCGCAGGGTAAATTGCGCGCAACGCTGATCGGAATCGGCGATCACCGAAAAGACGTAACTGTTGAGTTTATCTCTCGGAACAGAAACCGAAACGTTGGAATTCGGGGTTACCGTATAAGTTTTATTGCCGTCGTCGATGGTAAGTCCAACGGTAGAAGAGGTAATCGCAACGTCATCGCTGTTAAGATTTGAGGTAAGAGCAAGCTTATAATAAACTTTGGTGTTTGCGGGAAGAAGCAGCGATTGCGTGCCGAAGTCGATTTCGATCGGATTTTCCGGGGCGTTTCCGGCGGGATTGGTATCCGTTTTATAAGTCGCGCAGGCAAACATCCATTCGTAACCGCTTTCAAAGACAAAATTACAGTTTTCGAGCCATTTTTTATTTTTTTCCGAAAAAAGCGTTAAAAATTCCTTTAATTCATCGGTCAAAGGATATAATCCTTGGTTATTCGACGCCGCTTTGTATGCTACTGCAAATTCATAGTAATTCTTTTTATACGTTACGCCGTCGCTGAAGGTAAGATTGCTCTGTAACTCGTCGCCCATTCCCACGAAGTCCGTAGTGAAAACCGAAAGAATGTTGCCGATACTTTCGCTTCTGACGGGCGCGCCGACTGCCGCCCAGATAAGCGCGCCGTCCGCTTTTACTCCGTCGCTGCTGATGCGGTAATATCCGTCCTCGTCCTTTGCGGCTTTGATTGAACCGTCCGGAAGCAGCCAATTGATCTTGTCGTTTAAGTTTCCGACAGGCTGATCTATGGGCGAGCCAAAAGGGGCAAGCGGGCTTTGGGGTTTGACGCTTGTTAAAGGCAACTGTTCCGGAGCAACGTAATCTCCCGTGCGCTCAACCAACAGATGGAAATCCGCGGGGAAAGCGGCCGCCTCTTTAACGGAAACGCCGAAGAAGTAGTCGGCGGCTTTGTGCTCGATAAGCTCGTCCGATACTTCTAATTCGTAGGAAAAGTTTTTGTTGGACTCGCTGATATCGTCGGCAATTAACTCGTCGATATCGTTGATAAATATACCCGCTTGACTGCCTATATAATGTTGAAAGCGCGTGTCTGCCGTGCCTTCCGTCCAGATTGTATAAATTCCGGAACGGGTCGGGCGGAAACGGTAGTAGACCGTTTTATTTGCCTCGGCGGCGCTCGATTTATATACGCCCTGCGTTACAGAATAACCGTTATATGTGACGTAGCTGAGTTTAGAAGTGTCGGGTTTTCCGGTAAGCATATCGACAGGATGTTCCGCCGTTCCGTCTCCGCTTTGCGACGTTTTTAAGTCGTAGGAAAGGGTGATGTTCGCCGATTTTGCGGCAGGCGTTACGCGGAGCGGACCTTCCGGCATGAGATACAGTTTAGAGAATCCGCTTGCATAGACGTTAAACGTCGCTTCTTCATTGAACGTAAACGTTGCTTTACCGTTCTCATCAACTTTTACAGGTTGCGTCTTTTCGCCTTCCGCATCGTTTTCCACTTTGGCAAGCTGTATTTCCGCATCGGGCAAAACGCTGCCGTTCGGAGCCTTTAGGGAAACGGTATATTCATAGGAAGAAGGCTTAGGGTCTCCGTTGCATGCGTAAAGCGCAAAAGCGCACGTCGCGCTCATTGCGGTAAAGCAAGCAACGGAGAGTGCTTTTCGAATGATTTTCATAAATATTCCTCCAAATGCCGAAAGGATGTACTTATGGTGATCCATATCGGTTATACAAAAATTATACTACGAAGTCGTGAAAAAAGCAACCGCTTACATTGTATAATTATAAATTTTCAAGATTGGGAAATTATGTATTATGAGCTTTTAAGTAAAAGGAAACGATAATATAAAAAAATCGCACCGCTTATCTTGTGATAAGCGGTGCGAAATTCTCGTTCGATTATTCTGCAACAAGCGTGATTGTAACGACTTTGTTGCCGTCTTTGAGTTGAAATTTTGTTTCGGGCGCTTTGTAGCCTGCGGGCACCTTCAAAAGGTGTACGTTATACACTTCTCCTGCCACGATATCGTTGAATTCGACTTTGCCTTCCGCATTTACGTCAAAGGGACTTTTGCATTCCGTCTCTGCGCCGTTTACTTCTTTGCAGACCTGCACCTGAACGTTTGCGGCAGCCGTTCCGTCGGGCAATTTAACGTATACCGCATATCCCGTATCTTCGGGGAGAGTGTCGGGATCTTCACCGCATGCAAACAGAGTGAAGCAACCGATGATGCCGATTACAAGCATCAATACGAGGGAAAGTTTTTTTGTTATCGTTTTCATAATGTTGATCTCCTTATTTATGATCGGGCGCGCCGATATGTTCATAGTAGTATGCCATCATCAACCAGTTGTTGGGCATATAGGTGCCGATACCGTAGAACATCGTATATACTTGCAAAATATTAACGAGTTCCGCGTTCGCCGGCAGGCAGCCTTTGAGGTTATCGTCGGTAGCGGTCGTTTCCGTTGCGACTGCTTTATCGCGGTATTCCTTCATTTTATCGGTATAATCGACGCCGGCGATGATTTTTGTTTCGCGGTTATTTTCGAAGTCCTCGATCTGGAATCCCATCGACGTACTGCCGTCCGGCAAAGTGATCAGCAAATCCCATGTGTCAAAGTCAAACGCAGGCGCTGTAAGATACTTTCCGTCGGAAGCGATGGCGTGTACTACGTCAGGATAGTCAACCGTCTGCTTTAAAGCGGATTCCGAATCAAAGTAGGACGTACGGCTGAAATCGATATAAATCATATTGCCTTTTTCACCGTTTTCAAGCTTGTGATAAAAACGGTCTTCCTCCGCGTCATAGATATATTCGATCGAGGGGAGGTAAATTTCATTCGTAGGTTCGCCGTTTTCGTCAACCGTCGTCGTATAATAACCTGTCGAGGCATGATACCATACGTCTTTGCTCTCACCGTCGTAAGTGATCTTCATATTGAATTTTGCAAGCGCTTCGTACGCGTTGAACATTGTCGAAATATAGTATTTCTGACCTGCCTCCATATAAACGGAGAGCTTGAAGTCTACGCCTGACTGAGCGTTAAAATCATTGCTGACGATCAATTCGTCGGGTGAGAAGAAGTTTCCGTTGTCTTTTAAAATCGATGCCGCTGTCTCGAGTCCTTCGGTTGATTCGACTACTTTATCCAATAGATCAATACGTTTTCCGAACGATTCGACCGTATATACGCCCGATACTTCGGGAATGAAATAATAATAGAATCCGCGGGGGTTAAGCAGTTTATTGATGACGACGGTGGTATACTCCACAATATCCGTATTGGGATTGTCGGCGAAGGCTTCGATTGCCGAATGTGTTGTGATCCCTTTAATCGGATCTTCCAATTGTTTTTCCGTACCGTAAGGCGCGTAATAACAGCAGAATTCGAGCCAGGCCTTCGGATTGATTGCAATGCCCGCATCCGTTGCAAGTTTTGCCGCGAGCGCATTGAGATACTTCATCAGAAGTTCGGTCACAGGGAAACAGTTTTCGATATCGGAGTCCATTGCGCGGTTGGCAAAGTACGTTCCCTGTTCCTTGAGGTCTTCTTTTACGCCGTCGCCGTCCAGATCGACGACAAGATGTCCGAGATAGACGTAATTCCAGAAAGAATTTTCGCGGCTGTACTGCGTTTTACCCATAAGGTTGGCAAGCAGCAACGGCCCGTTTTTACTTCCTACGTGGTAATATCCGTCCTCGTTATTGAAAACTACGGAAACGTATTTTTCGTATGTGTTTACTTCGGCATTTTGCGTGCGTTCGCCCGTTGCAGCCTCGCGTTGCACATAGAATGGATGTTGTACGTCCGCTTCTTTCATCAGACGGAAATTTTTAATGTTTACACGGTCGCTGCCTACGTTTTTGCTCGTGTCTTTCTGGTAGCAAAGCGCAATCTGATGTTCGCCCGGCGTGTCGAATACGTGGGCGTAGCAGGTTTCCCAATCGACTTCGCTTATGCCCGAAATCGCGCGCACGAATTTTTCGTCGGTGATGATATACAGAAGGTCGCGATCCTGTTCTGTCTCTGCGTGGAAGTCGAACGCAACCGTCGTAAGTCCGTTGTCGATATCCTCTTGCGTGAGCGTGAAATCGATATAGAGAATGGAATAGGAATTGGGGTGTCCCGTGTTGGAAGGATAGATAAGTTTTCCGTCCTTATCCTCGGAAACGACCCAAGGCCAGTTATACTTGTCGTCGTCCTTGTTGAACGTAAATCTGCCGTCGTATTGCGTGACTGCGGATGAGATATCGTTGAGGTCGGGCCAAGGTACGTCGGGTTCGACGCGTTCGGGCGTATCGGGGTTATCGGGATCGGGTTCAGGGCTCGGCGTGGGCGCGACGTACTCGTCCGCAGTGTATTTGTCAAACAGCTCGTTCCATTGCGTTTCGGTATTCATACCGCCCGAATGAATGAACGAGAACACGCCGTAACGGTCGATTACAATCGTGGTGGGAATACCCGTGTAAGTGAACATGTTGCCAACCCCTTCGGAATCGGACATAAAGGGGAATTGGTAGCCGTTGCTTGATTTAAATTGCGAAACGGCGGGCGGACCGTCATATGTGGAAATCGCAAGTACTTCCAAACCGCGTTCGGCATATGCCTCGTCCGTCTGCACTTTGTTTTGCCAACTTTTGTAAGCCGCGTCAAGATAAGGGAATTCCGCTTTGCACGGTCCGCACCACGTCGCCCAGAAGTTGAGGATGACCGCTTTGCGCGTTTCAAGCAGTTCGGACAGCTGATACGTAACGTTATCCGCCGTATAGGTGAAATCGTACAAAACGTCGCCCGCGCGGTATACGGTGCCCTGAGGCGCTTTTTCTTTGATGACCGAAGACTCGAGGTGGATATCGAAATTCTTATTCGCTCCGCTCGTTTTGTACGATTCTTCAAAGCTGTAACCTTTGGGTACGTTCGAAAGGGTCGCGGTATATGCAGCCGGCTCGACCGTGAACCCCGCGATGCCGTCCGCATTCGTCGTAGAGGATGATTTTTTGCCGTTTGCATCCTCAAGCGTTACGTACACGTCCTTTAACGGAATGTTCCCGAGTGATTTTACCGTGACGGTATAGTTGCTCGGAGTAGGTACCACCGTACTTCCGCTGAAATCACCGCCGCATTTATCGCATTTTCCGTCGCCGTTTGCGTCTACGTGCGAGCCGCCGTTGGGGCATTCGTCCGGTTTGGGCATGGGCGTTGTGCAGTTGTCGCAAATTCCGTTTCCGTCTTTGTCCACGTGTGCGCCGTTGGCGCAAGGATCTTTTACGGTAACGTCGCATGCCGCCAAAGGGACGGTTACTGCAAGAGAAGCCGCAACTCCGCCGAGTAATAACGCGCGCAATAGTTTCTTCATAATTACCTCCTGTTTGTATAAAAACCGTATATCATCAATTTTTTATTGATGTTATGGATAAATAGTATAGCATAAGCATGAATAAAATGCAAGCAAAAAAATCTTCCAATTGCAAAAATCACCTCATAATGAATATATGCAATGCATATAAGGGGTATAAATACGCCTTATCGTAAGATATATTGAAAGAATACGCCTTTAGCGTAAATTTTGTGCGCCGCGCAATTTGTTTTTGTGATTATATATAAAAAAATCCCGCGCGTATCGTCGGGATTTTTGATAGGTTATATCGGTTTTGCGGGATACGTTCGTTCTCCGAAAATGCCTGTTCCGATTCGTATCATATTTGCGCCGTGTTTCAGACACAGTCTCCAGTCGTTGCTCATACCCATCGAAAGATAGCAGATATCTCCGCTTTCCGCCCGCGCATTATCGTATAATTCGCGCATAGCGTCCGCTAAGGGAACGAGTACGCTTTCGTCCTCGGTAAACGGGAGCATCGCCATAAATCCGCGGATGCGCAGACCTGCTTTGGATTTAAGTTTTCGGAAGGTTTCGAGCCCTTGCCCGAGCGGGTAACCGCCCTTCGACTCTTCGTTTCCTGCGTTGATCTGAATAAGAATATCTGATACGATCCCCGCCCGTACGGAACGCGTTGCGATCTCCTCGATGAGTTCGTCGCGATCCGCCGAATGATAGAGGTACGTTTTTCCGATCAGATATTTGACTTTATTCGTCTGCAAACGTCCGATAAAGTGTCTGTTTCCGCCTTGAAAAAGGTCGTATTTGTCGCGGAATTCCTGCACCTTGTTTTCGCCGACGTCGGTAATGCCCGCATCGATCGCCCGCGCAATTTCCGCTGCCGTGCGCGTCTTGGTCGCGGCGACGAGCGTCACGCGTTCGCCCAGCGAATTACCGCTTTCCAATTCTTTTAACAGCTTTGTTACGTTTTCTTCGATCATGCCTTTATATACGGTCGGCGATCAGCCGCGCCATTTCGCGGCAGCCTACCTTTTTCATACCCTCCGAGAATATATCCGCCGTGCGGTAGTTTTCGTTTAAAACCTGCTCAACGGCGCGCTCGATTGCGGCGCATTCTTCGGTCAGGTCGAAAGAATCGCGCAACATCATCGCCGCGGACAAAACGGTTGCGATGGGATTGGCAACGTCTTGTCCCGCGATGTCGGGCGCGGAACCGTGAATCGGCTCGTAAAGTCCACGCTTGGTGTCGCCGAGAGAGGAGGACGCCAGCATTCCGATCGAGCCGGTAACTTCCGCCGCCTCGTCGGCTAAAATGTCGCCGAACATATTGGAGGTGAGCAGAATATCGAACCGCGACGGATTTTTGACGATTTGCATTGCGGCGTTATCCACAAGCATGTCTTCGACGGTGATTTCGGGAAAGTGTTTTTTCGCATAGGCGTGCACCGTCTTTCTCCATAGCCGCGAACTTTCGAGCACGTTCGCTTTATCGACGGAAATGATATGTTTTTTACGTTTTAAAGCGAGTTGGCAGGCAATGCGCGTGATACGTTCGATCTCTTTCACGGAATATTTTTCCGTATCCCATGCGGTTTCGCCCATGGATTCGTCCGTATAGCTTCCGCGTTCGCCGAAGTATATCCCGCCCGTGAGTTCGCGCACGATCACGATCTCCACGCCGCCGGAGAGTACGGTCTGGTTGAGAGGGGAGGCATGTTTAAGCGCGTTCCAGAGTTTTGCGGGGCGGATGTTGGAATAGAGTCCCATCGCTTTGCGAATGGCGAGCAAACCACGTTCGGGGCGCTTTTCGGGCGGGAGCTGCTCCCAGCGGTTGTTGCCTACCATGCCTCCGACCGCGCCGAGCAGTACCGAATCGGATTGCATGCACCGTTCCTCCGTGTAGGCGGGAAAGGGTTCGCCGCAATCGTCGATCGCCGCGCCGCCGATGAGCAGCGGTTCGAACGTAAAATTGTGCCCGTATTTTTTTGCGACCGCTTTCAAGACGGCGACCGCGCCGTCGGTGATTTCGGGGCCGATACCGTCGCCTGCAAGAACTGCGATATGTTTATTCATACGATTGCTCCGTCAACCCCGTTTGGGGCGTTTTTTATCTTTCTTTTTCTCTTTGCGTTCCGATTTTTGCTTTTCTTCCGATTTGCCGAATACAACGATCTGGTTGCGTTCGAAAAAAGCCGTATAGGTGAGCGATGCGATCGCCTCCTGATAAAAGTCGTCCTGTAAAAATACGCGCTTTCCGGAGATGGACAGTACGTCTTCGATACTGCATACGACGGAGCCGAGCCGCGATTTGGCAAGCTCGTTTTCCCCTTCGGGGCTGAGTCCGTAATAGAGGTGGCGTTTGAGCGATTCTGCGTCGACCGTTTCGTAAAACTCGACGTAGAATACGGGATTTTTTACTTTGGGTTTTTTAGCGCGACTGAGCGGACCGAAGTAAACGAGGTAAACGGTTCGCGGGATATCGCTTTCCAAAAGCGCCTTTCCGTCCTCTTTGAGCCGTTTTTCCACGGCGGCGACCCGTTTTTTGGTGTATACGCGCATTGCGAGCGTAAACGCGAGAAAAAGGAGGGCAATGCCGATCGCCGTAAATAAGAGCGGCAGATTCCCGAGGCAAATTGCGAGCACGGCAAATGTGACGAGCGCGACAAGCAACGTAAAAAACACAATATAGTATATCGCGCCGTGATTTCTGTTTCCCTTGGATTTTTTCATAACGAGCCTCCTGTATGGGCTTATTTTTTGAGCGAGTTAAGTAGTCCGCCCGCATCGATAATGTTTTGTATAAACGGCGGAAAGGGCTGCGCGGAAAACGTTTCGCCCGTGCTTTCGTTTTTAATCGTTCCCGTGGCGGGATCGCACGAAACGCTGTCGCCGTTTCCGATCGCCTTAGCGGCGGCGGGGCATTCCAAAATGGGAAGTCCGATATTGATTGCATTGCGGTAAAAAATGCGCGCAAAACTTGCCGCAATCACGAGCGATACGCCGCTCGCTTTGATTGCAAGGGGGGCGTGCTCGCGCGACGATCCGCAGCCGAAGTTATCCTCCGCGACGATGATATCGCCCTTTTTTACGCGGGTAACGAACGCGGGGTCAATGTCCTCCATGCAGTGGAGAGCAAGTTCCTTTTCCGAGGACGTGTTGAGATACCGCGCGGGAATGATTACGTCGGTATCCACGTCGTTTCCGTACTTGTGTACAACGCCTTTTACGATCATTCGATCACCTCCGCGGGAGTTGCAAGTCTCCCCGCAACCGCGCTTGCCGCGGCAACGTAGGGGGACGCAAGATAGATTTCGCTCGATATATGTCCCATTCTTCCAACAAAATTTCGGTTGGTCGTAGAGACGCATCTCTCGCCGTCCGCAAGTATGCCCATGTGTCCGCCCAGACACGGTCCGCAGGTGGGCGTGGAGACAATTGCGCCCGCTCTGATAAACGTTTCGACAAGTCCCTCTTGGACAGCCTGCAGATATATTTCCTGCGTCGCCGGAATCACGATGGCGCGCACGTTTTTATGTACCGTTCTACCTTTGAAAATTTCCGCCGCCTGTCTTAAATCGGAAATCCTTCCGTTGGTGCACGAGCCGATCACGACCTGATGGACGGGGATATCGTCCCATTCCGTTTTGGTGTTTTCGGGCAGGTGCGGGAACGCGACGGTGGGGCGGAGCGCGGAGAGATCGATCGTGATCGTTTTTTCATACTCGGCGTCTTTATCCGCCGTAAATATCTTCGGTTCGCGTTTAAAGCGGTTTTTCATGTAGTCGAGCGTCGATTCGTCCACGGGGAATATTCCGTTTTTTGCGCCCGCCTCAATTGCCATGTTGCAGACGGTAAACCGATCGTCCATCGAAAGGGATTTTATGCCGTCCCCCGTAAATTCCATGGATTTATAGAGCGCGCCGTCGACGCCGATCAATCCGATGATATGAAGAATCAGATCCTTTCCCGTCACGTATGCGGGAAGAGAACCCGTCAGCTCGAAATTGATCGCGGCGGGAATTTTAAACCATGCCTTTCCCGTGATCATGGCGGCGGCAAGATCGGTCGAGCCGACTCCCGTCGAAAACGCGCCGAGCGCCCCGTACGTGCAAGTGTGACTGTCTGCGCCGATGATGCAGTCGCCCGCGCCAACAAGTCCCTGTTCGGGTAAAAGCGCGTGTTCGATTCCCATGCGTCCGACGTCGTAAAAGTGGGTAAGACGGTTGCGTATTGCAAATTCGCGCGAGCGTTTGATCTGGCATGCGGCTTTAATATCTTTATTGGGCGCGAAATGATCCATTACAAGACAGATTTTATCGCAGTCGCACACGCGTTCCGCTCCCGCTTTTTCAAATTCGCCGATGGCGACGGGCGCGGTGATATCGTTGGCGAGCGCAAGGTCGAGATTCGCCTCCACAAGCTGTCCCGCAACGACGGCGTTAAGTCCGGCGTGCGCGGCGAGAATCTTTTGCGTCATCGTCATTGCCATACGATCGTCTCCTTTTTGACTGATATTGTATAATTATACCATACATACGGTTTAATGTCAATTTATTGCCGCATTTTTTACAATGAAAAATGCGGAATCGTCGCGCATACTTCGCATGCGGATTTTATCTGCGCATACGGTTTACGTTTTCGCTTATGAGCAATGCCGTAAAAACGCGTGGATAAAACGTTTGACAAGCGTTTGCGGTTGTGGTAAAATCACCGTTGTTATTTTGGCGGGAGGCGCGAAAGCGTACATGAAACTCAAAGGCAAACACAGAATGAGCATATGGCGTTATTTGGCGCTCGGGTATCTTTTCGTGATTATGCTCGGGAGCGTATTGCTCGTACTGCCCTTTGCCGCGCAGGAAGGGCAGACGACTTCGTATATCAACGCGCTGTTCACCTCCGCTTCCGCAACGTGCGTTACAGGACTCGCGCCGTACGATACGAATACGCATTGGAGCATGTTCGGCAAGGCGGTTATCCTGATTCTGATTCAGACGGGCGGGCTGGGATTTATGACGTTCGTTTCCGTTCTGCTCATGATGTTCCGCCGCGGGCTGGGACTGTACGAGCGGAAGGTCGTTATGCAGTCGTACGGCGGTCAGCTTTCGGGCATTAAAGGGCTTGTCAAACGTATCGTTATCGGTTCGCTTGCATGCGAATTTGTCGGCGCTCTGCTCCTTTCCATTCGTTTTATCGGCGATTTCGGTTGGGGCACGGGTTGCTGGTATGCGGTGTGGCATTCGGTATCGGCGTTTTGCAACGCGGGTTTCGATCTGATGGCAGGTACGCACGGCGGGCATCTTCTCTCGCTCGGGTATTATGCAACCGATCCGCTTGTTTCGCTCACAATATGCGGACTTATTATCATCGGCGGAATCGGATTCTGCGTTTGGGAGGACGTGATCTCCTGCCGCGGAAATATTAAAAAATTTCACTTTTATACAAAACTCATACTGTTTGCAAACGCGCTGCTCTTAGCCGTTTCGACGGTTTTATATATGATTTTCGAATGGAATAACGTTTCGTATTCCGGTTATAACTTCGGGCAGAAATTGCTTTGTTCGTTCTTTAATGCGTCCACCACGCGCACGGCGGGATTTACGACGACCGATCCGCGCACTTTTTCCGAAAGCGGTTATCTTTTAAACGTAATTTTGATGTTTATCGGCGGAAGCTCGGGTTCCACTGCGGGCGGAATCAAGGTGAGCACGTTCGTTATTCTGATCATGGGAATGCTTGCCGCGCTCGGCGGTTCGCGCGATATTAACGTTGGGAAAAGGCGCATCGAGTTTACGACAGTGCGTCAGGCGTTTGCCATCTTTATTGCGTATCTTTCCATTATTCTCGTCGCCGTTATGACGATTTGCGCGTTTGAACCTGCGCTCACGTTTAAAGAAGTATTGTTCGAGTGCGTGTCCGCGCTCGGTACGGTCGGGCAGAGTTTGGCGCTTACGCCCCGCCTCGGCACGGCGGCAAAGCTTATTATCATTGTAATGATGTATGCGGGCAGAGTGGGGATCATTACGCTTGTGCTTGCGCTCCGCACGCGGAAAAAGGAGGCGCAGGTGCGTAACCCCGTCGAAACGCCGTTTGTGGGTTGAGAGTTTACGCTTTTAAAACGGCTGAGTCGTTGCATTTACAGTAATTTGTTCGGGAAACAGATTGCGTGAACATTAAGGAGATTTTATGAAAACGAATAAGACAGTATTATTGATCGGTATGGGAAAATTCGGGCGTACGCTCGGCGAGAAACTCATGGGAATGGGCGACGAGGTCATGATCGTCGATAAAAACGAGGACGTCGTCAATCTGCTGGCTCCCAAATATACCAACGCGCTCATTGCCAACTGTATGAATATCGACAATTTACAGCCTATGGATATTCCCTCGTTCGACGTTTGCGTTGTTGCGATCGGCGACGATTTTCAGTCCTCGCTCGAAATTACCGCTAATTTAAAAGACCTCGGCGCAAAGTATATCGTCTCCAAAGCGACGACGGAGATTCAGCGCAAATTTCTCTTCCGCGTGGGTGCGGACGAGGTGATTTATCCCGACAGAGATATCGCAGAACGACTTGCGGTCAAGATCAACACTTCCAACGTGATCAACTTCGTTGATTTTGACGCCGATTATGCGATTTTTGAAATTCCCGTACCGGATAAATGGATCAAAAAATCGATCATTGACGTAAATCCGCGCGGAAAATTCGGTATGAATATTTTGATCGTAAAAAAGGACAAACAGGATATCAGCATGCCGAACGGGACTTACGTGTTCGAAGAGGGGGATTTGATCGTCGTATTCGGCGAAACGGATACCATTCTCAATTTCACAAACACAAAAGAGAGTCGTTCAAAAATCAAATATCTGACTAAGAGAGAAGATTAAAACAGCAAAAAAACACCCTCGCGGCATGCCGCGAGGGTGTTTTTTGCTTATTGTTTTCTTTATTTGCGGGCGGGATTTCGCGACCGATTAATTCGTTGATGCTGATACCGAAAAGTCGGCAAGCCGTACGCAGAAATCAATGTTTGGTTTTCCCAAGCGCTGAGATTTTGTTGCACTATATTTGTTGCCTTTGCAAGTTGTGTCTGCGTGTATCCGTAAACCTTTCTTATTTCTTTTATTGTCTTTCCGTAATCCGACATAATTTGCTCCGATATGCTTGTAGAAATATGATTATCTCTATTATATAATAAATATTATAATTTGACTTAATTTATAGGAATTTCTATATTATAATATTGCTAAAAATATAATTAAAAAAATACGTATGATCCAATTAGAAGAAATACAGAAAAGGCTAGTTTTTTTAGTACGGTTATGCTATAATGATTGTACGATAAACAGTAATTTAACGGAGTAAGTTATGAAAGATAAGTCTAACAAAAGAATTTCACCGCTCAGTATAACGGGTATCATATTGTTTACAATCGTAAATTTAATTTTCATATTTATTGCTACTCTTATGTTTGTAAGCTATTCAGACTGCTTAAAAATTCAAAAGGCAATAGACGGTGGCGTTACGGCAGAAGCAGAAATAGTCTATCTTCAAAAACATAGCTTATCAAGAGGAACTTATAGCTTGATTTGTCGCTACGTTGACGAAAATGGAATAATATACGAATGCGCTTGCGGAACAGGAGATTACTATGACTACACACAAACAGCGCTTGATGAACAACGCATAGGTGAAAAAGTCGAAATTTATAT
Organism: uncultured Christensenellaceae bacterium; assembly: GCA_910586985.1. GTDB lineage: Bacteria > Bacillota > Clostridia > Christensenellales > Borkfalkiaceae > Gallimonas. The sequence goes on along the minus strand of CAJUKK010000006.1, from coordinate 89,060 downwards.
CGGCGAAGTAAGATACGGTAATAAAGGTGTTTGTTGGGCAGTAAGTTACGGTAAAGATGTAAACGCAAAAACACAGTTGGCTTGGGGAATAGTGTGTGTCTGCTTAATATTTGTTATGTTCGTGCTTTTATCGTTGTATCTGCTATGCTTTTACGATAAGTTTCCTTTCACAAAACGAAAGAAATCAGAATAAGATAAATTTCAATTTATCTTTATAATCTTTTATAAAGTATAGCGCACTATACTTCGCAAGCGAAGATAGTGCGCTATTTTTTTTGTCCACAATGAAATCCCTATAACAGATAACCTTATGCCGCTCTTTTGTTTTTTCTGTTTACGCTTTGTTTTCCGAACCGAGCACGTTGATGATCTTGTGCTTGACAAGCTCCTTCATATTGACGCGCGCATCGCCGAGGTATTGGCGGGGGTCGAAGTGCGAAGGATTTTCTGCAAGGTGCTTGCGGAGCGCCGCCGTAAAGGCTACGCGGAGGTCGGAGTCGATGTTGATCTTGCATACCGCAAGTTTTGCAGCCTTTCTCAGTTCGCTTTCGGGAATGCCGATCGCGTCGGGCATAGAGCCGCCGAATTGGTTGACGATCGCAACCTGATCCTGAGGAACGGAGGATGCGCCGTGCAAAACGACGGGGAAGTTGGGAAGGCGTCTGCCGATTTCTTCGAGAATGTCGATTCTCAGTTTGGGATCCTGACCGGGTTTGAATTTATATGCGCCGTGCGACGTGCCGATCGCGATCGCGAGCGAGTCGATCCCCGTGCGGGAGGTGAACTCTTCCACTTCGTCGGGAGAGGTGAACATAGCGTCGTGCGCGGCAACGTTTACGTCGTCCTCAACGCCGGCAAGCTTGCCGAGTTCCGCTTCAACCACAACGCCGTGATCGTGCGCGTACTCAACGACCTTTTTGGTGATGGCAATGTTTTCTTCCCAAGGCTTGGACGATGCGTCGATCATAACGGAAGTAAATCCGCCGTCGATGGAGGCTTTGCAGATTTCGAAATCCGCGCCGTGGTCGAGGTGCATTGCAACGGGGATATCCGTCGTTTCGACGGCTGCCTGTACGAGGTGGCGAAGATAAACGGGGTTCGCGTATTTTCTCGCGCCTGCGGAAACTTGCAGAATAACGGGGGAATGACATTCGTTTGCCGCCTCGACAATCGCCTGAATCATTTCCATATTGTTGACGTTGAACGCGCCGACGGCATAACCGCCTTCGTACGCCTTCTTAAACATCTCGGTAGTAGTTACTAAGGGCATAAAAGACCTCCGAAAATTGTTTTTTTTAATTATAGACTATTTTTGCGCAAAATGCAAGGATTTTAGGGAACATTTCCGCTCTCCGCATTAGCGCCGCGCGTTTATTTCCGAACGGAAAATCCCTGCCTGTCGGCAGGGATCGAATTTTTTATTAAAGGGCAAATCCAAGGATCATCCACAGCAGAACAACCCAAATAAGCACGCCCCACATACCGCATTTTCCGCATCTGCAGGCAAGCGCGTTTTTACCGTCGTCCTTATACCAAACGAAGTAGAGCGAAAGTCCCGCGGGGCACACGAGCAGGGAAAGAATTTCCCAACCGATATTTGCTGTATCGGTAAACGTTTTTTTGAACCAAGGGCCGATCGACTTATAAAAGTTGAGCGTCGATTCGAGATTGATCAAAAATCCTACGCCGATAAATACGAGATCTACGATAAGATAGATATAGTTGAGCGTCCATGCGCTTCCCGCATTCGAGCACATGTTCATGAAAAAGGATAAAATCCCGACGCTCAAAAAGAACGATACGTCGTGGTCGGTATTCTTAAATAAATAAGAATAATAAATGACCACAAATGCAGTGAGTATCAGCGTAATAACGCCGAATACCGCCATGCCGACATTCATAAATATTCCCCCTGAATTATGAAATTTTCTATATTATAATATAGTGTAATTAAATTGTCAATATATTGGCGGGAAATTTAATCGGAAAATATTTATTTTTGTGCATTTTACACAATGCGTTTGATATCGGACGGAGTAAGAAGTAAAAAAACGTCCGACACGGGCGCGGAGAAACATTTTTGCCCATTCCGGCATAGGATAAATTGACTGCGCCTTGCAAATAAAAGTCTTTGGCAAGCGTGCAGAAGTTTTTACGGGGGTCGTACAAATGCAGTGGTTTTTATCTCTGGGGGCGGCAATGCAGGCTTTTCTTGCTTCCCTCTTTCTTTTTACAATGACGTCGCTCGGAGCTGCCTTCGTTTTCTTTTCCCGCAAAATCAACCAAACGTTTTTAACGGCGGCAACGGGCGCTGCGGCGGGAATCATGATCGCGGCGAGTTTCTTTTCTTTGCTCATTCCCGCGCTGGAATACGAGAGCGCGCTGCCCGCTTATATTACGGTTACAATCGGTTTTCTTCTCGGCGGTGCGTTTATTATCTGTTCCGATCTCATACTTACGCGTACGCAGCGGAAATTTAATCTGCTCGGCGATAAAAAGAGCGCGCTTTTATATCTTGCCGTCACGTTACATAATATTCCCGAGGGAATGGCGGTCGGCGTGGCGTTCGCCATGGCGGCGGGCGCGGAAGGGGCGGTGATTTCCGCGCTCTTTCTCGCGCTCGGGATCGGCATTCAGAATTTTCCCGAGGGGATGTGCGTTGCCTTTCCTCTGCGGAGCAAGGGAATGCGGCCGCTGAAGAGCTTTTTGTTTTCGCAAGGGTCGGGTGCGGTTGAAATTCCTTCGTGCGTGCTCGGCGCCGTTGCGGCGGCTGCGATTGCGGGACTCATGCCGTGGGCACTCTCATTTTCTGCCGGCGCGATGATTGCGGTTGTCTGTTCGGAGCTGATTCCCGAATGTTTTGCGGGGAACAAGACGGTTGCGAGCGCGAGCGTTGTCGTCGGTTTTTGCCTGATGATGGTGCTTGACGTTGCGCTGGGATAGCGCGCAATCGCGTATGAATAATTTTAAAAATTCCGTCCATACTTTTTTATATGGAAAATACGGAAAATAATGTAAAGACGGAACCGACGGAAAGTGCGGATAAAAAACCCGCCTCTTTTACGCGACGCACGGCTGTGATCGTCGGAGGATCGTCGGGAATCGGCAGGGAGACCGCGCTCAAACTTTCCGCAAAAGGTTACCGCGTATTCAATATATCGCGTACGTCGCTGAAAGGGGAGCGTGTGCGTACGATCACGGCGGACGCTGCGCAGGAAGGAGAAGTCAGGGGCGCGATCGAGAGTATCGGCGAAGAGACGGGGAGTTTCGATCTGCTTATCTATTCGGCAGGTTTTTCGATGGCAGCGCCCGTCGAACATGCGAAGAGCGGAGATTACCGCTATTTGTTCGAAGTCAACTACTTCGGCGCGATCGAAGCGTTGAAAGCGGCTGCGCCCTATCTTAAAAAAAGAGGCGGACGCGCCGTTATCGTCGGTTCGATGGGCGGCGATCTTCCCATTCCTTTCGACGGATTTTATTCTTCGTCCAAGGCGGCGGTCGCCATGCTCGCGCGGGAAGCCGACCTTGAACTCAGAAAGCACGGCGTGCGCGTGAGCGCGTTGCTCCCCGGAGGAACGGCAACGGATTTCACTTACAGCCGCAGGGTGTACGGCGAGGAGGAAAGCGGTTCGTATTCGCCGTCAGTAAAAAAAGCTTCGGCGGCGCTTGCAAATATGGAGCAGGGCGGGATGAATCCTTCTCTCGTTGCGGAGTCGGTTTTAAAGCTCGTAGAAAAGAAGAACCCGCCCCCGATCGCTGTCGTAGGCGTAAAAAATAACGTTATGCGGTATCTTTACAAGATGCTCCCCGAACGCGTTACCGACTATATGGTAAGAAAAAAATTCAATCAGCGTTGAGCGTAAAAAACGACGCAAGCGGAGAGCTTGCGCCGTTTTTTTATTTCGTTGTATTTATGCCGTTAAAACAGAGGCGGCGCGGGGGGAGGCGGAGGGGGCGGAGGAAGGGGTATTTCGGAAGGGAATCCCACTTCGATTTCGCCGTCGGCGCCTATAGTGAGCGGAATCTCGGTTGCAAATGCTCCCGCCGCGCTCAGTGTAAGCGTCATCTCCCCGTTTACAACGCTCAACGTGTAATTGATGCACGTTTCTCCGTCGTAGACGAACACGGGCGCGGAGCCGTTCTCTTTGAGTACGCAGCTCAGCGTATGCGAGCCTTCCGCTTTCGTTCCCTCGAATGCAAAGTCTTTAAAGGCATAGGGAGTCACGGTGATCTGTTGTTCGTCCGCGCCGTATTTTGCCGTCAGCGTCGTGCCCGAAAGCGTAAACCGATACGAATTGAAGTCGTCGTCAAAGAACGAATAAACCTGCGTGCCGTTTGCACCGTAACCGAACGTACCGTAAGAAATATCGCTTCCGTTGATTGTGCCGGAGAGGGTGGGAACGGTGTTCAACCCCTGTACGGATACAAACAGCTCGACTTTGTTGTCGCCGAACGTATAAGAGCCGACGAACGCAAAGGGATTGAGCTTTTCGCGCTTTGCAAATCCGATCGTAACTGTCGGATCGGAAATTTTAGTAAGTTTTGCTTGCGTTGCCGTAAAGGTCAACGTGTAATCGGTTGCAAGCTCCATAAATCCGACGCTCAGCGTCGCCGTCAACACGCCGTCGGTTACGGTCATTTCGCCCTTGAGCGTTACAAAGTTGGGGAATCCGTCCGCGCTGTTGTAGGAGATTGCACCCTTGTCGGAGAGCACGATGGAAGAGCCGTCCTCGGCAACGTACGTGCCGATAAAGGGTGCAAAGTCCGCTCTTACGTAGCTATAATCGAACACGTTTGCCGAGTTTTTGTCCGTTGCGACGTATGCAAACGGCCAGACGCTTGAATTGACGTCGAATTGAATCCCCAATCTGCCGTCGTCGAGTACATACAGATGATATTCGTACTCCTGCAACGTTGTAAGAGAATCGGTCGCGTCGGTATTCGTGGAAGAAAGCAGGAACTTTCCGTCGCTGGTCAACGTCATCGTTTCGTTTGCGTACGCTCCGGCATAGGTGAAACTGAGTCCGAGATGCGCCTCGTAAGTTTCGCGGGAGACGAAGTAGATATATTTCTCCGAAGATTCGACGGGTTCGTCGTTGAGCAACTCGTAGGTTTTAACGAAAACGCCCTTCTGTTCGGGGAGCGCAATGGCGATGTGTCTGTCCGTCTCTTCGCCGTAGAAAAAGTATGCCTCGACAAGATATCTCTGTCCGTCGTCCGAAAGATCCGCGCTCCAGAAGAAAGGGTTTTCCTCGCCGTCGATCGTGACGGTGGATACTGCGCCCGAAAAATCGAAAGACAAAGAATTGCCGTATTTACCCGACGTAAACGCGTCGTCCGCGCCCTGTAATCCCGCGGCGAGTTTATTGTGCATGTTCTGCAACGCTTCGCCGTTGAGCCAAACGTATGTGCCGTTCGCTTCCATGAGCGCGCCCTGTTCGATAAACAGAACGACCGTGGGCGAAATCTCGTTGTAGACGAAAAATACGCATTCGAGTTCGGGTTCATAGCCGAATTCGCCCTTGTAGGTTTTTGCTTCGGCGGTACTTCCGATATCGCTCACCGCAACGCTATGATCGCTCGTTATCGTCATCGTCTGTAAGTTGTTGGTAAAGGAGTCGAAGAATTCTGCGCGCGCCAACGTGTTGATATAGTATCCGTTGTAGTCGTTGTTGTCAGACTGTAATTCGATCGCCGCGCCGATCCCTGCGATCGGTTTGAGCGTTACGATATGTTGTCCGCGCGTGAAACTGTAAGTGACTTCGCCGTCTTTCAGGTTGCGGTTGAGGCTGATTTGCGTATTTACGCCGAACTGTTTGAGTTGCGCCTCGCCGTTTTCTTCGATCGTCACTTCGATGCTGCCGTCGCCGTTCGACCACGTGCCGACGAGTGCGGAAAGATCGGAGGTATAGAGGTGCTCCGCCTTACCGTTTGCGATGAGCCGAACGCCGCTCTGCGTGCTCTGCAACAAATATTTTACCTCGTTTGCCGTAAAAGCGTACGCTGCGCCGTATTCGCTCAATTCGAATTCGCACGAAACTTTTTCGCCGTCAACCGTGACCGTTTCTCCGTCTTTGTCAAACACGATGCTCATGCCCTCTTCCGTTTCGTATTCGGGCGCGGCAAAATCATAGGGACGGCAGACGTCCTCGAAATAATCGGCAACGAGATATAAAAGTCCGTTTTGCGTAAATTCCGCGCTGCAAAGCGTGTATCCGTAGGAAAGTTGCAGCGCGCTTACGACGGCTTCGCCTTCGTCGTTGAAAGAAAAAGCGGTATCCGTTTCATAAGTCGTTATCGATTCGTCCGTGTGCAGGTTGATCTGATCGATTGCGAACTTTCCGTTTTCCGTCGGTTTATAGTCGATCTGATAATAGAAGTTTTGATTGCTCGAATCGTTGATCATCTGCCACGATCCCGCCAAAGCGCCCGTTTCAACCATAAAAACAGCCGATGGGGAGGGTAGCTCTTCCGAGGAAGTTTCGTACATGCCGAGTTTTCCGTCTTCCGTCAGTCTGAGCGTATACGTTTTTTCTCCCGTTTTACAGGAGATTACCGTATCTTTGCCCTCTCCTTCGATATCGGTTATCTGAAAATCGTCCGCGCCGGTGAGCGTCTGAGCGTCCAGATCGAGCGTTTTGTCAGAGCTGTACCATTTGCGGGCGAATACGCCTACGTCTACTTTTTCAGGCGCCGGATCAATCGGATCGGGATCAACAGGGTTCGGATCAACAGGGTTCGGATCGATGGGATTGGGATCAACGGGGTTCGGGTCGATCGGATCGGGATCAACGGGCGGCGGGTCGACGGGGTTCGTTCCGCCCGGCGGCGTTTGCCCGCTTGGCGGTACGTCGTTACAGGCGGTAAACGCAAAAGTCAGTGAACAAGCGGAAAGAGCCGCGAACACCGAGAGTAACAAACGTTTTTTGTTCATATTCTTCCTCCAACAAAAGTTTTTCAAAAAACAGTATTTTCATACATATTACTCTATTATTATGCATTCTGTCAAGGGAATCAAATATTATGCGTATTTGTATTGATTATACGAGTCATAAGTAAAACAAATAATTGCAGACGCAGATATCTTCAACGGACAAAAGGGATAAAAAAAGGGGACGAGATTGCCTATGAAAAGCCTTTCGAACGCTTGACGGACGGAGTGTGATTTGATATAATTATATCATGAAAACAAAGTGTCATAATTTGCAGTTTGCAAATATGTTTTCGGCAATGCAAAGAAAGAATATTGAGAAACGGCGGGGCAGTAGGTCTTACTGCCTTTCCTGCGTTTACGGAGGTTGACATGAAGAAAGTGGCGATCATCATGGGGAGCGACAGCGATCTCCCCGTAGTGGAAAAGGCGTTCGGCGTTTTTCGGGAATACGGCGTTCCGTTCGAGGTGCACGTATATTCCGCGCATCGCACTCCCGTAGAGGCGCGCGCGTTTTCGCTCGATGCCAAAAAGAACGGTTTCGGCGCGATCATTGCGGCGGCGGGGAAAGCTGCGCACCTTGCGGGAGCGATTGCGGCGAATACTTGTTTGCCCGTTATCGGGATTCCCGTTAAAAGTTCTACGCTTGACGGACTTGACGCGCTTTTATCCACGGTGCAAATGCCTTCGGGAATTCCCGTGGCGACGGTGGCGATCGACGGGGCGCAGAACGCGGCTCTTCTTGCCGTTCAGATTCTCGCGGCATCGGACGACGAGCTCTATGAAAAGCTGTTAAAATCACGCGCGGAAGCCGCGGAAAAAGTTCTTATTAAAAATGCCGAAATTTCGGTAAAGTATCATCTTTAAAAATATTTTTTTAAAATAACAGGAGAAGAGTATCATGGAAAAGACTGTTCAGCTCTATGAAGGAAAGGCAAAAAAGGTTTACGCGACCGCCGACGAAACGCTCTGCATCGTTTCGTATAAAGACGATGCGACGGCGTTTAACGGCGTCAAGAAAGGCACGATTGCGGGTAAGGGCGTCGTCAATAACCGCATGACGAACATGCTCATGCAGCTTTTGGAACAGCAGGGCGTTCCCACGCATTTTGTAGAGGAGATAAACGAACGGGATACCGTGGTAAAGCGCGTAAAGATCGTTCCTCTCGAGGTCATCATCCGCAATGTTTCCGCCGGTTCGTTCGCAAAGCACTACGGCGTGGAAGAGGGTATTGTGTTTGACGAGCCTACCATTGAATTTTCCTATAAGAACGACGATCTCGGCGATCCTCTTCTCAACTCATATCATGCGCTCGCGTTAAAGCTCGCAACCAAAGAGGAGATCGAACTCATCAAAAAATATTCCTTCAAAGTCAACGAAGTTTTAAAGGCGTATTTCTTAAAGCTCGGCGTACGTCTCATCGATTTTAAGCTCGAATTCGGGAAACTCAACGACGGAACGATCGTTCTTGCGGACGAAATTTCTCCCGATACCTGCCGTTTCTGGGATGCAAAGACGGGCGAGAAACTCGACAAAGACCGTTTCCGTCGCGACATGGGCGGCGTTGAGGACGCATATAAAGAGATTTTCAAGCGCGTGACGACGGGGGAATAATATGACGGGACATATTCACGAGGAATGCGGCGTATTCGGAATCTTTGCCCCCGACGTTCAGAACGTGGCGTCCACGGCATATTACGCGCTGTTCGCGCTTCAGCACCGCGGGCAGGAATCGGCGGGAATCGTTGTCAATAAGGACGGAGTGTTTACCTCCTATAAAGATTCGGGGCTTGTAAACGACGTGTTTACGAGAGAGCGGCTCGATTCTCTCGGCGAGGGAGAAATGGCGATCGGTCACGTCCGTTACAGTACGACGGGAGCGAGCGGCAGAGAGAACGCGCAACCTATCGTCGTCAATCACTTAAAGGGCAACATGGCGCTTGCGCATAACGGAAATCTGACCAACGCCTACGAATTGCGTTCCGAACTTGAAAACGAGGGGAGCATCTTTCATACGACGTCGGATACCGAAGTGATCGCGTACGCCATAACCAAAGAGCGCGTCAAGTCCCGTTCGATCGAAGAGGCGGTCGTCGCTACGATGGACAGGCTTGAAGGAGCGTATTCTCTTGTCGTGATGTCGCCCGCAAAACTCATAGCAGTGCGCGATCCGCGCGGATTCCGTCCTTTATGCTACGGTACGCGCAAGGACGGCGCGATTATCGTCGCTTCCGAAAGTTGCGCGTTGAACGCAGTCGGCGCGCATCTCGTTCGGGAGATCGAACCGGGCGAAATGCTCGTGATTACCAAGGACGGTATCAGGAGCGACAAAACACATTGCGGGAAGTTTAAAAAGTCGCTCTGCGTGTTTGAATTTTTCTATACGGCGCGTCCGGATTCGGAAATCGACGGTTGCTTTGTACACGATGCAAGAAAGCGCGCGGGCGCGTTTCTTGCGGAGAAGTACAGAATCGACGCGGATATCGTCTGCGGCGTGCCCGATTCGGGACTCGACGCCGCGCTCGGCTATTCGCAGGCGTCCGGTATTCCTTACGGCATTGCATTTTTAAAAAACAAATATATCGGCAGAACGTTTATTGCGCCCGATCAGAAGATGCGCGAGGACAGAGTTAAAATCAAACTCAACGTCATCGCCTCGGCAGTCAAGGGGAAACGCGTCGTTCTGGTAGACGATTCGATCGTGCGCGGCACAACGAGCCGTCCCATCGTGAAACAACTGCGCGATGCGGGCGCAACGGAAGTGCACTTTTTGTCCTCCGCGCCCAAGTTCCTCAATCCCTGCTATTACGGTACGGATATCGCTTCGCGGGATAATCTCATCGCCTGCCACTATTCGGAAGAGGAGATCGCTAAGATTATCGGAGCGGATTCGGTGGGGTATCTCGATCTGGACAAGGCGGGGCTTTTGACGGGCGGCGACGGTACGGGATTCTGTACGGCATGTTTCGACGGCGTATATCCTACGGAAATTCCGACGCAGGTCAATAAAAACCGTTTTGAACGTCCGCTCAGCGAAAATCCGAAATTCCAGAAGAAGTAAACGCGCGCGTTTGTTTCTCTGTGTATTATCGCTTATTTACATCAGGCACAACCGCGCCCGATACGGACGGTATTCGCGCTGCGCTTTTCGGCGGAAAGACGATCGGCATATAATCGAAAGTAAACATGAGGTAAATTATGAAAAGTTTCTCTGAAAGTTACAAAGACGCGGGAGTAGACATTACCGCGGGATATAAGGCGGTGGAGCTTATGAAAAAGCACGTTGCCCGTACCATGCCCGAAGGGAAAGCGGACATCGGCGGTTTCGGCGGTTTGTTCCCGCTTGCAATCGGCGGCATGAAGGAACCCGTGCTTGTATCGGGAACGGACGGCGTGGGTACGAAACTGCGCCTTGCCATTCTTCTTGACAAACACGATACGATCGGTATCGACTGCGTCGCCATGTGCGTTAACGACATTATCTGCTGCGGCGCCAAACCCCTGTTCTTCCTCGACTATATCGCTTGCGGGAGAAACGTGCCGGAACGCATTGCGGAAATCGTCGGCGGCGTTGCGGAGGGTTGCGTACAGGCAGGCTGCGCGCTGATCGGCGGAGAAACTGCGGAGCACCCCGGCACCATGCCCGAGTATGATTACGATCTGGCAGGATTTTCCGTGGGCGTCGTAGATCGCGCAAAAGTAATCGACAATACGAAGATGAAAGAGGGGGATATCATGCTCGCGCTTCCCTCTACGGGCGTGCATTCCAACGGATTCTCGTTGGTGAGAAAGGTGTTCGACGTGGAAAATTGCGATCTTGTTTCGCCTGTCGAAGAGCTTGGCGGAAAATCTCTCGGAGAGACGCTGCTCGCCCCTACGAGAATTTATGTAAAATCCATGCTCGCTTTGTTCGAGGAAGTGAGCGTTAAGGGTGTGTCGCATATTACGGGCGGCGGTTTCTACGAAAATATGCCCCGTTCCATTCCCAAGGGATTGGGCGTCAGAATCAGAAAGAGCGACGTAAAAATTCCGCCCATTTTCCACCTGATTGAAAAGAAAGGCAATATCTCCGAGCACGATATGTTCAACACGTTCAATATGGGCGTCGGTATGAGCGTCGTCGTTGCCAAAGAGGATGCCGAGAGCGCGATAAAAATTTTAAAGGCAAACGGCGAGGAGGCGTATATCCTCGGCGAGATCGTCAAGAGCGACGACGGAGTCGTTCTATGCTGAGCGAAAAAGTACGCATCGCCGTGCTCTGTTCGGGCGGCGGAACGAACTTTCAGGCAATTTTGAATGCGCAGGACGCGGGCATGATCCCGCACGGCGAAGTGAAGATCGTCGTTACCGATCATGCGGATGCGTACGTTTTAAAGCGCGCCGAGCGCGCGGGGATCAAGACGGCGGTCGTAGACAGAAAGGAAATAACAGACCGGACGGAACGCGAAAAGCGTATTCTTGAAATCTTAGAGATGAACGCCGTTGAACTTGTCGTATTTGCGGGATTTATGACCATTCTCGGCGAGGGGTTCGTAAAGAAATATCCCGATCGGATTATCAACGTGCATCCCGCGCTTATTCCGAGTTTTTGCGGGAAAGGGTTTTACGGCTTGCATGTGCACGAGGCTGTACTCGCCCGCGGCGTAAAGGTAACGGGAGCTACGGTGCATTACGTTACCGAAGTTTGCGACGGAGGTCCGATTATCGCGCAGAAGGCGGTGGAAGTCAAAGAGGGCGACACGCCCGAAATTTTACAAAAGCGCGTCATGCGCGAGGCGGAATGGGTGATTTTACCCGAGGCTGTCGAGAAAGTCTCGAAAAAACTGAGAGGTGTATAATAATGAGTTTGGACGTAAGGAGCATGAAGGACGCGCTTGCAGGCAACGCATATCCCGGACGCGGGATTGTGATCGGTAAAAGCGCGGACGGCAAAAAGGCGATGTTTGCCTATTTTATTATGGGCAGAAGCAATAACAGCCGTAACCGCGTATTTGTCGAAGAGGGCGATTGTGTTGCGACGCAGCCGTTCGACGAGAGTAAAGTAGAAGATCCCTCGCTCATCATTTACTATCCCGTTAAATCGGTAGGAAAGGATATTATCGTAACGAACGGCGATCAGACGGATACGATCGAAGAGGCGTTAAAGGCGGGTAAATGTTTCCGTCACGCTTTAAAAACGCGTAAGTTTGAACCCGACGCTCCCAATTATACGCCGCGTATCAGCGGAATTTTACATCTTGGCGGAACGTATTCTTACGAAATGTCCATTTTAAAGAGCGCGGACGGTTTGGGTGAAAAGTGCAACCGTTACACGTTCGACTACGAACCCGTAGACGGACTCGGACATTTTATCCATACATACGAGAAGGACGGCAATCCGCTCCCCACGTTTTCCGGCGAACCCGAACGCGTGAAAATCCCGAACGACTTGAAGGCATTCGCAGAGGAAATTTGGGAAAACCTGAACGGAGAGAATAAAATATCCCTGTATTGCCGCGCAGTGGACTTAAGTACGGGCGCGACGGAGAAGATTCTCTATAACAAATTTACGAAATAGACGCACGACGCACAAGATTTTTTGTCTTGTGCGCAACTGCTTTTTATAAACGCAATCAAGGAGACAGACAAATGACGGAATTTTCATTAAAATACGGTTGTAATCCCAATCAAAAACCGGCGCGGATCTATATGGAGGGCGGTAAAAATTTACCCGTTGAAATTTTAAACGGCCGGCCGGGTTATATCAATTTTCTCGATGCCCTCAATTCATGGCAACTCGTCAGGGAGATCAAAGAAAATACGGGCATGACGGCGGCTACGAGCTTTAAGCATGTTTCGCCCACGTCGGCGGCGGTAGGCAAAAAGCTTTCGGACTCGCTCAAAAAGTCGTGCTTTGTGGACGATGTCGAAGGATTGGACGATTCTCCGCTTGCATGCGCTTATGCGCGGGCGAGAGGAACGGATCGCATGTCCTCTTTCGGGGACTGGATCGCGCTCTCGGATGAGTGCGACGAAGTAACGGCAAGGATCATTTCCCGCGAGGTATCGGACGGAGTGATCGCGCCCTCATATACGCCCAAGGCGCTTGAAATTTTAAGCGCGAAACGCAAGGGCGGCTACAACGTGGTTAAAATCGATAAGGACTACGTGCCCGAGGAAATCGAGCGGAAACAGGTGTTCGGCGTGACCTTCGAACAGGGCAGGAACAATTTTAAAATAGACGAAGATTTACTCAAAAACATTGTTACCAAGAATCGGAATCTGCCCAAAGACAAGGCGATCGACCTCGTCATTTCGCTCATTACGCTCAAATACACGCAGAGCAATTCGGTATGTTTTGCGACTGACGGACAGGCGATCGGCGTGGGTGCGGGTCAGCAGTCTCGCATTCACTGTACGCGGCTTGCGGCGCAAAAGGCGGACTTATGGCATTTGCGTCAACATGAAAAGGTACTTGGATTGCAGTTTGCAGAGGGCGTCGGCAGACCGGAGAAAAACAATATCATTGATATTTATCTTTCGGACGATTACGAGGACGTTCTCGGCGAAAGCGTCTGGAGACAAAATTTTACCGTGCGTCCTGAACCGTTCACGCGCGAGGAGAAAGCGGCATATTTAAAGACGGTTACGGGAGTTTCGCTCGGGAGCGACGCGTTTTTCCCGTTCTCGGACAATATCGAGCGGGCTTATAAGAGCGGCGTTTCGTATATTGCAGAACCGGGCGGTTCTGTTCGCGACGATCTTGTGATCGAGGCGGCGGATTCGCACGATATGGTGATGGCGTTTACGGGAATGAGACTTTTTCACCACTAAGCGGGTTCGAAGAATTTGTTTTAAAGGACACAAAACAAGTTCTTCGAGGAAACTTTTCTTGTTGAGCTTAGGGTGTCCTCAAATGCAACAACAGACAATGAGCCAAAGGTATTTGGCAAATTGAGTCTCGCAGCGGAGGGGATCCCTCCTCGCGATAAGTATTTAAAATATCATTCCCAGCGTTAGCGTGAGAATCTTTACTGCATATTCATACTGCATTTGCGTTAAGGACAGAATAAGCAACTACATTCGGACAGATTCGTTTTATACTTTAAAATAAATCGTTCGAAAAAGGAGAAGAAATGAAAGTATTGGTCGTGGGCGGCGGCGGAAGAGAACATGCCGTCATCAAGAGCCTGAAAAAAAATAAAAAAGTTGAAAAAATTTATGCGCTCCCCGGCAACGGTGGGATTGCAAAAGATGCGGAGTGTTTTCCCGTTAAAGCAACGGACGTAGAGGGCATCGTCGATTTTGTAAAGACGCATTCAGTTGATTTTGCCGTCGTTACGCCTGACGACCCGCTTGTGCTCGGTTGCGTAGACGCGCTCGAAGAACTCGGGATTGCATGTTTTGGCCCGCGCAAGAATGCCGCGATCATTGAAGGCAGCAAAGTGTTTTCCAAGGATCTTATGCAAAAATACGGCATTCCGACAGCGCACAGCAAAACGTTTACGAACGCGGAAGATGCGATCGAATATCTGAAAGCGGGCGATTTTCCCGCCGTCATTAAAGCGGACGGACTTGCGCTCGGCAAAGGCGTAATCATTGCGCAAAATTTTGAGGAGGCTAAGAGCGCCGTCTGCGAGATTATGTGCGACAAAATATTCGGGGCAAGCGGAAACAGTATTCTCGTAGAAGAGTTTTTAACCGGTCCCGAAGTGTCCGTGCTGTCCTTTACGGACGGGAATACGGTCGTGCCCATGGTCTCTTCAATGGATCATAAGCGCGCAAGGGACAACGACGAGGGATTGAATACGGGAGGCATGGGGACGGTTGCGCCAAACCCGTATTTTACCGAAGAGATTGCAAGGGAGTGCATGGAAAAGATATTTCTGCCTACTGTCAGAGCAATGAAGTCGGAAGGCAGAACGTTTAAAGGATGTCTTTATTTCGGACTTATGCTTACGCCCAAAGGCCCGAAGGTCATTGAATACAACTGTCGTTTCGGCGACCCCGAAACGCAGGTCGTGCTCCCTCTTCTTGAGTCGGATCTTCTGGAAATCATGACTGCGGTCAGCGAGGAACGGCTCTCGCCCGATATGGTGAAGTTTAAAAAGGGCGCGGCTTGTTGCGTGGTGCTTGCATCGGACGGCTATCCGAAAAAATACGAGAGCGGGTTTGAAATTACTCTTCCCGAGACGAACGGGGACGAAGAGATTTACGTTGCAGGAGCGCGTACGGAAGACGAAAAACTTTTGACAAGCGGGGGCAGAGTGCTCGGCGCGGTCGGAGTGGCGGACGATTTGAAATCGGCGATTGCAAAAGCATACGCTCTGTCGGATAAAATACATTTTAAAAATGCGTATAAGCGTTCGGATATCGGACAGCGCGCGTTGAAAGCAAAAGGAGAATGATATGGTATACCGTATTTACGTTGAAAAGAAAGAGGGATTCGGGCACGAGGCGAAGGCGCTTCTTACAGACGCGCGCGAATTGCTTGAAATAAGCGGCGTGGAGAATATCCGCGTCGTCAACCGTTACGACGTGGAGGACATCGAAGAACAACTCTTCCTCTCCTGCGTTGGCACGGTCTTTTCCGAGCCGCAGATGGATCGGGCAACGACGGATATCGACGCGGCGGGCGCAAAGGTGTTTGCGGTGGAGTATCTCCCCGGTCAGTTTGACCAGCGAGCGGATTCGGCGGCGCAGTGCATACAGCTCATTTCCAAAGGAAAGCGTCCGCTTGTGCGTACCGCGAAGGTTTACCTTGTGTACGGAAACGTGAGCGACGAGCAGATCGAGGCGATTAAAAAATACGTCATCAACCCCGTGGAGAGCCGCGAAGCAAGCCTTATGCGTGCGGATACGCTGAAAATTTCGCATCCCGTACCTACCGAAGTGGAGACGCTGCACGGCTTTTTGAATCTTAAACGCAAGGAGCTTGAAGAGTTCGTTGCGAAATACGCGCTTGCAATGGATGCGGACGATATCGCATTCTGTCAGGACTATTTCAAAGAGGAGGGGCGCGATCCCACGCTCACCGAAATACGCATGATCGATACCTATTGGTCAGATCATTGCCGCCACACAACCTTTTTGACGACGATCGACAAGGTCAATTTTGAGGACAAGCTGTTAAACGAAACGTATAAGGAATACGTTGCTGCGCGCAAGGAACTTGACCGCACCAAACCCGTCAACCTCATGGACATAGCGACAATTGCGACCAAGCTCTTAAAAAAGCGCGGTCAGCTTGAAAAACTTGACGAGTCGGAGGAGATCAACGCGTGCACCGTCAAAATCAAAGTAAACGTGGACGGCGAAGATCAGGATTGGCTGCTGCTCTTTAAGAACGAGACGCACAACCATCCTACGGAGATCGAGCCGTTCGGCGGCGCGGCAACGTGCATCGGCGGCGCGATCCGCGATCCGCTCTCGGGCAGAAGCTACGTATATGCCGCAATGCGCGTTACGGGCGCGGGCGATCCGCTCGTTCCCGTAAAGGATACGATGAAGGGCAAGTTGCCGCAGCGCAAGATCGTAACGACGGCGGCGGCGGGTTACTCTTCCTACGGGAATCAGATCGGACTTGCCACAGGTCAGGTGGATGAAATTTACCATGCGGGGTATACGGCAAAGCGTCTCGAGATCGGCGCCGTTATTGCTGCGACGCCCGCTGTGAACGTACGGCGGGAAGTTCCCGCCGCAGGCGATAAGATCATTCTCCTCGGCGGCAGAACAGGGCGGGACGGTTGCGGCGGCGCGACGGGGTCTTCCAAATCGCACACGCTCGAATCGCTCACTCACTGCGGCGCGGAGGTACAAAAGGGAAACGCGCCGGAAGAACGCAAATTGCAGCGTTTGTTCCGCAACAGGGAGGCGACGCGCCTCATCAAGCGCTGTAACGACTTCGGCGCGGGCGGTGTGTCCGTTGCCATCGGCGAACTTGCCGACGGACTCGAAGTCGACCTCAATGCCGTTCCGAAAAAATACGACGGCTTGGACGGTACGGAACTTGCGATCTCAGAGTCGCAGGAGCGTATGGCGGTCGTTGTTGAGTCGGAAGAGGTGGCGCATTTTATTTCGCTTGCGGAAAAAGAAAATCTGGAAGCGACCGTAGTGGCGGAGGTTACCCAAAGTCCCCGTCTTGTCATGAAATGGAACGGAAAAACGATAGTAGACGTTTCACGTAAATTTTTAAATTCAAACGGCGCGGAAAAACATATCGACGTTGCTCCCGCAAAAATTCAGGACTTCCAAAAACCTGTTCCCGAGACGTTCGGCGCCGGTATGGAACAGCTTGCGGGCGATCTCAACGTCTGTTCCAAACGCGGACTTTCCGAGCGTTTCGATTCGACGATCGGCGCGGGTACGGTGCTCATGCCGTTCGGCGGAAAATATCAGCTCACCCCGCCGCAGGCGATGGTGCATCTCGTTTCGGTAGAAAAGGGGCATACGGATACCGTATCGTACATGTCTTGGGGAGGGAATCCGTATATTGCGGAAAAGAGCCCTTACCACGGCGCGTACTTCGCTGTCGTGGAGAGTATCTCCAAACTGATTGCAACGGGTGCTTCGTTTGAAGACGTTTATCTCACATTTCAGGAATATTTCGAAAAGCCGATGAAGGACGAAAAGCGTTGGGGCAAACCGCTTGCGGCGCTGCTCGGCGCTTTCAAGGCGCAGGTTGAATTCGGCTGCGCGGCGATCGGCGGAAAGGATTCCATGAGCGGTACGTTCGAACATATCGACGTGCCTCCGACGCTCGTCTCCTTTGCAGTGACGACAGGTAAGGCGGGCGAGGTGATTTCTCCCGAATTCAAAGGATCGGGCCATGCGGTGATGTTGCTACTTCCCGAGTACGATAAAAACGGCTTGCCCGTAACAGAGTCTCTCATTGAAAACTTTAAAATCGTGACGCAACTCATGCGCTTTAAAAAGATTGCGTCGGCGTTTACGCCTACATACGGCGGTATTGCCGAAGGTGTGCTCAAGTCCTGTTTGGGCAATAAGATCGGTTTCGAATACGACGGCGATATTAAAAAAGAGGAGATATTCGGTTACCGCTACGGTGCGTTTGTGCTTGAACTCAACGAGTCGGTAAGCGTCGGCAAGCGCCTTGGCGCGACGATAGATCGCGCAGAGATCGCATATGCAGGCGAGTCGGTTTCTCTTGAAAGATTGCTTAAAATTTACGAGGATAAGCTCGAACCTGTATACGCATGCAATATCAGAACGCCTATCCGTCCTGTGGAGAATTTTACGTATAACGAAAAATGTACGCTTACGTCCCGCACAAAGAACGCGATGCCCAAGGTGCTTATCCCCGTGTTCCCCGGAACAAACTGCGAGTACGATACGGCAAAAGCATTTGCAGACGCAGGCGCGCTCCCTGAAATTTTCGTCATCCGCAACCATTCGTCGGACGAGGTTGCACGTTCGGTCGAAAAGTTCGCGTCGCTCATCAAGGAGAGCAATATCGTCTTTGTTCCGGGCGGTTTCTCGGGCGGCGACGAGCCGGACGGATCGGGCAAGTTTATTACGGCATTCTTCCGCAACGGAGAAGTAAAAGAACAGGTACGCGCGCTTCTCGAGGAACGCGACGGATTGATGGGCGGAATCTGCAACGGATTTCAGGCGCTCGTCAAGCTTGGACTCGTGCCGTACGGCAAGATCATTGATACGGACGAAAATTGTCCTACGCTCACTTATAACGATATTTCGCGTCACCAATCGCGCATTGTGCGCGTACGGGTTGCATCCGTTAAATCTCCTTGGCTCGCGGGGATGAAAGTCGGGGATATCGTCTCCGTGCCCATCTCTCACGGCGAGGGTAAATTTATTGCAGACGAAAAACTTGTAAAAAGTCTTGCGGAGCACGGACAGATCATGACGCAATACGTAGACCTGAACGGAAATGCCACCATGGACGTGCGTTTTAATCCAAACGGAAGTACGTATGCGATCGAGGGGATTCTTTCGCCCGACGGCAGGGTGTTTGGCAAAATGGGACATTCCGAGCGCAAGGGCAACGGCTTGTATCAGAACGTTCTCGGCGAATACGACATGAAGTTATTCGAAAGCGCGGTCAAATATTTTAAATAATCAGAGATAACGACGTTAAATAATTCCAAACCGTGCAAGGAGGGTTTAGCATGAAAACGGATATCGAAATAGCGCAGGAAGCAAAGTTAGAACACATTTTAAAGATTGCCGAGCGTGCGGGATTGACCGAGGACGAGATCGAATATTACGGCAAGTACAAAGCGAAGGTCGGTTACGATGCGCTTGCAAAGCGCAGTCGGCGCGGCAAGCTTGTTCTTGTGACCGCTATCACGCCCACTCCCGCAGGCGAAGGGAAAACGACGACGACCATCGGTCTTGCGGACGGACTAAAACGCATCGGCAAGAGCGTAGCGGTTGCCTTGCGCGAGCCGTCGCTCGGCCCCGTATTCGGGATCAAGGGCGGCGCTGCGGGCGGCGGATACGCGCAAGTTGTTCCGATGGAGGACATAAACCTGCATTTTACGGGAGATTTCCATGCGATCGGCGCGGCTAATAATTTGCTTGCGGCAATGCTCGACAATCATATTTTTCAAGGAAACGAACTTGATATCGACCCCGAACGCATTACGTGGAAACGTTGCGTCGATATGAACGATCGACAGCTCCGATACGTTAAAGACGGCTTGGGCGGCGGTAAAAACGGACTCCCGCGCGACGACGGATACGACATTACCGTAGCGAGCGAGGTTATGGCGGCGTTCTGCCTTGCAGGTTCGCTTTCCGATTTAAAAGCGCGTCTTTCTAAACTTATCGTCGGATACAATCGGAGCGGGAAACCCGTTACGGCAGGAGATTTAAAGGCGGCGGGAGCAATGTGCGCACTCCTTAAAGACGCGTTAAAGCCCAATCTTGTACAGACGCTCGAGGGAACGCCTGCAATCGTGCACGGCGGGCCGTTTGCCAATATCGCACACGGTTGCAATTCTGTTATGGCGACACGCCTTGCGATGGGACTTGCAGACTACGCCATTACAGAGGCGGGATTCGGCGCCGATCTCGGCGCGGAAAAGTTTCTCGATATCAAGTGCCGTTTTGCGGGACTCGTTCCCTCGGCAGTCGTTATGGTTGCAACGGTGCGCGCTTTGAAAATGCACGGCGGTTTGGATAAAACAGAGCTTGCGCACGAGGAACTTAACGCGCTTGCGGCGGGAATACCCAATCTTTTGCGCCATGTTTCGAATATCAAAAACGTTTACGGTTTACCCGTTGTTGTAGCGGTAAACCGTTTCCCGACGGATACCGATGCGGAGATCGCGCTCGTTATTGAAAAGTGCAAAGAGTTAGGCGTTAACGTAGTGCTCTCCACCGTTTGGGCGGAGGGAGGTAAGGGCGGCGAAGAGCTCGCCCGCGCAGTCGTAAAACTGTGCGAAGAAAAGAGCGAATTCCGCTTTGCATACGACGAAAAATTGCCCATTAAAGAAAAGATTCATGCGATCGTAACCAAAGTCTACGGCGGCGACGGCGTGGAGTATACCGAGGAGGCGGAGGCGGAAATTGAACGTCTTACCGCGCTCGGATACGATAGAACGCCCGTCTGCATGGCAAAAACGCAATACTCTTTTTCTGATGATCAGAAGAAACTCGGCGCGCCGAACGGGTTTAAGATTACCGTGCGCAGCGTCAAAATATCGGCGGGCGCAGGTTTCATTGTTGCGCTCACGGGAAATATCATGACGATGCCCGGACTTCCCAAAGCGCCTGCGGCGGAAAAAATCGACGTAGACGAACAGGGCGTTATTACAGGACTTTTTTAATGAACGAACTTTTAAACGCTGCCGTACCCCTTCTTTTGGAGTGGTACGGCATTTATAAACGGACGCTTCCGTGGCGGGGCACGCACGACCCGTACCGCGTTTGGGTGTCCGAGATTATGTTGCAACAGACGCGCGTCGAGGCGGTAAAGGATTATTACCGCCGTTTTATGGAACGTTTTCCGACGGCGCAGGATTTAGCTGCCGCGAACGAAGAAGAGGTGTTAAAGGCGTGGGAGGGACTCGGTTACTATTCCCGCGCGCGTAATTTGCATAAGGCGGCAAAGACGATTGCGGAAAAAGGCTTTCCGCGCGATTTTGATGGCGTTCGCGCGCTTTCGGGAATCGGCGACTACACGGCGGGCGCAATCTGTTCGATTGCTTACGATCAGCCCTGCCCCGCGGTAGATGGAAACGTTTTGCGCGTTCTCACAAGATTGCTTGCCGACGGACGGAAGATCGACGATCAGAAAGTTAAGTCGGATTTTGCGGGGGAACTTAAGGAAGTGTATCCCAGACAAGCGGGTGATTTTTGTCAGGCGTTGATGGAACTCGGCGCAATT
This sequence comes from uncultured Christensenellaceae bacterium, assembly GCA_910586985.1. Taxonomy (GTDB): domain Bacteria; phylum Bacillota; class Clostridia; order Christensenellales; family Borkfalkiaceae; genus Gallimonas. The sequence continues at coordinate 67,775 of CAJUKK010000006.1, read as the reverse complement.
GTGTGCGTGCCCAACGGCGCGCCTCTTTGCGATAAGTGTCCGTGGAAGAACATTTGCCGAGCGCACCTTGCGGGCAGGGAAGAGGAATTTCCCGTCCGAGAAGAGAAGAAAGCGCGTAAAGTCACACCCGTCACGGTTTTAGTGTTAAAATGCGGGGATTTGTTTGCCCTTGAAAAACGTCCCGATTCGGGTCTTTTGGCATCGCTTTGGCAGTTTCCGCTCTTCGAGGGAGAAGTTTCGCCCGAGTCATACGGGAGAGTAATAAAAAAACAGGGCGCTAGGCATATTTTTACGCATATCGAATGGCATATGACCGGATATCTTGTCGAGACCCTGTCGTGCGATCCGAAATACGTTTGGAGGACGGCGGAAGAGATAAAAAATAATTATGCGCTTCCGTCAGCTCTGAAAGCGTTTATAAAATGGCTGTAAAAACATGTGCGGCAGGGATGTCACTCCGCGCATGTTTTTCGTTTGGTTGTTTTTTGATATTGTAGCAGTGATTTTTGTTATGACATTTAGAAACTATCTGCAAGGAAAGGCGCATAAAATAGCGTTCGAAACAAAATAATTATATAATTTTCTGAATATGCGCCTTTATTGTTAAGCAGAATTACAAAAAAATAGCGATTTAAGAGAATTTTAAGTAAAAACCGTTTTGATACAAGCGGTTTTTTTGTTATAATAGGAATGTGATAATACGCAAAATAAAATTGCGTGATCAGGGAGGCTCATATGAGTGTATTGATTTTTGATTCGAACGGAGAACTTTGGCATACTCGCGCCGGGGAACTTGGGCTTGACTATATATCCATGCCCTATTACGTTGCAGGCGAAGAATATTTCTATGATTTAGGCAAAGACACTGATTTTAAAAAGTTTTACGATCTTGTGCGCGGCGGCGAAATTCCTAAAACGCAGGCGCTCAACCCCGAGGATTATAAACGGATTATGTCCGGATACTTCGAAAAGGGAGAGGACGTATTATACGTAAGTTTTTCGCATGCCATGAGCGGTACCTTTCAGTCGCTTGAACTTGCTCTGCGTGAACTGAAAGAGAAATATCCCGAACGGAAATGCACGGTGTTCAATACGAACAGCATCTCGCTCGGCGCCGGCATTCAGGCGGAACAAGCCGCTATTTTAAAGAAAGAGGGCAAGACGGACGAAGAGATTCTTGCGTTTTTAAACGAATTTACCCACCGCGTGTGCGTTTATTTCGTAGTGGACGATCTGATGCACTTAAAACGGGGAGGAAGATGTTCGGGACTTGCCGCTGTTGCGGGAACGCTTTTAAATTTGAAACCTATGCTTACCTTTAACGAGGAGGGCGGACTCAGCGTAATTACGAAGTTAGGAGGGCGTAAAAAAGCCATTTCAACGCTTGCCAACAAGGTAGTGGAAGAGCTTGAAGACGAGGATAAATACAGCGTTTACGTTATAGATGCAGATTGCAGCGAAGAGGGGGACAGAATCCGTGATCTCATACTTGAAAAACGTCCGAACGCGCACGTAGTGCGTCAGATTATCGGGCCTGTAATCGGCTCGCACTGCGGACCGGGTACGCTCGGCGTTATCTTTGCAGCAAAGAAGCGTCCCATACCGCTGAAAAAATAAAAAACGATTTTTAACTTCCGCGTTTGACTTTGACGCGGGAGTTTGTTATAATAAGAACGTTATGGCAACAAAAGGTAAATTTATTGTATTCGAGGGAATCGACGGCAGCGGTAAAAGTTCGCAGATGCGTCTGCTTGCCCAATATCTCGGAGATAGAGGCGTGCGTGTTCATTTAACCTGCGAGCCGACGCAATCTCCGATCGGCTCTTTACTTCGCGACTGTCTTACGGGAAAGCTCGATACAGACGAGAGGACGATTGCCGCTCTGTTTGCCGCCGACCGTCTTCATCATATTTACGGGAGCGAAGACGGTATCCTTGCCAGACTGGATGCAGGAGAGAGCGTTCTTTGCGACAGGTTTTATTTTTCGTCGCTCGCATATAACGGGGGCATGGCGGAGAGCGAATGGGTGAAACAGTTGAATACGCCTGCGATGAACGCCTGCGTGCCCGACCTCGTCGTCTTTATCGATCTTACTCCGGAAGACGCCATGGCGCGCATATTGCGGCGGGGGAAAACCGATCGCTACGAGTCCGTCGGATTGCTTGAGAAAATTCGGACGGGTTACTTAAAAGCGTTTGAAAACGTACCGAGCGAAAAGCTTGCTTTTATCAAGAGCGAGCAGGAAAAGTCGGATACGCAGCAACATATCAGGAACGCGGTCGACCGTGTTTACGGGTTTTGAATATGGAAAATTTTCTTGAAATCGGCATTATCGTCAAACCGCAAGGCGTGCGCGGCGAAGTAAAAGTCAAGCCGTTTACCGATACGGCGGAGGACTTGCTTTCTTTTAAACGCGTTTTTTTAAAGGGCGTTGAATATCGCGTGCTTTCCTGCCGTACGGCGGCGGGCATTGCGTATCTGAATCTGCGCGGCGTGCCCGATCGCAATGCGGCGGAATTACTGCGCGGCGTGCCCGTCTGCGTTCCGCGCGAGGAGATGCCGGAGACGGAGGAAGGCACATATTACGTTGCGGATCTGATCGGCGCGGAAGTTGTAACGGAGAAGAGCGAACCGCTCGGTATGCTTTCGGATATCCGTCAGGCGGCGACGGATATTTACACGTTGCGAACGGGAGAGAAAGAAATTCTCTTTCCTGCGGCAAAAGGCGTGATTCTTTCCGTCGATTTGGAAAAGAAAATAATCACCGTCAATAAAAAACGGTTTTATGAAGTGGCGGTAGTGTAAATAATCATGAGGATCACTATTTTAACGCTCTTCCCCGAGATGTTTTCGGCGCTTAACGAAAGTATTATCGGGCGGGCAGTCAAGGGCAATAAGTTGCAGATCGACGTGGTAAATATTCGCGACTATACGCAGGATAAGCATCTGAAGTGCGACGATTATCCTTTCGGCGGCGGCGCGGGTATGGTTATGATGGCGCAACCGGTGGGAAGCGCGATCGAGGCGGTGGACCCCGAGCATAAGGCGCGGCGTATCTATCTTTCGCCCAAGGGAAAAACGTTCCGTCAGGACATGGTGTATTCGCTTGTTGCGTGCGAGCATATCGTACTTTTATGCGGGCACTACGAAGGCGTCGATCAACGCGCGATCGATCTCTTTATCGACGAAGAGCTTTCGATCGGCGATTATGTGTTGACGGGAGGGGAACTGCCCGCAATGGTCGTCGCCGACTGCGTGGCGCGTTATGTGGACGGCGTGCTCTCGCCCGAGTCGCTCGTGCAAGAGAGCTTTTCCGATAATCTTCTCGAATATCCGCAATATACGCGCCCCGTGGAGTACGGGGGAATGACCGTTCCCGAAGTGCTTCGGAGCGGCAATCATGCCGAGATCGATAAGTGGCGGCGCGAAAAGGCATTGGAGATCACAAAAAAACGGCGGCCTGATTTACTTCAGGATTAAAACGGACTTGCGCGCAAAGAGCAAAGCGAATTGAGTTTGCCGTTAAGTTCATTTACGAAGAAACAATTCGCGAAGAGTCATTTGATTACGGTACGTTTATTCGGTACGGGAATGCCCGTGCATCGGGCATGCGTCGACAAGCCGTAGAGACATAAACGTGCGGATAGAGGATTTATGAAGATCATTCAATGGTATCCGGGGCATATGGCAAGAGCCATGCGCATGATGGCGGATAATTTAAAATATTGCGACGCAGTTGTGTTCGTGCTCGATGCGCGCGCGCCTGCCGCCACATATAACAGGCGGCTTACCGAGTTGGCAGGATGCAAACCCGTTTTGTATGTTCTGAATAAAGGCGACCTTGCCGACGCAAAGTCGGACGAGTTGCTTGCCGTGATAAAGGCGGGCGGACGCAACGCCGTTAAAATAGATGCGAATGCGCAAGCGGGTATCCGCACCCTTCGCGGCGCGATGTCGGAACTCGTTAAGGAGAAGACGGAGCGGTTAAAAGAGAAAGGATCGAAAAAGCCTGTGCGCTTTATGATTGCCGGCGTTCCGAATACGGGAAAAAGTACGCTGATCAACCGCCTTGCGGGAGCCAATAAGGCGGTAACGGGCAATAAAGCGGGCGTGACCCGCGCAAAGCAATGGGTCAAGTGCGGCGCGTTCGAGCTCATGGACAGTCCTGGGACGATGCCTCCCGCATGCGAGGATCAAAAACTTGCCCGTCGGCTCGCTTATATCGGCAGCATTAACGACGATATTTTGGAGATGGACGAAATCGCGCTGTGTCTCCTTGAAGAATTATCGGGAACGTATTTGAATCGGCTTGGCGAGCGGTATGGGATTACGGGCGGCGAGCCGCTCGAAATGCTTAACCGAGTATGCATCCGTCGCGGCTTTTTGTTAAAGGGCGGAAACGACTATGACTATGAACGCGGCGAACGAGCCGTTGTCGACGATTTCAGAAAAGGGAAACTCGGCGGCGTTACGCTCGATTCGGCGGAGGATATCATATCCGTCGGACTTGCGGAATAAAATTTTGACACGGGACGAAATGGATTTACTCGATATTGAAAGGGAATATTTAACACGCGGCTTTCGGGCGGTTACGGGCGTGGACGAAGTGGGAAGAGGCCCTTTGGCGGGACCCGTTGTGTGCGCGGCGGTTATTCTTCCGACGGGAGAGGAAGAGCGGATTTTCGGCATTGACGACAGTAAAAAACTCTCTGCAAAAAGGCGGGAGGCTTTGTCTGAACAGATCATGGCGCGGTCGCGGGCGTACGCAATTGCGGAAGTGGATGCGGAGACGATCGATAGTGTGAATATTTTGCAGGCGACGCGGCTTTGCATGAAACGTGCGGTGGAGAAGTTGCGCGTTGCCGCGGACATGGTGCTGACGGACGGTAACATGACGCTGGATATCGGAATTCCGCAAAAGAGTATCGTCAAGGGCGACGCGCTTGTGGCGAGTATCGGCGCGGCAAGTATTCTTGCCAAAGTATACAGGGACGCGCTGATGAAACGTTTTGCGGACGAGTACCCCATGTACGGCTTTGAGCGCAATGCGGGCTACGGCACGGCGGAACATATCCGCGCCATTCGGGAGGTGGGCATATGCAAAATTCACCGCAAGACCTTCGTAAAAAAATTCTGGGACGGTCGGGAGAATCGTTGACGTGTAAGTATTTAAAGAAACACGGCTATAAAATTCTTTATCGCAACTACACGACGCCGTTCGGCGAAGCGGACGTTGTCGCAAAGAAAGGGGACGTGATATGTCTTGTCGAGGTAAAGACGAGAATGAGCGATGCATACGGCGTTCCCGCCGAGGCTGTGGACAGGGCAAAGCAGCAGCGTTACCGCATGATCGCAAAATTTTACTGTGCGTTCGTCGGGGAAGAGGTTCCGCTTCGTTTTGACGTGGCGTCGATTTGCGACGGTGAACTTACTTATTTTGAGAATGCGTTTATTTGAAAAACGATTAATATGTATTTGAAAATATGACTAAAAAAACGGTGAGATTGATCGCTGAAACCGTTGACATAAATACGAGGAGTTTAATATGGCAGGTAAAATCAAAAGTGCGTTGAAAGATAAAATTTCACTCTCCGTCCGTTTTCCCAAATATGTGGGTTATGCGGATTATTATCTGCGCACGCCCGTATCGTTACAGATCAAAAACGATTATACGGAACCGCTCGTCGTTTCGGTGCGCGCCGAGAGCGCGGAGGGACTTATTTTACCCTACGACGCGACGACGGAAGTCCCCTTTGAAAGTTCGGTAGAAATGAATCCGGACGGCATTTTTTCGCCCCTTTACCTCTCAGAAAACGACGAACTGAAGGAGCATACCGTTCATATCGCCGCAACGATAGACGGTGCGGCAGCCGCGTCTGCGGCAGTTAAGGTCGCCGCGCTTCCTTACGATTGGTGGGAGGGACTTTCAGGCAACGCCGAACGGCTCGCCTGTTTCGTGCGTCCGCGCATTCAGGAGTGTTCGCTTATCCTCGCGGACGCCGGTAAACGGTTGAAAAAATGGAAGATCGATTCGGAATTCGTCGGGTATGCCGGTACGGATAAAAATACCGTGCGTCAGATCGCTGCGGCGATCTTTGCCGCAATCAAGGGACATGCTATCGAGCGCAGCGCGGCTTGCGATCTTACCAAACCCATTCAGACGACAAAGAATAGCATCTTAAAGGAAAAAAGCGCAACGGCGATCGAGCTTGCGCTGTTTACGGCGGCGTGTCTGGAGGCTGCGCATCTGCATCCCGTCGTCGCCGTCGGCAAGAGCGGCGTTGCAGTGGGACTTTGGCTCTATGACAGCTGTTTCCTTGACAGCGTTACGGACGATTGCGATATTGTGGACAAATACGTTTCGGAAGGGATCAACAATTTAAGCTTTTTCGATGTGGAGGATTTGTTTAACGAAAAGAGCGTTGCGTTTACTCCCTCGGAGACGCATTTCCGCCAAAAATTAAAGGCTGATTATTACGAGTGTTTCGTCGATATCCGCCGTTGCCGAATCGGGCATATTCTCTCTCTTCCGCTCCGCGGAAAAAATATTCACGGGTACGAGCTGATCGCCTCGGACGATCTGTCCGCCGAAAACGCGCCCGCGCCTCTGCCCGTTTTGAAAAAGCTTTCCCTATCCGGAAAACAGTCCCGCAATAAACAGTGGGAACGCCGGCTCCTTGATCTCACGACGAAAAACGCATTGCTTAATTTCAGCGGAAAGTATGCGTTACACCTCTGCCTCACCGGTTGCGACGAATTATATCTCCGACTCAACGATTCCGGTATGCGCTTAAAGGCGGGGACGGAAGAGATCGAACCTTTCGGCGGAACAGTCGAAGCGGGCAAGCGCGAACTCATCAAACTCGAACAGCGCAAGGGGATTTTGCGCACCTATTGCGATGCAAAAACGCTTGCCGAGACGGCGGCGCGGCTCATTCGTAAAAACCGCGAGGCGGACGAGGAATCGGGCGCGAAGATACTCTACCTTGCATTCGGATTTTTACAGTATGTCGGCAAGGAGGATAGCAAACAGCGGTATGCGCCGCTCGTACTCGTACCCGCAACGCTTAAACGTGCGAAGGGGAACGAGGACTTTTCGCTGGAAACTTCGGATAAGGAATTTTTCGTCAACAGTACGTTGCTCGAATATCTCAAACAGGAATTCAACATCGACGTGCGCGGTCTCGGCGAGGACGTTTCCGCGCTGAAAATTTCGGAAATCCTCTCCATGGTACGCGCGGAAACAGCAAACATGAAGGGGTGGAACGTTTTGACAGATGCCTATATCGCGACGTTTTCTTTCCAGAACTATCTCATGTGGAACGATATCCGCAACCACCTTCCCGAGCTGAAAAAAAATCGTATCGTCTCCGCGCTGCTCAATAACCGTCTTGAAAAACAGGAGTTTGAAACGCCGCAGGAGGAGGACGACGGATATCCTTCTAAAATTCTTCTGCCCTTGCCTTCGGACAGTTCTCAGTATTCCGCCGTCGCGCTCTCCGCAACGGGCGCAAGCTTTGTACTGCACGGCCCTCCCGGAACGGGCAAGAGTCAGACGATCACCAACATCATTGCCAACGCGCTCTCCGATAAAAAGCGCGTGCTCTTCGTTGCGGAAAAGAAAGCGGCTCTCGACGTTGTAAAAAAACGTCTCGACGGCATCGGACTCGGCGAATTTTGCCTTGAGCTGCACTCGAACAAAACGGATAAAGCGGAGGTCGTCAAAAAGCTCGAAAATACTTTGTTGCTCAATGCGGACGACGTTGCGGGGAATTTTTCGGCGCGCGCCGAAGAAATCGTTGCGCTGAGGGAGGAGTTAAAAGCGCCCGTCCTTGCCCTGCATAAAAAACGCCGTTTGGGCGTTTCGGTGTATCAGGCGATGCTCCTCTATCTCAAAAATAAATCCGCGCCCGACGTTATGGATATCGAGAGCAGTTTTTACGATACGCTCACCGAAAAGAAACTTTCCGACTGCAAAAGTATGATACTTTCCGCGGCTGCGGCGGCGAAAGAATGCGGCGGCGTATTCAATTCGCCGTTCGAAAACGTCAATCTTACCGAGTATACGCTAGAAGTGCGCGACAGCGTATTCTGCGCATGCGAAGTGCTCATGACGGAAATCAGGCACTTTAAGGCGTATCTTTCTCTTTTCCTTGAATTTTACCGTCAGAAGGTTTCTACGATCACGCGGAGAAAACTCGAGCTTTTAAAGAACATCGCGCAATCGCTTGCCTCGGGCAAATACAATAAGTATTTTGCGGGCGTGGACGAGGCGGAGTTCTACGTGTTTTTCAACGCCAATAAGCGGCTCGACGACTGTCTTGCCTATTATAACAAATATTTTAAAGCGCTTGTCGATATCGACAAGGAATATGTACAGCTCAAAAAATTTCTGGAAGTCGGCGGGGATTATAAGCTGAACCGCGCCGCGCTCACCGTTGCAAAACGGCTTATGCGCGCGTCGATCTATCCGCTTGCGGAAGAGGATATTCCCAAGTTTTTGCAGACCGCCGTCGAGATATACGAGGCGATGGAGCGCATTACCAACAATACGGGTCTTGCAAAGAATTTCTGCGATCGCGGCGGAGATATCGTATTCAAAAAGCGCACGGAGTTTCTTGCCGATCTCAACGAATTGCACGCAACCTGTGCCGTGGCTTTTATGGATTATAATCCCGACTCGTTCAACGGTATGTGCATGCGCGCTTCTTGCGGCTATACCATGCCCGTACTCGAAGGATTCGTAAAGGCGTACGAGAGCTTTATCCGCGCGCTGAAAAGCTTTGTACGCGTCACCTGCGCAGACAAGAACCGTTTGGTGGAAGAGGACGTTCTCGATCATTATGCGGCGACTGCGGGCGCGCTGATCGATAACGTGGACATGCTCCCCAATTGGTGCATGTATCGTCAGACGGCGGAAAAACTCAAAAAAGCAGGATTGAGTTTCGTCTCCGACGCGCTCGAGAGCGGTAAGTTAAAGGGCGAGAACATACTTGCAGGATTTGAGAAGAACGTCTATAAAAATTTTCTGGAAATCAATATCCCCGCCGATCCCTATCTTTCGAGAATGACGGTAGGCACGCTTGAAGATACGATCGAAAAATTTCGTCTTGCGTGGGAAGAGTTTGCACGGCTCTCCAAAGAAAAGATTCGCGCGCAACTCATTTCCCGTCTGCCCAAGGCGGACGACGAGGGAAGTCTTTCGGTAGAGCTTTCTACGTTTAACCGTCTTGCCAAGAGTAATTTACGCGGTACGGGACTGAGAGCGTTATTTGCGGAAATTCCCGAACTTTTAAAAACGGTCGCGCCCTGTATGCTCATGAGTCCCATTACTGTGGCGCAGTATATACAACCTGTCTCCGACGCGTTTGACCTCGTTATTTTCGACGAGGCGTCGCAGATGACGACGGCGGAGGCGATCGGTTCGATCGCGCGCGCAAAGGCGGCGATCGTCGTGGGCGATCCCCGTCAGCTTCCTCCGACTGCTTTCTTCCACTCGGCGTACGTCGACGAGGAAAATCTCGAAAACGAGGATCTCGAAAGTATTCTCGACGATTGTCTCGCGCTCGGACTTCCCGAAAGACACCTCGTATGGCATTATCGCAGCAAACACGAATCGCTCATTGCATTCTCCAACGGAATGTATTACGATAACCGCCTGTGCACCTTCCCCTCGCCCGACGCGTTGGAAAATAAGGTGAGATTGAATCTCGTCGACGGCACTTACGACAGAGGCTTTACCAAGCGCAACCGCAAGGAGGCGGAAGCTCTCGTTGCAGAGGTCATCCGTCGCTTGAAAGACCCCGTATTGTCGCGTTCGAGCATCGGCGTTGTTACGTTCTCGGGCGCACAGCAGGAGGATATAGAGCGGCTGTTAACAAAGGAAATTCTGGCAAATAAACTTGACGCCGTCGCGTACGACCGCGAGGAACCGATCTTCGTAAAGAATCTCGAAAACGTGCAGGGCGACGAGCGCGACGTAATTCTTTTCTCCGTCTGCTACGGGCCGGACAGCACGGGACGCGTGTCGCTCAACTTCGGACCGCTCAATCAGTCTGGCGGCTGGCGGCGCTTAAACGTTGCCGTGTCGCGCGCAAGAGAGGAGATGGTCGTATTCTCTACGATGACCTCCGCAATGATCGATCTTGCCAAAACTTCTTCAAAGGGCGTTGCGGGATTAAAAGCGTTCCTTGAATTTGCAGAGCGGGGCAAGACGACGCTTGCCGTTCGTTCCGACACCGTCAAGGGCGGCGCTGGTATCGGCAGACATATTGCGCGCGAGATCGAGGGGTACGGTTACGATTGCCGCTGCGACGTGGGCGCGTCCGACTTTAAGATCGACGTTGCCGTGGTCGACCCCAAAAACAAACACAAATTTATTTTGGGTATCGTGTGCGACGCGACGGATAAATTCTCCGTGAAAGACAGAAGCGTTTTGCAGGTTCAGTCGTTAAAGCGCGGGAATTGGAACGTGATGCGCGTCGGTTGCGTGAGCTATTTCAACAACCCCAAGCGCGAAGTTAAGCGCATCAAAGATATGCTCGATCGGCTCACGGGCGCAGATAAAAAGGCGGGCGTGTGGCTCACCAAATTCAAACGCCCGTACCGTGCGGTGAAGGAGACGGGTGCGGAAACGTCGGTATTTATAACGGGCGGGGAGCACGATGCGGAGATCATGGCGCGGCTCAAGGAGATCGTTGCGACGGAAGAGCCGATCTCGCGCGAATTCTTAAAAAAGAGAAGCCTTGCAACGTTCGGAATTTTGAAGAGCGGAAGTAAGGTGGAATCCCGTCTGGATTCGCTGATCGACGGATGCGGATTCCGGCGTGAACGCATACTCGGTACGGATTATTTCTTTAAGACGGACAAGGCAATTCTGATCGGAAAATTCCGCGTGGAGGACGCGCCTGTTCTGAGAAAGTGCGAAGAGGACTTTACACCTTACGAAATGGTGTCCTTTATTAAAGGCGCGCTTGAAGATCGCGTTGCGCTGTATATGGATGAGTTGTTGGTGCTCGTTTCCAATGTGTTCGGGGTTCTCCGCCCGAGCGACAGATTTATTACTTTCGTGCGGGACTGCGTCTCTTACGGTGAACAAAAAGGATTGTTCGTACGCTCCGTTTCGGATCGTATCTCTCTGGCGTGATGGCGGTTGAGAAACGTGAAAAACAGTATACAGAGGACAGCAATGCCAAATAACGTACGTTTACAAGTCAAACGCAAAGCGCACGTCAATCTGAGACTCGCCGCATTTTCCGCACTTTTTTGTCTGTTCGGTATCTTTCTCTACTTTCGTATTTGTTTCGGAGGGATAAAACCCTCCGATTTTCTTTTTCCCGCTATTTTTCTGTTTTTTGCTATCTTTCCGCTCGGGAAACGTCGCTTTGCGCTGCTATTCGTTTTGTTTGTTCTTTTTGCCGGCGCGGGTGCGGGATTGGCGCATTGGAACGCGGTCAGATTCGGATCGGGAAGCGAAACGGGAACGTATTCCGTCATGGGTACCGTAAAAGAAACGACGATCAAAAACGGCTATTCGCAGACGACGCTTAAAAATTTGTATCTGGACGGGGAACGGGAGTACGGAAACGCGCTTGTCCGTTTTTCCTCGGAGACGGTACGCGCGGGAGATATCGTCGTGTTTACGGGCAAACTTGAACGGGTGTCTTTAAAAGACGGTGATTCCTACGCCGAATATCTGTTTACAAAAGATATTCGGTTTACGGCGTTCGTAAACGAATTCGTTCTGGCGGGCAAGTCGGAAGATCCGTTTTTACGACTCAACGCATTGATTTACGACAGTTTGCAGTCAAACGTCGGCGGAGACGAGGCCGCCGTCGCATATGCGCTCCTTACAGGAAATTCCGGCGCAATGGACGAGGGACTTCTCGCTTCGGTACGCAAGGGCGGAATCGCCCATATCTTTGCCGTATCGGGTTTGCATATCGGTATTTTGTTTGCGGCAACAAGCGCGGCGTTTGGTTTTTTGCGCAGATACCGCATGTTTCCCGCACTTCTTCTTTCGTTGTGTTATGTGGCGCTGTGCGGTTTCAGCGTATCTTCCGTGAGAGCGTTTATCATGTGCGCCGTACTCGGGATTTATCGCGTGATCGGCAGAAAAACGGATTTTTTACAGTCCATCGGCTTTGCCGCGCTCTGCGTGCTCGTTTATTCTCCCGCGCAATGGCTGTCGGTCGGATTTCGCCTCTCGTTCGGAGCGTGCGTCGGGCTCGCGCTGTTTTCGGGAACAATTTCCCGCGCCTTCCGCAAGTTACCGAAGTGGTTGGGCGGATATCTTTCCGCGATGCTCAGCGTGCAGATTTTTACTTTACCCGTGCAGATCGAGACGTTCGGCTATGTTTCCGTTTGGGGATTCTTGTTGAACTTTTTTGTCATACCTGCGTTGCCCGTTCTCTTTCTCAGTCTGCTTGCCGCGGCGACTCTGTCTCTCGTCATTCCGCCCGCGGCGGCGTTTTTTCTTGCTTTTCCCGCCAATCTGCTTTCCGCATTGCTATATGCGTTTTCGACGTTTGATTTTACGTTTGTATTGACGGGTTTTACCCTTGGAACGGGAGTTGCCGTTTATCTTTCGCTCTGTCTCTTTGCGAGCGAACGGTTGCGATTGCGCATATCTTTGAGAGCGGTCGCAATCGGCGTTTCGTTTGTTTTGCTTTGTCTTGTCGTCGCAATGGAAAATATTGTTGTTATCGGGTGCAAGATCGTAACTTATCGCTCGCGCGGCGCGTCTACTGTTTTGATCAAATCGCAGTCCGAACGCGTGCTTGTGATCGACGGGGAGATTTCGCTGAAGAACTGCGAGGATTTTCTCTCGCATCACGCGCGGAATTTGGATGCCGTTATCGTTCTTGCAGAGGACGAGGTGCGCGCAATCAATACAGCTGCGTTTCTGAACACGGAGTTGATTTGTGCGCGCCGCGAGGTGGGAACGGGACTGCAAGAGACGGAAGTGCGTTTTGCGGAACGCTTTTATGTCGGTTCGCTTGAATTTCGCTATGAGAGCGGTGATAAGCTAGCGGCTCTTGTCGAGGACGTACTTATTGAAGTGGATTTTACGGGAAAAAGCGCGCTCGGCGCGGATTTATTTTTGGGCGGGGACTGCGGAAACTTGATATTTTTTATACGGGATGGTATAATTAAAATACTATGAAGTTTACACAGCTGGCAAAGAGCTTGCAAGAGGAGATTTCTCCCGTCTATCTTATCGAGGGAGAAGAGGTATATTTTCGCGATCATGCGGTAAAGAGTATCCGTAAGGCGTGCGCGCTCGCACAGCCTTCCCTCAACGACGTCCGTTTTGAAGGAGACGGACTGAAAGGAGAGAAATTTATCTCTTTTCGCGACGATCTCTATGCCGCGCCCTTTTTCGACGAACGGCGGATCGTTCGTTTGTATGAGTTTTACCCTGCGGAACGGGATTTTGCGATTCTTGAAAAGTATCTTGAACGACCTTGCGCGTCAACCGTGCTCATCATCGTAAACACCGGAAAAAAAGCGAACGCGGTAGATTTAAAGCGCAAAAAAGGGATTGTTTACGTCGATTGCGGAAGAGAGGATGAGGAGACGCTCTCTCGCTGGTTATACGGCGTAATGCGCCGTGCGGGGTTGAGCGTGGATGCAGACGCTGCGGGAATGATGGTATCCTATTGCGCTTTGAACGCCGCCCGTATGAAGAGCGAGACGGAAAAACTTGCGCTGTTACTCGGTAAAGACGGAAGGGTGACGCGCGCCGTCGTGGAGGAATATGTTGCAAAGGATACGGAATACAAAATTTACGAATTGACGCAGGCGGCGTCGCGCGGATCGTATGCAGTGTTTACGGAAATTGCTTTCGAACTTCTTGAAAAGGGATTGGATGAGAACGCGTTGCTCTCTTCGCTTGCGTCTCATTTTCGCACACTATACGAATGCGCCTCGATGCGCGGGACGGATGCGGAAGTCGCCGCTGCGCTGAATATGAAACCGTATCCCGTAAAAAAGAACCGCGAAATCGTATCGCGCATGGGAAAGGAGCGGGTCGGGCAATATTATAGAGAGTTGTTTTCGCTTTCATGCGGAGCAAAGAGCGGAAAATATGCAAAGGACGACGCATTCGTGCTTGCAATGGCAAAAATTTTCTTCGGTTAGAACATCACGCGGTTAAAAAATATTGCATTTTTTTGCAGTTTCCTGTATAATGAGGGAGTAACACGATTTATTTCGTCTGTTCGCGGGAACAGTGTAAAAGTCCAAGTATATTTTTAGACTGGAAAGGAGAAGCTATGAACGATTTTAAGGGAGTCGGCGAAGCGCTGAAACGCGTTTTTACGCAATTTCATTGGATTTATATTTTGGAAGGATTTTTGTGTTTTTTACTCATTTATACCGTACTTAAAATTTTGGTCGAGAATAATGCGAAACGGCTGATTGTAACATATACGCTGATTTTGCTTATAACGGGCGTCGTATCGCTCTTCTCTAAAATTATCGATATTACGACGTTCTGTTCCTTCCTGCTCATCTTTTCTCTGTTTTTCCTGCTTTTGTTTAATATGGAGATCAAACGAAGCGTATGGAATATAAAAAAGAGCGGCAGCGCGGTCAAAGAACTTGCGCCCAAAAAGAAAGTGGGCGTTCGCGCGGAAGAATATATCAACGGAATCGTAAAGGCGGTTCAGAATCTCAGCAAATCGAATATCGGCGCGCTCATCGTTCTTTCAAACGGAAATTTGCCGAAGGAAATTATCGAAAGCGGCGTGCAGCTCAATTCGAATATTTCGAGTCAGCTTATAGAGGGGATTTTTATTCCCAAAGCACCCTTGCACGACGGCGCGATGATCGTGTTCGGGGATAAAATTCAAGCCGCAGGGTGCTTTTTGCCGTTGACGCAAAAAGATTATCCCAAGGACTTCGGCACCCGTCACCGCGCGGGGATCGGCGTTACGGAAGTTGCCGACGTTATGACGGTTATCGTATCCGAAGAGACGGGAATCGTATCCGTCGTCAAACGCGGAATTATCACCCGCTACGTTGATTCGGACGGTTTGAAAAAGTTTTTGCGCGAATACTATTGGAAAGAGTTTAATGCGGAGGGTAAGAGATAATGAAATTTTTAGAAGCCGTTAAAAAAGCGTTTACAAAACATATTCCCCTTAAAATTCTCGCGCTCGTGCTCGCGGTGTTTATCGTCGTCATTGCGAACGCGATCGTATGAAGTACGCTTTAAAAACGCCGCGATTGATCGTACCGTCCGACGATTTTCGTCGTTGGTCGGTTATCGCGTGCGATCAGTTTACGTCCGACAGGGCTTATTGGAAGCGGGTGGAGGAAACGGTTGGAACGTGTTCTTCCACCTTGCGTTTTATTCTACCCGAATGCTTTTTGGAGGATGACGACAGGGAAGAGCGTATTCAAAAGATACACGAGGAAATGTACTGCGCGCTCGAACGGGGCGCGTGTTATAAGCTTCCGCGCGGCTGTATGCTTGTGGAGCGTTACACTTCTACCGGAATCAGACGCGGAATTTTAGCAGCAATCGATTTGGAGGAATATACTTATAGAGTGGGGGACGAATCGCTCGTCCGTTCTTCCGAGGCGGTTGTGCCAGATCGTTTGCCTCCTCGCGTAGAGGTGCGGCGGGGGAGTTTGCTTGAATTTCCGCACGCGCTCGTCTTTTTTAAGGATAAGAAGAATAAAATTATTCCGTCTCTGTTGGAAGAGGAGCTGGAACAGGTTTACGACTTCGAGCTTATGGAAGGGGGCGGCAGGGTACGCGGAAGATTTGTGCCCGAAGAGATCGCGGAGGACGTGTTGCAGGAACTATATTCCCGCGGAGATCCTTGCTTTGCCGTGGCGGACGGAAATCACTCGGTTGCGGCGGCAAAGGCGTATTGGGAAGAACTCAAGCCGGAATTGTCGGAATCGGAGAGAAGAATGCATCCAGCGCGGTTTACGCTTGTCGAGCTGATCAACGTATATGATCCCGCCGTCAGGTTCTATCCCATACACCGTCTTGTAAAAGCAATCGATAAGGAAGCGTTATGCGATTTTATTATGCGCAGTATTCCCTGTAAACGGAAGGGAGACGTACTCTATCCCGAGATACGTTCGGCGGCAGAGGTGGTCGAAAAGACGGACGAACTTATCGAAAAGTTTATCCGTGTCAATACGGGACGGATTGATTATATTCACGGCGATACCGAACTTCTCGAATTTGCGAAAGAGGAAAACAGCGTCGGAATATATATGCCGACGCTTGAAAAGGACGATTTTTTTCCTGCATTAAAGGGCGGGAAGAATTTTCCGAAAAAGACCTTTTCAATCGGCGAAGCCAATGAAAAGAGATATTATCTGGAAGGGAAAGAGATCAGTTATGATTAAAGTATGTAAATTCGGCGGCACGTCGATGGCGGACGGAACAAACATGCAGCGCGTTGCGGAAATTATCGGGAGCGATCCCGATCGGCGGTACGTCGTCGTCTCCGCCCCCGGAAAGCGATTCGGAGGGGATACGAAGATTACCGATCTTTTGTATGAGACCGCGCGGGACGTAAAAACCACGGGCAAGACGGGCGAGGCGTTCGAAAAAGTACGCCAGCGTTTTTTGGGAATTGTTTCCGAGCTAAAGCTTGACTTTGATATGGCAAACATTCTTGACGATACCCGAAAGGAGATCGAAAGGGAGAACAGCGAAGATTTCGCCGCGTCGCGCGGAGAATATCTTTCGGCGCGCGTCATGGCGCAGCTTCTCGGCGTAGAGTTTGTGGACGCGCGCGATGTCGTTAAATTTGACGCAGAGGGCGCGCTCGACGGTGAAAAAACGTTTGCCCTTGTAAAGTCCGCTTTAAAAGGAAAACGTAGCGCGGTGGTCGCAGGGTTTTACGGCGAGGATGTTTGCGGAAAAGTCAAGACCTTTTCACGCGGGGGAAGCGACATAACGGGTGCGATCGTGGCGCGCGCGGTCATGGCGGATTTGTACGAAAACTGGACGGACGTGAGCGGTTGTCTTGCGTGCGATCCGCGCATCGTGAACGGACCTGTCGGCATTCGCTCCATGTCGTATAAGGAATTACGCGAGCTTTCTTACATGGGATTCAACGTGTTGCACAGTGAATCGGTGTTCCCTGTAAAGGACGGCAATATTCCTATCTGTATCAAAAACACCTTCCGTCCCGAGGACGATGGCACAATGATTGTGCCTGTAAGTAAGTACCGCTATACGGGAAACGCCGTTACGGGCATTGCGGGCAAAAAAGATTTTACGGTCATCTTTATTGAAAAGTCGCTCATGAATTCCGAGATCGCTTTTGCGCGTAAAGTGCTTTCCGTTTTGGAAGAACATCACATTTCATTCGAACATATGCCGTCTGGAATCGACACAATGTCGTTCGTCATAGACAGCGAGGAACTCAGACACGGCGTGTTGGAAGAGATCACGGAGGGGATTAAAAGCGCGGTTCATCCCGATGCAATGCGCGTTTTCGACGATATCGCGCTCATTGCCGTTGTAGGGCACGGAATGAGCAGAAACGTCGGTACAAGCGCAAGATTGTTCAATGCGATTGCAAAGGCGGGTATCAACGTACGCATGATCGATCAGGGGTCGTCCGAGCTGAATATCATCGTCGGCGTGGATAACGACAATTGCGATAGGGCGATCGCTGCGATTTACGAAGAATTTTTCGGAAAGAAATAAAGGATAAAAAAAGGAAAAGTCCGCGGATTCCGCGGACTTTTCCTTTCAAACGATTGCGCTCATATGTGAAATGTCCGATTACTTTTTATTTTTACTTTGGTTTTTGAAAGAAAACGGAATATGAAAAATCCGCTCGTAGGCGGCTGTGGTGTTGCAAGTCCGTCTGTTGGAGGTTGTACGGAATTTTTCGTCGCGCCGGGTTGGATTGGAAAGTGTTTTGTTTCGGGCTGATAGTATGTATCAGATTGTATTGCAGTGTGATTGTGGAGGAAAGTAAGATATTCGGTAAAAAGTATAAAAAAAAGACCTTATTTATTAATAAGGTCTTTCATGTGTTTTAATTATTCCCTGTAAAGTTAATTACTCTGCTTTAAAGGGGAGAAGCGCTGCGACTCTTGCGCGCTTAATTGCGCTTGCAAGCTCTCTTTGATGCTTAGCGCACGTGCCCGTCATACGGCGGGGAAGAATCTTTCCGCCTTCCGCAACGAACTTCTTGAGCTTTGCAACGTCCTTATAGTCGATAAGCTCCGTTTTTTCCTGACAGAAAAGGCAAACCTTTTTATAGGACTGCTTTTTATAGTTGCGTTTTGCAGGTCTTTCTCCGCGCTCTTCGCGGCGAGGTTCCTTTACTTCTTTCGTCTCCGCCGCAATTTCTTCCGCGACTGCTTCGACGTTTTCGTTTACTTCTTGGATATTCTCTTCCATGTTCATGTCTCCTTAAATACTTCCGTTCTCAGAACGGGATGTCTCCGTCGTCGTCAAACGACTGCAAAGCGGGTTTTTTCTTTGCGGGAGCAGTTCCGCGCGAAGGCGCTGCTTGCGGCGCGTCGTAGAAGTCGTCTCCTGCGCCTTTTGCCGTCAGGAACTCTACGTCCTGCGCAATAACGTCTACCGCAGTGCGTTTCATACCTTGATTATCCTCGTAATTTCTAATCTGAATGCTGCCCGATACCGCAACCTTGCTGCCTTTTTTCATAAAGCGGGCAATATTATCGGCAAGACCTCTCCAAGCGGTTACGTTAAAGAAGTCCGTCTGGCGATCGCCGTCGGACGAGGAATACGTTCTGTTTACGGCGATTGCAAAGTGGCATACGCTCACCCCGCCCGAAGTTTCGGTAAGTTCGGGGTCGCGCGTCAGATTTCCGATCAAAAACACCTTGTTCATAAGTTCCTCGCTTTACGCAACTTTTGTGATCATGCGTCTTAAAACGTCGCCCGAAAGTCCCGCAACGCGGTCAAGTTCTTTCGGTACGTTTTCGTTTGCTACGAAAGTTACCAAAACGTAAAAGGCGTCGGTCTTGTAGTTAATGGCGTAGCTCGTCTTTTTGACGCCCCATTTGTCCGTTGTCTCGACGTTGCCGCCCATAGAGACGATGATGTCGGCGTACTTTTTGATTTCCGCCTCGCGCGCCTCTTCCGTCATCTCGCTGTTGAGAAGAAGGAGCATTTCGTACTTTTTCATGTTTTCACCTCCCGGTCTATTCGGCATACCGTATCCCAGTATGCAAGGTTTTTAATGTGCGGATATTTCCGCTGACAATTATTTTACAATATTTTCCGAAGGAAGTCAACGGCTTTTGATTTCCGAAAAGCAATTTTTTGCCGATATTGCTGATTTTGTTAACTTCCGCTCACCGATTGTGCAATGCTCGTAACGAATGCGATCACTTCGGTAATGCTCAGGTCTTTCAGATTTTCCTTTTCCGTACCGCGGTTGGGAATTTTGGAAATGTCGACGTCGGGAACGCTCTCGATTATTTCGTGCGCGTACATTTCGCCAAGCGTGATATGGTTCATTTTTGCAACCGCGCTTGTCATATTTGCTGCAATATCGAGTATTTTCGTGTTTTCCGCAGCGCTTGCATCCTCGCCGAGCAGGATATACCAAAGACCGCTCAGATAACGCGTGACTGTTTCGCCGCTCTCCGTCGTAAAATGCAAGACGGCGTTTTCGTAAGTGAGTTCCGAATGCGCCTCTTCGTAGAATCGTTCGTAGACCTCTATGCGTTCCAAAATATAATAAACCGTATTTTCCGTATTTTTGTCCGTCTCGCTGTGTACGCGCAGTATTTGTTCTTCTTCCGTGAGCGGCGATCCGTCCGTATGAATATAAGTCGTTACGCGTTCGAGGTCGTAGCGAGTCTGTGTTTTATCGCCGTTTTCGTCCGTGCCGTCGAGCAGAATATACGCTTCGTCGTCCGAATCTTCAACGGGGTGGCGGGGGAGATCGGAAAGATATTCGGGAATTGGCTCAAGTTCACCTGTGTCGTAGTTGACGAGGTACCATGTATAAACGGGTTTGAGCATGACGCGCCGTTCGGTATAATAGGGCGTGCGATAGACTGCGTTCTCTTCGCGGTTTTCCTTTGCGATGAGCGCGTCGTACATTACCGATTCTTCGGCAAGGATGGAATAGTTCGCGCCGTCCTTCGTAAAGTAACCCTTTATAACCTCTTTATTGTCGACGGTATAGCCTGAAATTACGTTCTCTGCTGCGATCTTATCGCTGTCAAGCGGGCGCGTGCCCGCCGAATAGTTGGTTGCATACGAATAGATTTCCTCTGTAAACACGTCTCCGATCGAAAGATGTTTGAGATCGTCGGAGAGCGTTTCGACCGTGCTGTATTGCAACGTGCGGAGGAGTTTATTTTTTTCGAGATCGTCGCCCAAAAGATCTTTTAACGGAAGAGTCTTGACCGCCGTGTTGAACTCGCCGAGCGAAGTTTCGGCAAGCGATTTTAAAATCTGCGGAGAATCTTCGTTGATATTGAGCATGTCAGAAATGGTCAAGGTATCGATTTTTCCCTGTGCGGTCAGATCTTTGATCCGCCATGAGCCGATCGCCTGAAAGAGCTTGGAGGGGTTGTCGCCCGAGGTGATTACGTCGCTGATTTTCAAACGTTCGATGCGGTGTTGTTGTTTAAGGTTTCCGATCGTCCATTCTTTGATTGCCGCCATAAGCCCCGTTGCATCGGGTGAAATGTCCAGTACGTCTCCTACGTTCAGGGATTCGATTTTGCTTTGGTTTTTCATATCGCCGATCGTCCAATGCGAAATCGCCTGCATAAGTCCCGAGGAATTTTCGTCGATGGTGACGAGGTCTCCGATCGCCGCGCCTTCGATGAGCGAATCGTCCTTTAAGCTGTCTACCGTACGTTTTTCGAACGGTTTTCCGCTTTCGGGATCGACGCGCATCACGATCGTCTTTTTTTCGCCTTCCGACGAAATATAATAATTTCCCGATGAAACGTTTCCCTGTTCGTCGGTGACGTAGTTGCCGTTTTCGTCCTTTTCCGCCTCCGTGCCGTATGCAAGATATCGCATCGTGGAGGAGGAGTCGGCGTTGACGTTTAAGACTGCCTCGACTTCGAGTTCGCCGATCAAGCCGCTCGCATCGTCTATAAGCTCCTGTAAAGTCGCAGCGGGCTTTCCGCCTTCAACGGGAACGACTTTATTCGATTCGACGGTATAATCGATTCCTTCCTTGCCGTAGCAAAGGGACATCATGATCGAATCCGCTTGCGCGGGATCGATATTCAGCAATGAGCCGAGTTCCATTCCGTAAATGACTTCCGTCGCCTTTTCTTCGAGTACGCCCACCGTAAGCGGATAGTTTTCGGAAGTGGCGCGGGGGACGATTTTTCCTTCGACGATATCGTAATCCACGCCCTCTTTTCCGTAGCAGAGCGACAGCATCATGCCGTCCGATTCTGCGGTCACGCCGAGTACGCCGCCGAGTTCGATTTTTTGTACGACTTCTTCCTGAAAATACGCGCCCAGATCGGAAAACGGGGTTGCCATCAGTCCGTCTACATTGAGCGTAATTCCCGCGTCAGCCATAATGTCGGCAATGTTTTGTATCTGCGTTTTAACGAAAGGGGAGTACTTTCCGATGACGTCGAGAGAGAGCGACTCCGTACTCTGCACTTCTTTGACGACTTCTTCGATGAGATCGATGAGCGACATTTCGGCATACGCTTCGTTGACGTATTGCGTGTAGTCCATGCCGATACCCGTCATAACGTTTTTGACGGAAAATTTTTTGCCCGCAAAATAAATTCCGCCGATGAGTCCGCCGAGTCCTGCGAAAATACCGAATAAAAAGACAAGCGAAATAACGAGCGCGTTCCAAAGAAAGCTTCTGCGCTCATATCTGACCCGCGTCTTTAAACGTCCTTGTTTAACGAGGGCGTCCTCGATTACGCGTTGTTCGTTGTCTTTGCGCTTGTCAAGTAATTTCTTTTCTTTTTTCGTCAGTTTTTTCGGAGCCGCGCTTTCCTGTTCGCCCGTCGGCGCGTTTTTCTTTTTTCCCACGGTTGTTCCTCCTTGATTAAGAGTTTCGGTTTTCGGAAATCATAAAGCAGCAGTTTCCGTTTACTTCAAATTCGCCCACCGATTGCATATAAAACGTATCGCCCGCCGCAAACGGCATTTCGCCGCGCGCCCATTTGAAATGTCCGATGCCGCGCTCGATTTTCACATAGGCGTTTCCGTCCCGAAAACATTTGAATCTTCCGCCGCTTTCGATGCGGTCGATGCCGTTCGAGCGCTGCAAAAAACCGCCTTGAACGCTTTTTTTCGAGGATGCGTTTTCCTGAGTGAACGCATCGAACAGTCCCGTCGGTGCGGCATCGAGTCTGACAATTTTCTTCATATCACTATTATAGTATAATCCGTGCTAAATTGCAAGTAATTGAGGGAAGGAAAAAATTAACGGTATTCAGTCGCGGCTTTCATCGGGAGGGTCGGGCGGCGTGCCGATCGCGCGGAAAGAGTCGAGTTTCCTGCCGATCTGATTGGTTCGTTTTGCCGCGCTTTCAATGGAGTCCTGCGCTTCGCGCAACTTTTTACTTGTCTTGTCGAGCAGCTCCGAAAACTTATAAAAATCAAGACGGAACGCCTCGAGCATTTGTCTGAGTTCCCCCGAACGCTTTTCGATCGCCGCCGTGCGGAATCCCGTCTGTAACGTGGACAGGAGCGCGCCGAAGTTGGTTGGTCCGCATACCATGACTCGCTTTGTATGTAAAAATTCGGCGAGAGCGGGCATTTTTAAAACTTCCGCATACAGTCCCTCGAGGGGCAGATACATGATCGCAAAGTCCGTCGTAACAGGCGGTAAAATGTATTTGGACGCGATGGACTCCGCCTGCGTTTTGACCGCGCGCTCCAACTTTTTGCGCGCCTCCGCGACGCCGTCTCTGTCGTTCCGTTCGGATGCCGCGCAAAGGCGTTCAAACTCTTCGACGGGGAATTTGCTGTCGATGGGAAGATAAACCGTGTCGCCGTTCTTGGCGGGCAGAAGCACCGCAAAATCAACGAGGGTATTGTCGAGCGGATTCAGCCTGACGCTCGAGCGGTATTGCTCGGGTGCAAGCATCTGTTCGAGCAGAGCGTTGAGTTGCGTTTCTCCCCACGTGCCGCGCAGTTTGACGTTGGTGAACACGCGCTTGATGTCCGTTACGCTTTGGGAAAGACTCTTCATCTCGCCCACGCTCTCGTACATCTTTTCCAGCCGCTCCGCTATGCGCGCATAGCTTTCGGAAAGTCTTCCGTCAAGCGAGGAGGTGAGTTTATCGTCCACCGTGCGTCGTATGCGTTCCAGATTATGCGCGTTTGCGTCGATAATGTATTTGATGTCTTCCGTCAGTCGCGCCTGAATACCGGAAAGCCGCTGTTCGGTCGTACGGTTCAGATTTTCCGTTGCGCGCGCGCAGTAGTCTGTAAGGCTTGCAATTGAATGGAGTTTTTCCTCCATTTGCCGCAGATCACCCCGATCCGTTTGCCCGTTCTTTTTCCGGAGCGCAAGGTACAGAAGAATGATTAAGTTGATTGCGGCGAGCAGAATAGAGATGATGAGAAGCGTCGTTTGCATAATTTGTCCTTTACGTATATTTTTTCGCTTGTTTTTTTAACCGTTTTAAGAGTAAATCGCGCGTATTCAGCGTTCCGTCGAGCGTGCATTCTTCAAGCAGTTTGCACAGAGTCTTGCCGATTTCTTCGCGCGGAATGCCGAGCGATTCCGCATCCGCGCCGTTCACGTTCAGCTCTTTGAGAGAGAAGGGAACGCCTTCGCTCCGCATTGCAGTAAGAATGTTTTTCCATTTGCCGACGACGGGCGCGGGGGAAAGATCGTCTTTGCAGGCGGAATAATCCGCTTGCTTGAGTGAGAACAAATCTTCGATCAGCGGATAATTTTCTACGATATCGCGTCGCACCTTGCTTTCCCTCATGAGGTAGTTATAGTCTCGCATGTGCAGCGCTACGAGATTTTGCGTCTTTATAATCAGTTTATTGGACGCTTTGAGGCGGGATAGAATTTCTTTTGCAATACGCGCGCCCTCTTCGGGATGCCGGTAATAATTTCCGTCCCGCAACATACAGTACGGTTTTCCGACGTCGTGCAGGAGCGCGGCAAAACGTATTTCGGGCGGTGCGTAGCGCACGCAGCGGATGGAATGTTCGAATACGTCGTGACTGTGAAATGCCTTAGGTTGGGGCATGCCCCGCCCGAGCGTGAGTTCGGGTAAAATTTCGTCGAGCACGCCCGTATCGCTCAGAATGCGCAAACCGCGTTCGGGCGCGTCCTTGACGCCGTGTTTTAAATCGGCGTTTAAAATGGCGTTCAGTTCCGAAAAGACGCGTTCCGGCGCAATATCGCGGATGAGAGCCGCATGCCGTTTTGCTCCTTCAAGACATTCTCCGTCGGGAGAAAAGCCGAGTTCCGCCGCAAACCGTGCAAGGCGCATGAGTCGGAGTCCGTCTTCGCCGAATACTTTTTTTGCGGGGGCGACGGTTCGCAGTATTTTTGCGGAAATGTCGGGCATGCCCCCGAGCGGATCGCAAAACGCGTCGTTTTTTATATCGTAATACACGGCATTTGCGCAAAAGTCGCGGCGACGCGCATCCACTTCCATACTGTCGGTAAACGTGATTTCGGCGGGAGTGTGCAGTCCGCGTACGTATTTATCCGAGCGGAAACGGGTAAATTCGTACGCCGCGCCTTCCTTGTCCTTCAACTTTACCGTGCCCGTATTGCGGAAGACGGATGCGACCGTTACGCCGCACCGCTCGGCGGCGGCAATCATTATATCTTCGGGCGCGGGGGAGCATATGTCCCAGTCGGTCGAAAGGGACGCAGGATATCCGAGCAAAAAGTCGCGTACGCTCCCTCCTACGATATACAATGAATGTTGACATACGTCCGCCATTTTAATTAAATTTTCAGGTAAAAATTTCCGCATAACGCCTCAAAAGAAAATTTATATGAAATGAGTATAGCAGATTGAAAAAAAATTTGCAATTCTTCGAGAAATGATATATAATGGAAAATATCAATTTATGCTCGTCACGGAAGAAAATGCTTAATATTATCGCAAATCCGAAATCCTTTCGGGGGAAAGGAAAAAAATTGCTCGGCGCGGTTACGCAATCGCTCGACGCGCGGGGGATCGTATACCGTGTATTCGGCACGCGTAAAAAAGGGGACGCGACGGAATATGCGCGCGCTGTGACTGCAGAGGCGGGGGCGAAGATTGTAGTTGTCGGCGGAGACGGCACACTCAACGAGGCGATATCGGGAATCGTTCATCCCGAGCGGTGCACGCTCGGTCTGATTCCTGCGGGAACGGGCAATGATTTTGCGGCGGGCGCGGGAATCCCGAACGGCTTGGCGGCTCTCGATGCGATTATAAACGATCGGACGCAGTATGTTGACTTTATCGAATTTACGAGCGGACGGCGGTGTATGAATATCGCCGGACTCGGCATGGACGTGGATATTCTCACGCGGTGCGAGAAGATGCGGCGCTTTCATAAAAAGAGCAAGTATTTTTTCAGTCTCATCGCTTCTTTGATCAAATATCGCGGCTGCGGACTGACGGCAAGCGCAAACGGAGTGACCGTTTCGAAGAACGCGCTGATAGCGGCGGTCTGCAACGGCAGGCAGCTCGGCGGGGGAATTCCTCTCTGCCCGCCCGCAAAGATCGACGACGGAATGCTCGAACTCGTCGTTGTCGATTGCCCGAAACGGAGCAGACTTTTGGGCGCGCTGATCATGCTCATGCGCGGAAAGTTGCTCGATTTGCCTTTTGCAAAAAGGATCACGTGCGAGGCGGCGTCCATCGTGCCGCACGAAAAGTGCGTTGCGCAATACGACGGGGAATTGTTTGAAACGGATGCTCTTAACGCGCGCATCGTCAGCGGCGTATTAAAGTTTTACAGGGGTTGAACATGCCTAATCTTTTTAAAACCATACTCAACAACTTACCGACGGCGGCGATCCTTGTCGACAAAAATTTGCGCGTGCGCTATGCCAATAAAGCTTTTTGCGATTATTTTCCCGATTCCAAGAGCAGAGGCACGCTCAAAGATGCGACTTCTTGTCCCGAGCCGGCTGCGTGCGGCACGGGCATTAAGTGTACATATTGTACCATACGCAAGCTTTTTTTAAACGCGGCGAAACACGGCGGACATGCTTTCCGGAACCTCATCGTCAAGAGCGGAGAGAGCGGTAACGTCGGATTCCGGATCAAGGTAAAGCCGATGGGGAAATTTTATCTCGGGATTGTCGATAACGCTTACGAAATGGAGATCGCGCAGGAGATGCACTCCGCGCAGAATATTCAGCAAAGATTACTTCCCGCGGCGAGCAAGGGGAGCAGCGTTCCCTATTCGTTTATGTATATTCCCTGCCGCGAGATCGGCGGCGATCTTCCCGACGTTTACGAGGTGGAAGGCGATACGGTCGGTTTTCTGTCGGACGTATCGGGGAAGGGTATTTCCGCGGGGATGCTCTCCGCATTTGTAAAGGCGGGATGGGATCGGGAAGAACCCTCTCCTGCGCGCGCGCTGCAGCGCCTGAATGCAAAGTTTCAGGAACTCAATCTGGACGAACGTTCGTACGTGACGGCGGCGGTCGTGCGGATCAACAAGGAGCGGCGGGAGCTTATCTATTCTGTGGCGGGACATAACGCGCCGATCCTGTTAAAGAGCAGAATGGGAATCGACGAAATCGTAATGAATTCCCCGCCCATCTCTACGTGGATTCCCGAATTCAAGTATGCGGATCGCGCGATCGGTTATCGGGAGGGGGACATTCTCGTGTTGCTTACCGACGGCGTGACGGAGAGTAAGAACGAAAAGGGGGAGCAGTTTACCCTCGAACGCGTGGAGGGCGTGTTGCAGCATTCGGAGAATGCCGAACACTTTATCGAGCGGTTAAAAGCGGCGTTAACCGCATTTTGCGGTACGTTTAACGACGATATTACGGCGATGGCGTTTGATCTTTGAATTATTTCGTACGATTTTATTTAAAGTTGAACATTATGCCGTTCCTCTTTACGCGTCGTTACATATAGAAAAATCTTTTATAAAAAAGACCTCCGCAAATAGCGGAGGCCTTTTTTGTCAGATTTTCGTTAGATGTTAATGATGCGGATAATTCTCCTGTTGAGAACCATGAACACAATGTCAAGAATCCAGATAATGTTCCAGCCCAATAACAAACGAAGAAGACCGGCTACGATTTTCCCCTCGCTGAATCTCGTAAGTATACCGAGAATCAAGCTCGTGATTGGGATGATTGCCAGAATGACGCTGACAATGTAGCTCATGCCAAAATAATCCTTTTTGCTTGCCATATTTCCATCTCCTTTTTTAGTTACTACTGCCATTATATCATCTTATGCCAAAATGTCAAGTATCTTTCCGAATATTTTCACAAAAACAGCAAAATTATTGCAAGAGTACTACCCATGTACGCGGCGACTATATTTTTTCGTTCCGAAAAGGGCTGCCCGTTTCCACGTCTTTCCAGATCAATTCGTTGTTTTCTAAGATCAGGTAAGAGTGCGGGGAGTTCTCTTTCGGAATGGAGACGGAGCCGCAGTTGACGTAAATGTAATCACCGCGCATTTCATAGGCGGGCACGTGAAAATGTCCGTTGAGGAGAAGATCGTCTTTGCTCAGGACAGCGGGAGTCTTATGCCCGTGCGTTGCGATCATCGTGCGATTCCCGAGGGGGAGAATACAAAACTCGGCCTCGATCGGAAATTCAAGCACCATCTGATCCACCTCGCTGTCGCAGTTCCCCCGCACGCACAGGATATGTTCTTTGATCGAATTAAGAATTTCGGCGCAGCCAAGCGTTGAATAATCTCGGGGCAACGGGTTGCGCGCGCCGTGGTACAGCAGATCGCCGAGGAGCAGCAGTTTGTCCGCGCGCTCTTCCAGATACCGTTCTTTGAGCAGTCGGCAATAGTGAGCCGAGCCGTGGATGTCCGATGCGATCATGTATTTCATAGTTTGCCTCCGGAAATGAAATTTTTCAGTGTCTTTATTACGCCGCCTTCGCTGTTGGCGGGAACGGTGCGGCGGATGAGCCGTTTCAGCGGAAGATATGCGTTTTCGGTCACATACGCCCGCCCGCTCTCGAGCAGCATCTCGTAGTCGTTCATGTGGTCTCCGAAAGCGACGCATTCCTCTTTTTTCAGATTGAAATACTTACGGATAAACCGCATAGCCTCGCCTTTGTTCGCGGCGGGGGCGGACACGTCGCACCAGTCGAAACCGGAGAGAATCGTCCGTAACTTGGGTAACTTCTGCGGGAGCACTTTAATGCAATTTTCTGCGGCGGCGATCTCGTCGTACACGGCAATCTTACAGATATCCTCTTTCCCGATAATTTCGGTGAGATTGTCGACCTTTCTGCAATTGGTATAGGAACTCATAGCGTATTGGAAAAAGGGCATCTCATTATTTTCTATGTACGCAAACTCCGTTCCGCACAACATCGGGAAGAGGTGGGGAAGGGCGCGTATCCTGCATATTGCGTCTTCCAGAAATTCATCTGCTATGGGAATACAGTGCAACGTTTCTTCGCGGTATTTTACGAGCGCGCCGTTTTCCGCAATAAATAAAATTTTGTCGGCAACGGGCGCAAACAGTTTTTTGAGGTTTGCGTACTGTCTTCCCGATGCCGGCGCGAACAGAATACCGCGCGCGTATAACTGTTCGACGATCGGGAATATCTCCTCCGGAAGATGTTTTTTTTCGTCGAGGAGCGTTCCGTCGAGGTCGGTTGCGATAAATTTAATCATAATGGTTTCCTGAGGCTCGTTAAAGAATCGGAGTAAAAAGTGATAATATCGCGCCTGCGGCTTTTTCCGCGCGCTTTGCAGCGGGCACGGGCGTGCCGTTTTCCCACATGTTCAAAAAGTCGCGTTCGATTTCTTTTGTCAAATCTGCGGAAAAGACAAACGCGCCGCATTCCCGTTGCAGGCGAAGGCTGCGGTAATCGAGGTTGTGCGAGGTAACGGCGCAGAGTTTTCCGTCGACGGTCAAACTTTTGGCGTGCACAAACCCTGCCGTGTATTCGCGTACCTGTACGCCGTATCGCATGAGCTCCCGCGCGGCGCGCCTTGTGAGCAAAAAGATGCTTTTTTTATCGGGGATGTGCGGTATGATAATGCGCACGTCGATTCCCGACTTTGCCGCCGTCTGCAAGGCAAAGAGGGTATTTTTATCCGGTGCGAGATAGGGAGTCGAGAAATAGAGCGTTTTTTGCGCCGCGTTTGCAAGATAGCTCACGCCCGCCGCGTAGGCTCTGTCAAGTACGGGAATGCACGGGATGCCGCCGTTCTGCAACGCAATGCGATTTGCCGTTTCCCCAACCGATTTACCGTTGGAGGGATCGTAATTGATCTGATGTTTCGCATATTCGATGGCGAAAGCGCGCGCGGGCGCGCCTGTAAGCGATATCGCGGTATCTTTCCAGTTGCCGTATTTGATGAGTTCGCCGATATACTCGTCCGCAAGGTTGATTCCGCCCAGAAAAACGGTTTCCCCGTCGATGATCGCGCATTTCCGGTGATCGCGGACGTTCGACCGCGCGGGGGAAAAGGGCGTGAGTCTGCGGACGGGATGCGCCTTGATTTTGTATTTTTTCAGCTTTTGCGGATAGTTTTTAGGGAGCGTGAGCGCACAGCCGAAATCGTCGTATACGAGCCGTACGTCTACGCCGCACTCCGCTCGTTCGGTCAGCGCGGAGAGCGTCGCGCCCCAAAACGTTCCGTTTGCGACGATGTAATATTCAAGCCAGATAAATTTTTTTGCATTTCCGATCGATTTGATCAAGGCGGAAAAAAAGTCCGCGCCCGTCGGGTAGTACTTCGCCTCTTTTGCGAAACATGGCGCGATGCCGCATTGTGCAGAGACGACTGCGCCGAGTCGGTCGCACAGTTCGTCTGAAAAAATGCCCCTTGCGGGGGCAAAATGCGGCGCTTGCGGCTGTCTGCGCAGTAATAGACAGACGATCGCGCCGGAATACGGCAACAAAACAATCAGCACAAGTTTGCCGAGTTTAATTTCCGTATCCGTTCTGTCGAGGGAGACTAAGACTGCGGCGATAAGCGCGAGCAGCCGTTCGAATGCGGCAAGCGGCGCAAGCGCGCTGGGCAGATATACGGCAAGTCCTACGGTAAGCGCGAGCAAAAACATGTAGCTGATCGCGCATGGAAAGAGCCTGCCGAGAAAAAAACGACGTAATTTTTTCATGGCGGTTATGTATAAACTTCCGCCGCATGTCAATTCAGATGAGTTCGATTACGTTGAGGTCGCTGATCGCGGACGCGGGATTGCCGACGCGCGACGCAAACGCCTCTGCGGCGCGTTCCGCCGGAAAACTGACAACTTTTACAAACGACAAATCGATCGCTTCGTTGACAAGAAGGTTGATTGCCGAAGGAATATTATCCGGATTCCCCGTAATACCATAGAGGGTAAGATGTTTTTTTAGCATTTCTTCGAACGGAATATCGATGCCCTGTCCCGCAAAACCGCAGAAAGCGACTTTTCCGCCCCGTCCGCAGACTTTGAGCGGAAGCGTCGGATCATCCGATCCCACGGTAGTGATATAGACGGAACTGTCGGTAAGCCGTCCGCCCGTGAGCGTTCCGACGCCGTTTAACAGTTCTTCGTCTTCGGGCAGGGAATAATATACGCCCGACGCGCGCGCAAAATCAAGGCGGGAGGGGAAGGAATCGATAAAGATGGGCGCTGCCTGCCGGTAAATGAGGAGCTGGCACATAATGAGCCCCAGAATATCGCCGCCGATGACGGCAACGTGTTGCCCTTTTTGCACGTTGATTGCGTCCGCAGTCGCCTTGGCAAGCGCGATATTTTCCAAAAGAAGCGCTTCGTCATCGCTCACGGAGTCGGGAAGAGGCGTGATCTCGTCCTCGCTGCGGAGTACAAAATCCTGCAAATATCCGTCCGCCGTCTGTCCGCACACGGCAAAATCATCTTCGCCGAAGTCCTTTTTTTCCGTGCCCGAGTCGCGCACGGGCAGGTAGGTATGCAAGAGGACGCGCGTACCCTTTTTATATCCCTCGCTGCCGCCATCGTCGGCAATGAGTCCGACGGCGCAACGACCGGGGATAAGCGGATAACCGGTTTTGAGCGTACCGTCGAAGATAAGCGAATCGGTATTTGTGATCAATACTTTGGTGACGCGGATCTTGCGGAGCCCTTCCGAAGGCTCGGGCAGCGGCGCGTCCGATGAGGTAAGGGTGTTTGTTGCGGTCAGTTTCCAGACTTTCATCAAATTTCCTCTCCATCTTATTTTTGCTTGATGTTCATATATTATACCGCAAGGCAAGGGGAATGGCAAGCGAAATCGCGTAAATTTCCTTTTTTTGCCCTTGTCTGCGCTATTTGAACAAAAATTACGGGGCGCTGAGATAACTTTTTTTATTTCCGCCGAAAATCAGTTGACAAAACATGAAATAAAAGTATAATAATTGGGTATTCCATATGAATCCATACAGCGAGGTGATAGAATGAAGACCGATATTCATCCCAACTACCATGAGGTTACCGTCGTCTGCGCATGCGGCGAAACGTTTAAAACGGGTACGACCAAAGACGTAGAGGTCATGAAAGTGGATATCTGCAGTAAATGCCATCCCTTTTTCACGGGGAGACAGAAACTTGTAGATACCGGCGGACGTGTCGATAAGTTTAAGAAAAGATACGGCATTTGACCTGAGATGCAGCCCCCTTTACCGATGCAGGGGCTGTTTTGTTATGCGTTTGCGGCGGGGTTTTTACCGTCAACGGGGTTAGAAGTATGAAGAAAAAAACGAATTGTACCTATATCGGCGGTCAAGCGGTCATTTCGGGCGTCATGATGCGCGGAAAAAGCGCGATGGCGACCGTTGTCCGCGACGAGAGCGGCGCGCTTCAGACGGAGGCAAAACGGATCACTCCGCCCGAAAAGCGGAAAAAATGGATGCGTTTTCCCTTTATCCGCGGCGTCGTCAATTTCGTTATGTCTTTGGTCGACGGTATGGGTTCGCTGCTCCGTAGTTCGGAAGTGGCGTTTGCAGAGGAAGAGGAGGCGCCCTCCAAGTTCGAAAAGTACATGGCGGAGCGTTGGAAAATCAGCGTGGGACAGCTCGTTTCGGGCATCGCCGCGATTTTCGGCGTGCTGATCGCGCTTGCGCTCTTTATGTTTTTACCCTTTTACCTGACCGAGCTCATCTACAAAGCCGCGCCCGTGATCGGAGATAAATCCTCTATCTGGTATAACCTGATCGAGGGCGGATTTCGTCTCGCCATATTTATTCTATATATACTTTTTACGCTTCTTTTAAAAACAATTCGCGAAACGTATGCATATCACGGCGCCGAGCATAAGACGATCAATTGTTACGAACACGGGCTCGAACTCACGGTGGACAACGTAAAACAGAGTTCGCGCCTTCACGACCGCTGCGGAACGACGTTTCTCTTTATAGTACTCGTGATCGGGATCGTTGTGTTCGCGTTTGTCAACTGGGTGCTTGCGAGATATTGCGCTACCGGAATCTCGCAGCTTGATTTTGTTATCGCGCTTTTTGTCAAACTCCTGTGTCTGCCCATAGTTGCGGGCGTATCGTATGAGATTTTGAAATTGTTTGCGCGGATACAGTCGGTTATCGTTTTGCCCCTGAAGGCTCCCGGGTATCTGTTGCAGATGCTCACGACGCGCGAACCCGACGAGAAAATGATCGAATGCGCCATCGCCGCTTTTAAAAAGGTGCTCGAAATGGACGCCGATCCGGAGATTCCCGAAAAATTATTTGCGACCGAGACTAAGCTTTCGAAATTGCTTGCAATGATGAAACGTAGTTTTTCCGAGAGAGGCATCGAGGATGCGGAGGCGGAATGGATTGCGGCGCGCACGCTTGGGATCCAACGCAGTCAAGTGAGCGAAGAGCGCGTTGTAACGCGTTCGGAGTGCCGTAAAGTGCTCGACGTTTTTGAAGAACGTTTAACGGGCAGACCGCTCTGGTATATTTACGGCGACGCTGATTTTTACGGATATAAGATAAAAGTGGACGAGCGCGTACTCATTCCGCGCCCCGAAACTGAAATTTTGGTGGAGCAGGCGGTAAAGACGCTCGAAGAAGGCGACAGCGTGCTCGATCTGTGCACGGGCAGCGGTGCGATCGCCGTTGCGATCGCTTGCGAGGCGGCGAAAGATAAGAGCATATCGGTCACGGCGACGGATATTTCGGACGATGCGCTCGACGTAGCGCGCGAAAACGCGCGTTTGAATAAAGCGAACGTCAACTTTGTTAAAAGCGATCTCTTTTCGAGCGTGCGCGGAAGATACAATCTGATTACGGCGAATCCGCCGTATATCAAGAGCGACGAAATCGACACCCTGCAGCGCGAAGTGCGGGAGTTCGAACCGCGGATTGCGCTCGACGGCGGCGAGGACGGACTTGATTTTTACCGCAGAATCGCGGAGCGGTTGCACCGTCATCTTGTGCACGGAGGCATGCTTATCGTCGAATGCGGCGAGGATCAGGCGAAAGAAGTCCTGAAAATTTTCAATCGTTGCGACTATGCGATGGTTGTAAAGGATATGTACGGAAAAGAACGTTTCGTTAAAATCGTTATCTGATTATGCTGTCAAAATTAAAGGAAATCGAAAAACGTTACGACGAGCTTTCCGCGCTTTTATGCGATTCCGCCGTTATCTCCGATTCCAAACGCTATGCATCGCTCTCCAAGGAGCAGGCGGATATGCAGGAGATCGTGGAAAAGTATCGCGAATATTGCGGCGTGCTCCTTGAATACGAGGAGGCAAAAGCAGAGGCCGAGCGCGAGACGGGGGAGATGAAAGAGCTATTTTTAAGCGAGGCATTCTCCTGTAAACAGCGGATCGACGGACTTGTTTCGGAGCTGAAAGTGTTGCTTTTGCCCAAGGATAAAAACGACGAACGCGGCTGCACGATCGAAATTCGCGGCGGCGCGGGCGGAGAAGAGGCGGCGCTCTTTGCCTATACGCTTTACCGCATGTATATGGGGTATTGCGAAAAACACCGTCTGTTATGGGAAGTTGCCGAACTCAACGAGACGGAACTCGGCGGAATCAAAGAGGCGATCGTCAACGTAAGCGGAAAGGGCGCGTATAAACGGCTTAAATACGAGAGCGGCGTACACCGCGTTCAACGCGTTCCCGAAACGGAGTCGCAGGGGCGTATTCATACCTCCACGGCAACGGTTGCCGTGCTTCCGGAGGCGGAAGAAGTCGAGGTGCAGATCGACGAAAAGGACGTCCGTGTGGATTTGTTCCGTTCCTCGGGAGCCGGAGGGCAAAAGGTCAACAAGACGGAAACGGCGATCCGGATCACTCACTTTCCCACGGGAATCGTGGTTACGTGTCAGGACGAGCGCAGTCAGTTGAAAAATAAAGAAAAAGCGTTTCGCGTACTGCGCGCGCGGTTATATGATTATTACAGCGGCATGGCGAACTCGGCGGAGGCGCAAAACAGGAAGAGTCTCGTCGGCACGGGGGATCGGAGCGAGCGTATCCGCACCTATAATTTCCCTCAGAGCCGCATTACCGATCACAGGATCGGATACAGCGTGCACTCCATGGAGGCGGTGCTCTCGGGCGATTTGGACGAGATGATCGACGCGCTCGCCCGTGCGGAGACGGAACGCAGGCTTTCTTCGCAAGAAGAATAACGTTGTTTTAAATTATTTACCATAGAGGCGATACATGAAAGAAAGACTTGCAAAACGTATCCGCACCATTTCTCCCTCGCTTACGCTGGCAATCAGCGCCAAGGCGAAAGCGATGAAGGCGGCGGGGGAAAACGTAATTTCCTTCGGCGTCGGGGAACCCGATTTCAATACGCCCGCGCATATCGTAAAAGAGGCGGAGCTTGCGCTCGAAACGGGGCATACCAAGTATACTCCTTCGTCGGGTCTTTTGGAATTGCGCCGCGCGATTGCGGAAAAGTTCAAGCGCGACAACAATCTCGAGTACGATTCTTCGCAAATCATCGTATCGAACGGTGCAAAACATTCGATCTTCAACGTATGCTATGCGCTTATAGACGAGGGGGACGAGGTAATTATTCCCGCCCCCTATTGGCTCACTTATCCCGAGGTCGTTAAAGTTTGCGGCGGGGTTCCCGTCTACGTCAAAGCGAGCAAAAAAACGGGATTTAAGATCACGCCCGAACAGCTCAGATCCGCGATCACCGAAAAGACGAAACTATTAATTTTCAATTCCCCCTGTAATCCTACGGGAGCCGTGTATTCGGAAGAAGAGGTGCGCGCGCTCGCAAAGGTCTGCGAGGAGGCGGGAATATTCGTGCTTTCCGACGAGATATATGAAAAACTTGTCTACGGGAATACGCAGCCCTTTTCGTTTGCGGCTTGTTCCGATTATATGATGGATCATACGATCACCGTCAACGGCGTTTCCAAGACGTATGCAATGACGGGTTGGCGGATCGGTTATCTTGCCGCGCCCAAAGATATTGCCAAGGCGATCGATTCCTTCCAGAGCCATGCGACGAGCAACGCGAACTCCATTGCGCAGTATGCGACGATCAAAGCGCTCAATTCTCCCGAGGCGGCGGTAGACGAGATGGTCGCTATCTTTGCAAAGCGGCGAGAGGCAATGCTTACGCGCATTGCGGAGATGGAAGGGGTCAGGTGTGTCGTGCCGGACGGAGCGTTTTATTGCATGCTCGTCGTGTCGTCGGCATACGGTAAAAAGTTCGGAAATAAGTTGATAGACGGTTCGGTAGCATTTGCGGATTGTCTTCTGGATGCGGCGAAAGTGGCGGTCGTTCCGGGGATTTCATTCGGCGCGGACGAATGCGTCAGGATATCCTACTCGCTCTCTATGAGCGATTTGTTGGAAGGACTGGACAGAATCGATGCCTTTATGCGCAGTTTGGCGTAAATTTTCGGATATTTTTTTGGAAAACCTCTTGAAATATGCGGAAAAACTTGATAGAATAAATGTAAGAAAACGCCGTAAGGCGGATTGGAGGATAAGATGTTAAAAATTATTTGCGGGCCGAAGGGTAGCGGAAAGACGAAGAAGATCATTGATGCGGCAAATGCGGCGGTACAGAATGCGAAGGGACACCTTGCTTTTATCACCGATACAAAGAGATATATGTACGATTTAAAACGCGATATCCGCTTTATCGACGTAAGCGATTATTCGGTTGCGGGCGAGGACGCGCTCTGCGGGTTCATCAAAGGCGTGATCGCGGGCAGCTATGACAACGAATACGTGTTTGTCGACGGCATTGCGCGCATTGCGGGCAAGAACATTAAAGACATGGCGCAGCTTATTTATATGATCGACAAGGTATCCGAGATGCGCAATCTGAATACTTATCTTACTTGCAGCTGCGCTCCCGAGGATCTGCCTGAATTTGCACAGAAATATCTTTGATATTATCAGCGCAGAGATACTCAATAGACGATTTTAAGATACCTACCGCCGTCCCTTTTGCAAGGGACGGCTTGGGCATAAATTAAGGAGAAAAAATATGAACTTTATCAGCACGCGTGGGGGAGAACGCGCAACGGGAGCAGAGGCAATCGTCCGCGGTATTGCAAAGGACGGCGGTCTCTTTGTGCCCGAAGTTTTTCCTGAGGTATCCGAAGAGGAACTTGTGCGGATGCTTGCCATGGACTATCCCGAGCGCGCTTCGCTGGTACTGCATAAATATCTCGACGAATACGAAGAAAACGAGCTGCTTGCCGCGTTGAAAGAGGCGTATGCCAAATTTGACGACGGAGATCCCGCTCCGCTCGTCAAGGTGGAAAACGGCATGTATATGCTGGAGCTTTTCCACGGCCCGACGTGCGCTTTTAAAGATATGGCGCTCACCGTGTTGCCCTATTTGCTCAGAAAAGGTTGCGATATCCTCGGGATCAAGGAGCAGATTTTAATTCTTGTCGCAACCAGCGGAGACACGGGTAAAGCCGCGCTCGAAGGATTTAAAGATGCTGACGGCGTCAAGATCATGGTGTTTTATCCCGACGACGGCGTGTCGAAGATGCAGAAGTTGCAAATGTGCACGCAGGACGGAGAGAACGTTAACGTCGTTGCGGTCAAGGGGAATTTCGACGACTGCCAGACGGGCGTAAAGAAAATTTTCAAATCCGAGGCATGCGTTAGTAAACTGCTCGAAAAGGGCGTGCGCCTCTCTTCGGCTAACTCCATCAATTTCGGGAGACTTGCTCCGCAGATCGCTTATTATTTTTCGGCGTATCTCGATCTCGTGTCCTCCGAGCAGATCACAATGGGGGACAAAGTGGATTTCACCGTTCCGACGGGTAATTTCGGCAATATACTTGCGGCTTATTATGCAAAACAGATGGGTCTGCCCGTCGGTAAGCTTGTATGCGCATCGAATAAAAATAACGTGCTCACCGATTTTTTCACAAACGGAAGATACGACAGCAAACGGCCTTTTTACCGTACGATGTCTCCTTCGATGGATATTCTCGTTTCCTCCAATCTCGAGCGGCTCATCTTCGAGCTTTCCGGTCGGGACGGAGCGGTTACGGCGCAGCGAATGAAGAAACTTTCGACGGACGGAAGATACGAAATCAGCGCGTCTGAAATGAAAAATTTGTCGCAGGAGTTCTATGCAGGATTTACGAGCGAGGACGATACGATAGAGTGTATGTACGAATTCTTCACCGAATACGGCTATCCGATGGATACGCACACCGGCGTTGCAATGAACGTTGCCGTACAATACAGCGACAAAATGCAGGACGAGTTCGGCGCAGAGGTGCATCCGATGGTTGTTGTTTCCACGGCGAGTCCCTATAAATTTCCGCAGGACGTTTTATATGCGCTCACCGGAAACGACGTAAAGGACAGTTTTAAAGGGATCAAACGCATCAACCTTTTGACGGCGATGAAGGTTCCCGAGAGTTTAAAGGCGCTGCGTTACAAAACGCTCCGTTTTAAAGCGTCCGTTTCCGCGGACAAAATGTTTGACGAAGTTTTAAAGTTTATTTAAACAAAAAGTAATCGCTCTCTCCGTTTCTGCGGCGAGAGCTTTTTATTTCTCTGATGGGTTGTCGGATTTTAATAAATTGTTGTTATAAGATAGGTTTGCAATTCAAAAGCAAGCCTATTTTTTATTACCCATAAATCTCAATTTAATATGGCTTGGGTTTGCCTTTGAATGGCAAGCCCATTTTTTATTTTCAAAAGGAGGTGTTAGGAATGGCGAAAGAGCGTAACGAAGTAGCCGCCGACAAGCCGAAGAGATGTCTTGGGTGCTATATCGCAAGAGAACTCTATGCGGATTTAGCGGAAGTGGCGAAGAAACGAGACGTGTCTTTGACCTTCGTGGTTAAAGAAGCGCTCAAAGAGTATGTCTCGAAAAACAAGTAAGGAGGAGGCGATATGCTTTCGGAAAAAGAACGGCTCGAAATGGAGCAATTACAAAAAGACCCTCTCGTTCAACTTGCAAGAGACTCGTTGAGCAAGAAGGTAGACCCGGAGAAGAAGCGTTTGTATCAACTCCGTTGGCTGCAAAAGCAAGGCAAGAAAATAGTCGATGAGACGAAGGAGGTGTAACGGTGCAATTACGAGCAATGCGAATCCGTAAAGGAAGGCAACAAAAGGAACTCGCCAAGGCTATCGGAACGGACGAGCCTATGATGAGCAAATTCGAGAATTATAAATGCCTTCCGATTCCCCCGATGATGAAAGCATTATGCGATGAGTTGGGTTGCGAAGTTGGAGATATTTATGAGCCTCACGAAATCTTCTTAACCTCTCCCAAGGTTACGGTCAAAGTATCAAAGGGAAGCAAGAAGAAAAAAGAGTTTTATCATCTCACGGTCAACCTTCCTCCGGAAGCGCGAGAGTTCTTCAAAGAGGCTCTCGGCAAATGCGGATTCAAGGATATTACAAGTTGGGTCAATCATTGCTTCGAGAGATTGAAGGCGAAATACTCTCAAATCCTCGAAGATGAAAAAAACTCCGCTCTCGCCGCCAAGCATAAGAACGAAGTTTAATCACGAAAAGGGTTTAGGTATGTTACCCTCCCAAACAATATACCACAATAAAAAATCTTTGTCAATAAAGGAGACAATCAAAATGACGGAATATTATTTGGAACAAGTTCGAGACCTTGAAAGGCAGGTTGCGTTTGCCAAGGTCGGCTACGAGCAAAAAATCAAGGCTCTCGGAGAGCAACTCACGAATTGCACTCTCGAAGAATCGGAAGCAATTATCAAAGAAATCGAGGCTTCTACCAAGGCGATGAAGGCACTCGAAAAATCCTACGAATACAATCTCAAAGAATACCAAAAGGGAGGAAAAAACTAATGGCAGACAAACTCAAAAAGGTTACGAAGGCGCACACCAGATACTATCTTCAAGACGGAACTCTCGTTCCGGGGTCTACAACGGTTACGGGGCTTCTCAATAAGCCGGCGCTCGTTAAGTGGGCTAACAATCTCGGACTTCAAGGAATCGATTCCTCGAAATATGTAGACAAGGCGGCGAGGGTTGGAACTCTCATTCATGCTTTGGTTGAAGCGCATATCACGGGCAATAAAGCCGACCTTTCGGATTATACCGACCTCGAAAAAGAAATGGCGAATGTCGGATTCAAAAAGTATCTCGATTGGGAGAAGCAACATAAAGTAGAGCCTATCTTCAACGAGAAGAAGTTTGTATCGGAGAAATACAAATACGGCGGAACGCTTGACTTCTACTGCAAGGTTGACGGAAAACTCACGCTCATCGATTTTAAGAGCGGCAAGGGAATCTTCAACGAACACTTCCTTCAAGTCTCTTCCTATGCGAATCTCTTAACGGAAAACAAATACAAGGTGGAGCAAATTATGATTCTCAATATTGGAAGGAACGAGGACGAGCCTTTCGACCACAAGGAAATCAAAATGCCTACCGTGAAAAAATACTTCAAAATGTTCCGTTCGTTGTTGGACGTCTACTACATAAAGAAAGACCTTGAATGGAGGTAAAGGTTATGGGGCTTAACGTCTACCAAAAAATCAACGAGGTTAAAAAGACGGTCAAGGTACTTACGAAAGACGCCGAGACTTCGGGCAAGGGCGCATATTCCTATGTTTCCGGCTCTCAAATCCTCGCTCTCATAAAAGAGAAAATGGAAGAGGTAGGTTTGCTCTTCCTCCCGGTGGGAACGGAACATCGGAATTATCAAACATTCGACTATAAGAACTCTTACGGCGATACCAAGACGGATTTCCTCGTTGACGGCAAACTCACTTACGAGTGGATTAACATAGACGAGCCTTCGGATAGGCAAAGAGTAGAGTTTGAGTATTACGGGCAGCAAAACGACCTTTCCAAGGCGTTCGGAAGCGCATTGACCTATTCGGAAAGATACCTTCTTTTGAAGAGTTTGGGAGTGCCTACGGACGAAGATGACCCGGACCGTGAGAATCAAGACAAGCAAAAGAAAGGCAAGGATAATCCCGCTCCGTCTTCCGAAGGGAAAAATAAAGGACGTGAGGCGAGAGAGAAGTCCAAGTGGGCGCAAGTCAACGACCTCCTTAAAAACTCGTCTATCGAACTTGCAAGTGTCAACGAATGGATTGCCAAGAAGTTCGGAAAGCCTATAAAGATAAACGACCTCACGGACGAGCAATTCAAATCTCTCATCACGGCGCTTAAAAAGCAAATAGAAAAGGAGGAATCCGATGAGTAAGTTTATAGCGGAAAAGACCTTCCGAATGACTAACGAAAACAATGACCTCGTGATTAGTTATGTGGTTCACGGTCTCGAAAAAGAAGCCGCTATGCTTGCCTACGAGGAAACAAAAAACTCCGAAAAGAAGTTGGAGGTGGAAGTAAAACCTTATAGGTCGAAACGAAGCCTCGAACAAAACAAACTCTTGTGGGTGCTGCTTGGGAAGTTGGCTATGGCGATGAGTGGGAGGAAGAACAAAGTATCAAGCGAAGAGGCGTATGCCATTATGCTTGAAGAAGCAAATGTCTCCTACGATTATCTATTAGCCCTTCCCGAAGCCGAGCCTATGTTAAAGAAATCGTTCCGTGTCGTTCGCAAAATGGGCGAAAGAGAGGTAAATGGAAAGACGCTCAATGTCTACCAATACTTCATCGGCTCATCAAAATTCGATACGAAAGAGATGACGGAACTCATAGAGGCAACACTCGATAAACTTGCCGAACTCGGAATTTACGATTCGGAGATAGAGGTTGCAAGGAGGGAATATCGTGGCTAAAAGCATTATGCAAACCGAAAAAAGGTGCTATGTATGTGGAACTACATATAACCTTCACGACCACCACATCTTTTATGGCACGGCGAATAGGAAGCAAAGCGAGAAGCACGGATTCAAAGTGTTCCTTTGCGGAAGACATCACAATTTATCAAACGAAGGCGTTCACTTCAATCCCGACCTTGATATGAGGTTGAAAAGGGAGTGCCAAGCGAAGTTTGAAGAAACTCATAGCCGAGATGAGTTTATGAAAATCATCGGCAAAAATTATTTAGATTAAGGAGAATCAACTATGTTTGAAAGAAATACAACGGTCAAGTCGGAAACCCACGACAACAAAAAGGGCTTCCGTATCATCATCAAGAATCTCGACAACGGCGAGGAAGTGGTGAATAGCGTTACAAAGGCTATCATCGGTGCTTATGCCGGCGAAAATCAGCGGGGGGGGGTCGAAGCAAACGGAATTGTTGTAACCTCTTGCAACACGTCCACTCTCATCGGAACGATAGAGGCGGCGGACAAGGCTATCTCGGAAACGAAGAAAAAAGTCATAGAGGGGCTTCCTCCGGAAGTGCTTCTTGCCGCTTTGCTTTCGGGAGGTAGCCGTGAATAAAGTAATCCTCATTGGCAACCTCACGAGAGACCCGGAACTCGAAGAGACGAGAAGCGGAATTTCTTACGCTAAGTTATCAATCGCCGTAAATCGGAATTATACAACCGAGGACGGCGATAGGATAACGGACTTCTTTGATTTTACCGTATGGAGGGAGAGAGCCGAAAATTGTTGCCGTTACCTCAAAAAGGGTAGCAAGGTGGCGGTCATCGGAAGCATTGAAAATCGCACTTGGGAAGACGATGACGGGAATAAACGCAAAGTAACGGAAGTGAAATGTAGTGAGATAGAGTTCCTTTCATCGAAGCGAGATGAAGATTCGGACGAGCCTCCCAAGAGAAGCAAAAAGAAGCCTCGATTGGAAGAGGTAGACGATGACGATGATGACCTTCCGTTTTAGGAGTTGAGTTATGTCGGAGAAAAAATTCTATTGGTTGAAACTCAAAAAGGACTTCTTCAAAAGGCACGATATAAA
Source organism: uncultured Christensenellaceae bacterium (assembly GCA_910586985.1). GTDB lineage: Bacteria > Bacillota > Clostridia > Christensenellales > Borkfalkiaceae > Gallimonas. The sequence goes on along the minus strand of CAJUKK010000006.1, from coordinate 25,427 downwards.
AATCATCGAGGATATGGAGAACGGAAAGGACTACATACTCTTCTACTTGAAGTTGCTTTGCGAGAGCGTAGACCATAGCGGGAGTTTGCGATTTAGCGACACAATCCCGTATAGCGAAAAAATGTTGTCTACTATCACGGGAACGAATATCGATATTGTCCGTAGTGCTATGAAGGTATTCACGAGCCTTGAAATGATTGAGATTCTCGATGACCAAACAATTTATATGCGAGAAGTCGAAAAAATGATAGGTGGCGAATCCGATAGTGCGGAGCGAGTAAGAAGGCATAGAGCCTTGCTACAAGCCCAAGCGTTACAATGTAACAGCATTGTAACAAAAAGTAACGGAGATATAGAGATAGATATAGACCAAGATATAGACAAAGAGAAAGAGGTATGTGCCGATGAATCGGCAAACACACCTCAAACGAAGCAAGCCAAGCGGTTTTCAAAGCCTACCGTGGAGGAAGTAGCCGCTTATTGCAAAGAACGAAACAACAAAGTAGACCCTCAACGCTTTTGGGATTTTTACGAGGCGAAGGGCTGGAAGATAGGCAAATCCCCGATGAAGGATTGGAAGGCTTGTGTTCGCACTTGGGAAAGCGATGAGCAAAAGACTACACCGAAAAAGGGAGCAAAAGCCTCGAAATACGATAGAAGGGAGGACGAATAATGGAGCGATTCAAATTCGGATATACACTTGAAGAATTGAAAGGGAGATATGCTTCCGGCGAAGACAAACTCAAAGAAGACGAATTTCTCGGCGATGACGGACTCCCTTATTGCAAGAAGTGCAAGACGAGAAGGTTTTGGGTTCTCGATGAGGGTGATGTGTGTATGCACGGCGCTTGTCAATGTATGCAAGAAGCCGCCGAGAAGGAGCGCAAAGAGGAAGAGGCTCGGAAAAGAATGGAAGAGTTTAATCGCCAAAAAGCACTCTCTCTAACGGGGGCGAGATACCGAAATATTATGTTCGCCGACGCAACCATAACGGAGCATAACCGAAAAGCCTATGTCAAAGCAAAGAACTATGTAGAGAAGAGCAAAGAGGTATTGGAGAATAATATCGGGCTTTATATCTATGGAGACAATTCTTCGGGCAAGACGTTCCTCTTGGCTTGTATATGTAACGAGTTGGTGTGGAAGGGATATTCGTGTATCTACACAAATCTCGCCTCAATCCTCAACGAGATACGAGCCTCGTATGACAAAAACGGTATGGGCGAATGTGCAATCTTGAATCATTTGCAATATTACAACTTCGCCTTTATCGATGACCTTGGCAAAGAGTTCCTCGGAAGAGAATATAATGCCGCCTCTTCAAAGTGGGCGGAGGAAAAATTCTTTGAGGTTCTCAATGCGAGGTATAACGCACAAAAGCCCACTATTTTTTCATCGAACTACTCAATCTCGGAATTGGCGAGTGTGCTTGGGCTTGATAAGGCGATTATCGAGCGCATAAACGAAATGGCAACGAGGGTTATCAAATTGGAAGGCGATGACTTCCGAAGCGTCGTGCGAGACGAGAAGAGCGATATTGCGAAGAAATTGGGAATTTAGGAGGGCGAATGGATAATCAATACTCGATATTCGATATGCTCCCCGAAGATGACCCGATGAGAATTGCCTTCCAACCTCAAAAGGCTACGGATTGGAAATGGTCTATGAGGGGGGGCTATCCACCGAAAAACGGATTGAAAGTGTTCTCTTGCTTCGCTTGCGGAGGTGGTAGCACTATGGGCTATAAACTTGCCGGTTGCGAAGTGTTGGGGTGCTGCGAGATAGACCCTCGAATGAATAAGGTCTATGTGAAGAATCACAATCCGAAGTATAACTACCTTATGGATATACGAGACTTCAACAAACTCGATGACCTACCCGAAGAACTCTACCACTTGGATATTCTTGACGGTTCGCCTCCTTGCTCAACCTTTTCAATGGCTGGGCAACGAGAAAAAGCGTGGGGAGTAGAAAAGCGATTCAAAGAAGGACAAAAACTCCAAACGCTCGATGACCTTCTATTTGTGTTTATCGATACGGTTGCGAAGTTAAAGCCGAAGGTTGCCATTATGGAGAACGTCGAAGGGCTTCTCCTCGGAAATGCGTTTGAGTATGTCAAAGAGATATATGTGCGATTCCGAAAGATAGGTTATACCGTTAGGCACGAACTTCTCAAAGGCGAGTTTATGGGGATTCCCCAAACGAGGCATAGAGTGGTGTTTATAGCCACGAGGATCGACTTCGACCTTCGGAGCATAGACTTGTCCTTCTACTACGAAAAAGTTACATACGGGGCTTGCAAGGACGGATTAGGGAAGGCTTTTGGGAAAGATACTCATTCCTATTGGCTCGTTTCACAAGCAAAGCCCGGAGACAAATGCCTCGCCGATACGAGAGTGAGGCTCGGAGAGAAAGGGAGCGCTTTTCAAACTTACTACATACGAGACGATGAGGTGATTCCTACATTGCGAGGGAAGCCAGACGTCATCGATATTGAGAAGAAGTGCTACATAAGCAAAGAGACAATCCGAAACTCTCAAACATTCCCACAAGACTTCGACTTCGGAAGCGATTCCTATTCAAGCGTGGGATATATATGCGGAATGAGCGTACCGCCGATAATGATGAAAAGAGTTGTCGAAAGGCTCATAGAATCTAAAATTTTTGAAAAGGAGAAACCTAATGGATAAGTTGAAGTATGTCGCAAAGCGACTCAATATGCTTCCGTATAGAAGCGAGGCAAAAAAGGAAATCGTAGAATTTGCAAAAGAAAACGGTATCGTTATCGTCTATGGGGCAAGCGATGACCTTATGGAGTTAGACGGTGCAATTTACGATGAATTTGGTTGCTATGAAGGCGGTGTTTGCTGTCTTGATTCCGAGGGTAATATCTTGGAAGAGATGACGAATAACTGTCGCACAATAGAGGCGGTTTGGTGTGGCGAAGGCGAAAAATTCACTTGGACGTATAAGACGGATATTCCGCACGAAACCTATGAGATTTACGATGATACCGAGCCGTATTGTAAGGGTATTGTGTTTTACAAGAAAGACCTCATAATCGATAATGGAGCGGTGGCGGTCAATACCTACGAAGAGATGAACAATAAAATAGTTGGAATCCTTCGTTTAAGCGACCAACATTGCGACCTCTATGCGGCGAAGTATATAGAGGAGTTGCAAGCCGAAAACAAAATATTGAGAGCCGCCCTTGATAGGGCTTGTGGCGATATAGAAGAGTTGTCGGGGATTTGCGATGATTGCCACGCAACCGAGATTGTAACGGAATATTTTGAAAGTTCGGAACTTCCTACCGCCGAAGATTATATCAATCAAGCAAAGGAGGATTAACTTATGGGCGAGAAACTTTGTAAGAAAACCCCCTCAATCAAAATCCTTCCCGAATACTTTGAGGAAGTGATAGCAGGGAGGAAGAGAGCCGAACTTCGGCTTAACGATAGGAACTACAAGAAGGGCGATATATACGACCTTCGAGAATGGAATCCGACAAGAGGGAGATACACCGGAAGAAAGGTGAACATTGAAATCACGCACGTCCTCGAAGGCTTTGAGGGGCTGACGAAAGGCTGGTGTATGTTCTCCTTCAAGACCTATGAAGAGATATTCGGAAAGGACGATGAGCCTACTTGCAAGACCCTCTCAATCGACTACGAAGCGGAATATCATCGTTGCGTTGGAATGGTGGCGAATATCCAAAACGAGCGAGAGGAAGCCAAGAGTGCTATAATCGCTCAATCGGCTATCATCACCGAGCAAAGGAAGAAGATTGCCGAGTTGGAACGGAGGCTCGAAGATGAGTATTGGCAAAGGAGGGATTCAAAGTGAGCGAAATCGAATTAAAACCGTGTCCGTTTTGCGGTAGCACTTCTTTGAAGGTAGAAAGTAAACACAATGGGCAATGGAGCGATAGCGGAACTCATAGCGCCACGGTGCGTTGCAAGAAATGTTACGCAAGAGGAAGCACGGCAAGCAGCAAGGCGGGTAAGAATATTTATTCGGCAAGCGAGGAAGCAAAAAACAAGGCGATTGAACTTTGGAATAGGAGGTATTTAGAGTGAACATTTACAAAATCACAAATCCTTATGAAAACACCTGCTTCTTCGTGATAGCCAAAACAAGGGGAAGAGCGAAGGCTCTTGCCACCTACGATTTGGATATAGGCTTTCTCGAAGCGGAAAGCAATATCGTGAGGAAGAATATCGGAGACGAGTATGAAGAGCAAACAATCGACCTTGGAAGTCCTCTTCTCAAAGAGTTCGACCTTCACTATTACGATGAGAATGGGGAGGAGATACCGAATGAGTAAAAATTTAGACGATTGCAAGATACTTGACGCCACTTGTGGGTCTCGAACTATATGGTTTACAAAAGATAACCCGAATTGCCTTTACATAGACAAGCGAGTGGAACACGGAACGAGAATTTGGAAATCTACCAAAAACGATAGCGAGAGGAGAATAGACGTGGAGCCGGATATTGTGGCCGACTTCACACAACTTCCCTTCCCCGATAAGTCTTTCTATCTGGTGGTGTTTGACCCTCCTCATTTGGTTAAAATCGGAGAAAATGCTTGGCTTAAAAAGAAGTATGGCAAACTTCCCGAAAATTGGAAGCCTCTCATACGAGACGGATTCAAAGAGTGTATGAGGGTATTAAAACCGAATGGTGTGCTAATCTTCAAGTGGTGTGAGACCGATATTGCAACACGAGAGATTATCAATGTTTGTGGGGAAGAGCCTTTATTTGGGCATAGGAGCGGCAAACAAGCCAAAACGTATTGGCTTTGCTTTATGAAGGAGGAAGAACGATGAGCAAAAAAGAAGTTGATATATTCGATATTCTCCCCCCAGAAGCCTTCGCCGCTATCGATGAGTTGGGCTATAACTTTCTCAAAGAGCAAGGCTATGATACCGAAGGGGCGGCGGATTCCGAAGAGAAGAGAAAGGAAATCAAGAAGGCACTCGCCAAAGACGGAAAGAATCTCTTCTATCGTGGAGCGGTAGACCCGGAGACAAAGGCTATTCTCGTGTGGTACGAGATAGAGGTCAAAGGAAAATGCGTGGCGAGAAGTGGAGGTATTAAGTTTCTTCCGAAGCCAAAGGAGGAGGGCGGTGATTGATATAGAGATTATCAAAAGAGACCTTCGTCAACTCCGAAAGGTAACTCACTCCATAGAAGCCTTGATGACGATGAAGGATAAGCACGAGAAGAGACTCGAATATCTCTCCGGGCTTCCTCCTTCCGAGGCTGTGGACGAAGAAAAGAAGCGAATCGAGGAACTTCTCAAACGGATTGACATTCAAGGCTACATAGCGAGGGCAACAACGCTTGAAGAGAAGTATATGGCTGCTATCGATAAGTTAGACCCTCTCGATAAGAAAATCATCATTGACGGATATATCAATGGGAAGGCTTACTATAAAATCGGTTGGGATATAGGATTCTCTACGCAAGGAGTTCAAAATCGCATAACAATCATAATCAAAAAAATTGCTTCTTTGTTATAAATTCAATAGCAACCTACTCCGAAACTCTATTGTCCGGAGTAGGTTTTTTTATGGGATAATGTATCGTGAGGAGGAGAAAGGGGTAATTAAGGCTTGCTCCCTTTGCCGAGAACGCTCTATCAACGGAGAGCAAAATCGCCTCCTCAATATAGCGGAGTAGAGAAGAAGTATCTCGCTTGTCTCATACACAAGAGGTCGGCGGTGCGAATCCGCCCTCCGCAACCATAGAGGAGTAGCCAAGCGGTAAGGCAAGAGACTTTGACTCTCTTATGCGAATGTTCGATTCATTCCTCCTCTGCCAAGGATTATGGAGGTAGAGATGACGAGATTATTCTCCTGTATAAACTTGATAATCTCTATCTGCGTGATAATCCTTTTAATGATTTTATAAGGAGGTCTATTATGGACGAAAAGAAACCCGTTGACCCGGCAAAGGAAAGAGTAGAGAAGGAACTCGAAGAACTTAACGAGAAGATTGTTAAGTTGTCCTCGTTCCTTTACGGCAAGAAACTCGTTGAGGCTGGCTTGTCTTTCCGTATGCGTGATATGCTCAATGAACAATTACGCACTATGCAAAGATATGCCGAAATCTTGCAGAATCGCCTCGCTATCTGGGGTAAGACCGATGAGGAACTCTGCAAAGCCGAAAAAGTTTGCGGTTGTTATTAAGCGGCGAGAGGGGCGGAAAAGCCTCTCTATATGGGGTGGTAGCCTAATGGAAGGGCTTGTAGACTCGAAGGTGTATATTCTACCGAAACGACCTTGATGAATGTTCGACTCATTCCCACTCCACCAAAACCCATAAGAATCCGCTATAAGCCTTCGCCTCCCATAGAAGAGAGAGAAAGGGAGACGGAGAGGCGGTTGCGAAGAACTTCGGAGAGTTGATGAGTAGTGTAAAAAGGTTGTAACTCTCCATTATAAGACTTTTCAAGGAGGTGAGCGAATGGCGAAAGGTCAAAAATACAACGATGACATAAGAGAGAAGGCTATCGCTCTCCTCACGGTCAATAATAGTGTCTCCTTTGTGGCGAGAGAGTTAGGACTCCCTCGCTCTACTGTTAAGAGTTGGAAGGAAGCCTTCGATAAGGAAGCGGAAGAGAGTGGCGAAGATAATATCGCCAAACTTCGCCAAAAAAAGAAAGAGGACTTCATCAATGACGCTTGGAAACTCATAGACCTCTCCAAAGGCGTCCTCGAAAAGAGACTCACGAGAGCAATGGATAACGAGGAAGCCCTTGACGAACTCGTGGAAGAGATTTCCAAGTTGGACTACAAGACCCTCACGAGCCAACAAAGGCAAGCCCTTTATATGAAACTCGCCAAGATAAAGGTTGATGACGTGAAGAGCCTTGCAACCGTCCTCGGAACACTCTACGACAAGCAAGCCCTCGCCAACAAAGAGGCAACGGCGATTGTGGAAGGGTCTATCACCGTGAAGAAGTTTGAGGATTTCTAATGCTAACGGTATCGGATATAATCGCAAAGCGGAAGCGGATATGGGAAGAGAGGCACGATATAGACTATGACCGGGAACTCGTGAGAGCCTCGGCTATTCGGATATTATCGGACGATAACCTCGTGAGGGAGGTGCAAGCGAAGCCCTATCTTCTCATCGAGGTTGCCTTCTACATAGTCGATAAGAAGAAAAAGACCGTTCCCTTCTTCCTCAACGAAGTGCAAAGAGACTTCATCTCCAAGTTCGAGGAATGGGGAACGAAGAAGCCCTACTTCATTTTGAAGGGAAGGCAGCAAGGATTCACAAGTCTCATAACGGCAATGCAACTCGCCTTTGCGATAGTGCAAAAGAACTTCTCTGGCTTCACGCTTGCCGATAGTGGAGACAATACGAGGGCGATATTCAACGATAAGGCGAGGGTGGTATATAACCGCCTCCCGGAAGAGTTAAAGCCTACGGAGAAGTTCAACTCGGTCAACGAACTCTTCTTCGATAAACTCAATTCATCGTGGCGTATCGCAACCGCTTCCGACCAAGTAGGACGTTCACGCACCTTGAACTTCGTACACTTCTCCGAGGTAGCCTTTTATGAGTGTAGCCTTGCCAACCTCCAAAAGTCGATAGGCGAAGCGATGACCGAGGACGCCTTCCGGGTGTACGAGACAACGGCGAACGGCTTCAACGAGGCGAAAGACCTTTGGGATTCCGAATCGTGCAACAACCTCTTCTATGAGTGGTGGAGGACTTCGGAATATCGAAGCACCGAATATCAATACCTCGAAACGAAAGACCCTTGGCTCTTGGAGAGGATAGAGGTATTAAAGGCGAAGGGGCTTGATAAGGAGCAAATAACTTGGTATTGCAAGAAGTATGACTCCTATCTCGATAAGAACACTATCAAGCAAGAGTACCCTATAACGCCCACGGAAGCCTTTGTTTCGTCCGGTGATTGTGTCTTTGACAAGGAGGCACTTAACAACCAATTAGCGAGAGTAAGCACCTTGCAAGCCGTTAAGAAAGGCTATTTCAAGTACGACAAGGTAGCAACTCCGATACAAGATTCCAAGGGCGAGATAGTCGATACCGAATGGCACTTGAAGAATGTAGAGTTCGTAGAGAGCCGAGACGGATATATCACGATTCACGAAGAGCCGAAGGTCAAGAGGAATGGCGAAGGAGTGATTGTCTCCAAATGCCCCTATGTCCTCGGAGGCGATACCGCCGGGAGTGGAGAGGACTACTACACGGGCAAGGTAATCGATAACACCAACGGAAAGACCGTTGCGACTCTTCGGAAGCAACTCATAGACGAGGACTTATACGCTGAACAAATGCTTTGCCTCGCTATGTACTACAATAACGCACTCATCGGAATAGAGACGAATTATAGCCGATACCCGACAAGGGTCATTCAAAAATTCGGCTACACCAATCTCTATATGCGTGAGAGGGTGGATAAAATCTCCGATAAGGTTGAGACCGTTCCGGGATTTGAGACCACTAAAAAGACCAAGCCTATCATCATCGGAGAACTCGTTCTTCTTATGCGACAAGACCCCACGATTGAGGTGGACGTTGAAACGCTCAAAGAGATGACTACCTTCGTCAAGAAAGAGAATGGCAAAATGGAAGCCATTGAGGGTGCTCACGATGACTTGGTAATGGCGAAGGCGATTGCTCACTTCATCTCCTCGCAACAATCCAACCTATGGGTTGAAGCGGAAGCGGAGGAAGATGACTTCATCGAAGAAAACTTCACGAGCGAGAGCGATGAAGGGAATGGATTTATGAATTGGGAGGACTTCTAATGTTCGGATATAAGAAACGAATCAAGGCGCTTGAAGAGAAAAATGCCGCACTTGAAAAGGAGATAAGCGAACTCAAAGATTGCGTAAAGGACTTGAAAACCATATCGGCAAGAACTTCGCAAGAGGACGCACCCGTCTCCGCCTCTCAAATCCTCGATGAGTGGCTAAACGGAGCAAAGGAGGAAGATGAGAATGGCTAATCCAAACACGCAAACAACCGAAGCGAGAGACAGCGTTTCGGAGGTTACGGCTCTTTGGGAAGATTATGAGAACGGTTTGACCTACCAACAAAGTAGCGGTCTCGCCAAAAACCTTCCGACCTTCGTCAACTTCTACGAAGGAAAGCAATGGGCAGTGCCCACGAAGAACACCAAAAACCTTCCTCGCCCGGTAGTCAATATTATCAAAATGATATGCCGGAACAAGAAGAGTGCAATCCTCGCTACTCCCGTCAAAATCATCTACAAAGCCGAAGATGAAATGGCAGACGTGGAGAAGTTCAATAACTTCGCCGCCTATATCCAAAAGGAAATCGGGCAAGAAGCCCTCGACAAAAAGGCGATTGATGACGGAGTAAAGAAAGGCTCGTACTTCTATCACTACTATTGGGATTCCGAAGCAAAAGGCAAGAACGGAATCAAAGAGGGTGGATTGAGGTGTGAGATTATAGACCCTCTCAATATCTTCTTCTCGAATCCCACGGAACTCGATGAGCAAAAGCAAAAGTGGATTCTCATTGCCTCTCGTGAGGACGTAGAGAGCGTGAGGGCGAAATGCGACAAAGGGGTAGACCCGGAGGCGATTGTCTCCGATGAGCCGGATAGCAAATACGGAGTAATCGAGCAAGAAGGAAATAAACTTTGCACGGTGCTTACGAGGTACTTCCGCAAAGGCGGAGAAGTCTATTGCGAGAAAGCAACGAGGACGGTAGTCATAAATAAGCCGTTCCCTCTTGCTCCCGACCTCGAAGCCGCCGCCAAGGAACTCGGATTTGAAGAGGACGCTCCAAACAATAGCCTCCCGGACAACGGAGAAGGCGAAGAGTTGACCCACGAAGGAGTAAAGGCTTCGCTCTACCCGATAGTCGTAGGGAACTATGAAATCCGTGAGAAGTCTATCTACGGACTCGGAGAGGTAGAGGGTATCATTCCCAATCAAAAGGCTATAAACTTCAACCTTGCAATGAGCCTCTTAAACGCACAAGAGGTCGCTTGGGGAAAGTATATCGTTCACCCTAACGCTCTCAAAGGGCAAGTGATAAACAACGAGCCGGGTCAAGTCCTCGTTGACTATTCGCTAACGGGCAACGGAATCCGCAAGATGACCGAGCAAGCAATGCAATCGCAACCGCTTCAACTCATCGACACCTTGACTCAATTAACGAGAGTAATGACCGGCTCTACCGAGGTTATGACCGGGGAGACGCTCGGAGCGAGTATGTCCGGTGCCGCCATTGCTCAACTTCAATCCCAAGCACAACAACCGGTAGAGGAACTCAAAGACGCCTTCTGGCTTGTCAAGGAGAAGCAAGGGAAAATCCTCGCACAATTCTTCAAACTCTACTACACGGAGAAAGAGTTTACCTATGAGCAAAACGCTCCCAAGGTGGACTTGCAAGGGCAACCGATTCTCGATAGTACGGGCAAGCCCCAAGAGGAAGAGGTCGAGATGACGGACGTGTTCAATAGCGCCGATTATCAATCCATTGACTTTGAGGTAGTGGTAGAGACAACCGCCGGAACGAAGTCGAGTGCGGCTGGCGATATAAATGCTCTTGATATGCTTCTCGGTAAGGGGCTTATTTCGATGAAAACCTACTTGAAGGCATATCCCAAGGACGCTCTCTCCAATCGCACGGAAATTCTCAAAGGAATCGAAGAGGACGAGCAAAGTCAAGTACAACAACTCACTCAACAAGTGCAACAATTAGGCGAGCAATTAGCGGAATCGTCCAAGGTTATTCAGCAACAAAAAGAGACGGTAGACAAGGTGGTCTCGCTCATTCAAGAGAACAACCACCTAAAAACGCTTCTCGCAAATCTATATGTGGAATCCAAGGCGAAGTTAAGCCAAGCGAACGAGCAAATCAATCTCGGAAACCAAGCAATAGCCGAAACGAGGCAAGACGCAACGGACTTCGCAACGGCTCTCGCAAGTCAAGGAGGTATTCAAAATGTTATGCCCTAAATGCAAAACGGCGGCAACGGTCAAGCGAATCGGAGATTTGAAGATTCAAGTGTGCCGGAATAAAAATTGCCCGAACTATGGGAAAGAGGTCAAGCGACCTACAAACAAAGATAGTAATTAGGCTTCGACCTATGCTATACAAAAATCTTACGCACGGAATAGCGGAAAAATCCAAAGGAGAAAGCTATGCCAGACGAACTCAAAACAGCGCAAACAAATGAGGAGGAGAACAATCCTTCGGTTGACGGGAACGCTGCCGACAACCAACAAGACACGGAGAAAGAAAACGAAGCGGAGTTCACCGATACTTCGGAACAAGGTGGAGAGCAAAAGCCTCAACCTCCGAAGAAGGAAGAGCCTTCGCAATCTCGTGAGCAAAACTCCGAAAATGCTCGCCGTAGGCGTGAGGCAGAACGCAAGCAAGAATTGAAAGCGGCGAGAGAGCAAGCCATTATCGAGACCCTCGGAGGAAAGAATCCATTCACGGGCGAAGAGATGAAAGACTCGGCAGACGTGGAAGAATACTTGACGATGAAGGAAATCGAGACCAAGGGCGGAGACCCTTTGGCAGACTTCTCGAAGTTCCACAAGGCGAAAGAGAAGGAAAGGATTGCCAAACAAACGAGAGAGGAGACCGAAAAGGAATGGTATCGCAAGGACTATGATGACTTTGCAACCAAGCACCCGGAGGTCGATATAAATACTCTTCTCCAAGATAAGCAATTCCAATCATTCGCAAGCGGCAAAGTAGGAACGCTTCCACTCTCGGAAATCTATGAAGGATTTGTGGGGTTGGTGGCGGAATACGAGAAGAAGGCGAGACAAATTGCAAAACAGACTCTCGCCAACTCAAAGGCTTCACCCGGCGCTCTATCCAGCCCTAACGGAGCGGATAGTGGCTTCTTCACAAAAGAGCAAGTTCAAAAGATGACCCAAGAGGAAGTCCATAAGAACTATGACAAGATTAGGGCAAGTATGCGAAAGTGGAAATAAACAAAATAAACAAAGAAGGAGGATAATTCTATTATGGCATACCAAAATTTTATTCCTTCCGTATGGTCGGAGGGTATCAACAGAGAACTCGAAAGACTTTGCGTTTTTGCGGAAGATTGCAACCGCAAATATGAAGGCAAGGTCAAGAAAAAAGGCGAATCCGTAACGATTCTGGGCGTAGGCAAGCCTACGATTAAAAGAATTGCGAAGGCAAGCCGCAACAACGACATTGACGCTCCGGAGGAAATTGAAGATACGTCTGTGATTATGTATATCAACCAAATCGCCTACTTCAACTATCTCGTAGGGGATATTGACAAGGCGCAAGCGGTTGACGGAATTATGGACGCACTCGAAGCCGAGACGAGCGAGGGGCTTGCAAACGAGGTTGATACCTATATCGCAAGTTTCGCAAAGGATTCGTCCGTTGCCTCGCTTTATACCGCCGCTCCGAAGGTTGTGGCGAAAGAGACCGCCGCCTCCGGCGAAGCATACGTCCTTGACGTGCTTGACCTCGCCATTCAAAAACTCTTCGAGAACGACGTCAAAGAGTCCACGAAAATCGTTGTTACGGTATCTCCGAGATTCTATACGATTCTCAAAAAGGCATATCGCTTCGAGGACACGAACAACAGCGAGATTCTCAAAAACGGTAAAGTGGGTATGTACGGCAAGGTCATCGTTAAAATGTCGAACAACGTCCACAAAACGGATTCCGGCGCTACGGACAACATTATGATTCGTACTCAAAGGGCGATCGCCTTTGCGAAACCTCTCACTCACACCGAGGCATACCGCCCGGAGAAGAAGTTCGCAGACGCCGTGAAGGGCTTTATCTTGTTTGACGCCAAGGTAGTCCGTCCGAAAGAAATCATCAATATCAACGTCAAATACGCATAAGGAGGACAAGGAATATGGAACTTAAAATGAGAAACGAACTCGCAACCGTGGAACTCGAAGCGCTTACCGCCGACACCGAAAAGGCGGTGGAATTTACGGAGAGAGACGATAAAATCGTTCTCGTTGTGGTCGCTACGGCGGCAACTACGCTTACCGTGAAGGCGGGCAACAGTATTCAAGGCGTGGCAGACCTCAACCTCACCGTTCCGGTAGGCACGAGCCTCTTGAAACTCGAAAGCGGCAGATTCAAAAATGTCTCCGGCGAGAACAAGGGGAAGATTGTCGTGGTATCTCCCGGCACTCCCAAAATCGGCGTTGCGGCGCTCGTATAACGAAACAAGAGCCTATCGCATAGGTAGGCTCTTTATGCAATTAAGAGTATAGGCGGTGCAACTCCGTCAAATTGCTACAAGGAGACGATTATGAAACTTGGAGATATTAAAGTCGAATCGTTGAAGATAATGTTTGTGAGTACACACACGGACTTGTCGATTGACGAACTCGATAATGCCCTTCGAGATGAGAATTACGGTAGTTATCTCGTCAATATGCCGGGGGCTATAAATCGGTGCTTCTCGGTCTTGGAAGAGAAAAGAGTGCTTCCTATCAAGGCATACACTTTGAACGCTTCCGAAGGGCTTGCAAGCGATTCATACATTCGCTTTGACCTCGCCACGCTTATTGAGGATTTTTGCGATATTGATAGGCTTGTATGTGAGAGAAGGGAGGAGTATGAGGGTAATGCGGAGTTCCGTATGGAAGGCAATGTTCTCGTGCTTCCATTGCTCGATGAGCATACGACTTATACGGTTTTATATTATCCCTCAATTCCGAGAGTTACCTCCGAGACCGATGACAATACGGAACTCGCCATTCCCGATAAGATAGCGACTCATATTCCGTATTTCGTCAAGGGAGACCTCTTCCGAGACGATGAGCCGGACGAAGCGAACGAAGCGAGGAATTGGTTTGAAATGGCAATGGAGCAAGTAGTTCAAACAAAGCAATCCCATTCGGGGAAGGTGTTTACCAAAATATCTCAAACGGAGATTTAAGATGAGAGCAAGTAGCCATATACAACTCAAAGAAAGGAAACAACTCACACTTGAAAATTTCAAGGGTGTGGATTTTTCAAGTTCTCCTTTAAGAGTACACTCGAATCGTGCCTCCAATATGCGAAACTTCATCAATGAGTATGGGGTCAATAGGAAGAGAAATGGTTGGAACGAACTTTTCCGAATCGAGGATATTGACGGTAACGCCCAACCTATCAACGGGATTTTTCAGTTCATCAAGGGCAAGCGAAAAGATTTGCTTGTTCACGCCGGGAATCGGATATACCGAATCGTAAAAGAGGGTGGAGAGTATTCCTACGAAGATATAACGCTCTCATCGACCTATCTCCCGGCAAAGGTGAATCCTTCGATATTGACGAATACGAGAAGCCAAGCCTTCGTCAATCAAGGGAAGTGCTACATTATCGGGTGTGGAGATTATCTTGTTTGGGGGTCGTGGAACGAAGGCAAAACCTATGAACTCCGAAGAGTAGTCAATAATGAGGACACTTATATTCCGACTACAACAATCTCTATCGATGATGATTCCATTTCGGACGATACGAGAGGAAATCTCGATGACGTCAATCTCCTATCGTCTTTGAGAAAAAATCAACTCCTCGGAAGAGCCTTCAAGGAAGGGGAGACTTCTCTCACTTGGACGCTTGATTCCGGCAAGGTGGACGAGGGAAGCAATTTGCTCATCGTGCTTGAAACAATGGAGGGAGGCTCAACCGTTACATATACGATAGAGAATAATTCCTCCGACAAGACAAAACTCTTCAAGACCAAAAAAGATGATGAGAGTGTGGCTGCCGAAGAGTGCGGAAGTGTAAACTACGCAACGGGTCAAATCACGCTCACGATTGATTCAACTCCTCAAATGGAGGGCAGAGATAATATAATCGTTACTTTCGAGTGTGCGGTAGAAGGCTATGCGGATAGAATTACCCAATGCCAATTCGGAATTTTATTTGGTGTAGACGGTAACACCGATAGGTTGTTTTTGAGTGGGAATCCGAATTATCCGAATATCGACTTCCATTCCGAAATGGACGATTACACCTACTTTGGAGACCTCAACACCGCTTCAATGGGTAGCGATAGTGTGGCGATAGGCGGTTATGCAAGACTTTCGGATAGCACACTCGTTATATACAAGCAAGAAAATAGCCAAGAAGCAAGTATCTTTTATCGGACGGGAACTTATTCAAAAGAATATGATCCCGCCGGGAATATCGATTCGATAAGAGGCATTTTCCCTACTTCCGCCGGGAGCATAGGCGAAGGAATTATAAGCCGTTATGCTTGCGTGAATTTTGGGGGAGACAATATCATTCTTTCTCGAAATGGGATTTTCGGAATCGTGCTTGCCGAGAATGTGGCAACCACGGAGAGATATGCCAGAGAGCGAAGCCGTTCTATCAACGAAAAACTCACAAGGCACGAAAATCTCTCGGAGGCGGTTGGGATTGTATATAAAAATCGCTATTATCTTTCGCTTGATGACGTTTGCTATATTGCGGATTCTCGATTCAAATACACAAGCGAGGACGATATTGACGGGTCTTACAATTATGAGTGGTGGTATTGGACGAATATCCCGGTTAGAGTGTGGGCGGTTGTAGACAATGAACTTTGCTTCGGAACGAGAGACGGTCAAGTGTGTGTTTTCGATAATGAATACACCGATAGAACTCACCAAACGAGTCAACCGGGAGACCTCTCTTTGGACTTGCTCAACAATCGCATTACCTATAACTCACACATAAGAGTTGACCTTGCCGAGAACGATATAATCACATTCTCAACGAGTGGGATTTATGCTCTTGCATTGAGAGACTTCACCGTCAAGGGAAATAAAATCTATGTAACCGAAGAAGAGATAGTAAACCTCACGGAAGGAACGGAAGTTTATGCCGACAATGTGGAAGGAAGCGGATTGAGTCTTAACACAAAATACCTCTTCCACGAGATAGACAAAGGTGCTTGCTGCTTCGGTCTAATCGATGACGAGGGAAACGAGGTGGAGATAACGGGCGAAGGTTTTAGGCTTTGTAAATATATCTCTCAGAAAACACTTTATCTCTCGAATATCACGGAATCGACCTTCCAACTCAAAGAGTATAAATCGGGCGAGGTATTAACCTTAACGAACTACAACGGCACACTTCCAACCTCTATCACGGCAAGGGTAACTCATAGAGAGAATGTGGTTGCCGAGTGGTACACGCCAATCTTCGACCTTGGAACGAACGAATCGAGCAAGACTCTTTTGAAGATGACAATATCGACCAACCCGGAGATAAACGGAAAACTTTCCTTTGGGTATGAGACGAGAAGCGTAAACAAACTCATCAATGCGAAGGGTATCAATGTTTTCTCATTCGATAACTTCTCATTCGAGAATTTCTCGTTCGAGACGGGATTTGCAAATAGTTATTCCGTAAAGTGCAAGGAGAGGAATTTTAACTTCATCATCTTCCGCTTCGTTTCGGACAACGATAGCGATTGCATAGTGAACACCTTCACCGTGCTATACAAAATCAATAAATCAAATAAAGGAGTGGAATAGTATGGCAAAGATTAAGAAAGTAAGTGCCGAGACCAAAGCGGCAATACGAAGAAAATCCGCCTATACCTTGCCGAATAACCCAACGGATTCGGGCTACAAGGCAGACGATATACGAAGAGCCTTTTGGCAACCGATAGCCGATATATCACAATCGGCAATAGCCGAAGTTGACCGTGTGGTTGACGAGGTAAATGAGATTATCGGACAGACCTCTACGGGCTACGATACGATAAGCAATGTAGCCGGCGAGTTCTATCATAGCACAAATGGATTCATCTTCACTTTTGCGGATAATGAGTTTACCATAACGGGCTATGAGGGCGAGAGCGACAAGATTGAACTACCTTCGGAAGTTCTCTTTGAGGGGAATAAATATCCCGTTGAGGCGGTTGCAAGTGGGGCTTTCGTAAACCTTTCTACCGTTCTCATTACAAAGAGATACACGATAGAAGAAGGTGCGTTCCAAGGCAATACAACCTTCGCCGTTCCCAAAGAACTCCTCAAAGAATATCAATCCTCTTTGAGCGGCTTCACCGTTTACGGCTATGATACTATCACAAGCAACGCCGAGAGGGTGGCGGCGCTCGAAGATAACAAACTCAACAAGGTTGTGGGCGAGAACAAACTCACAAGGGCTTATGTAATAAGTCCTACCGGGGCGCAACTCACGAAGGAAATCTCTACCGAGCCTTCCGAGGGCAAGATTGCCGAATATCGCTCCGGAGGAAGAATGGGAGTAGGCAATCCTACGGCTAACGATGACGCCGTTCCGAAGAAGGTAGTGTATGACGAGTTGGCGAAGAGGGCGGCTTATATCGAGTATTCCATAGACCCAACCACTTTCATCATCACACTTGAACTCAAAAACTTTGAAGGGAAGGTGCTTGATTCAAAAAGCGTTGACCTTCCTCTCGAAACAATGATTATCGGAGCGTGGTACGATGAAGGCACGGTGTATCTCAAAGTCAAGGGAGAAGAAGAGCCTCTTGCGGTGGATATATCCGACCTCATCTCCGGGCTTGTCAACGAGACAACCTTCAACGAGCAAGTGGCGAGAGTGGATAGGAGAATTGACCTTACCAATCAAGACGTCTCGGCAATCCGTAACGAGATTGATATTGCCGGTGTCTATGGCTTCGGAGCGTTCTATGCACAAGAGGCAGAAGGGGCGAGAAACTTCATAGGCGGAGGCTCTATTGACCGAGCCTTAAAAAAGCGTCCTACGGGCTTGCAAGTGTCTCTCGATGACAATTATATCCTCTCGGTTAAACTCACCAATCCCAAGGGGGAAACGCTTGTAGAGGACTCGGTAGACTTCCCCGTTGAGAGCCTCGTTATGAATGGCTCTTATGACAACGGAGTATTAACATTGACCCTCAAAAACGGCAATAAAATTCCTATCGATATTACAAGTCTCATAAGCGGTCTTGTGGCAAATAGTAGGAAGATAAACGGAAAACCTCTTTCGTCCGATATAACTCTTTCCGCCTCCGATATAGGGGCATACGCAAAGAGCGAGACGGATTCCAAAGTGGCAAAGGTAAAAACCGACCTTCAAGGCGAGATTGAGGAAGCGAAGGCTTGTGGCTTCGCCCTCGAAGCCGAAAAGACAAGCGGTGTTATAAAAGGAAGCGCCTTGGATAAGCGCCTCAAAAAAATCGAAAAAGCATTAAATCTATAAAATAGGAGGATAACAAAATGCTATTAGAAAAAGCGAGAATCTATGGCGTGGACGGAGTGGGTCAATCCAGCCCTTCGCTCACGAGAACGGACGGGGCAGTAGGTATGACCTACTCGAAGGGGGCAAGCGAAATCCATAGCGACTTCGACAAGTGCTTCCCTTGGAGCGATATGCACGAGGTAGTAGACGAATTTGGCAATGTGTTCATCTACATTCCCAAGTTCTACTCCAAAATCACGAAAAACGCAAATGGCACTTACAAGCACCAAATATCGGGCTTCCGCTATGAGGGCTTTTCTACGCTCTTTGTGGACGGAAAGGGTAACGAGATTGACTATGTTCTGGTCGGCAAATACGAGGCTTCGGGAGACAAAACAAAAGCCTACTCGAAGAGCGGAGCGACTTGCCTTGTCAATATCACACTTCCGCAATTAAGAACGGCTTGTATGGCGCACGGCGAAGGGTATCAACAATACGACTTCCTCATTGACGCTATCATCAAGGAATTGTTCCTTGTGGAGTTTGCAACTACAAACTGTCAATCCATTATGAGAGGTTGGACGGACGGAAACTCGGCGGCACTCCAAACGGGGCATACCGACAATGTAAAGACTCCCTCCGGGTCGTGGAATACAAATCACGAAGAGGGAGATACCGCTTGCAATACGGACGGACACCACGCTTGCAAATATAGGGGAATCGAAAATCCTTGGGGTAACGTCTGGAAGTGGTGCGACGGTATAACCTTCTCGGCGGAAAAAGTCTATATCTGCCTTGACCCTACGAAGTATAAGAGCGAGGACACAAAACCCCCGTATTTCTATGTGGGGGATAGGTGTAGCAATAACGAGGGTTATTGTAAGAAGATTGAATACTTCGATAAATTCCCTCTTCTTGGCTATACTACCGAAATTGGAGCAAGCGAAAACTCTCATTATTGCGACTATTACTACAATTATGGTGGCACTGTGCTGGCTGTCGGTGGGTCTTGGAGCAGCGGGTCGGCTGCCGGTCTTTGGTCTTGGAGCGGTAACTATTCTGCTTCCAACTCGGCCTCGTACTTCGGCGGTCGCCTTTGCTACAAGCCTCTTTGAGAGAGGGATTCAAAGGGAGACCCCTCTCCCTTTGGTATGTAAAAAAATATAGGGTCTTGTGTGCAGCCTGTGCTGAATGTCGGTGGGAATTGGAACAACGGGTCGGCTGCCGGTCTTTGGTATTGGAACGGTAACAATTCTGCTTCCAACTCGAACTCGAACATCGGCGGTCGCATTTTAATCGAATAAATTATGTAGCATGCATATCCCTTGGCTCTTGCCAAAAAATACTTCGTAAGAGGGCGGTTTAGTAGGTTTCTCGAAAGACCGTGAGAAGATTAAAAGGACTATGAAAAGAATAGGTCATTTATACGAAAAAATGTGCGATATAGCCTTGATAAAATACGCTATTCACAAGGCGGCGCAAGGAAAGACTCAAAAATACTACATAAGAAAGGTGCTTGCAAAAATCGATGAGTATGCTTTGAGAATACAAGATATGCTCGTCAATGAGACCGTGGTATTGAGTCCGAATCGACAAATCGAGATATATGACCGGTCTTGCTCAAAGACAAGAATGATAACCGTGCCGAAGTTCTTCCCCGACCAGATCCTTCATTGGGTTTTAATGCTCGCGATAGAGCCTATCATTCAAAAAGGTATGTATAGGTATAGTTGCGGAAGCGTTCCGGGAAGGGGAGGAATGGAGGCGAAGAAGTTTGTCGAGAGAGCCTTGAAGGACGAGAAGGTTAGGTATGTGGCGAAGTTGGATATATCCAAATTCTTCAATAGTGTGAAGCCCAAATATCTTCTGCCTATGTTCGAGAGGAAAATCAAAGACAAGCGTGTTATCGGGTTGATAGGAAAAATCTTGGAGAATGGCGGAGATTGCCTTCCTATCGGATATTACACCTCGCAATGGTTTAGCAATTTCTTCTTGGAGGGTTTCGACCATTTTGTGAAGGAGGAACTTGGTATTAAGTATTACGTCCGATATGTAGACGATATGGTTTTACTCGATACCAACAAAAGAAAACTTCGTAAAGCAATCGCCCGAATGGAAGCATACCTCAACGAGATAGGGCTTCACTTGAAGCCGAATTATCAGATATGGAAGGTGAATAGCCGACCTATCGACTTCGTGGGGTTTCGCTTCTATAAAGAGAAGGTGGTGCTTCGGAAGAAAATCTTTTTTCGATTGTGCCGAAGAGTGAGGAATGTTAAGAAGGCTGGCTACATAACGGTCTCGCAAGCGAGAGGCTTGCTTTCCTTGCTTGGTTGGCTCACTCATATAAACGGTTGGAAATTCTACCGGGAGAAAATCTATCCTTTCGCTCCCAAGTGGAAACTCAAAAAAATCGTAAGCAATTATGCCAAAAAATTTATGGAGGTAATTAAAAATGGTATTCAGCAAAAAGAAGTGGTTGGAATCTGCCAACAAGCAAGTTGAGGAAGGCTTCCTCTCTACAAAAGAGGTGAATGACGCACTCGAAATCTGGGTAAATGACCTTGACGGAAAAAGCAAGGCGGAAATCGAAGCAAGCGGCAATCACAACCTCAATCCGGAGTGGTTTGAATAATGAGAATCACGGTGGAAAATATATGCCAAATCTGCGAGAAGGAGGGGTGTCAAGAGCCTTGTGATAAGTATTATGACCTTATTGAAGGCAAAGAGATTCCTCTCTCGGACTTTGGCATTGTCGATGAAAAGGAGAAAAACGATGACAAAAACTAAAAGAGTATTATTAACGCTTCTCATCTTCTTTGCTCTCGGAATCGGAGTGCTTCTCGTTGCGCTTCCGACTTCTTCCGTGGTATATGCCTCCACCGAGACAGATGAGACCGTAGAGACCACGGCGGAAGAGGAAAAGGATTGGGGAGCGTGGGTAAAGGAGGAACTCGTTCCTTATGCGGTTTTGGCTATAAGTGCGATAGGTACGATTATTATAGGTGTTTCGCCCATTCTCGCAAAAGTCAAAAAAGCAAGCGATAAATTCAAAGACGCCGCAAATGACGTGAATGGCACAAAGGAAAATGGTGAGAAGAGTATTCAAAAGATAGAATCTTTTGCACAGGACGCCGAGGCAAAATTGCAAGCAATAGCCGATGATTTTTCTCAAAAAGTAAAAGACTTTGATGAAAGGTTGACTCGAATCGAGCAAGCCTCCGCAAATGCCGAGAAAATTACGAGAATCGGTTTCGGTAATATGGAAGAACTCGTCAAGAATGGGTATGCTGCCGAAATCGAGAAGGTAGGTAAAAATGGAAAAGACCAAGAAGCAACCGAATCTTAAACTTCGGCTTGTGTTCCTCTACATAGGAAGTTTTATCGTCTCGATAGCGCCTCTTCTCGTTATCTTGATTATTCGGTGGGATAATTACACAAAAACTCCCGGCGATACGGTCAAACTTTGCGTGGGTGGAGTATTGTGTCTATTCTTCATTTTTTTGAAAGTTATAGGCAAATTGCAAATGCCGAGAAGAATTGTATTGTTCGGTATAGTTTTTGTTATGGCATACTTATTACAAGCACTAATGAACGATTTGATTCTATTGAGCGGAATGGCACTCGCCGGAGAAGTTCTTGATATGCTTTTCTTCCAATACTTCATCAAGAAAACGAAAGAGAAAATTCTCATCGAAAAAACGGCAGACGCAACAACTTCCAAGGTCGAAGAAGTGCTAAAAAAATATGTCGGTAACGGGAGGGTATAATGAACGAAAAAATAAGAGACTTTTTCAAACAAAATATCGGTTATTTCATCGTGGCTCTCGTCTCTATTGTGTATATCGCTACGGCTTTTATTACGGTTGACGAGACAGGGAAAACAATAGGCGAGATTATAGCCGATACCGCCGTAGTATTCTTTCTCGGCTTGTTTATCAATAGGGTGTTTGACCTTCAAGGAATGATGAACGGAGACCGAGATGAAAGGGTGCAAATGGCAATAGTAACGCACGGAGAGACGGTGGTAAAAATCTCTCCATATATCGACAGACTCGATGAGTGGTGCAAACTCAAAAACGAGGAAAATCTCAAAGTTCAAAGGACGAGAGTATTGGCTTCCGAGGGTATGCGATACGAGGACTACTTCAATGAGGACGGGTCGGCAAAAGATTTTATACCAGACGAAGAAAAACTCAAAAACAAAACTCTTCGCAAGACCGAGAAAGCGAGAATCCGGTGCTTCAAAAAAGCACTTCACCTCAAACTCACTCCTATCACCGCCGGGGCTTTGACAAGCGAGGGCGGCAAGAAGCAAGACCCTTACAACTTCGGAAGAACGAAGGGGCAATATGAGACCCAAACAAGCGTGAGGGATATAATCACAAAGATTTGTATTGCCGGTATATTTGGTTACTATGGCGTGAGACTTATACAAGACTTCAATTATGCGACCTTGATTTGGAACGGCTTGCAAGTGGTAATTTTCCTCATTATGGGTTGTATTAAAATGTATAACTCGTTTATGTTTGTAACCGGAGAATATCGGACGAGGATAGTCAATAAAACAAATAACCTCGAAATGTTCCATAACTACATTCAATCGCTTCCAAAAGAGGAAGTAAAGACGGAGGTCGAAGATGAGCAATAACACTTTAATTCCTTTGTGGAAACAACTCGGATATTCGAGCCAAGCGGAGTATATTCAAGCACTCAATTCCAAGAAAGCCCCCACTTCGGAGGTGGGTATTTCTCCTAAATTGCCTTCGCTTAACAATTACGCTTCCGCTATGAATCCTTCCATTGGGAAGATACCGAGTTTTGACAATTCGGCAATAAGAAAGGGTATGCTCGATAGTTCAAGGGTCGGAATCATCGGAGGTGGCGGTGTTCCCGGCGGTGTAACAAAAGAAGGGGTAATCATCGGAGGTAATTCTGGCAATCTCGAAAAAATGCCTACGATTCTTCCGAGTAAGCCGAGCGGAACAACCGCTTCTTCAAATCCGCTCGATAAGTACCTTCAATTAACGAAGGGCAATCCGCAAACCCCGATTCAACAACCTACGAGCAATCCGGCTCCGCTTGCTACGGAAACCGAGACCCAAGGAGGAAGGACGGACGCCGGCTCATATAACGGCACAAATGACTTCCTTGAAATGTTCAAGGAAAATTATGGGTACGATTATGACGGTAGCCCTTTGACGAGAAGAGAGGGAATGAGCGACAGCGTTTGGAATGTTCTCAAAAACCTTTATGGCTATTATCAACAAGGTCTTAACGATGAAAGTCAAAAAGCCGCCGATGAAGAAAATCGTAATTCCTATTACGATTCGCAACTTGAATCATTGCTCGAACAATATAGAGCCTCGCAAGAGTCTCTCGATAAGAGCAAATCGCAAGCGCAACAAGCGGCAAGTATCACGCTCGACAAGTTAAAAAAATATCTCCCGGCACAAGTAAAGGCACAAGGTCTCGGAGGGCTGGGCGTGAGCGAGACTTCGCAACTCCAAGCCTACAATAACTATGCGAATACTATGGGGAATATCGAGAGCGATTATCAAGCAAATAAAACCTCTCTCGATACCAACAAGACAAGTGCGACAAACGAACTTGAACAATATCGGCAAAACGCTTTACAAAGCATAGCCGACAAGTACAACGAAGCCACCGCCTCCCGTAAAGAGTTAGCCGGAAGTACGAGCAAAAATATCTTCGAGGGAACGCAAGCGGATAACTACGAGACTTTGAAGGGAATCATCTCCGGGGCTTCGGACGAGACAACGGACGCACTTTTCCAACAAATTATGAGCGGAGATATTAACGAAGAGCAAAAGAATCTCCTCAAAATGCTTGCGACAAGCGTAGCCCAAGGCAATGTAACGAAGCGACAAGATTCTACCTACAATAACTATTTGAGTACGATTGCGAACTTGACGGATAGGTCGGTGGAATCCGCTTATGCGGCAATCGATAGGCTCGATATAACCGATGAACAAAAGGCGAAGTTGAAGGCGCAAGTTAATAGCCGTGTATCGGCAAATCAAGAGCAATATCGCAAGGATATGAGAGACGAAGCCCTTCAATATTTTCAATCCTATGAAGGTGATTGGGATAATGCGAAAAAAGTTCTCGATAGTTATAGGCAGTATCTCACGGAAGATGAGTACAATACTCGCTTGAATTATATCAATAGTCAAGTTGAGGCGGAGAAAAAGGCGGAAGAAGAATCACAAATCGAAAAGGATAATCGAATCACTTCCGGACAAGAGACCTTCACTTATAACGGAGGCACATATCAAATCACTTCGCAACTCAAAAGCGACGCCAATGAAATCAAGAGAAACAACGACTTCAAAGACCAACTCAAAGCCAAATGTGGAACGACAGACCCCTATGACGCCTCGAAGATTCCGAATGGAACTACCTTTGAAATTAAGGCGGATAATAGAGGCTCGAATGGCTTTAA
Source organism: uncultured Christensenellaceae bacterium (assembly GCA_910586985.1). Classification (GTDB taxonomy): domain Bacteria; phylum Bacillota; class Clostridia; order Christensenellales; family Borkfalkiaceae; genus Gallimonas. The sequence goes on along the minus strand of CAJUKK010000006.1, from coordinate 796 downwards.
CTTCTGGGACGATATTGGGGCGTTCCTATTGAGTCCTTTCGGTGCCGGTGCGTGGGATTCGTGGGGGAATTGGAATACCTTGTATGTAACCTTCTACAACGGGCAATGGTACAAGAGCGATAAAAAAGTATAAAAATTAGGGAGCAAGTATGGCATATCAAATGACTCCTTCGGAGAGAAGAGCAAGAGCGCTTGCAATGAAACAGCAACGCGAAAACCGCAATCTCTATCAACAATACTTAACTCAAAAGGAAGAGTATGATAGACGGGTCGAGCAAGAGCGCCTCAATGCTTTATACGAAGAAAACAAAGTAAAAAATCAAAACTTTTTCGTGAGAGTCGGACACACTATCGGAGATATAGCAGCGAATGTTATTACCGGAGCGGTGAAAGGACTCGAAGGAATTTACGACCTCGGCGCCGGCATTGTCGGCGCTGTCGGTGGTATATTCGATAAGGGCTTTCAAGATGACGTCAAGAAGCACATATCCTACGATTGGACTATGGAGACCTTCGGAAACGATTGGCAAGAAGCCCTCAAATATTCATACACAAAAAACGGCGGTATCGTAGAGAGTGTAGCGAGCGGCATAGGTCAAATGCTTCCTTCCGTAGCGGTTACGATAGCAACGGGCGGAGCCGGTGCGCCCGCCGCCGTTTCTCAAATGGCAAGCCTCGCAACCTTGGGGGCAAGCGCCGCCGGTAACTCCACCGAGGAGGCATACAAAGACGGTGCCGGGTATTATGCCGGTCTTGGATATGGCTTGGCGAGTGGTGCGGTTGAAATGGCAACCGA